>CAYNZZ010000006.1:0-3387 GCA_964401865.1 uncultured Erysipelotrichaceae bacterium
TTCTACCACCTTCACGAATTGAGAACTTAGTTCCATTTTCGATAGCGATTGGAGCGATAAGTTCAACAGTCATTTCGATGTGGTCACCAGGCATAACCATTTCAACACCTTCAGGTAGTTCGATTACACCAGTAACATCAGTAGTACGGAAGTAGAATTGTGGACGATAGTGAGCAACGAATGGAGTATGACGTCCACCTTCTTCTTTAGTCAAGATATAAACTTGAGCTTTGAAGTTTGTGTGTGGAGTAACTGTACCAGGTTTAGCTAATACTTGTCCTCTTTCAACTTCATCACGGTTTACACCACGAAGTAATGCACCGATATTGTCACCAGCTTCAGCTTGGTCTAATTGTTTACGGAACATTTCAAGACCAGTGATAACTGTCTTCTTAGTAGGTTTGATACCAACGATTTCAACTTCATCATTTAAGTGAGCAATACCACGTTCAACACGTCCAGTAGCAACAGTACCACGACCAGTGATTGTGAATACGTCTTCTACAGACATTAAGAATGGTTTATCAGTTTCACGAACTGGATCAGGGATATAAGCATCAACTGCATCCATCAATTCATCAATTTTAGCAGCCCATTTTTCATCGCCTTCAAGAGCTTTTAAGCCAGAACCACGGATAACTGGAGCATTTTCGCCATCAAATCCGTATTCAGTCAATAGTTCACGAACTTCCATTTCAACTAGGTCGATTAATTCTTCATCATCAACCATATCGCATTTATTTAAGAATACAACGATGTAAGGAACACCAACTTGTCTAGCAAGTAGGATATGTTCACGAGTTTGAGGCATTGGTCCATCAGATGCAGCAACTACAAGGATAGCACCATCCATTTGAGCAGCACCAGTGATCATGTTTTTTACATAGTCAGCATGGCCTGGGCAGTCAACGTGAGCATAGTGACGTTTTTCAGTTTGGTATTCAACGTGAGCAGTATTGATTGTAATACCACGTTGTTTTTCTTCTGGAGCACCATCAATTTGGTCATAAGCTCTAAATTCAGCTTGACCTTTTTCAGAAAGTCTCTTAGTGATAGCAGCTGTAGTAGTTGTTTTACCATGGTCAACGTGACCAATTGTACCGATATTAACATGTGTTTTCGATCTATCGAATTTTTCTTTAGCCATTTTTAGATTTCCTCCTATTAGTCAAATACTATTTTAAATTATATTTAGCTTTAAATCAATTATTCTTTAGCATTTTTCTTAGCAATTTGCTCAGCAATGCTCTTAGGAACTTCAGAATAATGATCCATTTGCATAATATAGTTTCCGCGTCCTTGAGTGAATGATCTCAAATCAGTAGAATATCCAAACATTTCAGAAAGTGGAACATAGCATCTAACAGCGATTGCATTGCCTCTTTCTTCTTGTTCACGAATTTGTCCACGGCGTTTTGTGATATCACCCATGATTGCACCTAAGTATTCATTTGGTGCAACTACTTCTACGTCCATGATAGGTTCTAGAAGTACCGGACTACATTTTTTAGCAGCTTCTTTAAGTGCTAAGCTAGCAGCCATTTTGAAGGCCATTTCTGATGAATCGACATCATGGTATGAACCGTCAAATAATGTTGCTTTGATATCAACTACTGGATAACCAGCAATTAAACCGTTGTTTAATGCAGCAGTTAAACCTTCTTGAGTTGGTTTAATATATTCTCTTGGAACTGTACCACCAACGATTGCATCAATGAATTCAAATCCTTTACCTTCTTCATTAGGTTCAAATTTAATCCATACATGACCGTATTGACCACGACCACCTGACTGACGAATGAATTTACCTTCACACTCAGCAGTAGCACGGATAGTTTCTCTAAATGCTACTTGAGGAGCACCTACATTACATTCTACCTTGAATTCTCTCTTCAAACGGTCAACGATGATATCTAAGTGTAATTCACCCATACCAGCGATGATAGTTTGGCCTGTTTCTTCATCGGTGAATGTTCTGAATGTTGGGTCTTCTTCAGCTAGTTTAGATAATGCTAATCCCATCTTATCGCTATCAGCTTTAGTCTTTGGCTCAACTGACATTTGAATAACTGGTTCAGGGAATACCATTGATTCAAGAATGATAGGACTCTTTTCATCACATAGAGTATCACCTGTTGTAGTTTCTTTAAGACCAACGGCAGCAGCAATATCACCAGCACATACTTCATTGATTTCAGCACGGTGATTAGCATGCATTTGCACGATTCTACCAAATCTTTCACGTTTATCTTTTGTGGCATTCAAGATGTAGCTTCCAGAAGTTGCAACACCTGAATAAACTCTAAAATATGTCAAACGACCTACGAATGGGTCAGTCATAACTTTAAAGGCTAAGGCAGAGAATGGTTCGCTGTCGCTAGCATGTCTTTCAGCTTCTTCGCCACTTGGAAGTGTACCTTTAATTGCAGGAATGTCTAGTGGACAAGGCAAGTATTCAACAATTGCATCTAACAATAATTGAATACCTTTGTTCTTATATGCTGAACCGCATAGAACTGGGAAGAATTCAGAAGTTAATACAGCTTTACGAATTGCTGCTTTAATCTCTGGAACACTTACTTCTTCACCTTCTAAGACTTTCATCATTAAATCATCATCGTAATCAGCGACCATTTCAATTAAATTGGCACGTAAAGTTTCCACTTCATCTTTGAATTGATCATCAATTTCACTTTCAACAATGTCATTTCCTAAATCATTGTTGTAAATATATTGCTTTCTTTCGATGATATCAATAATTCCTCTAAATGTATTTTCTGCACCGATAGGCAATTGTATTGCAGCTGCTTTAGCATCTAGACGATCACCGATAGAACGAACAGACATCATAAAGTCAGCACCAGTTGCATCCATCTTGTTGCAGAATACAATACGTGGAACTTTATAAGTTGTAGCTTGACGCCAAACAGTTTCAGTTTGTGGTTCAACACCTGCTTTTGAGTCAAGAACTGTAACAGCTCCGTCTAGTACTCTCAAAGATCTTTCAACTTCAACAGTGAAGTCTACGTGACCTGGAGTATCAATGATATTGAAACGATGTTTAGGGAATTGTTCTTTAGATCCGCCCCAGAAAGTAGTAGTAGCGGCAGAAGTAATAGTGATACCTCTTTCTTGTTCTTGAGCCATCCAGTCCATTTGGCTGGCACCGTCATGAGTTTCACCAATTTTATGAGTCTTACCTGTAAAGTATAAGATACGCTCAGTACAAGTTGTTTTACCGGCATCGATGTGTGCCATGATACCTAAATTTCTTGTATTTTCTAATGAGTATTCACGAGCCATGATATACCTCTATTACCAGCGGTAGTGAGCAAATGCTTTGTTAGCTTCAGCCATCTTATGAGTATCATCTTTCTTCTTAACTGA
>CAYNZZ010000006.1:3397-73869 GCA_964401865.1 uncultured Erysipelotrichaceae bacterium
CTACGCCATTTGCAGCATCCATAATTTCATTAGCAAGTCTTTGTTCCATTGTTTTTTCTTTACGTAAACGAGAATAGTTAACAATCCAACGAAGCCCTAATGTAAGTCTTCTTTCGTCAGAAACCTCAACTGGTACTTGATAGTTAGCGCCACCAACACGACGAACTTTTAGCTCTAGTTCTGGCATTACATTATCAAGAGCTTTTTCGAAAACTTCCATTGGTTGTTGACCAGTTTTCTTTTCAACGATATCAAATGCGTTATATAAAATATTTTGAGCTACGCCTTTTTTACCATCAATCATGATTTTGTTGACTAAACGCGTAACAAGTTTTGAGTTGTAAATTGGATCGATCAATACATCTCTTTTTGCAATATGTCCTTTTCTTGGCATTTTAATCTCCTTTCATGATTACTTAGGTCTCTTAGTACCGTATAATGAGCGACTTTGTTTACGGTTGTTTACACCGGCACAGTCAAGTGTTCCACGAATAATATGGTAACGAACACCTGGTAAGTCCTTAACACGTCCTCCACGAATTAACACAACGCTATGTTCTTGTAGGTTATGTCCAATTCCCGGAATATAAGCTGTAACTTCCATACCGTTTGATAAACGAACACGAGCATACTTTCTCAAAGCAGAGTTAGGTTTCTTAGGTGTCATAGTACCTACACGAGTACAAACTCCTCTTTTTTGAGGTGATGCTAGATTAATAGGGCGAGACTTCAAAGAGTTAAAACCTCTATTTAATGCAGGCGATTTTGATTTGTAGGCCTTTTCTTCACGGCCCTTACGAACCAATTGATTAATAGTTGGCATCGAGTTCTCCTTTCGTATTTTTTTTACAATTTATGCACACATAACCAAGTGTGCCGAGCTATCGTATAATATATAGGCCATAATCAGGCCTTTATACTTAGCTACATCATTTTACGATAAGATGTCTATGCTAGTCAATAAAAACAAGTAAAAGTTCTTAATTTTTTAAAATTAAACTTCTGTCTGTTATAATAAAACCATGATTAAAGCCATTATATTCGATTTTGATTACACTTTATCTAACCGCACTATCTCTTTTGCTAAAGCGATTAAAGATATTGTAAATAAATATCTAGGCACTCTTGAAGAAATAGAAAAAGATGCCATCGTTCAAAAACTTCTTTATTTAGATGAATTTGGCACCAGATCTAGAAAATATAGCGTCGAGTATTTAACATCGACATATAATTTAGAATACGATACTATCAAAGAAGAATTTGATGCCCTTAGTATGAAAATGGCGCCATCAACTGTGCTAGATGATGACACCATCGAAATTCTAGAATATTTAAAAAACGAAACCGACTACAAGTTAGCCATTCTCACTAATGGCATATATGAAAGTCAAAAATTAAAGATTGATTCTACAAATATCGCTAAATATTTTGATGAAATAGTGATGTCGGCAGAAACCGGATATCAAAAACCTGATCCCAGAGCCTTTATATATACTGCAAATAAATTAAATCTAAAAACCTATGAATGTCTATATATTGGTGATGTCTTTTTCAATGACATCCTAGGTGCTTATAAAGCCAATATGCATTATGTCCTTATCAACAACTTTAAGAAGTGGTCATATCCAAACTATCTGTCAGTAATCGAAAGATTATTAGATTTAAAAGAATACTTAGCTAAGATTCAATCAATTGACGAATAGTCGAGAAACATAATTCTTTCAATTTGTCATCATCCATTAAATGATGTGAACCATCCCCATAAATGATTAGTCGTTTATCATCATGACTAATTTTTTTATAGTATTTCATTGATGTCGAATAAGAAATAACTTCATCATTAACACAATGAAAGATAGTAATTGGGCAACTGACTTTAGAAATCGCATCTCTACAATTATTGACAACATCCATAAATACCGAAGTAAAGCTAGATGGGAGTTCGACATATTGCTTATTTGTTGAGACAGGCTTTTTAAAGATAGATGATACGGTAGTGATAGTCATATATTCAAAAGCCGGAGCAATCAAAAACAACTTCTTAATCTTGAATTTGCTAGCTAAATATGTAGCTATTACTCCGCCCATACTGTAACCAACTAGAATTATCTCCCTATTTTGATTCTTCACTTTTATGATTGCCTCTTCAGCTCTTGATACCCAATTATACCAGTGAATATCATCACTTTTCTCCTGATAAAAAAGCGTTGGCGTAATAACTTCATAATCATTAAAATACTCGATAAAGTTTAAATATTCATCAGTTCTTCGCCTGCCGAAACCATGTATCGCAATAATAACAGGTTTTTTATTTGAAACTCTCTTTTTAAAAATATTAAACATAACACTACCTGCCTTCATACATTTCTTTAGCGTATGTAAATACATCAACTAACTGCTCTTTTGTAAGTGCCCCATTAACATAACCGATATAAGAACCATCAGGTCCAATTACAATTAATGTCGGATAAGAATTTATACCTAACATTTGGAATAATTCAGAATACTCATCAATAAGGATGTCGTTATTCATATCGTGCTCATCATAAAAAGCTTTAATATCTTCCGATGTAGAAGAATTGACAAATGGTGACATAACATAATAAGCTACCAAATCATTCTCTTTTACAAACTCATCAAAAACGGGTATTTCCTCTTTACAGTAACCACACCATGTCGTAATGAAATTCATAATTACATAATCGCCTTGATGGTCTTTTATATCGTGTCTTATTCCATTTTGATCATATAAGCTTATATCATCTAAGTAAGTAAGACCATCCGATTCTTCACTTTGGTCTTGACTATGACTATGCATCGTTATAACAATATCACCAGAATTATCATAAATCATATACGCACCAAAACATAACATAATAACACCGGCTATTTTTAAAACATATTTAAAAATCTTTTGATTATTCTTAATGAATTCCAAACCCTTCTTAGTAAAAATACCAAGAATCATGAAAGGAACGATTAAGCCCAGCGCATATAAAAAGATGTATAGATTGCCAAGCAAACTCTCTTCACTCATCGCCAATAATATGACATTAGTAAGCATCGGACCTACGCATGGCGTCCACGCAAAAGAAAACACAAAGCCTAAACAAAAAGCCTTGAAGTAGGACATCTTTTTAAGATCTAATTTCAAAGGTAAACGGAATTCTTTAAAAGATATTTCAAATATACCAATTTGGCCTAAACCAAAAATAAATACAATTGTGCCACCAATAATACCAATAATATTCTGATAATCTTTAATATAATCCTTTAACCAATTAACTGACAAAGCAAGAATAAAAAAGGTACAAGAAACACCCAAGATAAACATGATAGTTGTCACAATTATCTTCGATGTATAATATCTGACATTACCATCTTTATCAACCGTTTTGGCATCGCTTGTAAGATAAGTCATATATAGAGGAATCAAAGGCAAAACACATGGCGAAAAGAAGGACAACAATCCTTCAAGAAATACACCAAATGCTGAAATCTCATTTACGCCTGCCATATTAAGATAGTCCAAAGTAAATCAATACCGCAATACCTAAGATTATTCGATAGTAGCCAAATGCTTTAAAGTCATGCTTTTTAATGTAAGTCATCAGCACTTTAATGACAAAAATCGACACTGCAAAAGCCGAAAGCATCCCTAAAACCAAAATCAGTAGTTCAAGATTGGTAAAGTGAAAACCAAACTTAACCAACTTTAATAAGCTAGCCCCAAACATAACTGGAATAGCTTCAAAAAATGTAAATTCAGCAGCAACTGTTCTCGATACACCTAACAATAATGCACCGACAATCGTAGCTCCTGAGCGAGAAGTGCCCGGAAAAATAGCGGCAATAAGTTGGAAAATGCCGATAATAAATGCAGTATTATAACCAATCTCGGCTAAAGAATTTATCTTTGGTTCTTTATTCTTATTTCTATTTTCTATAACAATGAAAGCAACACCAAACACAATTAGTGCAATAGCTACCGTATAGTAGTTATAGAACAATTCCTCAAATAATTCATCAAAGGCAATGCCTACTATTGCAGCAGGAATACAAGAAACAATAACTTTTAGCCACATATCAAAGATATCTTTTTTGACATAGCTTAAAACACCTTTACCAAGTGGTTTTTCACTTATGCCAAACGGCCAAATACTCTTCCAAAAAATAATAACTACCGCTAGTATTGCTCCGAGTTGAATTACCACCTCATACATGGAATAAAATTGTTCGCTAACATTAAAATCAATCAATTCATTAAGCAAAATCATGTGTCCGGTTGATGAAATAGGCAACCATTCAGTTATACCTTCTACAACACCGAACAATATTGAAATAAGTACATCTAACATAAAATCTATCCCCTAATTAAAAGTTACTAATTCAGTTTCAGGTTCATTGGCTTCTTCAATACCGTCAACATACAAAAGACAAGTCTTATATCCTTCTTCATCATCAATGCAATGAATTATACCATTAAGACGATAGTATTTACCTTTTTCTATCTTCTTTTTATCCACACCGACACAAGTTAAGCCAATATCAGCGATGTCATCCGCACAACAAACCATCGCCTTTCTACCCATGATTAATGCCATATCATATTGAGGCAAGTCTTCTAAAAAAGTCATCTTTAAAGAAATGTGTTTATTGTCATATCTCAATGCATTATCCAAAGCATCCATATACCATAGACCATAATCTAAATCTTCAACAAAAATATTATCTCCTTCAAATAGTTCGCTTCCAACATCTTTGCTGACATCACCATTTCTGTTTTCAAATATAATCTCAAGTCTTGGATTAATCGCTTTTAAATTGTTACGCACAAACTTTCTATCAACATCGTCGCTGCGATTAAAGATAGCTACTTCCGAAAATGCAACATGGTCATAGACAAATTGACGTAAGTTATTGACTTGAACATTAAACATCGAGGCATCAAAAACAGTTAAAGTTTGAGCTAATTCCCAATTTTCAATAAAACCGGTATTATACAATTCTTTATCACTAGCCAAGCCATTTAGTTCGATAAAAACACGTTCAAAATCATATGTGCTATCTAGTTCACGCATCTTTTCCAAAGAAAAATCTTTAAAATCTAAAAAGATAACTTCTGAATTAGTGAATTTTAAAAACTTATCATCATATTCCACATCGCCTTGTTCAAACGCAATTATTAAAGTTTTTTCTCCTTCGTTGAAGCGTGGGTCGTAAAGAGTATCTTTAATAACCGAAGTTTTACCACTATCTAAAAAACCGCTAAAGACATAAACTGGTTTATTCATCTGAATAACTCCTTTAATTTCTCATCCAGTTTTGTACCAATTACAACCACCAACGCTTCATCTTTTATTTCGCCTTCGTAAATATGATATTCGTTTAAAATATAGTTAAAATACCACATCGTGCTTTCGCCTTTGACATAGCCTTTAACTCTAAGAACCGATTCATCTAAATCATTAAAGATAGCCTCAAGCTCTTCTTTTTTAAAGATTCTATTAGTTTTAATGGCAAAACTATCGAATACTTCATCACCATCATGATGGTGATGTTTATGATTGTGGTCGTGATGATGACATCCACATTCACATTCTTCATCATGGTGATGATGATCATCCATTTTTAAACATTCAGGGCAGACACAAACATTCTTGACAATGATATCCAATAGTTCCTCATTAGAATAATCATCAAATGGTTTTTCAGTAATCATCGCTTCATCATTTAAATTTTCAAGTATTTTGTGAGCCTCGTTTACTTTTTCTTCGCTCGCCACATCAAGATGAGATAAGACGATAGCATTGCTGGCGATAACCTGATCATCAAAGAATTCTTTGTAGTTTAAATGATACTTTTTACATGTTTCTGCATTAACTACACAGGCATGCGATAAAAGACGATAATGATCGTTATTTAATAGAATAGCCATGATATCGCTCAGTTTTCCTACTCCTGAAGGTTCAATAATTAATGTATCGATATTATAACTTTCGATCTCTTTTAAAGCTTCATCGAAATCACCCTTCATACTGCAACAAATACATCCATTATTAACTTCTTTAATTGACAATGATTTATCAAAAAAAGAAGAATCAACGCCAACTTCACCAAATTCATTTTCCAAAAGCATTACCTTGCCTAAATTCATTTTAAGTAAGCGTTGGATAAAAGTTGTTTTACCGGCTCCTAAAAAACCTGAAATAATATAAGTATCAATCATTATCTTTCCTCCTATTAACTCTACTGGTTTTCATATATAAATCAAAATAAGCTTTCATAAAGTCAGCTTGATTTAAATCACCAAATAATAATACTGCTCTTCTTTTGTAAATAAAGGTTAAAACAATACGCTTGTCTTCTTTTCTAAGCTCCATATCGCTTATTTTATTAAAAGGATAATTTCTGCCCATCACAATAACACTATTTTTACCAAAACCACTGGGAATAATATGATATACTCCACTTGCCAACAAGAAAGAAGCTAAACTGATAGTGCCCAAGATGTCTCTTTGACGAAAATATATGATTAAGCCAAGCACAATAAAGAAGATGAAGATGACGATTTTTGAGCCACTTTTACATTCATATTCAATTTTCTTTGCACCGTTTAAGCAATAGATAATATATGCCCAAAGCACAGTGTTTACAATAATAGTAAATATTAAATCAAACATTTTTTGTCATCCTTCTCATAATCAAAAATTTTGATAAATAATTAATCAATACCGAAAGAAGTCCCAATACAATCGCAATCAGAAGCAAAAGTGCAAAAAACGATTGAACATATAGATATTCAGATAAGAATACACTAAAAACTACGGCAACACCTATCAGTAATGAATGAATTTTAGTGATTAGTTTACATTCTCTAAAGACAATTGGACTAACTTCGTAACTTTTACCCTTGTATTCAATCTTATCTTTTTTAGACCATGCAACCTGATAAACTTCTTCAATAAACATCTAAACCTCCCTAAATTCTATTTCATCATAGCCTGTCGATTCATCATATTTTCTACTTGATTCATATCTATTTAAAGCACCAATGATCAGTTCAACCGTAGTATTTATAATGGTTCCTTCTAACAGATGACCCCCTAATACATTAGCGTTTTCATCACTAGCAGCGATATGTAAATGCGCTTTGCCATTAGAGATAGTTCCGTTTAATGATAAAATCTCAAAATCATCATCAATCTTCAGACATTCAACAGCTTTAGCTTTTCTAATATGTAAAGAAGATAAACATCCTACCGAAGACAAAATAACAGCAGTATTAATGTTGTTAGAAAGGCAATATCTTTCAATTGCCTTTTTTAAATCCTGACCCCTTTTTAATCTAATGGCATATTCGATCATAACTCGATTTCATTTAAGTTTTTGATTGCTTCAACGTAGATTTCTACTTGTGAAACTAAATCGCTAATCTTTAGTTTTTCGTTAGCATCGTGAATATGATTATCATCATTTAAAAATTCGCAACCAAAAGCGATGCAATTTTTAATCGATTTAGCATATGTTCCACCACCAATAGCCATCATCTTGCTTTCTGTGTCACCAGTTACAGTTTGATAGGCCTTTAATAAAGCTTGAATCATTGGACTATCAGTTTTAAAGAATAGTGGTTCATGAATTGATTTAATCTCAAATGAATTGTTGCCCAAATTTAGATTATCCAAATATTTTAAAACTTCTTCGCTCTTTCTAGTAACCGGGAAACGAAGATCGACACTAGCGATTATATTGTTTCCGACTTTGTGAATAATTCCAATATTAATAGATGTATCAGTATATTCATCTTTTAGTTCATCTAGCTTTAATAGTTCACCATGATTAGTTAAAGCGAATTTATCGTGATAATAAGAGACAAATTCATCTTGGAATCCCGCATAGTATAAGCCTTCCATTAAGTAACTGATAGCGTTTTTACCTAAATCCGGCATCGAAGCGTGAGCAGCCTTGCCATAAACCATTATCGTAATAGTTTCTTCGCTCTTGATGATATCGTATTCGATTTCATGCTCTTTAAAGAATGAATTTAGCTTTCTCTCATCATAAGAATTAACTAAAACTTCACAGATAACTTTTTTATTAACGATATTGCTGGCATCACCACCATCAATTTTAACAATCTTAGAACTAACGTTTTTTATTTGCCCGGCAATCATACCCTTTTCGGCAAAGATACCCGGGAATTCTCCATCAGGTGTAAAACCTAAATCAATATGCCCTTCTTTTTCTACATAGTGCTTTATACAATTACTGCCCGTTTCTTCATTGCATCCAACAATAAGTCTTACGCGTTTTTTGAATGGATAGTTTATTTCTTTTAGATATTTTAAGGCATACATTGAGGCAACGACAGCTCCCTTATCATCGCTAACCCCTCTTCCATAAACGCAATCATCTTTAAATGTCAAGGTAAATGGATCACTTTCCCAACCATCGCCAGCAGGCACAACATCTAAATGAGCTAAAATACCAATGGTCTTATCACCTTCACCTAACTCACCATAACCACAGTAGTAATCTAAATTATGAGTAACTAGACCATTTTCTTCCATCATCTTTAATGCGGCGTCCAATACTTCCCTATTAGTTTTGCCAAAAGGCTTTTCATCGTCGCTATAAACAGAATTATAGCTGACTAAAACCTTTAAATCCTCTAACATTTTATCTATATTCTTTGAAATAAAAGTTTGCATAAATTATAACCTCCAAATATATGTATAAATTATAACGCAATTATAAAAAAAGAAGAAACTTTTGTTTCTTCCTATATTTTGACATCTATCTCTAACGATACCGGACAGTGATCAGAACCCATAATATCATTATGGATCTCGCTTTTTATAAGTTTATCTTTCAAACGCTCCGATACTACAAAATAGTCAATACGCCAACCAGCATTTCTGTCTCTAGCATAAGTTCGATAAGACCACCAAGAATATTTTACTTCTTCTGGATGCATATAGCGATATGTATCAACAAAACCACAAGACAATAATTCGCTAAACTTAGCTCTTTCTTCGTCGGAAAAACCAGCTGAAAAATGATTGGCACTTGGATTGATCAAATCGATCTCACTATGAGCCACATTGAGATCACCGGTATAAATAACTGGTTTTATCTTGTCTAATTTGACCAAATGTCTTCGTAAGTCATCTTCCCAATGCATACGATAATCTAAACGTTTTAAACCATCTTTAGAGTTAGGAACATAAGCGCACACAAAATAGAATTCTCTATATTCTAGGGTTATCACCCTTCCTTCAAGTGGATGGTCATCACCCTCAATATCATATGTTACAGAAAGCGGCTTTTCTTTCGCAAGAATCATTGTTCCTGAATAGCCTTTTCTTTCGGCAGAATTCATAAAACGATGATAACCATCAAAAGAAATGTTTAACTGCCCCTCTTGCATTTTTGTTTCCTGAAAAGCAAAGAAATCGGGTTTTTCTTCATTGATAAATGGAATGAGCGTACCTTTCTGTAAGAGTGCTCTTAATCCATTAACATTCCAACTGATAGCTTTCATTAAATTTCTCTTGTAGCGTACTGCAAGAACGATTTTTCATCTTCGTTCAAATACGGAGATAGCTTTTCAAAAACTTCTTTATGGTATGCGTTTAATACATGTCTTGTCTTATCGTCAAGATAATTGATATCAATCAGATCTAAATCAAATGGGCACATTGTAAGAGTTTCAAAGCGATAGAATTCGCCCCATTTATTATTGTAAGCTTCAGTGCATAGAAGCATATTTTCGCATCTAATACCAAATTCTCCTTCAAGATAAACACCAGGTTCATCCGAAGTGATATGTCCTGGAACAATCGAAACTTGCTCAGTTTTTGATTCTGTCTTATATGGACGAATATTTGGTGGCATTTCATGAACAGCAGAAACATGTCCAACTCCATGTCCAGTGCCACATAAATAATCAATGCCTAATGACCATAATTCTTTTCTGGCAAGGATGTCTAATTGGCAACCGCTCATTCCCTTTTTGAATACTACTTCGCTTAGTTCAAACATTGATTTCAATACTATTGTAAAGTATTTCTTAATTTCTGAAGATGTTTCACCTAAAGCGATGGTTCTAGTTATATCGGTAGTGCCCTCTAAGTATTGACCACCACTATCTACAAGCAAAATACCAGAATTGTCAAGTCTTGAACATTTGTCTTCTTTTGGTGAATAGTGCATCATTGCCGCATTGGCATTATATGCCACAATTGGTGAAAAACTTAAATCAAAGGCTCTATAACCTAAACGGAATTCATTAAGTTTTTTAGTGGCGTCATATTCAGTAATCAAAGATTTATCAACCGACTTTAGCCACATCAAAAATCTAGTCATTGCCACACCGTCGTAAATATGTGCCAATTTAGAATTTTCTTGTTCAACCTTATTCTTGACCGATTTCATATCTTCGACAATACTAGGCATATTAAAACATTTATTTGAGCTATGAAGTAATCTTGTAGTCTCATAATTGACTTTATTTTCATCTAATAAAACAGTTTGATTTTTGATCGTTTTGACAAATTCATAGTATTCATCATATGGTTTTACGCTTACACCATCATCATATAACTTCATCAACATCTCTTCATTTAATCTATCCATATCAACGAATAAATAGACATCATCTTTATGAAAGATTAAGAAGGCTAAAAATACCGGTGTGCACGCAATATCATTACCTCTTAGATTCAACAGATAAGCAATTGATTCCAAGTTCGTTAAAATATGTGTTTTACCACTTAGACAGTATTTAACATCTCTTATCTTGTCTTTTGCTGATTTACCACTATATTTTTCATCTAATATGAATAATTGATCGCTTGATAAAGCAGCTCTGTCTTCCATGATACCGCTAACCAAATCGATGCTTGTAACTTTATTGCCCTGTGAAATTAAAGACTTCACAAAACTTGTGCTAGCCAATTTACCGTCTAGCCCAACTGTTTTACCACGATAATTGGCTTTTAAAAATTCAAGTGGCTCTAGCACATTAGCCATGCCTAGACGCATTACTTCAATGTCGTTTTCTCTTGTTTCTTCTTCAGCTTGAATATGGTATCTTCCATCCACAAATAAATAAGTCTTATCTAGCGTGATAAGTAGAGTTCCAAGAGAACCAGTAAAACCAGAAAAATATCTTAAAATCTTATAATAATCAGGTATGTATTCTGACATATGATCATCTGATGTCTTAATATAATAAACATCAAGATTATTTTCTTTCATCAGATACTTAATTTTTTCTAATCTATCTTTTATCATACTTTCACCTCTTTTTATTTTACCCTAAGTATAATATAAATATAGGAAAAGAAAATCACTTTTTTTATTTTGATTATACTTGATACCATTTATATTTAAATGTGATAGAATATTTTAATATGAGAAAGAAAGATATTTTAAAAAAACATAAAAAGAAAAAAACGCTTAGACAGATAAGAAAAGAAAACCAAGCTCATTTGAAAAGCGAAAGACATCAGTATAAAAAGTTTGATGAACCGGTCAAATTAAATAGCGCTGCCATTATAAAAGAAGCAAAAAAAGATGATAATATCATCAAAAAAGAGGAAGCGAAAGCAGATAATTCTATTAGTGACAAGCCGAACAAAAAAATAAACAATGGTTCATCGCGTCCTAAAGGAAAGAAAATAACTTTCGTTTTGGCTATACTTGTTTCTGTTGTTACTTGTATTTGTATAGTCGTGGGATGTATATGTTTAAAGTTTGCATACGATATGCTTCAAAATAAACCAGAACTGAATGTCGATGACTTGCGTTCCCCTAACTCATCATTAATTCTCGACAAAGACGGCAATGTAGTTATGGAACTCGGTTTATACCTAAGAGAAAACATCGATTATGAAGATATGCCTAACTGTCTAATTGATGCTTTCTTGTCTATCGAAGACTCGCGTTTCTTCTCTCACTTCGGTTTTGATATCCCTCGTTTCACTATGGCGGCTATTGAAAACTTAAGGGCTGGCGATTTTGGTCAAGGCGGTTCAACCATCACAATGCAACTCATAAAAAACACTTACTTTCAAATTGACGATGATGAAAACTCAACCATGGCTGATAGAGATGGTTTGGCTGGTATCCGTCGTAAGTTGCAGGAAATCGTATTATCAATCGAACTAAACTCAGAAATTTCTAAGCAAGAAACAATGGCTTTATTCTTGAACAAAATCAACTTCGGCAATAATATTCGTGGTGTTGAAAAAGCAGCTCAATATTATTTCGGCAAGAGTGCAAGTGAATTAAATCTATCTGAAAGTGCTTTTTTGGCAGGTATTATCAATTCACCTAATAATTACAATCCATACAATGACTTATATAAAGATAATCCAAATTACATCTATTTAAATCCCGATATTGAATATCTTTCTAACGCTACTGCCAGAAGGAATGAAGTATTGGATTTAATGGTCTATCATGGTTATATAACTAAAGAAGAAGCTGAACTCGCCAAAAGCGTTAAAATGGAAGACTTATTGGCAGGTATTGGCGAAGAATATGCGCAAACCAATAAAGTCTATCAAAGCTATATTGATGCCGTAATCGATGAAGTAATCGAAGAAACAGGGGAAAGCCCATATAATGTTCCGATGATTATTTACACTAATATGGATCCTTATATGCAAGAACTTCTTCACGATATTCAAAACGATAACACCGATATTAATTTCAGGCTTGATTCAATGCAATCGGCTATCGTCATTATGAATAATCAGACTGGCGATTTGATTGCTTTGAGTGGCGGTCGCGGACAAAACGAATCTAGAATGTTTAATCGTGCTACCAGCGCTTACATTCAGCCCGGCTCAACCATCAAACCTATATTTGAATACGCTTTAGCCTTTGAATACTTAGGTTGGGCTACATCTCATACTATTACTGACCAACCGATTTGGCTATATAATTCTAATCATTTAATTAGAAACGCTGGTGGTCAAGCTTATACTGGTGATATGTTATTGACCGAAGCAGTTGCTCGTTCATTAAATACTCCGGCCATTCAAACTTTGCAGGCTGTCATCGACGAAATCGGAGAAGATGCTTGTGTAGATTATCTAAGAAGCATTGGATTTGATGTCGATTATGAAGATTTCGACTTACAATTCGCTATCGGTGGTAATAAATTGATAACTACTCCCGTTCAATTAGGAGCTGCTCACGGCATGCTTATAAATGAAGGATACTATGTAAAACCGCATACTATCAATCATATCGAATACTTCGATGGTCGTGATGATTATGTCGCCGATACTCAAGGAACTCAAGTTCTATCATCCGGTGCCGCATATTTATCAGCATATCTTGAAGAATATAATGTATCTGGACCATATTTCAACTATATGCAAATATTAAGAAGTGATTATCCTGTTTACGCTAAAACTGGTACGACAGACTGGGGTGATTCAGGACTTGCATATGGTATTCCTAGGGGTGCCGCTAAGGACTCGTGGCTGGTTTGTCAGACATCGGATTACACAGCAACTATTTGGTTAGGCTTTGACAAAGCTGCAAAAGGAACTTACTTTACAACTTACGATGATAACTACAATGCCAAAGGTCGCATAGGAAGATTGATATTAGATACTTTAGAGGAACATTATGATTACAATCCTCGAGCAATTGAACAACCTGATGAAGTAACTAAAATTACTCACATCAAAGGTTTATTCCCATATTGTTATCCAGACCGCGGAAGTTCTGTTACAGGCTTAATTCTCGATAAGTACAATAAATTAGTAAGTGCCGATACCATTGAATTAAAGACAAAGGTTGGAAGTCTAACTGGTATGGGCGGAACGATTGATAGTAGTGGCAATTACACAATATACTGGTATGGATACAGATCATCTAATGGCGATACCATGGATATCTCAGCTACGAATATGTATGGCAAAACTGAACATGCCTTCGGTAGATGTTACTATCCGCGTTACACTTACATTGGTGCATCAAATTATTATGCAACTATTAGTGTAAATGGAAATACTGTTTCAACCATTGAAAGCTCATCACCTAGCTATTCTGGTAGCATTTCATACGAACCAGGTCAAACTGTTCAAGTATGCGGTTGGACATCAAATGGTGAAGGCGAAAAATGTGCTACAATTAAATAAAAAATAATCAAATGTTATAAAATAAAAGGATAACTTATAGTTATCCTTTTATATAAGCTCACTAAATGCAAATTACTAAAGCATAATCATCAAAGATAAGCTTCCTAAACATTTTTATAATTTTTCAGCCTTTAATGTTCTATTCATTAAATCGCCAATGGCTTCTGAAGGTTTTTTGCCCTTGTATAATACATTATAAACTTCGGTAGTGATAGGCATGTCGATGTTATGTTTTAATGCTAATTCATAGACAACTTTAGTAGTCATAACTCCTTCGGTTGTTTTGTTGTTAGACTTCAAAAATTCACTTGCATCATCTGCTTTGCCAATAGCTAGACCAGCATTAAAGTTACGAGAATGATACGAAGAACAAGTAACGATAAGATCTCCTACACCATTCAATCCTAGGAATGTTGATTGTTTGCCACCAAAATATAAACCGAAACGCGTCATTTCGTATAAGCCTCTTGTCATCAAAGCAGCTCTTGCATTATCACCTTGGTTGATACCTTGCAAAGCACCGGAAGCAATTGCGAATACATTCTTACATGCCGCAGCTATTTCGGCCCCTGCAACATCGGTATTATAATAAACTCTAAAATATTGGTTTGAAAACAATTTCTGTATTTCTTTGGCGATTTTTTCATCTTCACAAACCGAATTAACCGTTGTAAGTAATCGAAGAATCACTTCTTCGGCATGCGAAGGGCCAATCAAAGATATTACATCCAAGCACATATCACCAGCTACTCTTTTAATAAAAACCGAAAGACGTTCAAATGTAATTGGATGAAAACCCTTTGACACATTAATAAAATATACAGGATGGTCTAAAACTTCTCTTATTTGTTCCATCACGCTTTCTAAAGCTTTAACTGGCGTCGCTAATAAAATAATATCAGCTTCATTCACCATATTAATATCAGATGTAGCTTGCAAAGAAATCGGTAAATCGACATTAAAATATTTATCGTTGCGATGATTAATATTGATGTCGTTTATTTCCTCTTTTGAAACACCATACATCATCACATCTTGATTATTATCAGTTAAAACTTGAGCTAAAGCCGTAGCCCAACTACCTGTGCCAATTATTCTTACTTTCATTTTCCATCTCTCCTTCTAGCTAAAATACGAATAGGAACTCCTTCAAATCCAAAGGCTTCTCTTAGCTTATTCTCGATATATCTTGAATATGAGAAGTGCATTAATTCTGGATCATTTACAAATAAGACAATTACACAAGGAGCAACTTGCACCTGTGAAGCATAGTATATTTTTAAACGTTTACCATTGTGGGTTTTTGGCGGATTAGTCATTTGCGCATCAAATATTACTTCATTTAATACATTAGTTTTAATGCGTAGATTAATATTCTCATAAACCATATCAATCAAAGGGAATAGAGTATGAACACGTTTTTTATTGATAGCCGATACAAAAGCAATAGGTGCATAGCTTAAATATGCAAACTCTTGGCGAATCTTCTTTTCGATCTCTATCATCGTTTTCTCATTCTTATCAACCAAATCCCATTTATTGTAAACGATGATTACACCCTTTAGACCTTCATGCGCCAAACCAGCTACATGTTTATCTTGGTCGATAATGCCTTTTTCGCCATCAATGACAATTAATACGACATCAGCTCTATCTATAGCTGCTTTAGCTCTCAATACTGAATACTTTTCAATATTTTCATATATCTTACCACTTTTTCTAATACCAGCCGTATCAATTACTACATAATTTTTATCATTGTATGTAAATACTGTATCAACAGCATCTCTGGTTGTGCCTTCTATATCAGAAACAATAACTCTATCTTCATTTAAAAAAGCATTAGTTAAACTGCTCTTGCCAACATTTGGCCGACCAATAATCGCAAATTTAACCATTCCTTCGTATTCGTCTGTTTGTTTCTCCGGAAATAGTTCAACACATTTATCCAATATATCGCCAATACCGATACCATGTGAACCCGATACAGCAATCGGATCACCTAAGCCTAGAGAATAAAACTCATAAATATTATTAATCTTATCGAAATCATCTATTTTATTAACCCCTAATACAATAGGTTTTTGACTTTTTCTCAATAATTTGGCGATGTATTCATCATCATTAGTCAACCCTTCTTGACCATTAGCGATAAACACAATAACATCAGCTTCCTTTATGGCGATATCGACTTGTGCCTTTATTTCTTTTTGAAATTGAACATCAGCAATTTGAATACCCCCAGTGTCAATAAAACGAATGTTTTTAGAAAGCCAGTTAGCTTCGCCATAAATTCTATCTCTTGTAACACCTGGAACATCTTCGACAATCGAAACACGTTCTTCCAGTATACGATTAAAAATCGTTGATTTCCCAACGTTTGGTCTACCAACGATTGCTACAATTCCATCAATCATCGAAAATTCTCCTTTATTTTAGTTTTAAATTTACGATTTCCATTATTCTGTCTACTACTTCATCAATAGACATATCAGATGTATCTAATTCAATTGCATCATCAGCTTTTCTTAAAGGTGAATTGTCTCGATGCATATCTTGATAATCTCTTTTTTCTATATCTTCTAGAATCATATCAAAATCAGCATCAATACCTCTTTGTTTATCTTGAAGATAGCGACGCATTGCCCTTTGTCGAGAACTAGCCACTAAAAATATTTTAACCTCAGCATCTTTAAGCACGACAGTGCCGATATCTCTACCATCCAGAATGTAACCTTTTGAACTAGCGATATTTTGTTGCATCTTAACAAGGGCACTACGGACCTTAGATAGTTTAGAAACATCAGATGCTGCCATTGATATTTCGTTGGTGCGAATTTTATTGCTTATTTCTTCACCATCAAGATAAATTTTACCATCATCGGTCATCTGCAGATGAATTGATTCAATCATCTTTTCGATTTCATCTTCGTCATCTAGTGCAATCCCTTTGTTCAAAGCACCATATGCAATGCTTCTATACATTGCACCAGTGTCCAAATGGACATATGATAACCTGTTTGACAAAATATCGGCAACACTGCTTTTACCAGCGGCACTAGGACCGTCAATTGCAATATTAATTCTCATTATAGAATGCCTTGTGCCAATAGAATCCAATAAATAATTACACCTAAAACCGCAAGCAAGATAACAATCAAGACAATCAAGATGATATTAAGAATCTTATTTGGCATTGCATTTTCCTCGTCTAACACTTCTTCTTTTTTATCTTCACTGTTTTCTGTCTTAATTTCAAATGGAATAGTATCATTCAAAAGATTTTCTTCATTATGGCTTACTTCAGCAGCCGCATTCAAAACATTTACTTTTGTCTTTTCAATTTCTTCTTCAATTTTGATAACTTCCAAAACTTCATCATCATTAGAAGTTGCTTCTGGAGTTTCTAACACTTGAGCTTTAACTTCATGAACTTCCTTAACTTCTTCAGGGGCATCACTATCTTTTAGATATGGTTTCAACATTTCAGCGGCTTCTTTAGAAATACCCATTGTTTCAAGTAATTTATTTAAATCAGTATTGTCTTCTTTAGCTGGTTCTTCACTAACCTCAACACCAGCAACTTCTTTTATAACTTCTTCTGGATTTACTTCTTGAAAATCTTCGGTATTTTCAGAATTTGAATCTTCTTCCATGGCCGCTAGGATGTTCTTTATCTCCAAAGTAACGGTATTATTTAATTCTTCTTGTGCTTCTTCACCAGTTTCAGTTATAGCAATTCCCCTAACTTCACCCAGGATGCGATCAGGAACATCATCGGCAGTTAATAAACCTTGTGCTTTATTATATTGATTTACTTCTTCTAATGTCTTTTCTAAATAATCATCAGTAGTAGTGATGATTTCTTCTTGAGATTCTTTAGCTTCTTCTTCTGCGCTGTCGATAATAGTTTCAACTATAGGCTCTTCAACTACTGTTTGATTTATCTGTTCTTCAACAGACTCTTCAACTTCCTCAACAGCAGGTTCTTTGGTAGAATTTTCTTCCTTCAAGATTTCACTAGCCATTTCTTCTAATGCTGATTCATTATCATTAGTAGTAGCTTCTTCTGGTGTTTCCACTTTTTCAGTCTCAACAATTTCTTCATGTTCCTCAACAGGTGTATCTTCTACTGCTTCAGCAACATTATTATCTTCAGTTAACGCTTCTTCAGGTATTTCAGTTTCTTCAACTGTTTCTTCCATTTCAACACCATTGACTTTTGAATGCTCTTCAGATTTAATTTCTTCTTCAGCAGGTTTTAAAGCTTCTTCTGTTGCTTCTGCAATCACTTCTTCGTCTTGAACTGCATCTTCAACAGTAGGTTCTTCAACTACTTGAGAAGTATTTTGATTGTTTAATGTTTCTTCAACGCTATTTAATTTATCTTGATATGCTGATAGACCTTCTGTCTTCCCTTCAGTCTCATTATTATTCTCTAATTGATTTCTTAAATCAGAATATTTCTTCGTTCTTGTTTGTCTTTCCATAAGAAAACCTCCGTATAATTCATTATAACAAACCTATTTTAAAAAATAAACACTTCAAGCCGAAAATGCGCTTAAATAGGGGCTTTTAAACACTTTTAACGAAAAAAATAAAAGGAAATGTTAAACATTTCCTTAAGCTATTTATGCACGACTAGAATATTTTCCATCAATTGTCGAAACAAGAACTTTTTCACCTTGCTCGATAAATAATGGGACACGAATTTCTAAACCAGTTTCGCACTTTGCATTCTTTTGCGCATTAGTTGCGGTATCACCCTTAACAGCAGGTTCACATTCAACTAATTCAAGTTCAACCTTATCAGGTAAGATAATACCTAAAATTTCATTTTCATACATAGAAATATCTACTTCTAGGTTTGGTGTTAAAAAGTTCATTTCCCAAGTTAAATGATCTTTTTGGATTTCAACTTGATCATATGTTGTATTATCCATAAATACCAATGCATCACCACTATCATATAGGTATTGCATTTTCTTCTTTTCGATCATAGCTTGTTCAACCTTGTCACCGCCAGTAAATGAAATTTCATTAATTACGCCAGTTCTAAGATTTTTAACTTTTACTTTGACAATCATTTGGCGCATTGCAGTCTTGTTGCGGTCAACATCCAATACTACATAAATATTGCCATCATTTTGAAATGTTGTTCCTGGTTTTAAATCATTTACAATAATCATTTTTTCACCCCTTTATACACCTTATAATTTTACTGTAAATAACTTATTTGTCAAAGGCAATGAGTTCATAATCATATATTTTATTTTCATTTACGCTAATATCAACGATTATTTCGCCCCAAATTAGCCGATAACCGCCATTTATTATAGACACATCGACCAATTCACCATCAAGATAAAAAGATTTAAACTCATCTCGACTATTTAAAAGTTCGCATTTTACGTTTAAAATAAGTTTACTTTCAAGAATAAACACTTCTTCTTTTCTTAAAAGATTAGTCAATACAATATCTAAAGAGCTAATATGATTCAGATACATCGTCATAAAGCTTATCATCGCCATCATTGCAACTAGAAAAGGCATCGATAGAAAAGCTTTCCGTTTTCGCCAAACAAAATGTTTCATATTTATTATCTCTTTCTATTTCTAAATAAATCGAACTGTTATTAATATAAAACCTCACATCATCAATATTTTCATATATCACTTGAGTACCAGGCGACATAATTAAATGATTATTCGTCAGATATAAATCACATTCTTTATTTTGATAAGAAAAATGTAGATTATCATTTGAAACTTCAATATCATAAGATATTAACAATATCTTTCTTAATTGCATAATAGAAATATTACCTGAAATATCATCATAATAATATTTTAAATCATTTAACTTAATCATTGATATGAGCAAGATAGGAAGCATAATAAGACAAATATTAATGGCTAGAACCATTTCTTTCAAGGTATATCCTTTTTTTCGCATGATTGTATTCCTTGAAACAATGCTTCAAATTTCTCATTAGACTTTCTCAAATATTCGTCATATCCTTCATTGTAATTTTTTAGAGCATTAAACAACGATAAGCACATCGATACAATAAAAATTGTCAAAACAGGAATAAACAAGCTGTCCCATAGAATAAAAGCCTTTCTATTCATATTTTAGATTCCCATTCCCTAAGCGAATTATCACTTTCGCTCTTTCAAACATTAAACTCTGCGCATTATTCACTCTGCCATTTTTAGTAAATCTGATTGGAAAAGATCCTTTGTAATTGTAATTATTTTCAAAAAGATAATCTCTATTATCTGCCATCGCCTCGCTTTGTGTGACCAGGTAATCATCCATAAAATAATAATGCTCATAATCGTTATTTGGATACGATAGATAGAAAACGCTAGAAAAAATCGACAACATCAAAACCACCATCAGCATTTCTACCATTGTAAATGCCTTCCTAGTCTTTGATCGCATGGCCATCTACTATTCTAATCGCCTTGCCATTACTACAAGTAGTTTGTCTATCAGAAATATAACCTCCGTTCACCAAATCTTGAATAGAATTAGGCATTGTATCGTAATCCAATTTAAATTGTACAATCGCCGTATCAATCACCTTTGTCAAAGCATCGCAAGCCTTCTCATCAACCGAATTCATCATCTTGCTGATATTAGGGATAGTCAACAAAAATAACACTGAAATAATCATTACCACAACTATCATTTCTAAAAGCGTAAAAGCTTTCTTTCTTTTCATATTTCACCTCCTAAAATTGTCCAATCGCCTGCAAAGGTAAGAATAATACCTGGTAGATAAATATCACTAATATCCCAATAAAAAGATATATACTAATTTGTATCATTCTAGTATAACGTCTGATTTTTTTATTTAATTCCAGTTTTGATACTTCAACATAATTATCGATTATCTTATCAAAATCATTAGATATCATCGCTATTTTAATAAAAGAAGATATCCTATTATCGAGATATTTGTTGGTTAAAGCCTCATTGATATTTGAACCTCGTAAAAACGACTCATCAACATGATAGGCAATAAATGAAATTATCGGCCTATCCTTTAAACTCTTTAAAATATCGATACTCTCTTTAGTCTTATATCCCATTTTATAGCACAGACTAAACAAAGACATAAATTCTTGACTATAAAATATCTGTATAACACTGTTAGGCATATACCTAACCATAAGGATATAAAATATCACGATTCTCTTCTTATTTCTAACAATCAAAAATAATATCATTGACACAAACAATGCAATATATATGATATTCATTACTATCTTTAAAATTACTCTAATGATTTCAAAAGCGTCGACATTGATCTTAAACGATCTTAAGACATTAAAAATACTGTCTAACCCATATATTTCAAAGATATATAAACTAGTTAATGAAAAGATAAACATCATAAAAGGATATGCTAAATTTTTAATGATTTCATTTTTATTCGCTGCTTCGTAATTATGAATATCAAAAGAAAGAGATAATGACTTTTCTAGCGATAATAGTTTTATGAAGGAGGAAAATGGAACTTTTAATTCTTTACATATATACGGTTCTATACATTTAGATGCATCTAAACCATGATTGAGATCTCTTTTGATTTTCGTGAAAATTTTTCTATTTCGCTTATTTTGGATCAGGTTCAAGCATTCTTGAAGGGGGAGACCTGTTTTTAAAAGCGTGAGAATAGCTTGCCAATCATCAAGTAAAATCTGTTCTTTTTTCAAGTTCTTCTTCATCTATGATACCTTTTTCGACTAAGTATCGAAGCTGTGTAGATATATCCAAATAATTAACTGAATAATGATGGTTTTTAAAATAATTATCTAATTCACTCTTATCCATCATTTCATATAAGACAATTCTTTTTTCTTTTTTGGTATATAGCATTTTTTGAAAACTCAAAAGTATCAAAACATCTTTCAACTGCTCAATAGAGACCCCTAACTCCATCATTCGTGATAAAGAACCACTAGCACTAGTCGCATGAATACTACTTAAAACTAAATGTCCAGTGTTAGCAGCTCGAATTGCCATTTTAGCAGCAACCTCATCTCTTATCTCGCCTATCATGATGATATCGGGATCGTGTCGAAGAATTTGTTTGATTCCTTCACCATAATCAAAACCTATAGCTTCATTAATTTGTATTTGAACAAATTCTTCATTGTACACCTCAATCGGATCTTCAAGGGTATATATCTTCTTATGCTTAACACTTTTCAACAAGCTATATAAAGTGGTTGTTTTGCCACTTCCCGTAGCACCTGCAAAAAGAATCAATCCACTGTCTTTATTAACCATTTCACTTAAACACTTGTTTTGCCAAGAAATCGTTGATAACTTAGTGGGATCTATTTTAATCTCCTTATTCAATATTCTAAGAACTCCATTAGTGACATTAATATTAGCAATTACCGCATATCTCAAAGACAATAAACTGCCATCCACCTCGTATTCAAATTGCCCTGTTTGCGGTTTTAAGATGTTGCCGACATCCAGCCCTGATAAATATTGTAAATAAGCCAATAAGCGAATATCACTACTTTTGCTTTTGACTTCATACATCCTATCCTGAATTCGCATTTCAATCCTAATATCGTAATGTCTTTTTGTGAAATGAATATCCGTCGCTTCTTTTTCTATTGCTAAGCGAAGTAAAGAACTTAATCGTTTGTCCACTTTTCCTCCTTCGCTATATTGTTTAATATAAAATTGTAAAATCCTACAAAAAAAAGACCCTAGGGTCTTAAAAAGATATTATTTTTTAATTCATGTGCCATAGTCGTTTCTTCATCGTGTCCTGGGTGAACTATCAGATTTTCATCAAAAGTTCTAATCATTCTTAAACTTTCTTTTAAATAAACACTACTGCCACCATCCAAATCGGTTCTGCCAACACTTTCTTTAAACAATGTATCCCCAGTAAACAAATCATTGCCAAAACGATATAATACACTACCCATCGTATGTCCTTTTGTATAGTAAACTTCAAAATTGAATGGACCAATATTGTGCATTCCTTCCTCTATATGTGTAATAGGACTTTTAATGATGCTAGAAAAACCAAACAAGTTTAAAGCTTTTTGATAATACTTTTCATCACTGGCCAAACTCACATCATCTCGATGTAAATAAATTGGCATATGATATTGTTTATATAATCCATCAACGGCTTTTATATGATCAAAATGACCATGCGTCAATAATACTGCTAATAATTTTTTACCATCTAATGATGCAATCATTTTTTCAGCCTTCGATGACGGATCGATCAATATGACATTTGAATCAATTTCCAAAAAATATGTATTAGTCGCTAGAGGTCCAGTTACTATTCTTTTGATTATCATAATATATAAAAATAAGCCTGATCGGCTTATTTCTTCTCCTTGTGAACAGTTTTTTTGTTACATCTTGGGCAATATTTCTTAATTTCCATTTTTTCTGGATGTTTTTTCTTGTTTCTAGTGCCAATGTAATTTTCTTCACCACATTCTGAACATTTGAATGTAATATCTTCTCTCATTGATATAACCTCCCTAGTAATGCTTATAAATAATACCAAATTATATGGTCAAAATCAATCTTTTTTCTTCACACTTTGACGCGGTTTTCTGATCTTTGCCTCAAAGATAATAGCTGAAAACGGCGCAATTCTGATTTTGATCTGATATGGCTGATTATGTCTAGGTTTTTTAACTGCTTTTACCGGTTCAAAATTGCACATATTGCAACCACTGTATATGTCCTTTTCACTATTCATTATTTCGGTGTATTTGCCACTATATGGTACCCCAATCAAATAATCTTCGTAGGAAATTGGCATCATATTCAATACCACGACATAACACATCTTATCATCGATGCGATAATAAGAATAAATACTCTGTGCATTATTATCAGCATCTATCCATTTAAAATATTCTAAATCATAATCATACTTATAAAATGCCTCGCGGTTTTTATAAATTAAGCACAAATCTTTAAAGAATCTAGAAAAAGAATCATGTAACGGATATTTAAGCATGAACCAATCCATCTCTTTTTTTTCATCAAACTCTCTAAACATCGCAATTTCGTTACCCATGAAATTTAGTTTCTTTCCCGGATGAGTAAACATATACACGAATAAATTACGACATAATCTAAACTTTTCTTCGTATGTGCCAAACATTTTG
Organism: uncultured Erysipelotrichaceae bacterium; assembly: GCA_964401865.1. Taxonomy (GTDB): domain Bacteria; phylum Bacillota_I; class Bacilli_A; order Erysipelotrichales; family Erysipelotrichaceae; genus CALUZH01. The sequence goes on from CAYNZZ010000006.1 coordinate 27,748, forward strand.
TCAATAATTGTTCCTTTTGAATGAACAACTTCATCATGAGAAAATGGAAGTAAGAATCTTTCAGAATAAAAATAGGCCATTGAGAAAGTTATGATATTATGATGATATTTTCGATACTCATGATCCATCTTATAGTATTTCAAAGTATCGTTCATCCAGCCTAAATCCCACTTATAATCAAAACCTAATCCGCCATATGGCACAGCCTTAGTCACACCTGAAAAATCACTTGAATCTTCAGCAATTAACATACAACTTGGATGAATTTGTTTAAGCATAAAGTTTATGCGTTTAATAAAAGCCTGTCCTTCAAGGTTTTCACCTTTTTCTTTATTTCCTTGGTGATAAATAAAATGGCTTATTGCATCAAAACGTAATCCATCAATATGATATTCCTTTAAAAAGAAATTAGCACTGGACATCAAAAAAGAAATAACCGGTTTACTATTTAAATTAAAATAATAGCTATCCCACTCACTTTTCATTAGATGCTGCTCATCATACTCATATAACGGATAATGATCATAATTAATTAAACCAAAATCGTCCTTTACAAAGTGCGCATAAACAACATCTAATATCACTCCAATGTTTTGTTGATGGCAGACATTAATAAAATCCATTAAATCATATGGCGTACCATAGCGAGAAGTAACACTATAAAAACCTGTAGCCTGATATCCCCAAGAACCATCGAAAGGATGTTCAAAAAGTGGCAATAGTTCAACATGAGTAAAACCATTTTCAACCAGATAAGGTATCAGTTCTTCTTTTGCTTCTTTATAGCTGTATAACTCTTTTTTACCTTTTTTAAAGCCATTCAAATGAACTTCATAAATATTGACTGGTTCCTTATAAGTTAAACGCCTATCATTCATATAGTAATAGTCATCAAATTTATAATAGTCAAGATCATACATACAAGAAGCTGTTTGAGGTCTTCTTTCACTATAAAAAGCATATGGATCAATCTTATCATGATAAATCTTCTCATCTTTGTAAATACGATAACGATAGCTGTGAATGAGTTCTATATCTTCAACAAATAAAGACCATACACCACGAAAATCCACTTTTGACATTGGATGATTTTTTTTCCAACCATCAAAAGAGGAAATAACTTCTACCTTATAGGCATGTGGAGCCCACAAAGTGAACTCCACGCCATTTTTTAGCTTATGAGCGCCAAATAATTTATAGGCCTCTAATTCTTCACCATTAAAGAACGCGTCGTATTTATTTTTCATATTACTTATTTAAAACTTTTTGATAAATATTTTCATATTCTTTAGCCGAAGCCTTAAAGCTAACATCATAATTCATTGCATTTTGAATCAACATATTCCAATTATCCTTATGATAATGGAACTGGTCATATGCATAGTCAAAAACATGATCGAAAGCATATTGATCAAACGGTCCGAAGCTAAATCCTCTACCACATTTTTCATACTCATTAAGCGGTTCAACGGTATCTTTTAAACCACCTGTTTCTCTCACTAATGGAATTGTGCCATAGCGCATGGCAATAAGTTGAGAAATTCCACATGGTTCAAACAGTGAAGGCATTATAAGCATGTCTAAACCTGCATACATACGATGAGCTAAAGGTTCATTATAGCCACAGTAATATACCGCCTTATGCTTGTATCTTTCTTCCATCATCTTTAATGCATATTCATACTTAGATTCACCTGTGCCAAGAATTGCCACCTGTACATCACGATGTAGGTTCCTAGGTAAAGCATTAACAAATAAATCTAAACCTTTTTGCCATGTCAAACGAGAAATCATCCCCACTAAAAAGGCATCTTTGTTATCTTCTAGACCTAATTCATATTGCAGAGAACGTTTGTTTTCAATTTTTCTATCTAACACTGTTTTAACTGTATAGTTTTTATGTATTGCATCTTTAGATGGATCAAACAAACCTGTATCAATACCATTAACGATACCATATAAATCTTCACGACGATATTGAAGAATGACATCTAAATTTTCACCGTATTCAGATGTTTGGATTTCATTGGCATAAGTTTTAGAAACTGTAGTAACAATATCAGCAAAACATATAGCAATCTTCATGAAGTTGCAACAATCATTAAAACGTAATGAACCATCTTCGTAGTAACGATAATCAAAAGCTAAATAATCAAACAATACTTTCTTATCATACATACCTTGATAAGCTAAATTATGAATAGTATAGATATGCTTAATTCTTCTAATACTCTCAATCGCATTATATCTCAACTTGCATAAAGCAGGTAAAATGCCTGTATGATAATCATGTTCATGACAAATATCAGGATAATAATCTAGCTTAATCATCATCTCTAAGACAGCAACATTGAAAAATGAAAATCTGGCAGCGTCATCATCATAGCCATATACACCGTCACGATTAAAGAAAGTATCATTTTCAATGAACAAATATTCAATTCCTTCGTTAGTATATGAATAGACATTAGCCTCTTCATTAATAACACCACTATGGATATAGATATGGTCCAAGTATGTTAAACCCTCATAATAATGTTCTTTTATAACTTTTAAAAGAGGCATTACTACACGAATTTCATATTTGCGCTTATCGATGGCTTTAGGCAAAGCATACACCACATCAGCTAATCCTCCTGTCTTCACAAACGGCAATGATTCAAAGCTGACAAATAACAATTTCGTACTCATTAGATTCTATCCCTTCTTTTTACATAAGCAGGATTTTCTTTAGTTCCAGCAATCTTTTTGACATGGGTAACGACGGCATATCTATCGACAACTGTATTTTCAATATACACATCTTTATTAATAAAAGCGCCTGGCAAAATAACCGAATCTTTAATAACCGATCCTTTTTTAATAATAACTCCTCGACCAATTACACTATTTATTACTGTGCCTTCGATTTCGCAACCATTGCCAATTATTGAATTGATAGCTGTGCCTTCTTCACGATATAAAGTCGGACAAGAATCATTAGTCATTGTGTAAATTGGCCATTCATCAGAAATCATTTCATGCAATTCTTTGCGATTGTGTACTTGCATACTTGTGTCATAATAAGCCTTTAATGAATTAATACAAGCTGCATAACCGTGATGTTGAAAACCTTGCACTTTTAACTCACCGACACAATCGGAAATAATATTTTTAAACCAGAATAAACTAGAAGTAACAGTAGCCTTTTCCACTAATTCGATAAATAAACTCTTAGACATGCAATAACACTCTAAGGATATATCTTTGTTTTTGTACTTACCTAAGTTTTTATGAAAAGCAGTCACGCGCTTATCAGAATCAAAGTTGATTGTATCGCACATAATAAAGTTTTCTTTAGCGTTATTGCAACTTTGATATAAAACAGTAATGTCATTATTGTTGGCAATATGGTATTCCAGCATCTCGCTAAAATCCTGTTTATAGATAAAATGTGATGGTGCAACAATAACATATGAAGCAGAATTATCTTCAATATACTGCATATTAGCAGCAAACGAAGAAACATCATTGTTGTAGAAATCACTGACTACTGGTTTTTCACCATGCAAAATATGAATACGACCACGTTTAGAATTAATATTGTAATTTGTATGTTGAACATGTTCAATAACTGAACGAGGGAAATTTTTAATATGGATTTGAATATCGTCAATTTTAGAGTTAGTAAAATTAGACATCATGAAATCCATAATACGATAACGACCCAAGAAGCTTACAGCACTAATGGTTCTGAAATCACTCAAACCACCAACCGTAGCCTCACTAGATTCAAAGTTCAATATCCCTAATACCTTTGACATTATCTTTCACCTGCCTTACTAACTACCGATTTAGTAACTAATAGAATATTTTTAGAATCCGCACTACCAATAGTTAAACCATCTGGTATCTTAATACCATCCATGACAATGCATCTTGTAACTTTTGCACCTTTGCCAACAACTGCTCCATTCATAATTACTGAATCAGTTACTTTTGCATCACTTTTTACTTCAGAATCCGTAAACAATACCGAATGTGTTACTTCGCCATCAACAACGCAACCTTGAGTGATGTATGAATTATTAATCTTGGCATTCTCACCAATAAACTGCGGACATGTATTAGCATCATCTGTATATATTTTCCAACTAGGATCAAATAAATCTAACTGAGAAGTATTATCCAACAAGTCCATGTTAGCTTCCCAAAGACTATCAACAGTTCCGACATCCTTCCAATAGCCTTTAAAACGATATGCTTTTAGTTTTAAACCATTTTTCAGATATGCAGGTATGATATCTTTACCAAAGTCATGACTTGAATTATCATTCTTTTCATCCTCAACCAAGTACTTTCTAAGCGTTTTATAATTGAAAATATAAATGCCCATACTAGCCAAATCCGACTTAGGATTTTGTGGTTTTTCTTCAAATTCAATAATATTGTCATTCTCATCACAATTCATAATTCCAAAACGGCTAGCTTCTTTCATTGGAACTTGAATAACAGCAATAGTCGCTTCAGCTTGAGAATCAATATGTTCTTTCAACATCTTCTCATAATCCATCTTATAGATATGGTCACCAGACAAAATCAAAACATAATCAGCATCTTCCTGATCTAAGAAATCTAGGTTTTGTGATATAGCATCAGCAGTTCCTTGATACAAACCAAAACCGGTATCATCCTTTTCTCTTGGCGGAAGAACATAAACTCCACCGCCTGCAATGTCTAATCCCCAAAGGTGATCTCTAGCAACATATGAATTCAATAATACCGATTCATATTGCACTAATACACCAACCGTTGAAACATACGAATTAGCACAGTTTGATAGAACAAAGTCGATAATACGATATTTGCCACCAAAATGAACTGCTGGTTTAGCAACTTTTTTTGTCAAATCAAAAAGCCGAGAGCCACGACCACCAGCAAGAATCATAGCTACCATTTTTCTTTGTTTCATATTATAATTTCCCCTGCTTTACTTCCTTATGTCTTTATTATACACATTTTTTAAGTGTTGAGAAAGCCCTTTCAAATAATAATAAAAAAGTGACTTTATAAAGTCACAATTTCATCATTTTTAAGATGATATATCACATTTTTTCTCTCAACAACAATATTAACCTTTGAAGTTAAATCATCTCTTTCATTGATTTGATCAATTAGTTCTTTAGTTGGATTCATCGCATATGGATTACCAACCATCTCAAACATTGATATATCACCGGTAGTATCTCCATATGCATAACTCTCGCTTAAATCAATATCATATAATTCAGACAATTCATTTAATGCTTTAGCTTTACTGTTATGATCCCACATTGGAACTACCTCTCCGGTATATATGTTATCTTTATCGGTAACATAAATTGTTCCTCGATAATCAGTGAACCCATATTTCTCTGCCATAATCTTTACAAGTTCGATTGGTGAACCCGAAACCGCAAAAATCAAATGTCCTTCTTTTTTGTGTCTTGTGATCTCATCTCTTGTAAAACGATATACTCGATCGCCTTTTTGACTAATAACGGTCTTGGCTATATGCAAAATATGTTCACTTGACATTCCGACAAGCGCATCTTTATATATATCTACCATTTTAATTAAATAGTCATCATAATCACCTTGTCTTCGATCATATTTAGTAAAAGCCGGTTTTACCTCGTTATACCATTTTTCAGGTTCAACTAATTCATGAGTAATAAATTTCTTAAATACTTCAGTCAGTAAACTATCGCGATACAGAGTTCCATCTATATCAAAAAATGCTGCTATTTTTTTCATATTTATATCATAGCATAAAAAGACTGCCATTTAGGCAGTCTTTAAATTATAAACTAATTTGTTTCTGATTAGCAGTTCATGTAAGCAAATCCACAACCAACAGCACAGATTGCTAAAGCAGCCCATTGGAAAGTTGCAGTTTGATTTAATGAAAGATATAGAATAACAACACAAATTGTGATCACTAATACAGAAAGCAGTTTCATTTTTACAGCTTTTGGCATTTAGTTACCTCCTATAAACCAAGACCCATAGAAATTAGTAAGTATGATACTAGACCAATTACTAAACCCTGGATAGCATTGTACATACCAGTTCTTGCAAGGATTTCTCCTTCTTTACCAGCCTGTCCAGATACACCTGTACCAAGAGCAGCGTTTCCTGGAGAGAATGAGTTAGATAATGCAGCAGCAGCTGATTGTTCACCTAAGATGATTGGAGCAGAAATTCCTAATGCATCAGCAACACTGTATTGTAAACCTGTGAATAGTAAGTTAGAAGATGTACCAGATGAAGTTACGAAACCACCTAGGATAGCTACGAATGGAGCCAAGATTGGATAGAATCCACCAGCAACCATAGCAATACCGTAAGCGATGTATTCAGTCATACCAGTTTCAGTTAATAATACAGCCATCATTGTTAATGGGATGATTGTAGTTGTAGAACCGATAGATTGTTTAATTGTCTTACCCCAAGCTTCTTTTACAGCACCTGTAGGAAGCATACCTTGAGATTTGTAGAATAAACCAGCTAAAGCAGCAGATAAGAAAATTAATGTACCAGGAGCAGTGAAGATTGCAATTGAAGAATATTTTGCAACAGCAGCTCTAGTATAACCCCAACCAGTAACTGTTTCAGCAAATGGTAAACCAATCTTAACAGTATCAAGAGTTGATTTGATTGGACCTACTAAGTAGATAACGAATACAACAACTAGAAGGATTAAGTAAGCAGAGAATGCTTTTAAGAAATCGCCCCAAGAAGTTGTAGATTCTTGTTTAGCATCAGCAGCTGGTTTGTACATTGGAAGAATTGGAAGTACAACTACACCAAGAATTAGACCAACAGCACCAGCGATGAAACATGCTAAGTAAGGAGCAACGAAGCTTACGCCGACTAATGTAGCACCCATAACAACTGATAAGAATGCAACAGCGATGAAACCTTGAGCAAATGCTTGTCCAACGTTATTGATACCTTTAGTACCATAGTTATGTAAGATACAGAAACCAACTAGTAAACCACCTAATGCAACTAGGATAGCACCCCAAAGAGCGATAGTTCCTTCATTAGCAACAGCCCATTCTTGGTTAGGAATGTTCTTCATCAATGTAGAGTACATTGAACCTAAAGAACCAAACGCAATACCCCAAGAGTGACCTAATAATGCAGTAACTACTGATAATAATGGGTCAAAACCTAGACCGATTAATAGTGGAGTAGCAACAGCTACTGGAACACCGAAACCACAAACACCTTGAATGAATGTAGGGAAAGCCCAACCTAAAATCAAGATTTGAAGAATACGGTTACCATTTGTCATTTCAGTGAACTTGTCAGCGATAGTTTTGAAACTTCCTGTTTCATTAACTAGATTGTACAAGAACATTGAAGACCAAATGATATACAATACGAATAATGTAGACCAGAATCCCTTAACTGTACCAGCAACTAGTACTTCAGGACCTGCTTTGAAGACAAAATAAGCGATTACGCAGGCTATTACCCAACCGATGATACCTGATTTAGCTCCACTTAATTTAAGTGCTAGCATCAATACTAGGATTACAACGATAGGCAGAATTGCAAGTACCCAAGTTAGGATACCCATTTCAGGCAAGCCTTTTGCAACGACATCAAGCATGAAATATTCCTCCTTCATTCACATAATGTACCTTCATTCTAACATATAATTGTTAAAAAATACACTAAATTGTGTTAAATTATGTGATAAATAAAGAAAACCCCTTATATAAGGGGCTAAACTAAGATAAATTATTTTACTTTTTTTCGCTTTTGGCACTTAATTTGTAATAAATTGGACGTGCTAGAGCAATTCCAATGCAAATAAATGGAATAATAATCCATCCCGATAAAGACATCATTGAAATGGCTCCATATACTTCGCCAATATTTGCTCCATAAATACCTTGCACACCGAATCCAACAGCTAAACCACCAATGACATACATTAAAGTATTCTTGAAACCTTTTGGGCCTTCAATCTTATATTGCCCCTGAAACAAGACTGTAATAACTGCTCCAAGAGCATATCCAACAATCAATACAAGTGTTGGACTCTCCAAGATACTTCTTTGGATCGAAGCTGTCAATTCAGGATTATTCAATATCGAGATAATATCAATCCCTAAAGCATTTAAACCTTTATATCCAAATATACTTAAAGGCATAGCAGTCGCAATCAAGGCTTCATTGACATAGAAGTACAAAATAGCTAGAAAGGCAATGAACATAATGCCCACAAATGGCGTCACATCAAAGACAAACAATACTTTTAAGGTCTTTTTAACTTTCTTTTTCATTCTTTTCCACCTTACTGCTCTTTATTTTGATAATGAAATAACTTATTACGATTAAAATTCCTTGAATTGTTATAGCGATTGGCCAGCCAAACATCTCTGGCATATATAAGCTGCGCTCTTTAAAGATTGTAATAGCGTGATCTCGTACCACAACACCTAATACTGAGCCAATAAAATAAAATACAGCCGCAACAATAAAATCGAATTTCCCATTGACTACTTTTCTAATAATGCCAGAACCGGCAGAGCCAAGTAAGCAGATACCAAAACCAAAGATAATAGCTGCGAATAAGAAATAAACAGAAACTCTTGTCGGTCTTGCCAAGAAAGCCTCATAATCAAAAGTTCCATTGTATAGTCCTAAAATAATAATTAAATTGATACCTATACAGGTAATAACCGTCATGATGAAGAATAATTTAGTAAAAGAATAATCCTTATCCATGATTGGTGAGCGTAAATTACCTGTAAAACTGAATTCAGTTCTTGACATAATCATGCCAAAAAATAATCCAATTATTAAATTTATGCACAATCTCGCCGATGTCTTGGATAAGTAAAAAGCCAAGGCAATAGCTAGCACCAATAAAGAATAGGCAATAGTTTTTTCGATCTGTCTTTTTGTCATAACTTGCCCTCCCTTAAATTTAATTTAAGAAGTATTATACTCTTTTGTAAAAGCGTTTTAAAGTGGTTTTTAATAAGTTATAAAATTAACAACATAAACACATAAAAAGAGCGTTTTCACGCCCTTTTTATGTGTTTTGTAATTTATTTATTTTTCGCTATCGTTGATGATGCTGGCTTGTGCGGCAGCAAGACGAGCGATAGGTACTAGATATGGTGAACAAGATACATAGTTGAATCCAACTTTATCTAAGAAATTGATAGTAGTAGGATCAGCTGAATGTTCTCCACAGATACCAACCTTCAAATCAGGTCTTACAGAACGACCGCGTTGGATACCGATTTCAACTAATTCACCAACACCTTCGATATCCATTCTTTGGAATGGATCGTATTCAAGAATTTGACGATCATAGTAATATTGCAAGAATTTACCAGCATCATCTCTAGAGAAACCGAAACTCAATTGAGTTAAGTCATTAGTTCCGAACGAGAAGAATGTTGATTTCTCAGCAATATCATCTGCAATTAAGCAAGAACGAGGAGTTTCCATACATGTACCGATCTTATAGCTTACACTAACGCCTTCTTCAGCAATTCTCTTTTCAGCCGTTTCTTTCATGATGTCATAGATGAACTCGAATTCTTTCTTAATATTTACAAGCGGTACCATCAACTCAACATGAACATCATATCCACATTCTTTCTTAACATTGATGGCAGCTTGGATGATAGCTTCAGTCTGCATAACAGCGATTTCTGGATAAGAGATATCCAAACGGCATCCACGGTGACCCATCATTGGATTTTGTTCATGAAGTGTAGATACTTTATCTTGAATGTCTTGCACTGAAACTCCTAAATCATCAGCGATTTCTTTTTGTGTTTCAAGAGTCTTAGGTAAGAATTCATGTAAAGGTGGATCTAAGTAACGAATTGTAACAGGTAATTCTTTTGTCTCACGGAAGATTTCTTCAAAGTTTTCACGGTGAAGCGGTAATACTTTTTCTAAAGCAACCTTTCTCTCTTCGGTTGTCTTAGCAAGAATCATCTCACGGATTGCACGAATTCTCTTCTTTTCAAAGAACATATGTTCGGTTCTGACAAGACCGATACCACCAGCGCCAAACTCAATGCCTTGTTTAGCATCAGCAGCAGTATCACCGTTAATCATGACGCCTAATTTTCTTCTTTCATCAGCCCAAGTCATAAATTTAGCAAAATTACCAGAAATTTGAGCTGGAATAGTCTTAATTTGACCATCATAAACACTACCAGTATCACCATCTAGTGAAATCCAGTCACCTTCCTTGTATGATCTGCCACCAAGAATAAATTCATCTTCACCATGGAATACGATTTCGCCACATCCGGCAACACAAGTAGTTCCCATACCTCTAGCAACTACGGCAGCGTGAGAAGTCATACCACCGCGAGCAGTTAAGATACCTTCGGATACATGCATACCTTCAATATCTTCAGCAGATGTCTCAAGACGAACTAATATAACTTTCTTGCCATCTTTTGCCCATGCAGAAGCAGTTTGTTGGTTAAATACAACTTGACCTGTAGCTGCACCTGGAGAAGCAGGTAAACCTTTAGCAATCGGAGTCTTAGCTTTTAAATCTTCAGGATCGAATGTAGGATGTAGTAATGACGATAATTGTTTAGGTTCAACTTGCATCAAAGCTTCATCTTTAGTAACCATTCCTTCCTCGTATAAATCAACGGCAATCTTTAAAGCAGCGCGAGCAGTTCTCTTGCCGTTACGAGTTTGAAGAATAAACAGTTTTCTTTTTTCAATTGTATATTCAAGGTCTTGCATGTTGTGGAAACGATCTTCAAGTTTCTTACAAATTGCAACGAATTGTTCATATACTTCTGGCATATCTTTTTCAAGTTCTTCGATGTGTTTAGGTGTTCTAACACCAGCAACAACGTCTTCACCTTGAGCATTTAATAGATATTCACCATAAATAGCATTTTCACCAGTAGATGGGTTACGAGTAAAGGCAACACCTGTACCACTGTCATCACCCATGTTACCAAATACCATCTCTTGAACGTTAACAGCAGTACCCCATGCCGAAGGAATATCGTTCATACGGCGGTAGTAAATTGCACGTTCGTTCATCCAAGAACGGAAAACAGCTTCGATAGCATTCAATAATTGTTCTTTTGGTTCAGTAGGGAATTCCTTACCCAAAGTATCTTTGTAGATTGTTTTAAATTCACTAACTAGACGTTTCAAATCATCAACATCTAATTCGCTGTCTAACTTAACGCCTTTTTCTTCTTTCAAACGATCGATATGGGCCTCAAATTCGCTCTTTGAAACGCCCATAACAACGTCAGAATACATTTGAACAAAACGACGATAGCTATCATAAGCAAAACGTTCATCATTAGTAAGTTTAGCCAATGAAGCAGCTACTTCATCATTAATACCTAAGTTTAGAATAGTATCCATCATACCTGGCATACTAGCGCGAGCACCAGAACGAACAGAAACTAATAGGGGATTTTCTAAATCGCCAAATTTCTTACCAGTAAGAGCTTCTAACTTTTCAACATATTCAAAAACCTGTTCTTTTAAAGTTTCTGAAATTTTTTCACCATCATCAAAGTAAGAATTGCATGCTTCAGTTGTAATTGTGAAGCCTTGAGGAACTGGAAGTCCAAGGTTTGTCATCTCAGCTAGGTTTGCGCCTTTACCACCTAGAAGATTACGCATTGAGCCGTTACCTTCAGAGAATAAATACACTAATTTGTTGCTCATATGTCCTCCTTTAGTCAACAAAGCGATTTTAATAACCGCTTACATTCATTTTAACACATATCATTTAAATGCACACCATAATTGCTTTATTTCTTTTTGCTAATGTTAATCTTAAAATAATCAAACAGGTAGATAGGCAAATATCTAAATACTTCTTGTCTTTTGACCATCTTTTCGTATTTTTCTTTAACTAAAATACATATCATCTCCACTATCAAAGAAATATTTAAAATCAGTTCAATCAAGAATAAATAATCGGCAATCTCATCGCTTTTAAAACCCATAAAAATAAAGGTTGCAGTCATTAATAATAAAGAAACAACTAAATAACGCAAAATTTTAATTTTCTCTTGAATAATAAAAACAAATAAAAATGTAGATAAAAGCAAGAATAAAGATACTTCACTCATGTTAAAAATAAATAGTGCCCACCCTGTAAAAGTCGATAGAAACAACATTGTTAAACTCATAATCTTACCCTCCTGACATCTAAATAATATGCTTCAAAGTATAAAGATATGTCCAAATATTTGGACAGTTATTATATAATTTAGTTATGAATAAAAAACGTGTTTTAGCATTGCTATTTATTTTTATTAAGTATAGTGATGATACCAATCATTTAAGTATTACTGATATTTTAAATATCTTAGCCAAAGAATACGATATTTTTGATGCCAATAGAAAAACCATCTACAACGATATCAAGACATTAAATAATTTTGAGAACATCGATATTAAACTAGAGAAAAACGGCTACTATTTAGTTTCTTTTTTAAATATAGCCGAATTAAAACTTTTAAATGATGCGCTTTCAAATATCAAACACATCAATAAAAAAGACAAAGATAAATTTCAGGATAAGCTTAACCAATTATGTTCTATCTATAATAGAAAGATTATTAATGAACTATCATATGTAACAAATGATAAACAAAATAGTAACTTCATCCAAAATTTAAACATTATTTTATCAGCGATCAAAAAACAAAGAATCTTAAATATTAGTATCAAAAAAAATAAGTCTTCAATAAAACCTTATTTTCTATATCGTGACAATGGTTTCTATTATCTTTTCTATTCCTACACTAGCAGTGATAATCTATATAAAGTGCGTTTCGACCGCATCAAAGATTTAACGATGAGTGATGAAACTTTCATATCATCAATATCAAAAGATAAAATACTCGAAAGTATTGCCGAAAGCACCAATATATTCCACTCTAAAGATGTCAAAAGGGTAAAAATACAAATATTAGATGACAATTTAGATGTTTACTCAAGACTCCAAGATGACTTTTTAAATATCATTATCAATCAGACTAAAAAAGAAGCTTATTTAAAAGTGAGTATTAATAATGCTCTGTTTTCTAAATTAGCCTCTTACCAAAACAAAATAAAAGTCTTGGAACCAATTGAAGTATCAACTATGTACCAAGACTATTTACAGTCAATTATTAATGTCTATTTGCCAGAAAATCTATTGGTATCATAACCAACATCTAATGCATTCATCAATTCACTGACAGTTACCAGCTGATAACCACTGGAAATCAGTTCTGGTACTATCTCACTCATTGCATCGGCTGTCGTTTGATAAATGTCGTGAAATAAAACGATATCATTTTCATCTACACTTCCATATACAACTTCTTTAATTGCAGATGGATTTCTGCTTTTCCAGTCTTCACTATCTACATTCCATAAAATAGCCGGAAATGGTTGTGCCTCATAAACAGAGTCACTGAGTGAGCCATATGGTGGACGATATAGCCTCATTTCATAACCAAAACCATCTTTTAAATCGTTATATGGAGTCAGTATTTCCTCTTTAATACTGTCGTAATCAAGCTTAGTTAAATTTAAATGCGATTGAGTATGCGACGCGTATTCATTGCCTTGTTCAACTACTTCTTTAATAAAAGGCACTTCCTTATCTAATCTTAAATTTGATCCCAAACAAAAGAAAGTTGCGACCGAATCATAATAAGATAGAGTATCAACAATCTGAGAAGTGGTCGGAATGTAGGGACCATCATCAAAAGTAATAGCCACCATCGGACGATTTGGATCGATATATCGTGGTTTAACATATAATTCGTTTGGATAGCCTAGATTTTTATGAATAATAGCTTGCATATACTTTAACGGTACATTGACATCAATATCAAAAGAAGGAAGACTAACAACTAGATTTTCACCGTCAACATGATACTCTGAGTCTGACAAATCTAAGTTATCAACATATGACTTTTCATAAAAATCAGTTGTATAAGCTTCATCACGGCCCTCTTTTTTATATTGGTAGCGTAAATAATCAGAAATTATCTGTTTGGCACTACCATCGATATCTTCATTAGAGATAGTGAGTTCCTTTCCTTCACTATCAATAAAATATTTGGTCCCTTGTCCGTAATCAACCAATTTATAATCACCATAAGGTTTTAAAGTATAATCATAAATTCTATCATCTTTAACGCCTTTGCATAATGATTCAGCCACTTTTCCGCCATTATCTGTTCCATTTGGATAAAAAACCAAACAATGAGCATTCTGATATTTTGCCGAATTCTCATGAATGCTTTTTTTGCCAATGAATTTAAAATTAAAACTCGTGAATAAAAAAAGCAGTAATCCAATAATACAAATAATTATAATTAAAAGTACAATAAGTGCACTCTTACGAACTTTCCTTACTTTTTTAGCCATTATATATCACCACAATTAACATTATACTATTTATTTAATAATAATGTAATCCAAGTGGTATAATCATAAATTATAAGAGGTGAATTTATGCATTATTTTGTCAATGATTACAGCGAAGGCGCACATAGTACTATTCTAGAAGCTCTTTCAAATAGTAACTACGATTTCTGTGATGGTTATGGAAATGATATATACTCAAAAAGAGCTGGTGAAAAAATAAAGAAAATAATTGAAAATCCAAATGTCGATATTCATTATGTATCAGGCGGTACTCAAGCTAACCGCCTATGTCTAGATGCTTTCTTAAAAGGTTATGAAGCCATTATTGCAGTTGATAGCGCCCATATTAATGTCCACGAAGCAGGAGCTATCGAAGCGACCGGACACAAAATTATTCAAGTTCGTGGCAAAGATGGGAAAATTAGCAAAGAAGAAATATTAAGAGTTTTAAGTATCCATCAGGATGAACATATGGTTAAACCAAAATTGGTATTTATCACCGATGCAACAGAAGTAGGAACAGTATATACCAAACAAGAATTAGTAGAAATATCTAATGTCTGCCACCAAAACAATCTATACCTTTATCTAGATGGCGCAAGATTATCTAATGCTCTTTGTGTGAAGGATACCGATTTAAATTTAAAAGATATTGCTAAACTGTGTGATGCCTTCTATTTGGGCGGAACTAAAAATGGTGCTTTGCTTGGAGAAGCAATTGTTATCACAAACGATGAACTAAAAAAAGACTTCCGCTACATCATGAAACAAAATGGTGCTATGTTAGCGAAAGGAAGATTAATCGGTATTCAATTCGATACTCTTTTAAATGATGGATTATATTTAGAATTAGCTAATCATGCCAACACTATGGCTCAAATGATACAAGACGCAATAATTGATTTAAATATTCCATTATATGTCAAATCAGCAACTAATCAAATATTCCCGATATTAACAAATGATGTAGTTGAGGAATTGAGTAAAGATTTTGCTTTCTCTAATTGGGAAAAGATCGATCAATACCACACAATAGTAAGGTTTGTTTGCTCATGGGCAACAAAAAAAGAGGATATCTTAGCGCTGATTGATAAACTAAAGACAATTTATGCGAATAAATAAATTTATAGCTTCAACCGGTATATGTTCTAGAAGAAAAGCTGAAGAATATATCAATGGCAAAAGAGTTAAGATCAATGGCGAAATAGCATATCTTCACTCAACTGTCGATGAAACAAAAGACATCGTCACTTTGGATGATAAAGCAATAGAATTAAAAGAAGATAAGATTTATATATTATTTAACAAGCCAGTCGGGATAATTTGTACAACCGAAAGGCACATTAAGCATAATATTATCGACTATATAAACTACCCAATTAGAATATTTCCTATTGGCAGACTAGATCAAGACAGCCATGGATTAATTGTGCTCACTAATGATGGTGATATAGTAAATAAAGCTCTTCGTTCTGAAAACAATCATTCCAAAGAATATGTAGTTACTGTCAATAAAGATATTGATGATAACTTTATTCAAAAGATGCAAAACGGCGTAACTATATATAATCCAGTCCATGATACAATGGTAAAAACCAAAAGATGTGAATTGATGAAAATTACTAACCGTAAATTTAAAATCATTTTGACGCAAGGGTATAATCGTCAAATTAGAAGAATGTGCAAAGCCTTAGGCTATGATGTCATCGATTTATGTCGCACACGTTTTTTAACTTTAAAAGATTCTAAATTAAAGACAGGAAAATGGCGTTTAATAAGTGGTGAAGAATTAAATATTTTTCTAGACTCTCTATAAGTACATAAAAAGGCAATTTTATCTTGCCTTTTTATGTTTATTTTATTCTTCTAGCCACGACTACAAAACGACCATTTTCCTTATGATAACTACATGTAGAAAGAGTTAGTATCTGGTCGCCATATTCAGCAGTAATGCCTGTATCGTATAATGAAGAACTAAGTGCTGCAGCAATATAATAATCAAAAGTATCAGGATCACTCAAATCAGGATAATTATAATATCTGAAATATCCCACATCATAGGAAGTATATACTTCGCTATAAAACACGGACATTATTTCATATTCTCCCTTTTGTTCTAAGGTATCATATTTAATAGTCGGATGATTTTTAAAATAATTATAACTATCATAGTTTAATAGATAGCCAAACATCGAACCGTCCGCTTTAACATTATGACCATATATTATTACATGATTACCATTTGGTGTACAACCATCAGATATGAATAAACTACCACTGAAAGCATATTTTTTATCAAAACCTCTTCGCATATAATATTCCGGATTATTTGGAGTATACATTACCGGGTAGTCTAAACCAGTTCCTTCAATACTAATCCATCCTGCCATATCCTCATTTTGTTTGTGAAGTTCTTCATATACCATATCAAGAGCTAAATCAGCAGCAAAGGGCGCATCATCTCTAACATTTTTAACTAAATCGGCAATTTGGTCATTTGCTCGATGTTCTTTAATTGTAAAATAATAGTCTTTCATTACGAAGAAAGCGAAAATTAAAAACAATGACAAAAATACAATCATTAAAATTTTTAATTTGATATCTCGTTTTGTTTTCATATTAAACAACCACCAATCTAAATATTTAAGAAAAAACTGTAAGTACAGAATTTTCCACACTTACAGTTTTTATTTATTACTGTACTTTATAATTTCTACGTTTTTTTACTACAAAGTATGCAGTTAGAGAAGTAATCATTCCGAGCATCATCCAAGGTGTCATTGAATCATCACCAGTATTCGGAGAATAATCACTCACCGGATCACCTGTAGATGGTGTATTTGGTTTGATATATACGGTATCATATCCAGGGTTTGCTTCGCCGTTTGGATAGATATTCTTATCAGGTTTCCATCTATCATCAACACCATTGCCGTCTTCGTCAACAGGCTTGCTTCTGTCACTGCTGACAGGTCCTCTGCCATCACCCTTATCGATATTAGTATCAGGCTTCCAAATACCATCGGCATTACCACCTTCGTTACTAGGTTTCCAAATACCAGTATTATCAGTATCGATATTAATATCAGGATATCCATCGCCATCAATATCAATATTTACATCAGGGAATCCATCGCCATCAGTATCGATGTTCAAATCAGGCTTTCCATCGTAGATGTAATTTGGATTATCTGGGTCAGGACTATCAGGGTCTGGATATGGAATATCGATATTTGTTTTAAATACATCACCAATAACAACTACAATACTGTGATTAGCTTGCACATCTTTGAATGTGAATGTACTCTTTCCTACCAAATCAGGTCTTGATACACCATCAATAATTACATCCTTAACTTTATAATCATGTCCAGCTTCCGGAGTTACTTTCCAATCGACCTTATAATCATTGCCAGCCATTACCGAACCACCAGAAGTAATTGTACCTGTAGCCCCTTTAATAGCAGTTGAGATTGTGTATGGATCTTCATGGAATTCTTTATCAACAGGAACATCTTTATCATTTGTAACTTCTTTTTGAACATAGATCACTACATTCTTATCAGAGTCGATGTTATCCAATGGTAATTCACTTCCGATAAACGTAACAGGATTACCATCAATTTCCACTTTAACAATCTTGTAGTTTGAAGGTATTCCATTCCATTTAATTGTAGTGCTTTCACCGTCTTCAAAAATTCCGTTGCCTTCAACATTACTTGGAACTTTTACAGAATCATCTTTAATATCCTTAATTGTCGCTGTAACATTCCACAATTCTTTGTCATTAATATCAATAATTACCGGAATTTCTGGGCCAGTTGGATTATCTGGATCTGGAGTTGTAATTGGATTTCCGGTTTCAGGATCGACTGCTTGCTTTGCAAAATATGCAGTTATTTCATGGTCGTTAGAAATGTTTGTAATGGCCATTGTAAATCCAGATGTATCAGCAGTACCTAGTGAAACTTCAGGTGTTTCTTCAGCAACTATTCTAAATGCGCCAAATAGATTATTGAACAAACTAGATTCTGATGTTTCCTCATTTAGTTCTTCAGTACTTTCAGAAACTTGAGGCTCACTTATTTCTGGAGTCTCGATTATTTCTATATCATTTGAAACTTCATTATTTGTATCAGATTCTTCACTATTCTCAGGACTAGATACATTATTATTTTCTGTTTCATCTGTTGGCTCTGGAGTTGGCTCGACCGGTACCTGAACTTGCAATTTATCTGCACCACTTACTTCAACTTCTTCACCATCGACTACTAATTTAACTAAATAGCTTCCAGCATTCGGTTGAGCTTTAATATCTATATAACTTTGTCCTTTATATAAAGTCTTAGATACTGAAATTGAGCCATCACCATATTTTTGAGTTGCTACATCATATAATACTGGTTTTACTTCAACGACTACTCGTGTATCTTCGTTAACTTTACCTAAATCAACTTTATTATCTTCGCTGATTTCAACTTCTTTGCCATTTACGGTTACGCTCGTAATCTCGTAGTATTTGTAATCGTCAGAATCAGGATCTACCCAAGTAGGAAGTTCCCATTCAACATCGTATTCACTGCCTTTTTCAATGATTGCGCCGCCAGTAATAGTTCCAGGACCACCGACAACCTGTGTATCTACTTTAACAGATTCTTCATTGAATATAGGTTCTTTAATATCTTCGCCCTCTTTAGGTTTTTCAGCATAGTAAATATCAACTACATGATTACCATGCATATTTTTAAGTAGATTGAAACCCTTAGTTGCACCATCGACATCTTTACTTCTTAAAGTAATTTCTTTACCATCAACTAGAACTTTATATACTTGATAATTATCGTTTTCAACATCCCATAGAACTTCATAATTATCACCTTTATTAACAACCTTAGAAGGTGATACTACTAAGCTACCATCACCACCATATTTATTAACAGTGACTGTGTAATAACCATCTGTATGGTCACCACCAATAGTTGGTAATTTTTCAACCTTGACAACAATTACGTGATTAGAAGCTATTGAATTAAAATCCATTGAAGTTTCACTGATATTTGGATAATCAATGCCATCAACAGTAATTGATGTAACTCTATATCCACTAGATACAGTCCAATTAACCGTTACGTTTTCACCAGCATTAACTCTTGTAGTAGGAGTTATTGAACATGTACCATCTGTGCATCCTTCAAAATAAGTTTCGACAGAATATTGTTTAGGAGTATCATCAGGATTTGTTGGTTCGCTTGGTGTGCTACCAATTCCAAATTCAACATAAACTGTATGATTACCACTGATATTTGTAAATTCTATTCCACCCTCATTGATTAAATCATCACGAACCGTACCATCGACTAATACTCTAGTTACATGATAGCCAGTAGCTGGTGTCCATGATGCAACCGGATTTGTGCCTTCCTTGACATTTTCTAAGCTATTACCGGTTCCGTTACCTTTGGTAATAACACGAACATTCAGATAACGGTCGTAATAAAGTTTCAAGGCTAATGCAGGGCTTCCAGTAATTTCGCCACTTAATACATTGCTAGTGTTCGCTTCATTAAACCAATATTTAGTGCCATCAATTTCTAATTCTGGCAATTTGTTTTCATTTGGCAATGTAACATTTGCCCCAGTAGTACCAGTATGAGTAGCACCCATATCACTTACTTTTCTATAAATGAATGAACCGGTTGGGGTCTTTTCACCCGTATTATACCAATACTCAATTGTGTACTTAGTATCATTTCTTGGAGTCCAAATAGCACGGAAACCATGATCGTTGTTATTAGTAATGTTAGTACCAACTGCAGGATACTTAGAACTTGTAATATTATTACCGTCAAGTAAACGCCATTCTACAAAATCATAACCAGGTTTTGTTGGTGTTGGTGCTTCAGGATATACATTATTTGCTGTCTTATTGAACGCAATGTCCTTTATAGTATTTCCACCATCGGTATCAAAACTAATAACAAATCTAGCTGGGTCTTCTGCCCATATTGCATAGACTGTCATATCACTAGCTGGCATTTTTACATCTTTTGCAGTTCCGCTAACTGGTTTAAACATACCAGATGCATCTCTAGTTGTTGACCAACCTTTGAAAATATATCCTGGTTTTGTCGGAATACCTCTACCAGTTACCGGAATGGCTTGAACGCCAGTATCATCACTGATATCAGTCGCAATTATACTCTGCTGATATTCTACATTTTCAAAAGATCTAACATTACCTAATGAACCACCATTGGCATCAAAGCGTAATGTATATTTAGAAATATCATATTGAGCAATTAAATAATAGTAATCGTCTGCAACAAAATTCTCTTGTTTACCTTGGTTAGCTGAAGCACTAGCTTTTTGATCGGATATTACTTCAACATTAGCTGCATTGTTGATATACGAACTATTGTTTGCATTATTTGCATCATGTGATTTCAATAATTTCCAACCAGTAAATGTATATCCTTCTCTTTCAGGAACAACATCTTGATCTCCTACTTTTTGTAAGATAGAAGCACCAGCAGTGACGTAGAAAGTTTCTTCACCTTTTTCAATTGTTCCGCCATTAGCCTTATAAACAAGAACTGCTTGGTCTTTAGAATAGTTTGGTCTGATTATAATTTCGTGATTATCATCAGGATCGGGAGTTGTACCAGGAGTAACAGGATCTTTATCTGGAGTTTCCCATCCGCTGAAATAATCGTCATCGTCATCACTAGGTGGTACATCCTCATCAGGAGGCAATACGATAATAGGTTTATCACCAATTACATAATAATCATCAATCGGATTACCATCAGGGTCTTCAACTCTTACATGAGTAGGTTGGAATACTGCTTTATTACCAATATTTCCACATTCATCTTTTACCCATACTACGATTGGATCAGTAGAAGTAATAGGAACATTTATTTCTTGCGTATGATTCAATTCCCCAAAGTATTCCCAATCAGTTTCTTCAGGAGTAAGTGTAGTGCTGTTTGTAATCCAATATGCTGCTACACCAGAACCACGATTATCGCTAACGAAAGTAATACCATCTTCGTCGATACCTTCACCTGTATCAGTGAATACGACTTTAAACTTATTCTTTTCGCTATTTTCTGCTTCAATATATGGCTCTTTATTGTCAAGATAAGCAGTTAAATATGTTTGGAATGTCTTTGATTTTTCTCCATCATCATCTTCAACAGTTAATTCAAATACATAAGTACCTGAAATACTATTTTTGGTAAAAGTGTAATTTGGAACTTTCTTAATATCGTCATATGTTCCATTAAATATTTCGGTTCCATTAGGATCGTATAACTTACAATAATATTTTACAATTTTTGCTCCAGATGAAGCCGGCATTGATTTATCGACAATATTGACGCTAACAGTTTCATTTGTCTTTACTAAATGTTGTAGGTGTAAAGTCATCAATTGTTTTCCATCGGCTTTATTGACAACGTGGAAGTTTGCTAAAGGTATTTCACTTACAATTTCTTGAGGAACAAAATGATTTTTCTCAAAGTAGTTCTTAGCAATGTATTCAGCCATCTGCGATGCATAATCATCTTGAGTAGCAATTATGCCATTAGAAGCACCTAAGCCTTGGCTGATTACTTTTCCATTTTCGTCTTTGACATTATCGCGAACAATTTGACCATCTTGAACATTTGAAATATAGAATATTTCATCTTGTGTCATTTGGTTAATACCATCGTTAAAGTCCTTTGTTGTATCTTTAGGCACATTTGGATTGCCACTATCACCAACTAAATTAATGAAATATTTCCATTCAGCACCTTGATAGTATTGAACATATTTAAGAGCATCAAATGCGCTTGCCTCATATGACATTTCTAGATCGGTATAAATAATGGCTGAGAAAGCATTACAACCATGTGAAGAATAACCAACCCAAGGTCCTAAACCATTTAATGTACCGCTACTAGCAAATTGTGGAATTGCAAAATTACGCAAGACATCAACCGGATCACTCAAGTTTCCATTTGCATCGTATGCCTGCTGTTGGATAGTTAAACTATCTTTCTTTAATTCAACGGTTAAACGTACTTTCTTTTGTGTGCCTAAGCTAAAAGACTTAGCACTACCCGACATATCGGTGCCACCTGTAAATGTAGAAGTTGATGAATCTGCTACTACATTATTAACTTTTTTAATTACAACATTACCAGTACCGTTTGCCGCACTGCTTGCATTAAAATATAACAAATAACCAGACACCATATCATCACTGGCAGTAGGAGTGCTTGAACCAGCAGTTATTCCAGCATTCATCCAAAAACCAAAAGCGGTTAATGTATGAGTATTAATAACTGAAGCATCAATATTAAAACTAAATGTTCTGGTTGTTGAGCTTGGTGCTGGATAAATCATATAGTCAGAATATGCAGGTTTACCATAACCGGCAAAAGCCATATTACTTGCACCTGTATCACTTTGATAGATACCAATATGTCTATTAAATTGAATACAAGCTGTATTAATAAATTTATTAGTAACCTTATTGATATAATTCAAAATATTTGCATTGGCTGGAGCATCCATCGATGAGGTACCTGCATTACGATATGGTTGCAGACCTCTTTGATCAGCAGGTACTAATGAATCATATCCTCCTGACTTGGTATGATAGTGGTCATATACATGCCATCCATCCATACTGGTTGTATCAATAGAAACAGCCGTACTTGTGATACGGAAAGTAGAAGGATCCATACCTTGATCCACTAATTTTTGTGTTAATTCTTTTTTGAAGTCTAGGAATGTTCCTGGATAATCAGATGGAACATTTACTGCAATATCGATCACTGGTGTTGGGTTGTTACCAACATCGACTGCGGCATAAACTTCTTTTGCGTTACTTTGAGCATAAGCGAAACATCCAATCAGCATCGAAAAAACTAATAGGATGTTTAAAATTTTGCGTTTCACTTAATCTCTCCTCCTTTTCTAAATAAAGAGAAAAACAAAAAAAAATAATTCTCATTTATACGCAATTATTTTACCCCCTCCCCGGTCATTTTGTAAAGGCTTGCATTCCGTTTTTTAAACTTTTCCATATAAAAAGTGAACCTTATTAATTTGCTTGCCCAAACTTTAAGATTCACTTCAACCTGCATCACATTTTATCTATATTAATTTTTATCTATATTAAATTAAAAAATTCTTCTACCACTTCAGTGAAATCACCACATACGATTAAATGGTGATTACCGATAGGATCGTTCAAGAAATAATCAACACCATCATCTAAATGTACCATAATTTGCGTGCGGCACAAATTATTTTCATTTAAGTTCTTAATGATTTCGCCCTTTTGAACATAGTATCTCGATAAATCACCAGCACATTTAAACATGGTACATTTTCCTAATGGAATCTCACCTGCAATTGCCACTCCTAAATTAGATTCAAAGTGCGTGTTTAATTTATAGCTACACGGCATATTTAATGGAAGCGTACAATGAGCCAATGTGATATTTTTATCAGTCGTGCTTATCCTTGAAGGATTGCACATAAATACCGGTTTGTCGCTCAATTCTCCAAGCAATACCATCGAAACAAGTGTTTGCATGTCTCCTTCGCATCCACCATAAATTCCACAAGCATTTAAAATGGCTAATCCTAAGCAACCAGTAGTCTTGAATGGTTTTAATAAATCAAAGCATCTAACGGTTATTGCCTTTAAATTGTATTCATCTTTTATTCTCTTGAATGCTCCATAAACATATAAAGCATTTTCCAACTCATCTCTATCAAAATCATGGTTTTTCAAATCAAGAGTAAATTCATCATCTTCATATTGATTCTTAGATATTTCTTCAAATACTTCCTGCATTGAAACATGCACAACTTCCATACCTAGTGTATCATTGATTTTTTCTTCATCAACATCAGAAGCAATCAACCAATCAGAAGCTTCTCCTAATTTGCCTAAACGCATACCCTTTAAATTATGTAACACCATCTTTACTTTAACTAAATTATTTAAGCGTTTTGCAACATCATCAACATCACCATGAAGAATAAGACCTTTCTTACCCATTTTCTTGAAATAAGATAAAATCTCTAAACTGGCTGCCAAGGAATTATTTTCGCCAGTAGTCAATAGAATAACAGGTTCCTGAAATTTATTAATCAACGCTTTTAATTTTCCTTCGGTGCCACCACCACCAATTAATATAACTTCACTCGCATTATCGACATGATTATCTATATGAAATCTCATTCCTGTCTTTAAACTTAACTCATTTAAAAATACTTCATTATGTTCTTTATGAATTTCTTCATTTTCATTATCACTTAGAAAAAAATGTACATTTACATCCATAAAAGTTCCTCCACATTCAATTTTATATGATAAATCTTCTATAAACAAATACAAAAAAATGGCTTGGTAGCTATTTAGCCATCAAGCCACATTTAATAGATTGAATTCATTTATTGATAAAATTAAATTTTTCAACATCTTTAATAGGGTAGCTAATCATTTCATTTCCATCTAGATTCTCAGCATGCATATCAAGCGCATTAATTTGATGATTATTGTATGTAGTATAGTAATAAATACCCTTATCTAAGTTGCAACAAGATGTATAAATAGTATATTCATATGCACCTTTTCTAACTTCGCAACAACCCTTTTGCTGCTCAACAGATGCAAGAATATGGAAAAACTGACTAACACTTTCCATTTCATTATCGTAAGTAAAAGAATTGACTTTCGTAAATGCCGCCTTGATAAAGCGTGATTGCGAAGATAAATCACCCGGCAAACCAATGCCGCCCATTCCTCGACTATATATTTTTAGCGGTACTCCAAAATGATTTTCAGGATCCTTATTAGAAACATTAATATAATTATTCAAATTGAACATTTGATAATCAAATGGTGGATTATTAGTCAATATGCCAATTGTATTATCATAAATATTCAAGCCGTCTTTTGTTGCCTCAACCGTGATTGTTTCTCTGTTATCGGAAATTAACCAATGCAAAGCGGCAATAGGAAGTTTATCACTATATGGTTCATCAAGCAAATTTATGCGTGCCAATAATCTTTTAACTTCTTCAATATTTGCGCATTGTCCTAAAACCCACGGAATAAACTCAAATTGAGTAATATTGTCTACATCATCATTTTCATTAAGCTTATTATATTTCGCATTACCAACAAAATTAAGCCCCGCCATACCTAAGCCAGCCTCATTGATTGCATCATAAAATAATGGATCTTCATCTATAACACAAGCCATTCCGATTATCGAATAATGATTATCATTTAAACCAGCATGTCTGAAATGAAACGGATATTTCCTAGGTGTGATTACAACTTTTTCACCATAAGAAAAATCATAATCTAAATTTCTTCCAAAATAAGCATCCTTTGAAAAATAAGTCGCTGCAGTACACATATTATCACCTCTTAGCTTCTATACTTTCAGTGTAATCTTTAAAATCTAAAAATACAATAATGGATATTTTCGCACCATCTAAAGAATACACTTTGATCTACAGTATTGGAATATTAAGATATTTGATGTCTTATGATTAAATATTCTTTATAATGTGTGTGAATTAATAACGTCAAATTGTAATTTTATGCTCTGTAAACTTCTAATTATTTATATTCTTCAATAAATTCTTTTTCGATAAATTCCATAGTTGAAGACAAGTCACTATATCCTTTATAGCATGGCCATCCTTCAGGATTATTATTAGAATACGTCAAATGATATATCCTATATTCACCATCAAACAAAAACAGAACGTCATCTTTGGACTCGCATTTTGCTATTGAGGCGATTGTTTTGTCATGCGCTTTGTCACCTAATTCTTTTTTTAACTCTTCAATGAAATAATGATTTGAAAAAGGGATCATCGTCCAATTGAAATCATCCCCGTATTTTTCATCAAAAACGGAAAACCAGTCTTCTGCAGTCATATTTTTAATCTCCTTTAGAATCCTTAGATTAGTGCAACAAATTAATCTCTCTATTTATTAATATCACTGGAAACGACCTTAGCATACTTGGAGAAGGTGTTTCTAGAGATATGATGCTTTCTTAAAAGTTCTGCAATGGAAATAGTCTTTTCACCAACATTCTGGCAAAGGTACTTCCTTATATCCTCTTTAAGTTCATCATTCATCTTATCTAAATGACCAATAGCTCTTCCTGGCTTTTTGTCAGAGGCAGCCATGCCATCTTTTGTACGCTTGGATAATGTCAATCTTTCCTGTTCTGCTCTATTGAGTTCAACAATCAGCAAAAGCTTAACAGTTGATTCTAAAGATACCTGCGCAACAAGATCCTGCTGCTCAGCAACACGAAGCAATTCTTTAATATACGCAGTAGAAACTGTTGGATTATCAATGAAGACAAGCTCTATGCCCTTCTTCATTAAACTCATGTATTTGTCATAACCATTAAGGGCTTCTCTTGTAAACCTTGAGATGTCTTTAAAGACGATGGTATCTCCAACTCTCGCCAATGCTTCCAGTTTTTGCCATTCTTTTCTGTTTTCAAAAGACTTGCCTGATTCATCTTCCATATAGCTTACAGAATAGATGATGTTATTATCCCTGGCATACTGCTCTAAAGCTTTTTGCTGTCTGGCATACTTCTGTTTCTGTCTTTCTTCTTTTGTTGATATTCTCATGTAAGCAAAATAAGCCATTAGTCATGACCTCCCAGGAAATTCATGATCAATGTTACCATTGTTTCCTTCTCTTCTGGCCTGCTCTCTGCCACCATCAAAGTAATTGCCACTAAAGCACTATTAGAAATGACCTGGCTTCCATTTCTTCTTAATGCATTATTCTTATTTAAAAACTCAAGGAATATTGAAGCACCAATTCTCTTGCAGCCATCCGCAAAAGGGTGGTCCTTGATAAGGAAATAGAGAAGATTGGCAGCCTTCTCTTCAATGCTTGGATATACTTCCGTACCAAAGACATTCTGATAAACTGCTTCCAAAATACCATTCAGTTTGCCCTTCTCCTTTTCAACGCCAAATACATCAGAGTTAAACTTCATAGAATCAATCAGTTTTCTGCATTCCTCATAGTTAAGACGATAAAGGGTATCATTGCCTTCTGGACGGTTTAAACTCTGATGATCATAGTCATCTAGAAGATCCAAGGCCTTTGTATATTCAATTACAACCTTATAGACATCTTCCCCTTCAAACTCTAGTGCAGAAGCCAGCATCTTGGACTGAATCTCAATTGTCTTATTCAAAGACTCGAGTCTTTTCTCGTTGATGGCATAACCCTTGAGAATGTAATCTTTCAAAACTGAACTTGCCCATCTTCTGAAGGCAATGCCCTGTTTTGACTTGACACGATATCCAACAGAAATGATCATATCCAAGTTATAATGTTCTACCATTCGAGTTACGTCTCTTGTTCCTTCAGCTTGAACTGTCGCAAATTTTGCGACAGTTGAAAGTTCCGCCTCTTCCTTAAGAGCATTGTTGATATGTTTACCTATTGTTTTGATGTCTCTTCCGAATAATTGAGCCAACTGTTCACGATTTAGCCATACAGTTTCCTGCTTTGGATCAATCTGAACTTCTATTTCGAGTTCACCATCTTTATAAATAACTATTTCATTTCTATCCATGTTTAGTTGTCTCCTTATAAAGTAGTATATCGTGCGATATATTGATTACCCAGATTATACTATTCAAAATAGTCAAAATCCATTATTTTGACTATTTAATCAATATCGATTATTTATTTTTAAAAAATGACCATCCTTTTTCAGAATTGGCCATTTTTAGGCATTTTAAGCAACGTTTTGTGTTGGATGATGAGTATCATTAACTGAACGAATTTAACCGGTCAATTTTGGATCACTTTTCTCATTCTACAAAACGTTATGAAAATGAAACAGCATGCCATATCACGCCAATTCATTCCTTAGTCCAATCACAGATAAGTGTATTATTGGTTTTCTGGAAGGACTTCCATAACATCATCTATACTACATTCAAAATGTTTGCATATTTTGACCATTACTTCCATAGATACAATTTCATTCTTGCCAAGTTTTGCTAGAGTAGGACCACTGATTCCAACTTGCTTTGCAAACTGTGTTTTGCTTAATCCTTTATCAACGAGAAGTTTAAACAGATTGTTGTATTTGACATCCATATCCTGACTCCTTACAAAGTTAAAATGTTCATAATCCAGTCATAGATAGACTTAACATAGCTGTATTCATCAACAGGAACACTGTAGCTATCTTTTGCAAGCTTATTATGGATAGAATTGACCTTAATAATCCAATCTGTCTTAACATCTTTTCCGCCTTTTAACTTTTCTTCTTCAGGGCGAACAAAGGTATCTTCGAAATGCATCGACCAGTTATTACCATTCAATAAGATTGGCTTACATTCAGAGAACGGAACATAATCCCAAATTGGAATTTCTACATCTTCACCATCATTGCTAATTAGCTCATACATAGCCTCATCAGCAAGACCTTTTGCCTTTGTATAGATGTTCTTCGGTACTCCTTTGACTAACCAACTATCTCCGTAATAGTCTTGCAATCTTTCGGAAATAATTGACTTTACCTTGCTTTCAATATCTTCAATCATTGCTTTAGTCTCGTCGTTGTAAATCTTCGTTTCATTTAACCAGTATTCCTCTAAACCAACCGGTTTGAAATCCGGTCTAGCGTCAGCGATTGCCTTTTGATATGCTCTCCAGAACCTAGTGTCTGCTCCACCACCAAAATAACCTCTTAAGTCTTTCTTTTGTTCAGCAGTCATTTTATTGATATAGTCCGATAGTGGCTTTAGATAATAACTTATCAAACCGAACATATCGTCTGCATCTTGTTTCTTTGGTTCGATCATTCCTTTGTCAACAAGCATGCACACAACATCATCCAACACCCTAATTACAGCTTGCATGCCTCTATTCATTGTCAACATACCACTGTCTTTATCGCCCTTGTCCCATTCATCCAGACATGCCTCTCTGAGGTATAAAAGGCATTTTTCTAGGAAAGGATAGAAAAGATCACACGTCTCTTGATTTTGCCCACAATCAAAAGTTCCTTCTTTTTGAAGGACATTCTTTTTGCCATATGTATTGAAGAAATTGCTTTTCTTTAATGCAACTTGGATAGCTTCAACAGTAATACATCTTTCAGGCGTTACTTCATTTTCACCTATTACAACTCTGCCATGTAAAGGAGATGTGGGTTCTTCGCCAAGCATCTGTGCAATTTTTGATCTTAGCGCCTGTCTCTGTTCACCTAAATCGCTCGATTCCCATAACATATCTGCATTCAATGTTACACGCAATGACTTCGGAACAGCTTTTTGGTTTTCATTGATATCCATGAACAGCTTTATTTGTTCTGTTCTTTCCAAATCAACAAATGCAACGACAGGTATCGTGTTAGTTGAGGCATATTTAGAATCTGAGTAACCATAAAGACGATGTTGCCCATCAATGATATACGCAGATCTATATCTCTTAGGAATATGTAAGACACCAATTTTAGATAAAGTTCCTTCTACTCTAGTAGATGATTGATCAAAAGTTAATCCCTTTCCGTTAGCGTCAATGCTGATGATGATTGAGTTTGGGAAATACCCTCCATTGTCAATAAATGATTTAACATCTTGTAATCTTTTCTTCTTAATAATTCTTTGATAAGTAGGCATCATATTCTGGTTAGCTTCAGAGCGATGCAGCACATAGCCAATCTTTAATAATCTCTCCGGCTCAATCGAAAATGAGTAATATGTATATCCACCCATTTTTCCTTGAATCGCAGGAACTCTGTCATCCATGTTTTTAATTTCCTGATTGGCAAATAGATTACCCAATAACTGGTATCTTGAACTTGAACCCAAATGTTTTGATAATTCTGAGTAGTACTCAACGGCAGAGTTATCAAAAAAGGTAATTCCATATTTATCAAGCTGAGCTAAGTCACGTCTATTTGTTATAAAGTTTCGTGATGCCCAGATAAATTTTATTTTTCTTCCTGGATATTGTTGGAGTATCTCCTTCCTCATGCCTTGTAGTTTGTTTCCGAAATCATTTATTTCCTCATAGAAGCTCTTTTCAACGACAACATCAGAAGCTTTACATACAACTGCCAGTATTGTCTCGTCATCCGCTGCGATAATATCAATGTTTTCCTTTAATTTTGGATCATGAAAATCATAAGCAACCCTAACGCTTTCAAGAGAATTCATATTTGTAAAACCCATACTCAAAAAGAGTATCCATAGCTGATCTGTAAACTGTTCAATAGCTGGTTTTTCTTTTGAAACTGCAACAAACTTCGGATTCTTGAATTCCTTGGTTTTTTCCCAACCGAGGTCCACATATTTCGGAAGTTCAGATGCTAAGACCTTCTGGGTAACATCTTTCTTTTTTCTAGAATTCTTAATCGGCACTAAATCTTTTCCAGATACCATTACATCCCAATTAGTTCTTTCCATCCTTTACCTCCTTCTCTGGTATGTTAGTGAATATGTATTCTTTTACTAACCCTCTTCTAGCGTTTCGGCCACCAATAACACTGTTTCTATTTTCGACTATCAGTCTTCCTTTGCTTGCAAATATATCAACAATTGTTTCGTGTGCCGCATTTGTCATAATGTAGTACGCTCCAACGCTATTTATATGGTCAATTAATTCCCCTAACCTTCTTTGATCGTCCATTGAGAATAATTTAGCGTTGTATTGAAGAAAGCCGTTTTTTACTTCCGCAACAACATATGGAGGATCAAGAAACACCAAATCTCCTTTTTTTATATTCTTTTTTGAATCGGAAAAATCACCAGTACTAATTGTTGTGTTTTGTAGTTTACAACTTGCCCATTTTAATTTATCTATGTCGTGTGTATAATTTCGATGCCCATACGGAACGTTGTATTTACCTTGACGATTGACGCGATATATTCCGTTAAACGACGTTGCGTTCAAGTAGATGAACTTTGCGGCTTTCTCACATAAAGTGTTTGGTTCAGATGATCGCATTGCATAATAGGCATCCTCTCCATTTTCATAGTTTTCTAAAACACCGGAAACACCATCTAAATCATCCCTTATTTGAACATAAGCATTAATTAAATCCTCATTTATATCAGATAAATACGCTTGCTTATCTCGCTCTAATGAAAAGAAAATAGATGCACCACCTAAAAATGGTTCAATATAATTATTAAACTCCAATCCATCGATTAGTTCTTTCACAAAAGGGATCAGCCATTTTTTCCCTCCGGCCCAACGCAAAAAAGAATGATTATTCATCATTAATACCCCCTTACTAACTCAAGCAGATAATACTTAGCCCTTGTGTAGGCTATGTAATTCATGTTATCGGTTGTACTTGGTGAATGTATATATACAACCATATCTGCTTCCAATCCTTTATATTCAAGAATTGATGCAACCCTGATTTCAGAACCAGAGGAAATTTTGTCACCAACGAAAGACCATTTCGCAATGCCGTTCTTGTATTGTTCCATAAATTCTTCCTTATTATCAACAATCAAAATCATAGAAGAATTAGGCAAATGCTCATCGTCAATATACCTTTTAAACAGGATTTCTAAACGTTGAGTCATTAAATTATGACTGTTGATGGTTTCTGTTTGTGGTGTAGGACCTTCTACAGGGTTTGATACCATATCAGTACCTAAATTTGTTTTCTCTGCTGTCCAATTATAAATGTTGGATGTATTTCGTATATTTTCGTGAAGAAGGAATGGGGGAGTAGAAATTCCAAAACCCTCACCAAAACTATCCTGTCTTAATATCTGAACATCATCATAAAAAACTCCAAGAATAGATTTTTCACTATCTTTAAGAAGATGTTTTATTGTCTTTGCGCATTCTTCAGAAAAGTCCTGAGCCTCATCAACAAATATTGCATCGTATTTATTTAGGTCATTTTTTAGATTGCTATAAACCCCAATATAATACGGGCCTTGCAGCATCTCAAAATCAGTTATTATTTCTTCAAATAACGACCTTATATCTCTTACCTCAACGCTATTCTCTGTTATTTCTCTTAAATATTCCGCAAGACATTTCGAAGCGCATAAGAAAAGTGTCTTTTTTCCAAAAGAAGCCTCTTTTTCGGCCATTTTCTTAGCAATCCATGTTTTCCCGGTTCCAGCTCCACCTTTCATATAAAATTGGCGAATATTTTGGAGCAAATATACATAATTGTCTTGGACTCTATTTATTACGTTAAGTTGTTGGTCTTTGTATTGTACTAAAGCTCCTGCAGCAGCACTTATGGCCAATCGTTCTCTTACTAGTTCAAGAAAGGTTTTGTGTTGATTTGCAGGATAATACCAGCCGTATGGTTTCTTGTTGTAGAATTTAAAAATTCTTTTTATCTTACTGTAAAGGTTGTTTAAATCGTGTTGATCGATTGTAATCTCACGATGTCTATTATCTATTGCGTCTTCTTCGCCAATAGCGTGAAAAGGAAAGACCGCTGCAGCACCAAAAATGCCAGGGTAATCAATATAATTACGATTAGAATACTGATTTTTGAAATAATACATGCTTTCTTCTGCTTGATCATATGGAGATCTGTGTAGCTTTCTATCTCCATGAAGAGTATCCCCCACATACCAGACATTGTCTTTAATTGATAAATTACTGCCCCCCTTGACCTCTAAACAAAGAAAACCATATTCCGACGAAGTCACAACAAAATCCGATTCTGACTTAACAATCTTTCCATCTTTAATATCCGTCCATTTAACCGAATAAAAAACTTCAAAAGAATCTGGCAATTGATTTTTCAATTCATAGTAAACTAATCTTTCCGAATCGGTTGGCATGTATTCTGCAATACTTTTGGGATACATAATAGCCATATTTACATCTCCCAGAAGCCAACTTTTATTTCTTTGGCTCCATCAATTGAATATAGATACTTTCTACCTAGTTCCAGATTAAAATGGTTACATGAGATTTCAGGGAGAATAAGGCATGCGCTACATGCAGTATCGTCTCTTTCTGTGCAAATAGGATCAAAAACACAGTTCTTTGATTCGTCAAATGTTTTCTTTAAGTAATATAAATATCTCGATTCCGCCATGCCAGATAATGCACCTAATGGGATACCTTGGCTTGTCTGTGCATAAATAAAGATGCTAGCAGTTTCTACAATTATTATTTCGGTTAATGAATTGCTAGACAAACCACTTATTTCACCTGCAGATTCGATAAACGCATGTGACATAGAATGTAAAAGCGAATAAACGTTTTTTGTAATTTCCTCGCTGTTATCGATGCTGCCAAACATCGGAATAGCATCACTATGAACATATTCTGCAAACCATTTCTTTACAGAGATTTCGTCATCTAGATCTGGTACCATTTCTTCTCTGATGACACCATTTGCTAATAACCATTCAATGATTTTCCTTTGGTCAATCTCAAATAAAATACCTTCAGTATCTAACCTAGAGCCAAAAACTAGATTAGTGTTTGAATTCTTGCTCCTGTCATATGCGTTTAGTTTCAACCTACAATTTTTATTAGTAGAATTGCTAGGATCAACTGATCTTCTAGTATATCCATACGTACAATTTACGATTTGTGAGTCACAGGTAACTTGCATATTCTTGATACCAAGTTTTTTATTCATATCATACACTTCATCCACAGAATCAATGAATTCCATATCCAATTGTCTCTGGATGGAGTCCTCTAAAGTGATGACTCGTTTAGCATCTTTTATCGTGTTGTATTGCATCAACTTAAAAGAGAAATTATTGATCCATTCATTATATGCGTTCGGATCATCTGATTTTCTTTTAGAAAATAGTTCATCACATGCAGTGACATAACGTTCAACACCTTTATCATTGGATTTGGTTTTCATTATCTGTGCAACCGTTTCATCAAATTTCTCAGGTGCAATAAGTCCAATAGCGATCAACCCATTAGCTTGATTTTCAGCCTCTTTTCTTACTGACTCGTCTTTATATTCGTCGCTAAAAGCAAGCTCAACATTATTTAATATGAAATCAAAATTTGATGGCGTAATTTTGTCGAACCATTTAGATACTAAAACTTTTTGGGCGTCTAATCCTTTTTCATAAAACTTTCCACTTTGTGTATCAACTAGATTAATAATTCTTAATGTGAATGGTTTGTAATTCTTTCCTGAGCTAGCATTATCTGGACGTAGATGTGAATTACAATTCGGACAAACTTGGATAAATTCAGCTGTTTTTTCACTATTCCCATTTCTATATATCATCTTATATGGGTTATCATTTGGACGATATTTGAAATCTTTGACATTTTTAACATAGGGAATCTTGATTGGCTGGGCATAGCCACATTCGCATGTATAAATCATCTGTAGCTGCTTAACAGAATTCTTTTTGCATTCTGGACATCTCCATGTATATTTATCAACAGCGCCTGCACTTTTCTTTTCAAACGCGGTTCCGCATGAACCGCAATAAAAAACCAAAGGCGAAATTTCTCCCATAATATCTGGAGTGTTTTCAATACAAGCGGTCTCTACTATTTCAAATGATGGGGTGTTTTCTTGCAAATTGAATGCGGATATATCACCATTTCTATTCTCAAACAATCTTATTTGTCGCTTGATTTCACTGTCTATGAACTTGTCGTAAATGCCTTCCATCTTTCTATAATTCCAATTTTTGATCTTGGCAGTTACCACTTCACTTGTATCATTCCTCTCAGAGATCCACATTTCCGGAAGGAATCTATATACTGCCTGATTTTTGCTTCTTTTCATGTACCTCTCCTTAATTTATTTTTATTTCAATCTGTTCTTCTGTGTCTCTCAAACTTCTCATTGGTTTCTTATTGCCTTTTGAGAATTTTGCGATTACATCTGATAGGAACTCATCTTTAGTGAAATTTCCTGTCTGAATACCAGTAAGAATATTAGTCGCTTCTTCATTAATTATTTCTGCATAAGCAATAGACAATTTTTCCTGGCTATTACATCCATAAATTCCAATTAACTTTTCAACCACATCATCAACTCTGATTTTTCCATCGGCAAGTAACTTCTTGACTTTTGTTGCAAAGTATAAATTATCTTCGCCAGTCAAAACCGTATAATACTGCATCAATAAACCAGATAATAGGCCCGGCAATGTACTGTAAATAGCATTTTTTGCCCATCTATTAATCGGAACTGACTCTACTAAATCATCTTTATTCTGGTGGAACACGACGAAATTCTTGAGGTATGACCTATCTCTTACTCTCATTAGTCTGATGATATCTATAACAATTCCGGTGTACTTTCTGCCAGTTCTTGAATACGCCTGGATATACTCGGCATTATTATTTGGCATTCCAAAGAAATACATAATGTTAAAAGAATCTTCATCAACACCATGCGAAATAGTGCTTGTTGCCAACAACAAATTGGTGCTTTCAACATTCTTTCGATTAGCTTGAATATTAAACAGCGTTTGTCGAACAGATTGGAAGTCCGTGTCACTTGTCATCTGACTAATTACAAATTTAGGAACATTTTTGGCCTCTAGGAAGTTATTGCCCTGATTCTGAAATGCATTTTCCAATTCCATGGCATCTTGTTTCCTGTTGTTATAAACAAGCTCAATCCAGTAATCAAACAGCTTTTCTTTAAGTTCTTCTTCTGAACCATTAAATCCTTTTTCCTGTAAATCTTTTAATACAGAATTTGTATTCTTCATCATGTAATGGATTAATAGCCTCATAAAATAAACCGATTCCCACATTCCATCAGTGATTGAACGACCATATGGAGCATATCCTAACAAGATTCTTGAAATATCGTTTCCGTCGGTGTAGGAATAAAAATCTTCATCTGATTTTGTTGACGGATATTCACAAGGGAATCTTCTTCCCTGCATATGATACAGGTTGAGAATATGATCTTTGTACATGGAAATTGTTGCCGTAGCACCTATAAAACGAATCTGTTTCTGTTGACTCTTAGGAACAAGATTTTTTGCATAATAACTCATAAATGACTCGTAATGCGAATCGAAAGTACCTAAGCTTTCCTTAACAAGATGCATTTCATCCTGAATAAATAATGTTGGAATAGGATCCTTTAGAACGCCCACATCTTCTAAGGCGTCTCTGTTTAAACAACTTGAGCACGTACATTTTCCAGTGGCAGAAAAGCCATGAATCTTACACTTTTTCTTTACTTGTCCAAAAAGCATTTTGAATTCATTGGTCGTGCCTAACATAGCCATCTTGTCAATCGTACTAACCACAATAGATGGCAAATAACGATAGATTTCGCTATCCACAATAAGCAACGGTAACACTCCTGCTTTACAGTCAGGATTGTCACAAACATGTTCTAGTTTCCACGTACTCTTGTTAAATCGAACATTAACCATTTTTTTGCCACAGCACGGGCATGTATCGATAAATCTATAATATTCATTTAACGTATCTTGATCGCTCTCAAGAATTAAGTTTGTGTCTTTGCCAGCGCCTCTATCGCTTAATTTCTCATGTTCGTTAATTCTGTTTGGTGTGTTTTCTTTGCCCACAAAGAAACCAACAGAAAATGGATTTGTCAGAGACAAATCGCTGTTATCCTTAACGATATTTGCTTTCATTACGATGTTTAATACTCTGTCTAACTGTTGAACCGCCAATAAACGCAAAGGATACTTAAGAATTGCTGTGATTCCTTCGTCTTTGCCTCTTAAACGATCGAAGAACATAGCGAAAACGCTTATGCCCAAGAATGCCTCTGTCTTTCCGCCACCTGTTGGGAAATATAAAAGATTTGCGATTTCATTATCAGCTTCTTTTATAGTCGTATCATCTTTATATTCACTTCGTATGATTTCACAAATCATCGATACTATAAATACTATCTGGAATAAACGCCATCCAACTATTGGCCTTTGATTATTGCCGAGCTTGGTCATAAAGGTTTGGTTGGTAAATACAAACGCACGTTTTACATAATCTTTGTACTTAATCTGATCAATACCCTTTCTGAAACGTTTAATTTCTCTTTGGTATTCCTCTAACGACTCTTTGAACTTTGCTTTGGCTGCAGGCGATAATGTATGAGTATTCTTAAATTCTTTTTCACACTCGTTATAGTCAGATATCATCTCATCATATATAAAAGTCAAATTTGTAACTGGATCTTCTATAAGTTTTTCGAACAGGACATACTTGTTTAAAGAATCTTTGGTTTTTAACCTCATCTGATAATACTTAGGAACATTATCTGTGCTGATTGAATTACTCGCCTTGTCAAAAAATGCGGATGTATTCTCTGCAATAGCATAAACAGGATTTCTAGCTTTATAACTAGATTTAAAATAGTCTAACTCGATTTCGTTGAATATAATGCTGTCATTTCCGACAATTTTCATTCCAGCATTAAATACGCTAGGTAAATATCCAATATTCTTTCTGGAATCAATAGGCGTTTTATTAACCATCTGTAAAAGGAATCTATATTTATCTCCTTCTTCAAAAAAAGTACAATAAATATCAATGGTCCACCTAGGACTAACTTTTTCATTTTTTATTGCGGTGCGAAGTTTGAATACTTCTTCACTCATCAAGTCACCAAAATGAACACGATCAGTCTGCATTATGCAAATTTCGTCGCTAATTTGATTGGATAGAGCCAGTAGTTTTTCAGTGATATTCGCCTCTAAATGAAATGATTTGTTTTTTAATTCTGCTAAATTAATCTCTATTCCGTCCCCCATTGTTTCTTCGATAGA
The DNA here is from genome assembly GCA_964401865.1 of uncultured Erysipelotrichaceae bacterium. GTDB lineage: Bacteria > Bacillota_I > Bacilli_A > Erysipelotrichales > Erysipelotrichaceae > CALUZH01. The sequence goes on from CAYNZZ010000006.1 coordinate 65,968, forward strand.
GATTTTTTTATACGTTAATGGTAAATAAAAGTATTCTTCTGGATAAACATCGGCTAATTGATTTATATCTTTATACTGAATATTATCCTTTTCAGTATATTTTTGAACAACAAAATCTATCGTTTTCTTATAATCTGGTTTGACAGTGTAGAAAAGAGAGCCTTTTGGAATAACTTTTAACACTCCGCTTTCATTTTTATTTACCAAAAATGAAAGACTCATTGATGGCACACTTTCGAAACGAGTGTTGTTGTTTTCGACATATCCTCCAGAAAAACTTTCATCTACCCTGTTTTCTGCTAGCATGCCTACCATGACTCTCTTTTCAAGATCATCATCAACGAAAGTGCCATTAATGTCATCACCAGATACTCTCTCTATGTATTTAGAAACAATATAATCCGCTAATATTGCATAATCATTCATATCTTCCCTCCGCTACTTTTTTAAAATCTCCTCCATTGGAGAACCTTCATCTAAATCGCTTAGCACATACAATACATCCCTCGCTCTTGAACATGCTGTATACATCGATCTCATTTGACTTTGGAATTTTGATTGATATTCATCATCCATTTTTCGAATCGCTTCCCATGACTTAATCTTTTTTTGTTTGCCCTCATCAGAGAATACAAAATTGTATGGATATAACCCCGCAAAAATTACCGCCTTAAAATCTAATCCAAGTGATGAATCTATTGTTGTGAGAACAACGCCGTTAGTGTCAGAAAATTTTTTCTTACCTGGCGCCTGCGTAATAATGGAGTAAGGTATTCCTTTTTCATTTAAAAGAGCTTCCATCCAGTTCATGAAAAAGTACATTACTCTTTTGTGCTGCTTGTATGGAAAAATAACAGCGATATCAGAATACGGAATCTTATGCTTATTGGTGATTTCTGTAATTGCTGTAGCAACTTCCTGTTTTATATTGTTTCTGTCAATACCTGTTTTAATTTTTAAGGCCGTTGTCGGATTGCTGCCAATTTTGAACGTATTGTATTCATATTCCATTGAATCAATTAGGCCTAACATGCTTAACCTTTTATTCATTAAACTCAACATAGATTTGATGTATTCACCAATAGCTTGACTATTACGATAATTCTTTTCTATGTATTTAACTCTGCCTGTAAAATCTAGCTTTGTCCCAGCAATCTTTTTCCACGGGGCGTCCCCTTTTCTACTTAATGCTCTTACCGCTTGGTTCAAATCTCCAGCCATTAAAAATAAGCTGTCTTCTTCTTTTTCTAGTAATAGATAACAGAGTTCTAAGTATAAAGGGTCAAAGATTTGCACTTCATCAATCAAGATTGCCTTAAAACTCAATTGGATCTTTCCCAGCTTGACTGCTTCGATACACTTTTGTATTTCTTCCTCACTGGCGATGTTACTCTCTAAATTAACCCCTAAACACTCCTGATAAATTTTCTTTACCAATTTATGGAATGTCATAATATACAAATTATTATTGTCTCCAAAATTTGCGCAACTTCTTTTGAATAGATATGAGTCTGCTAGATTATTGTTGTAGCAAGTTAATAGAACCCTTGATTCCTTATACATACTTGCGTATTTATACGCTTTTGAAAGAAGTAACACGCTCTTCCCTGCTCCTGGATTAGCCAGAATTACCCTGTGGCCTCTTCCCGTGTCGTTAACCTGCGAAACTTGGTATTCATCTAGAAAAAATGTTTTATACTCCAACTCTCTTCCGGTAATTTTTAATGCATCTTCAGATAGGAATCTTTTCTTGTTTTCAATCTTGGCATTTTCTAATTCAGTCATTACAACTGTATACTCTGGGGCTAAACGTTCAAAAATAGCCTTACATTCAAGCTCTGACAATGACGAAAAATCGCTATCATATCCTTTTCTAAAATTCGTAAATATTCTCAAATCTGCAAGAATCCGCGCCTTTCCTTTGATGTTGGTCGGTTGGAAGAATCCTAATGCTACAAAACCACTGAGATTCTCTTTTTGATCTTGCGATAACTTAATCGTTTCTAAACGTTCCTCAGGAAACAAAAAAATGTGCTTATATGGGAATTTTAAAGACTTATATTCACCTTGACGAACAATGAGCAATTTAGAGTCAAGCAGTCTTTCATAAATTTTATCTTCAACAAATTTGACACCTTGCTTGTACGCTTCGATATAATCAGGCGATAAATTCCCATTCTTTATTGAGAAGGTAACCAATCCTTCAGAAGTGGAAATGTAAAAGCCCATTTTTACATCTTTGCTGCTCATACCCAGCGGATCAATATCGACAGCAAAATGGCCACTTTTAAAATTAGCAGCCGCTTTTCTTAATAAAGCTTTTTCTGCTTTTGTAATGTGGTCTTTTCTTTCGTAATCTTGTGGCCATAATCGAACCGCCATATCGCTCAACTCCTAACTAAAATTGATTTTCATAATGTCGTCAACCGAACAGTTGAGATATCGACAGATTCTAATAATTATCTCCATCGAAACAATCTCATTTTTACTAAGCTTTGCAAGAGTCGGAGCGCTTAATCTCACTCTCTTTGCAAATTCAGATTTCTTGATTTCCTTGTCAATTAGCAGTTTCCAAAGATTGTTATAACTAACATCCATATTTCTCTCCATTGTTGTATTAATTCTAACACAAACGCTAATGGATATTAAGCGAATGCTAATATATTACGCCAATATATTAATTTTTCTCAATAGTTCACATTAATCGCCAATACATTTTCTCATAGTACGTTAGTACTAAAAAACAAAGCAGTTCTGGATTATATGCAGTATGGCCTTTTGACAAATTGAAAGAAGCATCTTTTTGCTTTTTCCAATAGTTCAGGCTCATTTTCTACCATGTAAGCAAGCCACTTTCTACTTAAAAATATCATTGTATTTAGGCCCTCATAATCACCGAATGTATAAGGAATTTCATTAATTTCGTTAATTTTTGCGATCAGCTCGTTTTTACTGAGTCTCCATTCTTTTTCCGAAAAATTAAAGAATGGTGCTAAAAAACGGTAAGGAACATTCTGGATCAGGGCTTTTTTTAACAATAGCAAATAGTCATCACACCCTTCTTCAAGCATGATGTCATTAACTTAATGACATTAGCAAAAAAGCCTTATTTTATGCGTCTTTCTAAGCGATTTACTATTATGATTTGTCTAACCAAAAGCAACCAAAAATAACCCTAAAAAAATCTGTCATTAGCAAGAAATTAGCAAAAATTTATACGGCAAAGAAATGCACATACTCTTAGGTATATTTGAAAAGAACTAGTTTTCGTAGAGATGTGGGCTAGTTTTTTAACTATTAAATAATCACGCTAATTTAGTTCTACACCGTTGCCAATAATCGAATATGTCCTATATGCAATTAATGATATAACTCAAATTTTTGACACTCCCTAGATAAATCATTTATTGTGCATACAGATACTCTCGAATAATTATCATAGTAAATGTATTCTTCATAATGACTAGGCTTTATTAAATCATCTTTTCTCATAATATAACCATCATAATTGTAAGTATATACATACTCATAATCGTATGCCGAATTGTTATAATTTGTGCTTTTTTCATGAATAAGGCGATTGTTAGAATCAAACTCAAATGTATCGATAAATGATAGTTCATCATTAAAGTAATAAGTTCTTGATAACATCCTTCCATCTTTAGTATATTCGAATATTTCTTTGACTGTATGGGCATCTATACCAAATTCTTTATTTTCTTTAAAATCGGAATTTCTTATGATTTTTGATGGTGAACCATCAACATATCTTTCAAATTCAGTAATTATAATACCATTATCATTAGTTTCAATGAGTTTTGATAAAAAATCATTTTTATCATATTCAAAAGTTAATTGTTCATTGAAGTTATTTTGAGAATCAATAGAACCTGATTTAATTATTTTTCCATCTTTAAAACAGTCAATATAACCATCATCATTTATGTAGCATATTGTTCCATCATCGTTGTATTTGACTTGATAATGATTCTCTTTTAAATTATAAAAACTTTTGCCTGCGACATCATATGTGTATTGGTAGATATCGCTGATAACATCTTCTTCATCTAGTAAATATATTGTGTAGTTACTATTTTTAAATAACTCTTGATTATTCGATGATAGATACTTAGAAATATAGTATGAACTATCAAAGTTACCACCAATGCGTGGACAATTACCTTGATAAAAATCAATATTTCTTTTATCTTCATAAAATGGATCAAAGTTTATATCATAATCAATAAGTATTCTTTTAAAAAAAACATTATTTATATCATAAATATCATAACCATCTTTTAAATCATTTATTAATTCTTTTGTCTGGATACCTTCAGAATACTTTAAAGATTTGTCTATTGTTCTTACTGCATTAAAATACTCATCATCAATGATGTAAGCCTTAAATAAATCAATATATGTTACTTCATTAGTATTATCTTCTTTCAACATATTGTTTAATGATTCAATCTCATTTTTTGCATTATATGATTTTTGACAAGATACTAAAAAAATAATGATAAATATAGTTAGAAAACGTTTCATAAGTCCTATCTCTTTTATTAAATTATAGCATTTATTTGCTACAATTAGCACTTTTCGTGTAGGTATTAGTTTTTCTAGATGTTGTTAAAAGAGAAATTTTATTTTTGATAAAGAGCTGTCGAAAATGGGTAAAAATATTATGGTTTATGAATAAATGTTAAATGTATAAATGTAATAAATTTTAATGATCTTTAAACCTTCAAGAACATTAAAAAACGGAAAACCTCGATGAATAAAGGCTTTCCATTGGTTTTTATGGCCTCCCCAGTAGGAATCGAACCTACAACTAGCCCTTAGGAGCTAGGCCTTTTTGCTAAAAAACTTGTATAAAAATGTGTAGAAAACCCTTTATTTATAAGGGTTTCAAAGCAATTAGCTGTTAATAGAAAACTAGCTAAAAATAGCTAAAAACAACCATAATTTAACGTTCTCATTAGCAAGTCATTAGCAACGGCTAATTTTACATCCCAGTATTTGAGTTAATTTGTTATCAAATAATACAAACTATTAATAATCAATAATAACTATAATATCTTTTAAATTTATAGGGAATTTATAAGTTTTATTCCCAACTTTATTCCCAACCTTTGGCTGTTCTGCTACAATGTAGAAGTTGGGAATAAAATAACTTATAAGGAGCGCTAAAATGGATATCAAGAAAATAGTTTTAGATTTTTGTAGTTTAAGCGATGAACAAGAATGGTTTGAATTTAAAGAAAATTGGTTTCAACCTGAGGCATTAGGTGAATACATATCAGCTTTGTCAAATGCAGCAGCATTTCATTATAAAAAATATGCCTTTTTCATTTGGGGTGTAAATGATGAAACTCATGAAATTATTGGAACTATTTTTAATCAATATGCTCATTACAATGATGAGCCATATCAAAATTTTTTAGCAAGAAATCTATCTCCAAGCATTAATTTTACTTTTGAAGAAGTAGAAATTGAAGGAAAAAGAGTGGTTGTACTTGTGATTCCTGCTGCTGTTGAAATTCCAACTTCATTTAAGAATAATCGCTATATTCGTATAGGTTCTTCAAAATGTAATTTAAAAGATTATCCTAAAAGAGAAATTGAGCTATTTAAAATTCTTGATAAAAGAGAAAAAACAATTGAAACAATTAAAGCAAAATATCAAGATTTAACTTTTCAAAAATTATTTGGTTACTACGGATCAAAAGGAATTGTTCTTAATCAAAAGACATTTATAAAAAACTTAGGATTAAAAAACGATGATGGTGAATTCAATTTATTGGCACAATTACTTTCTGATAATTCGCATTTCCCTTTAAGAGTATCAATCTTTGATGGGAAAACGAAAGGATCTAACTTATTCTCGGTACGAGAATTTGGTAATAATTGCTTATTATATACTTTAGACGAACTTTTACGTTATGGTGATGTATTAAACATTATTCAAGCTGATGAAACAGGTCGTGTAGTAGAAAGAAAAGATGTTTCTTTGTTTGATAATAAAGCTTTTCGAGAGGCGATAATTAACGCTGTTTTACACAATAAATGGGTTGAAGGAAATGAACCGATGATTTCTGTTTTTTCTGATAGAATAGAAATATTATCACGTGGTTCACTAGCACCAACACAAACAATTGAAGGTTTTTATTTAGGAGAATCTATTCCAGTTAATGAAAAACTATCAGAAATCTTCCTTCAACTACACATAAGTGAAAAATCAGGCAGAGGTGTGCCTAAGATTATCGAAATGTATGGTAAAGAAGCTTTCACATTTAGAGAAAATTCAATAGTTGTAACCATACCTTTCCAAAAAATAAACACAACTTCTAAAAATGTTGGGAATAAAATTGGGAATAAAAAAATATCCTTAAATTCAAGAAGACAAACTATTCTTAAAGAAATAAGAGATAATGCGAATGTTACCGCCAAAGAATTATCTAGAATATTGAAAATTAGTGAAACAGCAGTAGAGAATAATTTATCTTTCTTAAAACAGAATGATTATGTAGAAAGAATTGGTTCCAAGAAAGCCGGATATTGGAAAGTTTTAAAGGACAACTAATGGTGTAAGGTGTCACACAACATCCAACCAGAAAAAATATATAGTTGTCATAATTGTATAAGATAAATGTTTTGTTTAAATAAACGATTCGGCAAAGGAGACAGTAAATGAATAACATGATAACGTATTTTGAAGATTATCATCGTACAGTAGATGAAATTAATACTGCATATAATAATTGTTCGATAAATATCAAAAAAATAGAACTAAATTTGATTATTACCATTAAAGGTAGTAATCAGGATGAAATGCAAGATACAGAAATTTTACTAGAAGACTTAATATATGTTTATTGGGGTTGTTATCCTAAGCTGATTTCTCAAACTTATAACGAATCAAATATTGATATAAAAGAAAGAAGTTCCAAATTTTTTACACACAGAGAATTTATAGATAAGACTGTGTTATCTATATGTGATATCAATGACCAATCAGTAAACGATAAAATACTGAATGGTTTTGATGGATTAAACAAGTTATTTTTATCATCTATGCAATACATTACTTGTTCGAATTATAGTAAAGTAACTTCTACTCACAAATTAGTTTTACTTACACATGCCATAGATGGTGCTTATAACGCAATAAAAAAAGAGATGGCAATTATATTACAAAGGTTAAATGGTTGTGTGATAATTATTTTTTTCTAAAAACAATAAAAAAGTCATACTTAGAAATTAAATTCTTTGTATGACTTAACTATTTTATAGAGTTAATAAATCTTTTATAATATGTGTAAGTTGAAATGTTAAATCGGAATTTGTAGGAATAGATATTCTGGAAAATATAGTGAAAACTGCGCATTTGCGGGGATGATACGAATCGTGTCACACATGTGAAAGAGCGATTCTTTCGTCATTTTACGTTTTTTGATAAGGTGAAACTGTCGAAAAGACAAACCAATTATAGAAAGGACGTAGAATGATGAAAAAAAGTGGAAAACAGGTTTTATTATTTGGAGGAATACTTATTGTAGCGTTTGCAGTATGGACAGCTTTTATCCAGATGGTAGACGTGCAGCCGCTGGGTCAGAACGGAACCAATATTGGATTTGCAACATTCAATTGTTGGTTTCATCGTTTGGCAGGTGTCAATATGACAATTTATACGATTACCGATTGGATGGGACTTATTCCTTTAGTTGTATGCCTGATTTTTGCAGGTATTGGAGTGGTTCAGTTAATAAAGAGAAGAAGTCTCTTCAAAGTGGATCCAGATATCATTATCCTTGGAGTTTACTATGTTGTCGTGATACTGGCATATTTGATTTTTGAAATGATCTCAATCAATTACAGACCGATTTTAATCAATGGAGTTAT
>CAYNZZ010000007.1:0-67161 GCA_964401865.1 uncultured Erysipelotrichaceae bacterium
CTTTAGTATTCTTATTAATTTATTTATTCTTTGTGAGAAAAGAAAAATATGCTCAAATAATAGTTGTATTGATTTTAGTATTCTTCAATCCTTTTTGTTGTAGTTTTTTAAATAAAGTTAACGTTGTATATTATCGTGCATATGAATTGATATTAAATCCATTTACATTTATTTATTTTATATATTTTGTCTTCAATTTAATTGATAATAAATATGTTTATTATATAGGTTCAGTTATCTTGATGGTTTTGATATATAAGAGTACTGATTTTAAAACTCCTTTGTATTGGCATGATAGTTTTATTCTGGGCGATAATTACAATTATGTTTATAAAATGACTAATGATGAGTTTGATATAATTCGAGAATTAAAAGAAAACATTCAATATTATAAGATTGATGAGCCTATAATTATTACGACAAATATTCTCACACAATCATACATACCAAATGGTGAATATATTTATGGTCGAGAAAAAGCAATTAACAAGAACTGGAAAAAAAGTGAACTAGAACTATATAAAATATTTTATCCTGTTTTATATTGGAACGATCCGGCTCAACCTAAAAATCCTGATTATGATCATATGTGCGAACATATCAAAGATGCTGAAATTGATTTTATCGTTCAAGATAAAAAGGTTGAATACTATGATGAAGAACAGAATATCTGGTATCCTTTATCATATAAAATAGATGGTTGCGGTAATTATGCATTCTATGAAAATGATAGCTATGCAATATATAAATATATTAATGATTAACGATTGAATTATTTATTTGCAATTAAATGAGTTTCAATAAAAATCTAAAAATCAAATCAAATCAATTGACACTTCCGTTTTGTTTGGATAAGATGAATTTGCTTGTACAACTGACGGAAGTGGAATTGACCACATGAAGTATAAGATAATAATAGTTAGCCGACCGTCTGGGCATCACTTCAAATCTGATGTGACGGTTTTTATATGCTTTAAAGGGAGGATAATTAAATGAAAGCTGAATGGCAAGGATTTAAAGGAAAAATCTGGCAAGAAGAGATTGATGTTCGTGATTTCATTCAATCAAACTACACTCCATATGATGGAGATGAAAGCTTCTTAGCGGATGCGAGCGAAAAGACACAAAAATTGTGGTCTGAGCTACAAGAACTTCAAAAGGAAGAAAGAAGCAAGGGTGGCGTACTTGATATGGAAACAGAAGTTGTTTCTGGTATTACTGCTTATGGCGCTGCTTATTTAGACAAAGAAAATGAAACAATTGTTGGTTTACAAACTGATAAGCCATTAAAGAGGGCATTCATGCCATTTGGTGGCATTAGAATGTCTGAAGAATCATGTCGTACATATGGTTATGAACCAAGTGAAAAACTACATGAAATCTTTACAAAATATCATAAAACACACAATGACGCCGTGTTCCAAGCTTATACACCAGAAATGATGAAGGCAAGGCATAATAAAATCATTACAGGACTTCCTGATGCTTATGGTCGTGGAAGAATTGTTGGTGACTATCGTCGTATTGCTCTATATGGTATCGATCGCCTTATTGAAGCTAAACTTGAAGATGCTGCTCAACTAGGCGATGGAACTACTATGATTGATGATGTAATTCGTTTAAGAGAAGAAATTGCTGAACAAATTAAATCATTAAAAGAAATGAAAGAAATGGCTGTTAGCTATGGCTTTGACATTTCAAAACCTGCTAAAGATTCTAAAGAAGCTGCACAATGGCTATATTTTGGCTACTTAGCTGCAATCAAAACCCAAAATGGTGCCGCGATGTCAGTTGGCAGAATCTCTTCTTTCTTAGATATTTATTTTGAAAGAGATTTAAAGAACGGCACTTATACTGAAAGTGAAATCCAAGAAATTATTGACCACTTGACAATGAAATTCAGAATGGTTAAGTTTGCTCGTGTACCAAGCTACAATCAACTATTCTCTGGTGATCCGGTATGGGCAACAGTAGATGTTGGCGGTAAAGGTGTAGATGGCAGAAGCTTAGTAACCAAGACTTGCTTCCGTTTCTTACACACATTAGAAACTATGGGACCTAGCCCAGAACCAAACTTAACGGTTTTATATTCAAGCGACCTTCCACAAGGATTCAAAGAATATGCCGCTAAAGTTTCCATCATTTCAAGTTCTATTCAATACGAAAACGATGATGTAATGCGTCCGATTTGGGGCGATGACTATGCAATTTGCTGTTGCGTATCAGCTACACAAACCGGTAAAGAAATGCAATTCTTTGGCGCTCGTGCTAACCTTGCTAAATGTTTATTGTACGCTATTAATGGTGGTGTTGATGAAAAGACAAAAGACCAGGTCGGACCAAAATATCGCCCTATTACTAGTGATGTATTGGACTTTGATGAAGTTATGGAAAGCTATGATAATATGTTAGAATGGCTTGCAAAATTATATGTTGATACATTGAATATCATTCATTATATGCATGATAAATACTACTATGAAGCTGCTGAAATGGCTTTAATCGATACAGATGTTAGAAGAACATTCGCTACCGGTATTGCCGGATTCAGCCATGTAGTTGACTCTTTATCAGCTATAAAATATGCTAAAGTTTCAGTTGTTCGTGATGAAGACGGGTTAGCTGTTGACTATAATATTGAAGGTGATTTCCCAAGATATGGAAATGACGATGATAGAGCTGACGAATTGGCTGTATGGGTACTTAGAACATTTATTAATAAAGTCAAGAAGCATCATACATACCGCAATTCAGAAGCTACAACTTCTATCCTTACAATCACTTCAAATGTTGTATATGGTAAAGCTACTGGTAACCTTCCTGATGGAAGAAAAGCCGGAGAACCATTGTCTCCAGGTGCAAACCCTGCTTATGGTGCAGAACAAAATGGTTTATTAGCTTCTCTTAATTCAGTTGCCAAATTACCTTACGAATATGCACTTGACGGTATTTCAAATACTCAAACCATCAATCCTGATGCTTTAGGACATAGTGAAGAAGAAAGAATTAATAACTTAGTTACAGTATTGGATGGTTACTTCGATCAGGGTGCACATCACTTGAATGTAAATGTCTTTGGTGTTGAAAAATTAAAAGATGCTATGGAACATCCGGAAAAAGAAGAATACCAAAATTTCACTATCAGAGTTTCTGGTTACGCCGTTAAATTTATTGATTTGACTCGTGAACAACAGCTAGATGTAATTTCTAGAACTTGCCACGATCATATGTAATATGGCACTCGGTAAGATACATTCTATTGAAACTTTTGGTTCGGTTGATGGACCGGGTGTTAGATATGTCATATTTGTTCAAGGCTGCACGATGCGTTGTAAATTTTGCCACAACGCTGATACCTGGACAATAGAAAAAGGCGATAGTGAAGCGTATGATGTCTTTAATAAAGCGATGCGTTATAAGGCATATTGGAAAAATGGTGGTGGTATCACTGTTTCTGGTGGCGAACCATTGCTTCAGATTGACTTTTTGATTGAATTGTTTGAACTGTTTAAAAAAGAAGGCATTCATACCTGCATCGACACTTCCGGCGCACCATTTAATGATGATGAAGAATTCTTAAAGAAATTTAATCATTTGCTTGAACTTACTGATTTAATTCTCCTTGACATCAAACATATCGATAATGAAGCTCATAAGGACTTAACCGGAAGAGAAAATACCAATATCTTAAAATTGGCTAAATACCTGTCAGATAAAAGTAAACCTGTTTGGATAAGACATGTCTTAGTTCCGGGCATTAATGATAATAAAAAGGATTTGCAAAATTTAAGAGCATTTATCGACACTTTAAAAAATGTAAAGAGAGTTGAAGTCTTGCCCTATCACAGCTTAGGTGCTTATAAATGGGAAAAACTCGGTTATGTATATCCTTTAAAAGATGTTTTGCCACCGAGCAAAGAGTCGATAGAATTAGCTAATTCAATTCTTAAAGATTAATTAATGTATAAATTGCCTCATTCTAAAATGGATGAGGCATTTATTTTGCTTAAATTACTTAAAAATTGTGATAAAATACACCGATTTTATTCTAAGATTTGAAGAAAACGAAGATATCATTAATGGTTATTTTTCCCAAAGATAAAGTTGCAGTGATGTCTATTGTTAGAGTTGAATCGACATATTTATTGAGTTCATTAACTCTGCTGGGTTATGATTATTCGCACTTATACAATGTCGGTGGCTTCTTTAATTCTTTGACTACTTTTGCATCATATAGAGAAACGAAAGATTTCAAGTATAAGATTATGCCTCCCAAAGTCGAAAACCTCAAATAAATCATATATAGGAAGATTTAACATTTATAAATGATACAAGCATTAAAGATTGATGAAAAAAATAATGAAAATTCTATTTAAAAGAACTTGTATTTTTGATAGAATAACTCCGTATTCGATTTAATCGAATTGGAGGGAAAAATGGAGAAAGTTTACGTCGGAAAGACTAAAGATGTCTATAAATTAGACAATGGTAATGTTCAACTAAAATTCAAAGACGACTGCACAGGAAAGGACGGAGTGTTTGACCCAGGTGAAAACAGCATCGGTTTGACAATCGAAGGCATCGGTAAGGCAAATCTAGAAACATCTATTCATTTCTTCGAATTATTAAAAGAAAAAGGAATTAAAACTCATTTCGTTAGTGCTAATGTTGAAGAAGCAACAATGGAAGTGTTGCCTGCTAAAGTATTTGGACATGGTCTTGAAGTTATCTGTCGTTTGGTTGCAACAGGAAGCTTCATCCGTCGTTATGGTGAATATATTGAAAATGGAACTAGACTAGATGGTGGTTATGTTGAATGCACATTTAAGAATGATGCGCTTGGCGATCCACTTGTTACAAAAGAAGGACTTGTAGCGCTTGGAATCATGTCAGATGAAATGTTTGAAAGCATGAAAGAACAAACATTAAATATTACGAAAATCGTAGCTGAAGATTTAAAATCGATTGGTCTGGATCTATGGGATATTAAGTTCGAATTTGGATATCATGGTGATGAAGTTATCTTGATTGATGAGATTGCTTCGGGTAATATGCGTGTATATCAAGGTGATAAAATTGTTGATCCAGTAGAGCTTACAAAACTAATTTTAAATCGTTAATCGATAGCCCTATTTTCATAGGGCTTTATTTATTGTATATAAAGGAGAGTATATGGGCGGATTTTTTGGTGTAGTGTCAAAGAAAGATTGTGTGCTAGATTTATATTTTGGTGTAGATTATCATTCGCATCTTGGGACTCGCAGAGGTGGCTTAGCTGTTTACGGAAGTGAAAGTGGATTTCAAAGATCTATTCACAATATTGAAAATTCACCTTTTAGAACTAAGTTTGAACATGAGATCGATTCATTCCATGGTAATTTAGGTATTGGTTGTATTTCTGATGGTGAAGCACAGCCGTTATTAGTGACGTCACATCTTGGTTCTTTTGCGATTACTACAGTAGGTCGAATCAACAATATAAATGAACTTAGAGATTTGTGTTTTGAATATGGAACAACACATTTTTTAGAGATGTCTGGCGGCGAGATAAACCCTACTGAACTTATTGCGGCTTTAATCAATCAAAAGTCTAGCATCGAAGAAGGTTTGGCTTTTGTGCAAGAAGCTGTAAGAGGTTCGATGAGTGTATTGGTTTTAACTAAAGATGGGATATATTGTTCAAGAGATAAATACGGTAGAACGCCAGTGGTTATCGCTAGTAAGGATGATGCATATTGCGTCAGCTTTGAGTCTTCGGCATATTTGAATCTGGGATATCGTCACGTCAAAGATTTAGGACCAGGCGAAATTGTCCTAATAACCGCTGAATATCATCGCGTATTAAAAGGCATCAATGAAAAAATGAAAATGTGCTCTTTCCTTTGGGTTTATTATGGTTATCCAACAAGCGATTACGAAGGCAAAAATGTTGAAATGATGCGCAATGCGTGCGGACAAAAACTAGCTCAAAGGGATAATGTCGATGTCGATATTGTTGCCGGAGTACCGGATAGTGGTTTAGCGCATGCCATCGGTTATGCCAATGTATCTAAAAAGACATATGCAAGACCATTCATTAAATACACACCTACATGGCCACGCTCGTTTATGCCTTCTAATCAAATTGAAAGAAATTTAATCGCTAGAATGAAGCTCATCCCAGTTGAAGAGCTGATAAAAAATCAAAAACTACTTTTGATTGATGACTCAATTGTAAGAGGAACTCAGCTTGGCGAAACAACTGATTTCTTATATCGTTCAGGTGCTAAAGAGGTTCATGTACGTCCTGCTTGTCCACCTATCATGTTCGGATGCAAGTTCTTGAATTTCTCAAGATCATCATCAGAAATGGATCTCATCACTAGGAAAGTGATATGTGAGTTAGAGCATACCGAAGATGTAAGTACCGAAACTTTAAAGGAATATGCTAATCCAGATGGTGAAAAATATAAAAGAATGGTTGAAGAAATTAGAAAAAGACTGCATTTCACATCTTTAGATTTCGCAAGACTTGATGAACTTGTTGAATCAATCGGACTTGAGCCGTGTAAGCTATGTACATATTGCTGGAGCGGAGAAGAATAATGAAAGAATTAGATAATTATGGAATTAACTTATTCTCTGACGAAGTGATGAAACAGAGGATACCTAATTCAATATATCGTGCATTTCATAAGTCTTTAGATGAGAACAAGCCTTTGAGCAAGGAAACAGCAACAGTCATTGCCAATGCGATGAAGATCTGGGCAATTGAAAAAGGTGCGACTCATTTTACTCATTGGTTCACTCCTCTTACTGGTTTGACTGCCGAAAAACATGATGCATTCTTAGAGTTGGAACAAGATAAACCAATTTTAGAATTCAGTGGCAAAGCTTTGAGAAAAGGTGAATCTGATGCATCATCTTTTCCTAATGGCGGACTTAGAGCGACATTTGAAGCACGTGGTTATACCACTTGGGATGCGACATCTCCAGCCTTTGTCAAAGATGGTTCGTTATATATTCCGACAATATTTGTATCTTATAACGGCGAAGCTTTAGACAAAAAGACTCCCCTTCTTAAATCGATTGAGGTATTATCTAAAAATGTTACTGAATTATTGCATACTTTAGGCTATGAAGATGTAAAAAGCGTTAAACCTTATGTTGGTGTTGAACAGGAATACTTTTTGGTTGATGAAAAGTATTATAAGAAAAGAATTGATTTAAAACTCACTGGCCGTACTTTATTTGGTGCTAAAGCTCCTAAAGGTCAAGAATTAGAAGACCACTATTATGGAAGCATTAAGATGCGAGTAGCTGAATTCATGAAAGAATTAGATGAAGAACTATGGAAATATGGTATTCCTGCTAAGACTAAACATAATGAAGCTGCTCCTTCCCAACATGAGATAGCCTGCATATATCGTGATGCAAATATCACTTGTGACAACAATCAATTAGTTATGCCTTTAATGCATGATATAGCCAAAAAGAATGGTCTTAGATGCCTGCTTCATGAAAAGCCGTATTCATATGTAAATGGTTCGGGCAAACATAACAACTGGTCATTGGTTATGGATGATGGTACAAATTTATTTTCGCCTGGTGTAAATCCAGAAAATAACATCGTATTCTTGGCTAGTATTGCCTGCATGATTAAAGCGGTTGATGAGTATCAAGATTTATTGCGAGTTACAGCGGCTATTCTTGGCAATGATTTAAGGCTTGGTGGTAATGAAGCGCCACCTGCTATCGTGTCAATGTTTTTGGGTGACGATATCACTGAACTTTTTGAAAGTATTGTAAATGGCAATAAAAGTTCGATAAACAAAGAAAGATTTGTAACCGGTGTTAGGGTGAGCAGTGATTTTAGCAAGGATACAACCGATCGCAACAGGACATCTCCTTTCGCATTCACAGGCAATAAGTTTGAATTTAGAATGATTGGCTCATCGCAATCTGTAGCGACTGCCAATACGATTTTAAATGCCATATTTGCATACGAGGCAAAAGTAATGAGTGAAGAGATAAAAGCCGGAAACAGTGTAGACGATGTGATTAAGAAGTTTTATATTGAACACAAGCGCATACTGTTTAATGGCGATGGATATTCTAAAGAATGGCGTATTGAGGCTAAAAAAAGAGGCTTGAAAGAAAGAAAGAATGCTTATGAGGCTATCATGAGTCTTATGGAGCCAGAAAACGTCAATGCCTTAACGAGCCTTGGCATATATACCGATTTAGAATTAAAATCACGTCAGGAGATACTTTTAGAAAATTACGCTAAATCAATACATGTCGAAGCGTCAACGGCACTTATGATTGCTCGCCAGCAAATTTATCCTTGTATGATTAATGTTCTTAAAGATAAGTCTGGTTTAGCTATAGATTTAAAAGAGTTAAATTTAGAAGAAGAATATCTTTTGAATGATCTAAAGGAATTAAACGATCAAGTATCTAAACTTAAAAAGGAAATTGATGAACTTGATAAAGCCATTAATGATTATGATAATAACAACGAGACAACGGAAGTTAAAGCGAAGATTGCCAGAGAAGATTTGATGTTCAAAATGAATAATCTAAGGCAAACTGTCGATACATTAGAACTGATGTGTGATAAAGATATTTGGCCTTTGCCTAACTATGTTGATTTAATGTTTTCGATATAGCAAACTATATAATTTATAAATAAAATATCAGAGGTAGAAAAAAACATTTATACTGCCTCTGATATTTTATAAATTTCATACTTAGTTTATGAATATGTTTTTATTTGTGATACAACTAAAAACATTAGCGCTAACATTTTTAATGTAATTCAAAAAATAGAAATGAGGTAATCAATTTGAAAAATAATCTAAATAAGATTAAAGCGAAAACATTGCCACTTTTAATGATGATATCTTTATTATTGTTAATAGGATTAACATCTTGTGATAACAGTAACAATCAAAGCCCTGATGTCAACAAGACCGATAGTTCTTCAGATAAAACGGAAAATTCAAGTTATGGAATCTTTGATAACATTGCCAGTATAAAAGTAATAGTCAATGGGACGGATGATAATGGATATTATCCATGTTATTTAACTTTCAATTCAAAGGAAGCTATAAATACCTTTGTCGATACAATACATATGATAAATGATAATAGCGAAATAGAGCTAAAATATGGAAGTTTTGAAGGAAAGATAGATGATATTGAAGAGTTGAAAAAGCGAAGACTATTTAATGGAATATCGTTGTCATCGGAAGATGAAAAATATCTAGGTATAAGCTGTGTATCGTTATTAATTGAGTACGATGACAATCGCAAACCTTCAAAAGTATGTGAATTTATTGATGGATATACTGATGTTTTTGAAGACGGTGATGGAATTAAAATCGTATATGATAGTCAAATAACTTATCTAGAAAATAAAGATGATTTAATAATCAACGAAGTTGTTCAAATGATTAAAAACCATCTGCATTATGTGCAAATATATGACTATGATGGTAATTATGAATATACTAGATTTCTTAATCCTCTACATGTTGAAACCGATGAATATACGATTGAGAGTGATCATTTCTTTCAAGCATTCTTAACGGATTATTGGATTGATTATATTTCTAAACATAATTTCACAATATATAAATATAATAAAATCATTGGCGAATTGCCTGAACCAGATGGCGAGATAACTCAAGATATATATTTGGATGATGAAAATGGAAATATCTTTCAATATGCGTATGACAGAAAAGACAACATGAGATGTACAGTCGATAAAGAAAATGACAGCAAGTATTACTGTGAATATGAATCAGAATAGTGCATAAATGCATTATTAAGATTATGAAAAGGCAAAAGGTAATATCGAATCAGCAATATACCATTGTGGTGCATAAGCATAACAATAAATATAGATATATTGCAAAATAAGCACTATTAAGACATTTTTAATGATTTAAAAGTGCTTTTGTTTTTGTTTTGAAAAGTTTTGTTAATTTTGTTGAAAGCGAAATTGACAATGAAAGAGTACTGGTTATTTCGCAAAATGATGTAACAAAGCGAAATGTGCTCAGATATTTGGATATTTCTTATGCTGGGAACCACGAATACGATATTGGTGAAGCTATGTGGGAAAATGATTATTGGGCATTGCTTATGGAATATGATTATATTTATATTTGTGACTACGACGAGTCGTTTATTCATTTTTGGGAAATGACCACAACAGCAGAATTAAAGATGGATCATTTTTATAAAATAGAATGTGATGAAATGTACAACGCAGTTATAACGGAAATTGGTTTTTGAGTTAGTGAATTTATTGGCTAAATTGCAGGGCTGTTATAATGAGAAAGCTTGAGGATTTAATAGTGTAGTATAAACAATATTGAAATCGCTTACAGATAGTGTATAATTAATAATGTGGAAAACCCACATAGGAGGAAAAAATGAAAAAACTATTCACACTATTGGTTTCTTTATTATTAGTAGTTGGTTTAGTAGGTTGCTCAAACAGCAATAACAACAACCCAACAACTAAAACTGATGAACCAAACTCTGATCTTAAAACGATTTATGTAATGGGTCCTACACCTGACCATGGTTGGACTGCTCAAGCTGGTTCTTATGCAGAAGCTCGTGTAAAAGAGATTGTTAAAGAAGGAAAATATAACGCTCAATACATTCCAGCTGCTTCTGGTGAAGAACAAGTTGACCAAATTCAAACAATCATTGCTAATGGTGATGCTGCCGGTGTAGTTATGATGGCTCTTGATGATACAGCTCAAGCTGGTCAAGAAGCATTATATGCTGAAGGTATTCCATTCATTTCATTCGATAGAATTATCGAAGCAACTGAAAAATACGCTGCGTTAAACTACTCTGGTGATAACTGGGCAGTCGGTGCTGGTATTGCTTATTGGTGCTTAGAAAACGGTATGGAACCTGGCGATGTAGTTGTTACTCTATGGGGTGATAATGGTACAGTTTGTACACGTCGTCAAGCTGGTTTTGAAGAATACTTAAAGGGCGAAAGAGAATATTTTGATGCTCATGAAGGTGTATCTCACAAAATCGAAACTCCTTGGACTGAAGAAGAAGTTAGTGCTCTAGTATCTAAATATTCTAAAGTTGTTGATCCTAACTGGTCAGCAGATGGTGCTTATTCTTACTTAGAAACTCAAATTGATGCAATCGTTAATGATGCAACTGCTGCTACTGGTAAGTTATATGTTTATTCAATGGATGACGAAATGACTTTCGGTTTCATGAACTTATTAGAAGGTAACTCAGTAAGCGATGATACTAAAGCTAAATTAGAAGCTCTTGATGTATATGTATCTGCAATTGGTGGTATGGCTGAATTATATGCAGTTATTGATGGTACAAGTGCTCAAGCTCCAATTGCTCAACAGTACTTTGATGGTTTGATGTCTATGAACTTCAATCCTAATATGATGATCAATGCTGTTAACTTCATGGTTGATTACTTAGAAGGTAACTGGTCATATAAACAAGGTGATGGTACTTACTCTGAAACTTGGGTAGTAGATGCAAATAATGTATCTCAATACGAAGGTTTCGCTGGTCACTAAAATCATAATTAATTAATTAATTGATGGGTGCGGTGCTTAACCGTACCCGTTTTTTTAAAAGGAGATAAATTATGAATATATTGGAAATGACAAATATCTCTAAATCTTTCGGCGGTGTAAAGGCATTACAAAATGTTCATTTGACGGTCAAAGAGGGAGAAATATGTGCTCTTATGGGCGAAAATGGGGCTGGTAAATCAACATTGATGAATGTTTTGACTGGCGTTATTCCCCCTGACACTGGAATTATACAATTTGATGGTAAAGTGTATGACAATCCCACCATCAGTCAGATGGAGAATGCAGGCATTGCCTTTGTTCATCAAGAATTAAATGTAATAAACGATTTAACTGTTTATGAAAATATCTTTTTAAATCGTGAATTAAAGACAAAATTAAATCTTCTTGATTCAAAGAAGATGATTAAAGAAACAAATGAGTTGTTTGAAAGTTTGGGAGTCAAAATCGATCCATGTGAAATGGTTTCTTCTTTAAAAACCAGCGAAAAGCAATTGCTGGAAATATGTCGCGCTTTGCATATGGATGCCAAGCTTCTTATTCTTGATGAACCAACAACATCTCTATCTAATGAAGAAATTGAACATTTATTTTCAATTCTAAGAAAAATGAAGGAACAAAATAAATCTTTTATCTTCATATCTCATAAAATGCCAGAAATATTCTCTATTGCGGATAGTTATACAGTATTTAGAAATGGTACATTTATATCTAGTGGTAAGATTAAGGATACAAATCCTAATAAGATGACATCAGAGATGACAGGCACTGCTTATAATGAGGAAAGCGTTTATAAGAGTCGTGAATTTGGCGATGTAGTGTTAAGGGTTGTGAATTTATCTGGTGAAGGGTTTAATGATGTAAATATCGAACTTCATAAAGGTGAGGTGTATGCTTTGACTGGTTTAGCGGGATGTGGAGCATCTGAACTTATGCACACATTGTTTGGCGCTTTGCCGATCGAGGGCGGATACATCGAAGTCAATGGTAAGAAGATAAAGGGAAACATTAAGAGTTTTATGAAGAATAAAATTGCTATGCTTCCAAGTAATAGAAAAGAAAATTCTGTTGTACAAGATTTATCGATCTTGGAGAATATGTATCTTGCTGAACACCGTATTTCCGAAAATAAACAATTGATTAAAAATAGCGAAGAATTAAAGCGTTATGATAAACAAAAAGAAGCACTTAAGATTAAGGCTGATAAATGTAGCGATTCTATTAATTCATTGAGTGGCGGTAATCAGCAGAAAGTATTTTTAGCACGTTGGCTTAACACTGAAGCTGATGTATTGTTGTTCGACAATCCAACACAAGGTGTTGATGTCGGAGCCAAGGCCGAGATCTATCAATTGATTATGAAATTTGCCAACGAAGGTAAATCCATCATCATTAATACACTAGAAATTCCGGAAATTATGAAGGTTGCAGATCGCTGTGCAGTTTTATATGAAGGAAAAATTACTAGAATATTCAATCATGATGAAATCAATGAAAAGGATGTCATGATGTATTCAACAAATGCCATCAATATGAAGGGAGAATAGGTGTGAATAAAAATAGTGGATTAAAGGCTACGCTTTCTAAGTTGTGGTCAAATTATAGTTATATATTCGTTTTCTTACTAATTTTGATTGTTTATGCCGTGGTTATCGGCAATAATGGTCAAACATTCAATACTGGACATGTTTCGACAATTTTAGCCAGTCAGTACACGGTTATTGTCGGAACAATAGCTTTAGGTATGTCCTTAATCATCATTACAGGACAAATTGATTTATCGGTTGGTTCAACATTGGTCATTACAACTGCGAGTGCGATCATGGGTTATAACCTAACTGGCGGAAGTATTGTTGTGATGGTGTTGGCTGCCATATTATCTGGTTTTATCTGCGGTTTAATTAATGGTTTATTTGTTGGTTTAGCTAAGATGCCACCATTCATTGTTACATTAGGTACTATGCTTATCTATCGTTCATTGGCATTATCTTTTGTAAATAGTAGATTTGATTTTAATGAAGCGGCAGGTATTTCGAGTGGCCAGTTTAAATTGCTCAATACATTTGATTCTTACGAATTAATTCGTATGCAATTTGGTTCAGGTTCTTTAAACATCTTAGGATTCAAAATACCTTATATCACAATATTATTTATCCTGCTTACTGCTTTGTTCATTGTAATTACTCAAAAAACTAAATATGGTAAGAGCGTCTATGCAGTAGGTTCTAATGAAAAGGCTGCCAGACTTACTGGTATCAATGTGACCGGTGTTAAAATGTCAGTATTTATTATTACCGGTGTATTGGTTGGTATTGCCGGTGTTATGCAAGCTTGTAAGATGTCTAATGTCAATCCGGCTTCTTCTGGACAATCATATGAAATGTACGCCATTGCTTCTGTAGTGCTGGGTGGAGTTTCGATGTCAGGCGGACGCGGAAAGCTTCTAGGTGTTTTATTTGGTGCTATGTCATACTGTACAGTAAATACTATTATTTCTATTTCCGGCCTTCCTATCACCATGCAAGATGCATTCCAAGGTATTGTATTAATTGCTGTTATTTTCATTCAAACTGTTTCACCTATTATTAAGGAAAAGATAGATCAGCATCAGAAACGTAAATTAAATTCAAGCGTAGGAGAGAAATAATATGATAAGAATCGGTGTTATTGGTTGTGGCAAAATTGCTCAAGTAAGACATATCCCTGAATATTTAGACAATCCGGAATGTAAGCTGGTTGGCTTATTTGATGTAAATATTGATAGAGCTAGAGAATTAGCTGCAAAATTTGGTGCTAAAGCTTATAATTCATATGAAGAATTATTGGCTGATGAAAATATTGATGCTGTAAGTGTTTGCACAAATAATGCTACACACGCCGAAATAACAGTTAAAGCCTTAAATGCGAAAAAACATGTCCTATGTGAAAAGCCAATGGGAATTACATTAGAAGAATGTGAAGCCATGGTTAAAGCTAGTCACGATAATGGTCGTTATCTAATGATTGGTCAAAATCAAAGACTTGCAAAGGCGCATATAGTTGCACGTGATCTAATCGCTAGTGGCAAACTTGGAAAAATATTGACATTCCGTACTACATTTGGTCATGGCGGTCCTGAAACATGGTCTATCGATCCTGGTAAAAATACTTGGTTTTTTGATAAGACAAAAGCATCGATGGGAGTTATGGCTGATTTAGGAGTTCATAAGACTGATGCAATTCAATATATCTTAGGAGCAAATGTCGTAAAGACAAGTGCTACTTTAACTACTCTTGATAAAAGAGATAGTGAAAACAATCTAATTGGTGTTGATGATAACGCTATATGTATATATACATTAAGCAATGGTACAATTGGTACAATGACTGCATCGTGGACTTATTATGGTGCCGAAGACAATTCAACTATTATCTATGGTACGAATGGTATCTTAAGACTTTATGACGATGCAGAACACAGTGTTAAATGGGTTCATACTGATGGAAGTGTTGAATATCTTGAAGCTGATCAGATTCAAACTAACGATAATCAAACTAAATCAGGAATTATCGATGCATTCATCGAATGCTTGGTAAACAATCATGAACCTGCAATTTCTGGTGATTCTGTTTTATCGGCAATGCGTGCTGTATTTGCGTCAATCGAGTCATCAGATATTCATAAAGAAGTAGTCATTGAAGCGAATAAGGAGTGATTTTATGCAAATGGGTTTAGTAAGTGCCATCCTTGATGGTTGGACATTTGAAGAAATGATTGACACAGTATCCGAAATGGGATTTGAATGTGTAGAAGTTGCCTGTTGGCCACAAGGTAAGGCTGAAAGACGCTATGCCGGAGTTAGCCATATTGATGTCGATAATACATCAAAAGAATATATTGATTATATCTTGAACTATTGTAAAAAGAAAAATGTTTCTATTTCATCTTTGGCTTTCTATCCAAATACGATGGATTCAAATTTAGAAAAAAGAAAGGCCAATATTGAACACCTAAGAAAAGTCATTAAATTTTCATCTCTATTAGGTGTTAATATGGTTACTACTTTTATTGGTCGTGATCAGAACAAATCGGTTGAAGAAAATATTGAATTATTTAAGGAAATATGGCCAGATATTATTAAATATGCCGAGGAGTTAAAAGTTAGAGTTGCAATCGAAAACTGTCCAATGCTATTTGGAGAAGATCAATGGCCAGGCGGTCAGAACTTGATGACAACTCCATCAATTTGGCGCAGATTATTTGCAATTATTGATTCTCCGTATTTTGGCATTAACTACGATCCAAGTCATTTTGTATGGCAACAAATTGATTATATTAAACCAATTTACGAGTTCAAAGATAAGATATTTCATGTTCACTACAAAGATATTAAACTATATCAAGATCGCTTGAATGATGTTGGTGTTATGGCATATCCTTTAGAATACATGTCACCAAAACTTCCTGGCTTAGGTGATGTCGATTGGGGAAAATATGTTTCAGCTCTAACTGATATTGGTTTTGAAGGTCCAACTTGTATTGAAGTAGAAGATAAGGCTTTTGAAACAAGCAAGGAAAGAATTTTAGATAGTATTAGATTATCTAAACGTTATTTAGATCAGTTTGTCATCTAGATAAAAATAAATGGCACTTACTCGTAATCGAGCAGGTGCCATTTTTTGAACAGTATGCTAAAGCGTCATATAATGCAAGTGAATTTTAAGCAATGATAGACAATGGAATAAGATAAAATTTTTTCTTAAAAAAAATATTTCATAAGGTAAGCGCTTAGATGGGATACTTTTATTTTAATTCAAAATAAATAAGGTATAATTTATACGGAGGTACTTCAAAGTGAAAACTAATCTTATAGTTGAAGCCGAAGGCAATAGTTTTGATATTACCGGGCTTGAAAAACGTGTAAAAGAAGAAATTAAACTTCAAGGTGTTTTAGTTAAAGATATTTCATCAATCAATCTTTATGTTCAACCAGCTACAGGTTTATGCTACTATGTGGCAAGTGTTAAAGATCAAAGTGTTGAAGGAAAAATAGAGCTTTAAGCCTTTGTTTAATCTGCTATTTTAACTAATTATTTTGTTTTAAAAACAGGGTAAATATGGTAACATTTAAGTGTTATACAACTGACGGAATAGTGGATTACCACATGGGAGTATAATTTTAAGGAGTCGACCGTCTGGGCCATTGTCTGGGATAGGTGACTCTTTTTTATTTATTGAGAAAGGAAAAAAGAAAATGCTAACAGATGTTCAAATTGCACAACAATGCACTATGGAACCAATCGTCAAGATTGCCTCTAAGCTAGGATTAACCGAAGATGATTTAGAGCTTTATGGAAAATATAAAGCTAAGATTTCTTTAGAAACTATCAAACGTTTAAATGAAAAAGAAGATGGCAAATTAGTTCTGGTAACTGCTATCAATCCAACTCCGGCAGGAGAAGGAAAAACTACAACGATGATAGGCTTGGCACAAAGTTTAAATAAGATAGGTAAAAATGCTGTTGTAGCTATGCGTGAACCATCTTTGGGACCATGCTTTGGCGTTAAGGGTGGAGCTGCAGGTGGCGGTTATGCTCAAGTTGTGCCGATGGAAGATATTAACTTACATTTTACAGGCGATATTCATGCCATCACCACTGCTAATAATTTGATTTCAGCGATGCTAGATAATTCTCTTCAACAAGGTAATCCCTTGAATATTGATGAAAGACAAATCGTATGGAAGAGATGTGTTGATTTAAACGATAGAGCTTTAAGACATATCGTAGTAGGTCTTGGTGGTAAAGCTAACGGGGTACCTAGAGAAGATGGTTTTGACATTAGCGTCGCTAGCGAAGTAATGGGTGTATTGTGTTTGGCTACATCACTTGAAGATTTAAAAGCTAGAATCGCAAGAATGATTATTGCATATTCGCGTGATGGCAAAGCAGTGACTGTTGATGATATTGGGGCAACTGGAGCTGTAACTTTACTTTTAAAAGATGCAATTAAACCAAATCTTGTGCAAACCTTAACTCATACTCCTGTTTTTGTTCATGGTGGCCCATTTGCCAATATTGCACATGGCTGTAATTCGGTCATGGCGACAAAACTAGCTATTAAGTGCGGTGATATAGCTATTACTGAAGCTGGATTTGGAGCCGATTTAGGAGCTGAAAAATTCTTGGACATCAAGTGTCGTCAAGCTGGTTTGAAACCAGATGCTGTGGTAATTGTTGCAACAGTTAGAGCATTGAAGATGCACGGCGGATTAGATAAAAAAGAACTGGGTCACGAAGACTTAGAGGCATTGAGAAAAGGTGTTGAAAACCTAGAGAAGCATATTGAAAATATTGCACAGTTTGGTGTTCCAAGCATTGTGGCTATTAATGCTTTTCCTACCGATACCGAAAATGAAATCAACCTTTTAAGAGAAATCTGTGAAAAGAAGGGTGTTAAAGTTTCAATTTCTGAGGTATGGGCCAAGGGCGCTGAAGGTGGTGTTGAACTAGCTAAAGAAGTAGTTAAGATCTTAGAAGAAAAGAAAAGTAACTACAAACCAATTTATGATTTAGATATGTCAATTGCCGAGAAGATCAAAACTATTGCGTCAAAGATTTATGGTGCTGATGATGTAATTTTCTCTAAGAAAGTGTTGACTAAGATTAACAGATATAGTGAACAAGGTTTAGACAAGCTTCCTATTTGTATCGCTAAAACTCAGTATTCTTTGAGTGATGATGCAAGTTTACTTGGAAGACCAACAAACTTTAAAATTGAAGTAAATGATTTGATTCCTAACGCTGGTTCCGGTTTCTTAGTTGCAATTTGCGGTGATATTATGCGTATGCCAGGACTTCCAAAAGTTCCGGCTGCTAATCATATGGATATCAAAGAAAACGGCGAAATTGTCGGTCTATTTTAAGGAGTGATATGAAAGTAGCAATTATAATGGGTTCAACCAGTGATCTTGCAAAAGTTGAACCAGCGATTGAAATATTAAAAAGTCATCATGTTGATGTAGATGTTAGATGTCTTTCTGCTCATCGTGCGCATAAAGGATTGAGTGAATTTGTGGAAAAGCTCAATAATGATGGAACAGAGGCTATCATTACTGCTGCTGGTATGGCTGCTGCACTTCCTGGAGTCGTTGCTTCAATGACAACTATTCCAGTTATCGGCGTTCCTTTGTCAGGATCGGTACTAGATGGTATGGATGCATTGATGTCAATTGTTCAGATGCCGTCTGGAATACCGGTGGCAACTGTTGCGATTAATGGAAGCAAGAACGCTGCTCATCTAGCGTTACAAATTTTAGGCGTTAAATATCCTGAAATACGTAAGACCTTGATAGCGGAAAGAGTAGTAATGGAAGAAAAAGCTATGCAGGCAAATAATGAAATAATCGAAAAATATAGATAAGGGGAAGAAAATGAGCGAAAAATATAAAGAAGCAGGCGTTGATTTAGAAGCAGGCTATGAATCGGTAAGACTAATTAAATCACATGTCGCAAGAACTAAGGTACTGGGTGCTGTTGATTCAATCGGTGCTTTTGGAGGAATGTTTGATCTAAGCCTGTTAAATATGAAAGAGCCAGTTTTGGTATCTGGAACTGATGGCGTTGGCACGAAACTAATGATTGCCTTTGACTATGATAAACATGACACTATCGGTATTGATGCGGTAGCAATGTGTGTCAATGATGTTTTGGTGCAAGGCGCTATGCCAATCTTTTTCTTAGATTATTTAGCTGTAGGCAAAAACTATCCTAAGAAAATTGAACAACTGGTCAAAGGTGTTGCTGACGGATGTGTATTGTCAGAATGCGCATTGATTGGTGGCGAAACAGCAGAAATGCCAGACATGTATGATGAAAATCACTATGATATTGCCGGATTCTGTGTTGGCGCAGTTGAGAAGAGCAAGCTGTTAAATGGTCAAAATATCGCTGAAGGTCATGTGTTAATTGGTTTGCCTTCTAGTGGCTGTCATTCTAATGGTTATTCCTTGATTAGAAAAGTCTTATTAAAAGATGCAAAGCTTGATTTACACACTAAATATGCTGAATTAGATAAAGAGTTAGGCGAAGAACTACTTACTCCTACAAAAATCTATGTCAAGGCTATTAAACATTTATTGAACAGTGGTCTTGATATTAAGGGTATGTCGCACATCACTGGTGGCGGATTCTTTGAAAATGTGCCAAGAATGTTGAAAGATGGTCAAGGTGTTAGCATTAATGTTAAATCATTCCCGAGACCAAAAATCTTTGATTTCATCATGAAGACTGGCGATATCGACGAAAAAGAAATGTATAATGTTTTTAACATGGGAATAGGATTTATCTTAGCTGTTGATAAAAATGATGTAGATAAGGCGATCACATTGTTAAGTGAAATTGACGAAAAGGCTTATGTAATTGGTGAAGTAACTAATTCGGGTATGGTTGATTTAAAATGGTAAAAATCGCAGTATTTGTGTCAGGTGGTGGAACAAATTTACAATCGTTGATAGATCATAAGTTTGAAAACGGAAGCATTGAGCTTGTAATATCAAACAGAGAAAGTGCTTATGGTTTGAAACGAGCTAGAAATGCAGGTATTAAGGCAATATTCGAAAAAGATCAAAATAAAATCTTAGAAATACTAAAAGAAAACGAGATTGATTTAATTGTCTTAGCTGGTTATCTAGCCATCATATCCGACGAACTTATCAAGGAATATGAAAACAGAATAATCAACATCCATCCATCACTTATTCCATCATTCTGTGGAAAAGGATATTATGGTTTACATGTTCACGAGAAAGCTTTTGAAAGAGGGGTTAAAGTTTCAGGACCAACTGTTCACTTTGTAAACGGAGTGGTAGACGGCGGGCCTATTATCTTGCAGAAAGCAATTGATGTAAGTACAGCTAAAAGTCCTGAAGAGATGCAACAAATGGTCTTAGTCCTAGAACACGAGATTTTGCCTAAGGCCGTAGAATTATATTGTGATAATAAATTAGAAATAGTTGAAGGAAGGGTAATAATAAATGAGAAGAGCGCTAATTTCAGTAACAGATAAAACTGGTGTCGTTGAGTTCGCTAAAGGTCTAGAAAAGCTAGGCTTTGAAATTGTATCAACCGGTGGTACACTGTCTAAACTACAAAGCGAAGGTGTAAAAGCTATTGCCATTGATGAAGTAACAGGTTTTCCTGAAATTCTAGATGGTCGTGTTAAAACTTTACATCCAATGGTTCACGGCGGTTTGTTGTATAGAAGAGATAACGCAAATCATGTAGAGACAGTGGAAAAGATGAACATTAAACCAATTGATTTGGTTTGTGTTAATCTATACGAATTTGAAAAAGCATTGCGTAATCATAAGCCACTTGATGAAATGATTGAAAACATTGATATTGGTGGTCCTTCAATGATTAGAAGTGCAGCTAAAAACTTTAAAGATGTGTTGATTGTTACTGATCCAAGTGATTATGATTCGGTATTAAAAGCTATTGAAGAAAAAGGCGATGATTTTGATTTCAGAAAGAATCTTGCTTATAAGGCATTCTCTAAAACAGGTGCTTATGATGCGATGATTTCTCGTTTTTTCGCTGGTATTTGTAATGATGAATTCCCAGATATTTTAAATATTTCGTTAAAGAAGGTTGAACATTTAAGATATGGTGAAAACTCGCAACAGAAAGCTAATAAATATGAAGATTCATATGTAGAAAAATCTTTGCTTGATTATGAACAACTTCATGGTAAAGAAATATCTTTCAATAATGTTAATGACTTATATGGGGCGGTGGCATTAGTTAGAGAATTTAAAGATCAGATTGTTACAGCTGCTATTAAACATTCAACACCATGTGGTGTGGCAATTGGTGAGAGTGGTTATGATTCTTATATGAAAGCATACAATGCTGACCCACAATCAATTTTCGGTGGCATTGTAGCTACTAACTACAAGATTGATAAAGAAACTGCTGTTAAAATGAATGAGATTTTCTTAGAAATTGTTGCAGCGCCGGATTTTGATGAAGAAGCTTTGGAAATCTTGGAAAAGAAGAAAAATCTTCGCATTTTGAAACTCAAAAATATTGACGCAAGAGATGCAAAATATGACATTAAATATTTAGAAGGCAAGGTTTTAGTTCAAGATTTAAATACTGTGATGTTTGATGAAT
This sequence comes from uncultured Erysipelotrichaceae bacterium, assembly GCA_964401865.1. Classification (GTDB taxonomy): domain Bacteria; phylum Bacillota_I; class Bacilli_A; order Erysipelotrichales; family Erysipelotrichaceae; genus CALUZH01. The sequence continues at coordinate 21,747 of CAYNZZ010000007.1, forward strand.
TAAAGACTGTTACTGAAGCAAAACCTACTGATGAACAGATCAAAGATATGGAATTCGGTATGCGCGTTGTTAAATATGTTAAGTCTAATGCTATCTGTATTGTTAAAAATGGTGTAACACTTGCGATTGGCGGAGGTCAGACATCAAGAGTATGGGCTTTAGAAAATGCTATTCACAACAATCCAGATAAAGATTTTAATGGGTCAGTGTTAGCTTCGGATGCTTTCTTCCCATTCAATGACTGTGTTAAGGTTGCACATGATGCAGGAATTAGTGCCATCATTCAACCTGGTGGAAGCATTAAAGATCAAGATTCTATCGACTTATGTAATGAATATGGTATGCCAATGGTATTTAGTGGCTATCGTCATTTCCGCCATTAGGAGTAAATATGAAGGTATTAGTGATTGGTAGTGGTGGCAGAGAACATGCACTTGCGTATGCAATTTCAAAAAGTCCTAAATTAGATAAGTTATATTGCTTGCCTGGTAACCCCGGTATGGCAGACATTGCGACATTGGTTGATGGAAAAGTTGATGATTTAGAGGCTATCTTAAATTTTGTGGAAAGCGAAGGGATTGATTTTACTGTCATTGGTCCCGAAGTTCCTTTATGCCTTGGGTTGGCTGACCTTCTTGAAAGAAATGGTCATAAAGTGTTTGGACCTATTTCTAAAGGAGCTCATTTAGAGGGCTCCAAAGCATATGCAAAAGAATTTATGGTTAAACATAATATTCCGACTGCCGCTTATAAAGAAGTTGATAATTATGAAGATGGCATTAAGGCCTTAGAAACATTTAATTATCCGCTTGTCATTAAAGCTGATGGTTTGGCTGCCGGCAAGGGCGTCGTCATTTGTGAAGATGAGGCTGTTGCTACAGAAACTCTAAAAGAGATGATGTTAGAAGGAGCTTTAAACAGGGCTGGCAATGTAGTGGTAATTGAAGAATTTTTGACCGGTTTTGAATGTTCTTTGTTGTGTTTTGTCGATGGCGAAAGCATTGTTCCGATGGTTAGTGTTAAAGACCATAAACAAATTTATGATGATAATAAGGGACCTAACACTGGCGGAATGGGCAGCGTTTCACCTAATCCATTTTTAAAGGATATGGATGAAGTTTTTGATAAAACAATCTTAAAACCATTTCTACAAGGCTTAAAAGAAGATGGTATCGACTATCGTGGGGTTATTTTTATCGGGCTGATGATCGAAAATGATGAAGCTAAAGTCTTAGAGTTTAATGTGAGATTTGGCGATCCAGAAACTCAATCGATAGTTTTAAGACTTGATAGCGATTTACTAGAAATAATGATGGCAGTAAGTGAAAAACGCTTGAAAGATATTGATATAAAGTGGAAAGATGAAACAGCAGTATGTCTTGTCTTAGCATCTGATGGTTATCCTAACACTTATAAAAAAGGATTAGCAATTACAGGCTTAGATAAAACCGATGAAGATATTGTTGTTTTCCACGCCGGAACTAAAAAAAGTGATAATCAGATTCTTACTAATGGTGGTCGTGTTTTAAATATTTGCGCATTAGGTAAGGACTTGAGAGATTGTCGCAATAAAGTATATAAGGCAGCTGATAAAATTAACTTTGAAGGTAAATATTATCGCAAAGATATTGGATTACATTAGGAGATAGTATGAATAAAGTGTACCGAGTTTATGTAAAGAAACAAAAAGCTTATGCCGTTGAAGCAAATGAGTTGCTAGAAAATATCAAGACTCAATTAAAACTAGACAATTTAAAGGATTTAGAGGTTATCAATCGCTATGATATTGAAGGGGTAAGCGAAGAAAATTTAAATAAGGCTATTCCTACTATATTGAGTGAACCGATGGTTGATGAAGTATATCTTGACGAATACGACTTCAGCAATCATGCCTTTGCGGTAGAATTTTTACCTGGGCAATATGACCAAAGGGCTGATGCTACTAAACAATGTTTTGAAATATTAGGGCAGGATGGCGAAGTTAAAGTTAAATTTGCCAAGGTTATTAATTTATTTGGTGAATTGAGCGAAGAAGATGTGTTAAAGATTAAACATTTTATGGTTAATCCGGTTGATCAAAGGATTGCGAGCCTAGATAAATTTGAATCTCTAGATGATGAAAAAATTGAAATCAATAAAGTTCCAAGTGTTGAAGGCTTCATCAATTTCGGTGATGAAGAATTGAAAAATCTGTTGAACAAAATGTCATTAGCAATGAATTTTGATGACCTTAAATTGACACAGGATTACTTTAAAAATGATGCTCAAAGAGATCCGAGCGAAACAGAAATTCGTGTATTAGATACATATTGGTCAGACCATTGTCGTCATACTACTTTCGCAACGATTATTGATAATATTAAAGTTAATGACGATGAATTCAAATCGGTTTATGAACAAGATTTAAGTGATTATATCAATTCGCGTAAACTTGTCTACGGTCTTGATACCAAACGTCCTATAACATTAATGGATTTGGCAACAATTTCAATGAAAGAACTTAGAAAACAAGGCTATCTTGATGATTTAGAGGTTTCTAAAGAAATCAATGCCTGCTCAGTTGAAGTTGATGTTAATACTAGTGAGGGTGTAGAAAAATGGTTATTGATGTTCAAGAATGAAACACATAATCATCCAACTGAAATCGAGCCATTTGGTGGTGCTGCCACTTGTCTTGGCGGAGCAATAAGAGATCCGCTTTCAGGCAGAGCCTATGTATATCAATCTATGCGTATAACTGGAGCAGGTGATCCTCGCACATCATTTGAAGATACACTAAAAGGAAAGCTCCCTCAACGCAAAATATGTAAAGAAGCTGCCCATGGTTTTTCATCGTATGGAAATCAGATTGGCCTTACAACTGGTTATGTTCATGAAATATATGACGAAGGCTACTTGGCAAAGAGAATGGAGCTAGGGGCTGTTGTAGCCGCAGCGCCAAAATCGCAGGTTAAACGTTTAGAGCCATTAAAGGGACATATTGTTCTCTTGATTGGTGGCAGAACTGGTAGAGATGGTATTGGTGGGGCAACCGGCTCATCAAAGACACATAGTGAGAAAACCACAAGTACTGCTGGAGCCGAAGTACAAAAGGGTAATCCAGTTGAAGAAAGAAAGATTCAAAGATTATTCAGAAATCCTTTAGTATCCGAAAAGATTGTTCGTTGTAATGACTTTGGTGCCGGTGGTGTATCGGTAGCGGTTGGTGAATTAGCTGATAGCTTAGACATCGAACTGGATGCAGTATTAAAGAAATATGATGGATTGAACGGTACTGAACTTGCAATTTCTGAATCTCAAGAGCGTATGGCTATTGTCATTGACCCGAAAGATATGGATTTCATCACCAAGGCTTGTAAAGATGAAAATCTTGAAGTTGTTAAAGTGGCAACTGTAACTGATGACGGTCATTTAAGAATGTCATATCTTGGACAGACTATTGTTGATATTAAACGTGATTTCTTAGATGAGAATGGTGCTCCAAGACATCAAGACGTCATGATTCAAGGACCTGATATGCGTGTTAATCCATTTAAGGGTGTATCAGAAAAAGACTTTGTCAAAGCTAGCAAAGATATTTTAAGTTCGCTTGATGTATGTAGCCAAAAAGGTTTAGTTGAATGTTTTGATTCTTCTATTGGTGCATCTACTGTTTTATCGCCATTTGGTGGCAAATATAATCAGACGGAAACTGAAGGTATGGTTGCCTTGCTTCCAGTTTTAGGTAAAGAGACAACTACTTGTTCAATCATGGCATATGGCTATGATCCAAAGGTTGCTAAGTGGTCGCCATATCATGGAGCTATTTATGCAGTTGTTGAATCATTGACTAAGATTGTGGCAATGGGCGGAAACTATAAAACAGTTAGATTCTCATTTCAAGAATTCTTTGAAAAGTTATTAAATGATGCTACAAGATGGGGCAAACCTTTAGAAGCATTATTAGGCGCTTATAAAGCACAGAGCGCATTGAAGTTGGCATCAATAGGTGGAAAAGACTCGATGTCTGGTTCGTTTGAAAACTTAGATGTTCCGCCAACATTTGTATCTTTTGCGATTACTCATGGCGAAGCCGATCAAATCATTACGCCAGAACTAAAGGGCGAGAATCATAAATTGTATGTATTAACAGCCAAAAGAGATGATAAACACTTGATTGATTTTAACAGTTTGATGTCAATGTATGATGAAGTTATCAAATTAAATGGTGAAAAGAAAATATATAGTGCCTATACAGTTAAAACCGGCGGTATATTAGAAGCTATCTATAAGATGGCATTTGGCAATAAGATTGGCGTATTGTTGAATGATGAATTATCGATCGAAGAACTAAGCTATAAAAACTATGGTTCAATCATTATCGAAGTTGACGAAAAAACCACTATTGATTATCCGCATAAACTTGTCGGTAAGACTATTGGCGAGGCGTGTGTATGCTATGGCGATAAGAAAGTAAGTCTCGATGAAGCATATCAAGCTTATGAAATGCCTTTAGAGAGTGTATATCCTAGTAAGATCGAAACTAAAAAGAGTGCAGTAATCTCTAAGGAGTGCACTTTAAGACCTAAGCTACACGCATCAAAGACATATGATGAAGTAAAGGTTGTAATACCGGTATTTCCAGGAACTAACTGTGAATATGATTCGAAACGTGCTTTCGAAAGAGCTGGCGCCAAGGTCGAACTTGTAATCATTAGAAATAAGACTAAGGAAGATGTTGAAAACTCAATTAATGATTTAGTTAAAGCTATTAGTGATACACAAATTATTATGCTCCCTGGCGGTTTTAGCGCTGGTGACGAACCGGAAGGATCGGGTAAATTTATCGCTACCGTATTGAGAAATGAGAAGATAAAAAATGCCATTGATGATTTATTGGATAATCGCGAGGGCTTAATGATTGGTATCTGCAATGGTTTCCAAGCATTAATCAAACTGGGATTACTACCTGATGGACATATCAGAAATATGTCGAAAGATGATGCTACTCTAACCTTTAACACCATTAATCGTCATTTATCACAAATGGTAAGAACAAAGATTACTTCTACTAATTCACCATGGCTGGCAAATGTTAGTGTTGGTGATATTCATACAATTCCTATCTCTCATGGTGAAGGTAGATTTGTAGCTCCTGAAGCACTAATTGAAGAATTGTTCAATAATGGACAGGTAATAACTCAATATGTTGATAATAATGATGAAGTTACAATGGAATCACCATTTAACCCTAACGGATCAATGATGGCTATTGAAGGCATTGTATCAAGAGATGGAAGAATACTTGGCAAGATGGGGCACAGTGAAAGAATCGGTGAAAACCGCTATAAGAACATTTATGGCGAAATGGATCAAAAGCTGTTTGAGGCTGGCGTAAGCTACTTCAAATAAATAGATATAATCTAAAAATAGTAGATAATATCTAACAGGAATATGACCAGAGGAAAGCAAAACATTAAAGATTTTAAAGCAACAATAATAAAAAGGGGCAGTATAAAAAATGAAAAAAACATTGCTTGTAATTGTAGGTTTACTGATTGGCTGTTTAGCGACGGCAGTGTTTTACGAATATAATGATTTCAGAGAAAGTGAAACTGACACTGATTATGTGTGTAGTCGATATTCGAATGCGTTTAATGATGTCGAATATATAAAACCATCATCGACAGTAGATTTCTATCACGATGGAAACGAATATTTCTTTAATATAACATTAGATTTGAATGATAGAGTTGATTTTTCGGGTTACAGTAACAATGATACAATGTTTGTGAGCATTTCATTTGATAGTTTAATTCCGTATTCTATCTTGGAAGCTAATCATAAATATATTCAAATCCCACTTCAAAATGGTAAAATGCCGGAAAAATTCAGTTTCGTTGTTGATGATGAAGATAATGCCTTTAGTGGTAAAGATTTAGAAATATTAAACACTTTTTTAAATCAGGAAAGCAGCGAACTGGTTGTAAGCATCAATCTTTTTGATCCCAATGGGATAGTTACGCACATTATGGATGTGTTTATAACGGAATAATTAAACTGTTCTATGTGAAGTAAGACATTCAATGATATTGATCTCATTATTTAATGCATAGTAAAGATTTACTAAAATGTACTAAAAATATCATTGTCTAACGATGACATACCATCGCAGTCAATGTGTAAAGGGGCTGATGTAGTTCAGTCCTTTTTAGTGTTTAGCTTCTTTAGTGCTTTTCTTCGTTTTTAAATATTTTCATCAGTTTCTCTTTTTCCTTTGATAATTACGAATAACAGTTTCAGAGCACCTGTTTTTAGAATGTCTTTAAACATCTTAATAAGAATGCTTTAATATCGTTTAAGGACATTTACAAGGACTTTTGCAGGTGCTTTTAATGGCGAGAATTTGCCGCGTCAACTCTTGTTCGACAGGACAAAGTTATAAAAATGTTAAAAAAATCATATGAAATCGTTTACATTTTTTTTGTGATTGTTATACTATATAGGTAAGCAGGGAATAAACTGCTACGAAAGGGAAAAAGATGAAAAAAAGTATTATTACATTAACTGCTCTACTTTTGATTCTAACTTGCCTAGGCGGATGTTCTAAAGACGAACAAAAACCCGTTGATGGCAAAGAAACAGACAATACAGTAGAAACTAAGACTGCTGGCGTATTATGGTATCAATTCGCTGATACATTTATCGCTAATGCAAAAAATAATCTAGAAAACATTTCTAAAGCCGATGGTCGTATCGAAGTCGTTTCTGCAGATAGCCAAAACGATATCGCTAACCAAACTAACAACATGAACAACTTCTTCACTCAAGGAAAAGACTTCATTGTTGTCAACAATATCAATACAGCTGCAACTGATGAAATTGCTGAACAAATCGTAAACGCTGGTTCAACTGCAATCTTCGCTAACACTACTGCTCCATCTGATGAGGTATTAGCAAAAGACGGTGTTTACTTAGTAACATCTGCTGCTGAACAATCTGGTACTATCATGGGTGAAGCTCTAGTTAAATACTGGAACGAACATCCTGAAGCTGACCGTAATGGTAATGGCAAATTAGATTGCGTTGTATTATTAGGTCTTGAATCTCACTATGATACAATCGTTAGAGACTCTGGTTCTAGAGAAGCTCTAGAAGCTGCAGGTATCGAACAAGTATTAGTTGGTGGTTCTAAGATCGTTGCTAACTATCAAAGAGCAGAAGCTCAAGATAAAGTAACTGCATTATTAGCTAACTTCTCTGATGATATCGAAGCAGTAATCGCTTGTAACGATGATATGGCTCTAGGTGCTATCGAAGCTCTTAAAGCTGGTGGATTCTTCACTGGTGATGAAAGCACATTTATCCCAGTATGTGGTGTAGATGCTACTGAACCTGGACGTCAAGCTGTAAAAGATGGCACAATGCTTGTAACTGCATTAAATGACCCTGTTAAATTAGGTAAATCGATCTATAAATTAATGGTATTAGTTTCTGAAGGTACTCCATTAACTCAAGAAAACTTAGGTATTGAAGGAACTACTGTTGATGGATCTAAAGTTTGGATTAACTACGTTGGTGTAACAGCTGAAAACGTAGATACAATCGGTTACGATATCAACGATACTAATTTGAAATAATTAAATATTAAGTAAAATTATTATCTACCAAGTCGGAGTTTGTTCGAAATAGACTCCGACTTGTTTATTAAGCAGACATAAAAGGAGAATTAAATTATGGCTGAAGAAAAATATGTTTTGGAACTCAGAAACATCAGCAAGAGTTTCCCTGGCGTTAAGGCTTTAGACAATGTTTCTCTAAAAGTTAGACCTGGGACTGTTCACGCACTAATGGGTGAAAATGGAGCCGGTAAATCAACTTTGATGAAATGTTCGTTTGGTCTATATCATCCTGATGAAGGCGAGGTAATTGTAGAAGGTAAAGAAGTTCATTACAAGGATACTAGAGATGCTATGGCAAATGGTATTTCGATGATTCACCAGGAGTTACAGCCAATCAGAACTCAAAATGTAATGGAGAATATCTTCGTCGGAAGAATTCCGTATAAAAAGGTCGCTGGTGTTCGTTGGGTAGATTTCAAAAAAATGTACGAAGATACAAAATCATTATTTGATGAATTAGGTATTCAACACATTGATCCTAAACAATCGGTTGGTGATTTATCGGTATCACATTGTCAGTTATTGGAAATTGCTCGTTCAGTTTCATATGGTGCGAAAGTTATCATTATGGATGAACCTACATCTTCTCTAACTGATGCCGAAGCATCATTGCTTTTCAAAATTATTAAGAAATTAACTAGTCAAGGAGTTGCGATCATCTATATTTCTCACAAGATTGAAGAAGTATTGGATATTTCTGATGAAGTAACTGTCATGCGCGATGGTAAGTTGGTTGGAAATTGGGCAACTTGTGAAATGGATATGGATATGATTGTGGCTAAGATGGTTGGTCACGATATGGCCACTCGCTTCCCACTTAGAGATCATACGCCAACCGATGAAGTGGCGCTTGAAATTAAAAACTTTACCAGTGCTTACAGCAATAGTTTTGTCGATATTAGCTTTGCAGTTAAAAAAGGTGAAATATTTGGTGTTGGTGGCTTAGTCGGAGCTCAACGTACTGAACTTATGGAATCGATATTTGGCTTAAGACCGGTTGAATGTGGCGAAATCTATATTGATGGAAATAAAGTGAGTATTAAGCAGCCTATCGATGCAATTAAAAATGGTATGGCCCTACTTACTGAAGAGAGACGTCGTACAGGCATCTATCCGTCATTAGATATTACTGAAAATACTGTTGTCGTTAACGAGGCGGTACGTCCAAAGATTTACTTAAATAAATTTGGACTATTGAACCATAAGAAACGTAATGAAGAAACACAGCGCTATGTTGATCAGTTATCGACAAAGACTCCAAATCTAAAGACACAGATTCAATTTTTATCAGGTGGTAACCAACAGAAAGTTCTATTAGGACGTTGGTTATTATCATCTCCAGATATTTTGATTCTTGATGAACCAACACGTGGTATTGACGTTGGAGCTAAATATGAAATCTATTGTCTAATGGAACAAATGGCAAAAGAAGGAAAAACTGTCATTATGATTTCTTCAGAGATGCCTGAACTAATGGGCATGTCTGATCGAATTATGGTTATGTGTGAAGGACATCTTTCAGGTATTGTAGATGTTAGTACAACTACTGATGAGGAAATAATGCGTCTAGCAAGTGCATATTCTGAAGAAGCTTAATAAAAGGGGACTAACAATGAATAAAAAAATTAATATTAAAAATCTAATAATGAACAATGTCCTATATGTCATTATGATTTTGATAGTCATAGGCATTGCAATCATTTCTCCAAAATTTCTTTCATTCCGCGTATTGCGTGATATATTGAACCAATCATCTGTTCGTGTATTAGTAGCATTAGGTGTAATGTTTGTCATCGTATCTGGTAGTGCCGACTTGTCAGGTGGACGTCTAGTTGGTTTAACTGCTGTTGTTGCTGGTACGCTAGCACAAAGTGTTTCTACTAGTTTAAAATTTTTCCCAAATCTTCCCGAATTAAATCCAATCATTCCAATCGTTGTAGCAGTTTTGTTGGGATTAATAGTTGGACTATTTAATGGATTTGTTGTATCAAAACTTAAAGTTCCCGCTTTCTTGGCAACTTTAGGTACACAAATGATTGTCTATGGTGCAAACTGTCTATTTATCGCTCTTCCTCCAAACAACTCTCAGCCTTTGGCGGGATTAACTGATGGTTTTAAAGAGATTGGCACTGGTAATATCGCTGGTGTTAACTATGTAATTATCATTTCAATTATTGCATCAGTATTGGTATGGATTTTCCAAACTAAGACAACTTTAGGTAAAGAAATATTTGCGGTTGGTGGTAATCCTGAAGCTGCAAAAGTATCAGGAATCAATGTATTTAAGATTACCCTAATCACTTATGCAATTGCCGGTGCTTTCTATGGTTTAGCTGGTGCATTGGAATGTGCAAGAACTGGTTCAGCTAACTCATCTTATGGTATGGGTTATGAACTAGATGCCATCGCTTCATGTATCATTGGCGGATGTTCTGCCGGCGGTGGTATCGGTGGCGTACCTGGTGTATTCTTAGGAGTTATAATTTTCAACGTAATTAACTATGGATTGACTTTCATTGGTTTGTCATCTTATTGGCAATATGTTGTTAAAGGAATAATTATCATTTTTGCAATCGCATTAGATGTTCGAAAATATAATAAAAAGAACTAGTTATTAGATTAATACTATACCAGTACTGTTAAAGGACGTTTTGCGGTACTGGTATATTTTTGAAAAAAGGAGATTTAAAATATGGCTACAAAAAAATTCTTATGCTCAGATACTGCGCCTATTGTTTCAACTAAACAGGGTAAATTAAGAGGTTTTCAAACTGATGATTTATATTGTTTCTTTGGTGTTGAATACGCTAAAGCAGAACGATATGAAGAACCAAAAGAAGTTGAAAAATGGGATGGTGTTAAGGATGCTTTAAATTATGGATATGTTTGCCCACTAATGAACCAAGATGTCGCAGATAAGGAATTGTTAGTTCCGCATCGCTATTGGTTAATGGATGAGCATTGTCAAAACTTAAATGTTTGGACGACATCATTAGATAAGACAGCAAAAAAACCGGTTATGGTATGGTTCCACGGTGGTGCATACACTGCCGGTTCAACTATTGAACATATCTGTTATGAAGGTGACAACCTAGCAAAATATGGAGATGTAGTAGTTGTTGGTGTAAACCATCGTTTAAATGTTATCGGTTATCTTGATCTTTCTGATTTTGGTGAAGAATACAAAAATAGCGCTAACTTAGGCAATGCCGACTTAGTTGCATCACTAAAATGGGTGCACGATAATATTGAAGCGTTCGGTGGCGATCCAGAAAATGTTACTATATTTGGCCAATCAGGTGGCGGTATGAAAGTAACTGCATTGATGAACACGCCAGAAGCGAATGGTTTATTCCATAAAGCAATCGTTGAATCAGGTGTTGGTATGACATACGAAAGTGGAAACACTAAAGAAGTTGTTGAGTTAATGTTAGAAAAACTTGGCGATAAAGCTACAATTGAAGACTTGAAGAAAGTTCCTTATCCTGAGCTTGTAAAGATTTATCATGAAGCCGTAACTGTGACAAAAGACAATAAAAATGTACATATCGGTAGTTGGCCTAAGAAAAACGATTGGTATTTAGGCGATCCATGTGTAAATGGTTTTAGTGAAAATGCTAAAAATATTCCGGTATTAATTGGTTCGGTTATGGGTGAATTTAACTTTGAAAAAGGTGTTGAAGGCAAGTATAAACTTAGTGATGAAGAATGTTTAGCTTTAGTTAAAGAAAAATATGGTGAACATACTGATGAACTTGTTAAAGCATTTAAAAAGGCATATCCTGGTAAGAATTTAACTGATGCTTTATATCTTGACCAATTCTTTAGAGCTCCTACGAAAGAATTTATTAAAAAGCGTATAGCTGATAATTGCACTGATACATATAATTATATGCTGACTTATGACTTCCCGATTGATGGAGGTAAGGTTGCATGGCACTGTTCAGAAATTCCATTTGTTTTCCACAACACCGAAAAGACTGCTTTGTATAATGTCGAAGGTGAAACTGATGTGCTTGAAAAACAAATCTTTGAAGCGTTCGTTAATTTCGCTAAAAACGGCAAACCTTCATCTAGTGCATTACCTGAATGGCCAAAATGTGAAGATGGAGCTGAAAAATGTATGATTTTTGATACTGAATGTAAAGTTGTAACTAACTATGATGATGAATTATTGAAAGTATTAGACAAAACAAACACAAAGGTTAATATGCCTCTTTCTAGCACAATTTTACCAGCAGGTTCTGGAGTTAAGGTTGTTCACTAATGGGTTTTCTCGATTGCTTTACATATAAAAGTACAAAGCGAAGAAAATATGACAGCAACCAATATATCAAATGGGCATTTCCATACGGTGATGACCAAAAGGAAAGAATTGAATCGCTACTTAAAGAATTGACGAATGAAAAACCACAAATAGCTCTTTCGACTTATCTTATTGGTAAAGAAGCAGCAATTGGTGATTGGCAAGATGCATCTGAAGGTATTAAAAAAATGTCTTTACATTTAGCTGTTAAACCGATTAAAAGAGTTTTGCAAACTAAAAATGATTATGATATTTCTATTTATCTAGCCTTGATTGAAGCAGATTTCCATATAGATGAAACACTAAACTATCCAAGTGCTGAGATGATCGAAAAAAGAGCTAAGGAAATCATAGAAGAATTAAAGGAGAATTAATTGTGGCAATATTACAGGTTACGCTATTTTCACGTTCACTAATGCGTACAGTGCCAGTTACTGTTATTTTACCGGCTGATAAAATGCCAAATATGGGTGATCCGATTGGTGAGGAAAGAGAATATCCGACACTTTATCTTCTGCATGGTATTATTGGTTCTACTCTCGACTGGCTAAGTGGGACACGCATTGAAAGATGGGCGATGGAACATGATTTATGCGTTGTAATGCCGTCTGGTGATAATGCTTTCTATGTCGATAGACCTGCCAGCAATAATATGTATGGTCAATTTGTCGGTGAAGAGTTAGTTGATTTAACTAGAAGAATGTTTCCATTATCACGAAAAAGAGAAGATACATTCATTGGTGGATTATCGATGGGCGGTTTCGGGGCATTGCGCAATGGCCTAAAATATAATAAGACTTTTGGAGCAATTTGCGCTTTATCGGCAGCTATTGAAGTCGAAGGCTATGCAAAACGTGATAATAGTCATTCAATTTTCTTTCAGAATAGAGCATATGTTGAAGAATGCTTTGGCGATGTAGATAAAGTTGTGGAATCGGACAAAAATCCAAAATACTTGGTTAAAAAGATTGCTGAAAGCGATTGTGATTTTCCTGACATCTATATGTGTTGTGGACTTGATGATATGCTTCTAGGTGCTAATCAAGATTTTAGTGACTATTTAGATGAATATGATGTAAAACATACCTTTGAAACTGGTCCAGGTGCTCATGAATGGGATTTCTGGGACACTTACATCAAAAAAATTATTGAATGGTTGCCACTTGAAAAGACAGGAACTGGCATCAACAGTGGTAATGTTGGTGTTAAATAAAAAAGCTTACTCGAAATGAGTAAGCAGATATATAAAAGCCTCCTTGTAGGGAGGCTTTTATATGATTATTCAATCATAATTGATTTAGTGTTTTCAATTTCTTTCTTTTCGATCGATGGTACATTAAGAGTTAAAATACCGTTTTCAAATTTAGCTTTTATATCTTCGGCTTTAATATCTTCACCGATATAATAACTTCTCGAACAAGAACCAAATGAACGCTCTTCATGGATTATATAACCCTTTTCATCTTTTTCAGTTTCATTAGCTTCATGCTTAGCACTAATGCTCAGGTAACCATTCTTCAAATCAACACTAATATCTTCTTTTTGATACCCAGGCAATTCGACATCAATAATGTAGTTACCATCTTTTGAATGAATATCAGTTTTCATAATAGATGACATACCCTTTGTAAAGGAATTGTTAAACATGTCATCAAATACATCAGCAAATAAATCGTAATTTCTTGGTACTAATTTCATCTTTACCGCCTCTTTTCTTATGTTAAACAATAATGAAATTCTACCTAGGCTAGTTATCTTTAACCAACCTACAACTATATAATAGCACTATTATTAGCACTGTCAATAGTAGAGTGCTAATAATTTTTATATTTTTTCATGTGTTTGAATAACGATATAGTTTCCGAACTAGAACTTAAAATTTCTTGCGTATTTAAATATCCGTTAATCTTGATAATTTAAAACCGTCCTTTTTGATATAATAATGTCATGCACGAAAATGAATTTATAAATAAATTAAAAGAAAATGATATTGTGTTAGATGAAACACAAATCGAACAATTTAGGACTTATGCAGAATTTCTTGCTGAATATAATGAAAAAATCAACTTAACCGCTATAACTAAAATCGAAGAAATATATGAAAAACATTTTTATGATTCTTTGATTTCAAGCTTTGGTAAAGAACTAAAAGGTACTTTAGTCGATGTGGGAACAGGTGCCGGCTTTCCAGGAGTGGTATTAAAAATTGTTTATAAAGATTTAAAAGTAATATTGGTTGAACCGCTTAAAAAAAGATGCACCTTTTTAAATGAATTGATTGATAAACTAAAACTTGAAAATATAGAGGTGGTCAATGAAAGAGGCGAAGAATATTCTCTGTTGCATCGTGAAGAATATGATTTTGTTACTGCAAGAGCTGTTACCAATTTATCGGCGCTTATTGAGATATGCGGAGCAATGGTAAAAGTGAATGGTTATTTCTTGGCTTTAAGAGGTTTAAATGGTCAAGAAGAATTGAAAGAAGCTAAAAATGCTATTGCAAAGATGAGTTTTAAAGTTGATGAAGTAAAAGAAGAAGAATTGTCTGACAGTTCAAAAAGAGTAATTGCGTACTTGAAAAAGACTAAAGCCAGTCCATTAAAATTTCCTAGGAATTATAGTATGATTAAAAGGAAGCCGCTATGAGAGAGACAAAAAGAATTAACAGAGAATTGATTAACTGTGAGATAAAAGAGAGTGATTATCAGGATGAAAAAATTATCAGTTTAATTGAGGCGATCAAAAATGATGTAGTTTTTAATACTATTACATTAAAAGAGAACAACGGAAGATATGATGTATTAGCTGATGAAAATGTATTAAAGGCTTATTTGATTAATGGAAACGAAGAAATCGAAGCCAATGTATTAACCGATGAAGATAATGCCGAAATAAATGCTACACTTTTGCAGAATATGCAAAGAGTTAAAAATAGTGTCATTGATGAAGCTTTGGCGATGGAAAAAATTATGGTTGATGAAGATATTACCCAAGTCAATCTGGCAAAAAGATTAGGTCTTAAACAATCGACAATCGCTAATAAGCTTAGACTTTTAAAACTTCCTGACTATGTTAAAAAGGCAGTGGATAATGGTATTTTAACTGAAAGACATGCCAGAGCATTGCTTAAAGTGGAAAGTGAAAAACTGGAAGATGTTTTTAATACTATTGTAAATAGAAAATACAACGTCAAAAAGACTGAAGAATACATTAAAGGTTTAAATATTCATTCAAATCGTGGTGTATCTAATAATGTAAGAATTGGTATCAACACAGTTGAAGAAGCATATAAATTATGTAAAAAGAGTGGACTTGACTGTGATTTTTCAAGCAGAGAGAGTGAGGATGAAATTAAAGTTATCATTCGCTTTAAAAAATAGGGGAGTAAAGATATGGGGAAAATTATTGCGATTGCCAATCAAAAAGGCGGTGTCGGTAAGACTACAACCAGTATTAATCTAGCATCTGGTTTAGCTTATTTAAATAAAAAAGTATTATTGGTGGATTTTGACCCGCAAGGTAATGCAACACAGGGAATTGGCCATTCAGTGCTACTCAATGACCTGACGGTGTATGATGCCTTGCTTGGACAAGCAGATATCGAAAAATGTATTAGTCAGGTCAAAAGGCCACCATTAGATATTTTACCTGCCAATATTAACTTAGCTGGCGCGGATTTACAGATGATTAAAATTGAAGAAAATCGTGAGTGCCTATTAAAGAATATTCTGGATAAGATAAAAGATAATTATGACTATATAATTATTGATTGTCCGCCATCTTTAGGCTTGTTGAATACCAATGCCTTGACGGCTGCTAATTCAGTAATGATTCCAGTTCAATGTGAATATTATGCCCTGGAAGGTGTAACTCAGTTATTGCAGACCATTCGTCTTGTTCAGAAACTGTTTAATCCAGGACTTAGAATCGAAGGGGTACTGCTTACGATGTTTGATCGTAGAACAAACTTATCGCAAGAAGTTTTCGATGAAGTGCATCAACACTTTAAAGAAAAAACTTACCATACATATATTCCAAGGAATATCAAATTGTCTGAAGCACCATCACAAGGTAAATCAATATTTGATTATGATATGAACTCTGATGGAGCTAAGGCTTATGTCGCTTTGACAAAAGAAGTTATAAGCAACAATAAGGGAGAATGGAAATGACAAAAGAGAAACGATTGGGTCGTGGTTTAAGTGCTATATTTGGTGATGATATAGATGCAGTATTGGATGATATCTCTAATAATGAAAGTGATATCAAAGGACAAAAAACTACCGTTAAATTATCCGAAATACGTCCTAATCCATATCAGCCTCGTAAAGTATTTGATGAAGAATCATTAAAAGAGTTGGCTGATTCAATCAAAGAACATGGTGTATTTCAACCGGTATTAGTTAGAAAAAGCATCTCTGGTTATGAGTTGATTGCTGGTGAGAGAAGAACACGTGCCAGCAAGATGATCGGACTTGAAGAGATTCCGGCTATTATCTTAGATTTCAATGATCAGGAGATGATGGAGATTTCTCTTTTAGAGAATATTCAAAGGGAAGATTTATCTATCATTGAAGAGGCAAAAGCCTATGAAAAACTTATTACCAATCTTCATTACACCCAAGAAGAACTGGCGAAAAGAGTGGCTAAGTCAAGAAGTTATATTACTAATACTTTACGTTTATTAAAACTGAATGTCGAAGTTCAAAAATTATTAGAGAATAAGAGTTTGAGTTACGGTCATGCTCGTGCTTTAATCAATATTGAAGATGAGGACAAACAAGTTGAATTAGCTAAGAAAGTTATTAGCGATAATTTAACGGTAAGAGATATCGAAAGATTGGCTAATAGTGAAAAAACAGTGGTCAAGCCAAAGAAAAAAGATGTCGATCCATATTTACAGGATGTAAGACATCAATTGGAGAAGAAATTATCTACAAATGTTGAAGTGACAAATCGTCATTTCACCGTTCACTACAATGATACAGAAGATTTAAATCGTATTTTAGAATTATTAGATTGTTTGGAGGTTTCTTACGATGAATGAATTAGAACTACTTAAAGAAATAGAGTATGTGCGTTTTGGCGGCACAAAACAAGAATACAAAACTGCTCTATGGATTAAAGAAAAATTAGCTGAACTTGGGATTGATAGCAAGTACGAGCCATTTAAAGTAAATGCATCTGTCATTTCTAAACAGACATTAAAAGTTACAAAACCTTATGAAGAAGAAATTGAGACCAAGGCTTATTTCTGCAGCCCAAGTGTCAAAGAGCTAAAAGCACCTTTATATTATTGCCCAAATACTGATGAAATTTCATTGAGTAAAGTTAGAGGCAAGATAGTGATGGTCGATGGATATTTAGGTTATTGGCGCTATAAGGATTTATATGATAATAAGGCAGTTGGTATTATTGTGCATAATGGCGATTTATATGATGACAACAAAGATATTGACCAAAGAGAAATCCGCGAACAGTTACAAGAAGTCGGTTTACTTCCAGTTGTTCAAGTAAATACTAAAGATGCATATAAACTTGTGCAAAATGGTGCAGAAGAAGTATGTATTAGCATCGAAAGCAAAGATGTAAATGCTCAAAGTGGCAACGTTATATGCGATCTTAAGGGCAAGAGTGATAAAACTATTATCTTTACTGCTCATTATGATTCGACATGGCTATCTAAAGGTGCATACGATAATGCTACAGGAACAATTGGTCTTTTAAAGATTGCTCAGTACTTTAAGATTTATCGCCCATACCACAATTTGCGTTTTGTATTCTGTGGAAGTGAAGAAAGAGGTCTTTTAGGTTCTAAGGCTTATGTCAAAGCTCATGAAGAAGAATTAAAAGATATTGCCCTATGTATCAATCTAGATATGATTGGTTCTACAATGGGCCAATTCGGTGCTTTTGTAACTGCTGATAACGAACTGGTTTCATATGTAAAATATTTGGCATGTGAAAAAGGTTTCCCATTAACATCTATGCAAGAGGTTTATTCTAGCGACTCTACACCTTTTGCGGATAAAGGAGTTCCTGCGCTTTCATTTGCCAGAAATACGCATATTACACCTATTCATTGCCATCACGACACTATTGAATCTCTATCTTTGAAACACATGCAAGAAGATATTGAATTCATTATTGAATTTACTAAGAGAATGGCTAATGCTAAAGTGTTCCCGGTTAAACATGAAATTCCAGAGAATATGAAAGAGCAGTTAGACATATATATGTGTCGTAAGAGAAATGATTTAAAATAATCTTTAATAAAACAAAACTAGAATTTAGGCAAAGCGTTTCTGAATTTTAGTTTTTTTTAAGTTCAAAAAGTAGTAGAATTATTTCTATGAAAACAAAAATTGACATTTTAAATGGTTCGATATATAAGACCATCCTTTATATCTTTTTCCCCATTATGTTTGGAAGCCTTTTTCAACAACTCTACAATACTGTTGATGCGATTGTAGTTGGCAATTTCGTCGGCAAAGAAGCACTTGGTGCTGTTGGCGGATCGACTGGGCAATTAATAAATTTATTAGTTGGTTTCATCACCGGTTTGGCATCTGGTGCAACGGTGGTAATTGCGCAATACTATGGCAACCGTGAAAGAGAAGGCGTAAGCAAGAGCGTTAAATCCGGCATGTTTATGGCTATTGTCTTAGGAGCGGTTATGATGTTTATCGGCATTTACTTTGCACCTGAACTTTTACATATGATGCAAGTGCCTGATGATGTATATGGATATGCTTTGACATATATGCAGGTATATTTTGTCGGTTTGATTCCTTCGATGATTTATAATATGGGCGCTGGTATTTTAAGAGCGATAGGCGACTCAAAAAGACCGCTTTATTTTTTGATTGCTTCATGTATTACTAATATCGTATTAGATTTATTGCTGGTGGTGGTATTTAATATGGAAGTATTTGGAGTAGCGATTGCTACTGTAATATCCCAAGTAGTTAGTTGTGTATTGTCACTATATGTTTTAAGCAAGACCGAAGACAGCTATCATTTCACATTAAAAGAGACATCGTGCAATTTTGATGTCTTATCAAGAATAATTATTATCGGTTTGCCTACTGGCATTCAGTCTTGTTTATATAGTATTTCAAACATCTTTATTCAAACGACGGTCAATGGCTTCCAGACCGATACTCTTTCAGCTTTTACGGCATTTGGCAAAATTGATGCAATATTTTGGTTGATATCGGGAGCCTATGGCGTGGCATTAATGACTTTTGTCGGTCAAAATTTTGGGGCTGGCAATATGGACAGAGTTAAAAAAGGCATTAAAGCCGGATTTGTTCTTGAAGGGATTACCGCTGTATTGTTGAGTTTTGTTATGTATTTCTTTGGTTCATTTTTCATTATGCTTTTCTCAAAAGAGACAGCAGTCATCGAAATAGGTGTATCAATTCTTAAATTCCTATGTCCATTCTATGTGGCTTTTATCTTTGTGGAGATATTGTCTTCAAGCATTAGAGCTTGTGGAGATTCCTTGTTTCCGATGATTATTTCTGGCGTGGGAATTTGTGGCTTTAGAATTATTTATCTATCTTCAGTTAATTTTTCAACCGTTTTAGAAGCCTTATTTTGTTATCCGTTATCTTGGGTACTCACAAGTATTATTTTCATAGTTTACTATATCCAAGGCTCTTGGTTAAAACGCAGTTTAAAAAAGCGCGAGATGTTAATGCGCTAATTAATTTAAGCAAAAAATTTTGCAATTTTAGAGATGATGAATATGTTGGTTGTTTGATATGAACGCGCTTTGATACATGAGTATGTCGATAATATGACAATAGATAATATCACCAATAAGTACAATAAACTGATGACAAAGTTCACAGTCTGATTGCTCAATAAACCTAGAGAGTTAGATAAAAGAACAATTATTTCAAACAAGATGGGCAGGGCAACATTTAAAATGATTGATTGAGTGGCGTGGAATCTAACCAAGTCACTCTTTTTTTCAAAGAAATAGAAAATAAAAGGCGAAAAGACCAAGATGTATCCGATAATGCTTGGCATAGTAATGAAACTGGCAATTACTAAATAGGCTAGTGGGATGAGATATGTGATCATGGAAATTACATTGGCATTTAAACCGAAAGTGGAGCTTTGATTATTTGTTTTTTTACTAGGCATAACTATATTTCTCCTTTATAAATAAGAGCTTTTATTATATCATTAAAGACGGGGATGGTAAAAATTATGGAAGATAATAAAGAAAAAATTACTCTTACTCTCAACGCCAGTGCTGAGGAAGAGGAAGTAGAAGAAAACACAAAAGATATAGATATTGAACAAGTGGAGTTTGATGATAGTTCACTTTCTGATGAAGAAAAAAAGATGGTTGATGATTTTTCAAAACAAATTGATATTATGGATACTTCAGCTATTATTCAATATGGAGCTGGTGCTCAAAATAAAGTTGCCGACTTTTCAGAGAACGCTTTGAAAAATGTTAAGACTAAAGAATTGGGTGACGTCGGCGATATGATGAGTGAATTGATCGGCGAACTCAAAGGCTTTGAGATCGAAGAAAAAGATAATGGTATTTTAGGTTTTTTCAAAAAAGGGGCAAATAAAGTAACAAACTTTAAGACTCGCTATGACAGTGCTGCTAAAAATGTTGATAAGATAGCCAAAGCTTTAGAAGATCATCAAATTGTTCTTTTAAAAGATATTGCCTTATTAGATCAATTATATGAAAAGAACTTAGTTAATTTTAAAGAATTGACTATGTATATTTTAGCTGGTCAAAAACGTCTTGAAGAAATCAAAGAAAAAGATTTACCAGCCGCAATTCAAAAGGCTGAAAAAAGTGGTTTGCCAGAAGATGCACAAGCTGCTAATGACCTATCAAACGCCATCAATCGCTTTGAAAAGAAATTACATGATTTAGAGCTTACAAGAGTGGTATCGATTCAAATGGCACCACAGATTCGTTTAGTTCAAAATAACGATACAATGATGACGGAGAAGATTCAGTCAACTCTAGTTAATACAATTCCATTATGGAAATCACAGATGCTTATTTCTTTAGGCATTTCTCATTCTAAAGAAGCTATCAAGGCTCAAAACGAAGTTACAGAAATGACCAATAAGATGCTTAAACAAAATGCTGAAACTTTGAAAATGGCAACAATTGAAACTGCTAAAGAATCAGAAAAAGGAATTGTTGATATTGAGACATTGACTGAAACTAATAAGAAATTGATTGAGACATTAGATGAAGTTAAACATATTCAAGAAGAAGGAAGAGAAAAACGTGCTCAAGCTCAAGTTGAATTACGCAGAATCGAAACAGAGCTAAATCAAAAACTTGCTAACATTGAAGGAGAACAGAAAGGCGCAAAATAAGCGTCTTTTGTATATACTTATGAAATATGTTGATATGCATTCGGATACCATTACTAAATTGCTCAGAAAAGAAGATAATGGTGAAAGTTCATCGCTTTTAAGTAATAATCTGCACATTGATATTACAAAGTTGAAAAAGAGTGGATACTTAATTCAGAATTTTGCGATTTTTACTCCCGTCAATTATGAAGAAAAGCCTCAACATTTTGCTCTTAGGGCCATTGATAAATTTTATCGTGAGATAGATGCTAATAGAGGCGATATTCAAGTGATAAGAAAGTATGAAGATATTGCTAAAGACAAAATCAATGCATTATTGACCATCGAAGATATTTCTATTATTTATGATGATTTGGCATTGCTTAGAATTTTATATCGATTAGGAGTTAGAATGGTTGGTTTAACTTGGAATTTCAAAACGAGCGTCGGCTATCCCAATATTGATATGAGCAATGGCTCAAGAGTAGATATTAGACATACAGATAAGGTAAACGGCTTAACTGATTTTGGAAAAGAAATTGTTAAGGAGTGTGAGAGATTGGGCATAATTGTCGATGTTTCACATTTATCTGATAAAGGGTTTTGGGATGTTTATGATTTAAGTGCCAAACCTTTTGTGGCATCACATTCAAATGCTAGGATGATATGCGATGTTGCCAGAAATCTCGACGATGAGATGATAAAAGCACTTCATTATAAAGGTGGAGTTATGGGCATAAATTTCTGCAAGGACTTTATATCTGATAGCGGAAGTGTTAAAGATATTATAAGACATATCGATCATATCAAGGAAGTAGCGGGCATTGATGTCATTGGTTTAGGTAGTGATTTTGATGGCATTGAAGATAGAGATGATTTAAAAGATGCGTCGTGTTTAAATGAATTGAGCAGTGCATTATACGAACATGGATATAAAAACGAAGAAATCGAAAAAATGATGTATGGCAATGTATTGCGTGTCTATAAAGATATTCTTTGATATAATGAACAGGCAAAGGAGTTTTTACAATATGATAGAGGGCATAATATTTGATTTAGATGGAACATTAATTGATACCATCGGCGATATCGGCAATAGTGCAAATTCGGTGCTTGAAGATTATGGCTATCCTATCCATAGCATTGAAGAGTACAAATTAATGGTTGGGCATGGTTTTATGAACCTAATTAAAAAGGCTATGCCAAGTGGTTTGAATGATGATGTATACGAAGAAGCATTATCGAAATTCAGATACTATTATGATCAGTTATATATGGATACTACTCACCCTTATGATGGAATAGAAAATCTTTTAGTTGAGCTTCAAAATAAAGGGATTAAATTGGCAGTTAATTCTAATAAACAAGATGATTATACAAAAAGTTTAATTGAACATTGTTTTGAAAATATTGATTTTGTGGCAGTTATCGGTTCAAGAGAAGGTGTGCCAAATAAACCTGATCCTACTACTGCTCTTGAAATCGTTGACATAATGGGTTTGACTAAGGATAAGGTGCTTTATGTCGGTGATAGTGAAACAGATATTATGACCGGCAAGAATGCCGATTTAAAGACCATTGGCGTATCTTGGGGTTTTAGGAGTATTGAAGTTTTAAAAGAAGTAAATGCTGATGTAATTATTGATAGTGCCGAAGAACTTATTAGATATCTGTAATACTTACAAAATTATGTAAAATCAAAATATCAGTTTAATTATGAACTGATATTTTTTAATGTGGCGATTATGCTTTAAAATGGCATAGTATGAAAACGATTTCAAAATATCTGGTGATAACATTGAAAGCGATTTCTTTTTATTGTATTATGTAGTTGGATGAAAATCCGAAGGAGAAGAAAATGAAAAAAATATTAGCTTTGGCTATGGCTGTGTTTATGGTTTTCGGACTCGCAGCTTGTAGCAATAACAGCACTCCAAACAATGGTGGCAACACTAATGGTGGAGAAACTGTTAAAAATGCTGAAAAACCATTGGTTTGGTTTAACCGTCAACCTTCAAATAGTTCAACTGGTGAACTAGATATGAATGCCCTAACTTTCAATGACGATACTTATTATGTAGGTTTCGACGCTAACCAAGGTGCTGAACTACAAGGTCAAATGATTAAAGATTACATTGAAGCAAATATCGAAACATTAGATCGTAATGGCGATGGTGTTATCGGTTATGTATTAGCGATCGGTGATATTGGACATAATGACTCAATCGCTCGTACAAGAGGTGTTCGTAAAGCTTTAGGTACTGCTGTTGAAAACAACGGTGAAGTTGTAAGTGATCCAGTTGGCATCAATGTTGATGGAAGTGCTACTGCTGTTCAAGATGGTACATTAGAAATCAATGGTAAAACATATACTGTAAGAGAACTTGCTTCTCAAGAAATGAAGAATACTTCAGGTGCTACTTGGGACGCTTCTACTGCTGGTAATACGATCGGTACATGGACAGCTTCATTCGGTGATCAAATCGATATCGTAGCTTCTAATAACGATGGTATGGGTATGTCAATGTTCAATGCTTGGTCAAAAGAAAATAAAGTTCCTACATTCGGTTACGATGCTAACTCTGATGCAGTAGCTGCAATCGCTGAAGGATATGGTGGAACTATTTCTCAACACGCTGATGTTCAAGCTTACTTAACACTTCGTGTATTGCGTAACGCTCTTGATGGTGTTGATGTAGATACAGGTATTGGTACACCAGATGATGCTGGTAACGTATTATCTTCTGAAGATTACAAATATGATGCTACTAGCCGTTCATACTATGCATTGAACCTAGCTGTTACATCTGAAAACTATCAAGATTTCTTAGATTCAACAGTTCCTTACGCTCCAGTTGCTAACCAATTAAGCGAAGAAGCTCATGCTAAGAAAAATGTATGGTTAAATATCTATAATGCTTCAGATAACTTCTTAAGTTCAACTTATCAACCACTTCTTCAAAAATACGATGATCTTTTAAACTTAAATGTTGAATACATCGGTGGAGATGGACAAACAGAATCTAATATTACTAACCGTCTTGCAAATCCTGACCAATATGATGCATTCGCAATCAATATGGTTAAGACAGACAATGCGGCTTCTTACATGGCATTACTTGGCCAATAATTAGTATTAAATAATACAAGTAAAAATTATTAGGGAGGAGTAATTCTCCCTAATATTATTATTAGAGCATAAACGGGAGAAAACTTATGGCAGATAAGAAAGATGAAATTGTCTTATCAATACGTGGAATGAGTAAATCATTTGGTCGTAACCGTGTTTTGGATCACATTGATTTAGATGTGAAAGCCGGAACGGTTATGGGCCTTATGGGTGAAAATGGTGCCGGTAAGTCCACTATGATGAAATGTCTTTTTGGTACATATCAAAAGGATGAAGGTAAGGTTTATTTAGATGGCAAAGAGATTAATTTCTCTGGCCCTAAAGATGCGCTTGAAAATGGTATTGCGATGGTGCATCAGGAATTAAATCAATGCCTTGAAAGAAATGTCATGGACAACTTATTCTTAGGTCGTTATCCAACTAATTCAATGGGCGTAATTGATGAAGATCGAATGAAAAAGAAGTCATCTGAGTTATTTAGAAAGCTTGGTATGACTGTCAATTTAACACAACCGATGCGCAATATGTCAGTATCACAAAGACAGATGTGTGAAATCGCAAGAGCAATTTCTTATAATTCTAAGGTAATTGTATTGGATGAGCCTACCTCTTCTTTAACAGTGCAAGAAGTTGATAAATTATTCAAAATGATGCGCATGCTTAAAGAACAGGGTATTGCTCTTATCTACATTTCTCATAAGATGGATGAAATATTTGATATTTGTGATGAAGTATCAGTGTTGAGAGATGGTAAGATGGTAATGACAAAAGCTACCAAAGAAACTAATATGAATGAATTAATTGCCGCAATGGTTGGTCGTTCATTGGAAAATCGTTTTCCACCTGTTGATAATATACCTGGTGAACCTATTCTTTCAATTCAACATCTTTCAACTAAGTTTGAACCGCATTTGCAAGATATCTCTTTTGATGTTAAAAAAGGTGAAATCTTTGGTTTGTATGGACTAGTGGGAGCTGGAAGAACAGAGTTACTAGAAACTATCTTCGGTGTTAGAACTAGAGCTTCAGGAAGAGTTTATTTTAACAATAAACTAATGAATTTCAATAGTGCTAAAGAGGCGATCGAACATGGCTTTGCGATGATTACTGAAGAGCGCAAGGCTGATGGTTTATTCTTGAAATGTGATTTGACTTTTAATACTACTATTGCAAATCTACCTCAATATAAGGATGGTTTTGCACTTTCTGATCAAAAGATGGTTAAAGCGACACAAAAAGAAATCAATATCATGAGAACTAAATGTATGGGTCCAAATGATGCGATTACTAGTTTATCCGGTGGTAACCAGCAAAAGGTTATTTTTGGTAAATGGCTAGAAAGATCGCCACAAGTATTCATGATGGATGAACCTACAAGAGGCATTGATGTAGGTGCGAAATATGAAATCTATGAATTAATCATCAAGATGGCAAAGCAGGGTAAAACAATTATTATTGTTTCATCGGAAATGCCGGAAATACTAGGATTGACTAATCGTGTTGGTGTTATGTCTAATGGACGTCTAGCAGGAATTGTCAATACTAAAGAAACTAATCAGGAAGAGCTATTAAGACTCAGTGCAAAATACCTATAAAAGGAGATAGATTATGACAAATAAAGTTTCAAAAATTCTTTCTTATGAAGAGGAATTAGCTCTTCGCCAACCAATTGAAGAGCATATCAGTAAAATTCAGGCAGTTATTGATGATTTAAGATTCAATGGTACCCATAAAGTAATTGAGTATTCAGAAGAAATCGACACCGTCAAAAGAGATAAAATCTATTCTGCAGAAGAAAAAGCAAGTCGTTTAAAAGAACTGAGCGCAGAATTAGAAAAAGCTAAAGCAGTTGAAACAGCTAATAAAAAAGCAATAAATGATAAAATAGCTGAAGCAGAAAAGTATTTAAGTGAACATTTTAATAGAGATTACTATGATGCAGTAGTTCAAAGCTGTAAATTAGAGGCTCAAGAAGCTAAGAAGATCTATGATGATAAGCTAAAAGAGTTAGCTGATGAACATCAAAAATTATTGGCCGCTGCTCATAACGAACAGGAGAAGAAAGAAGAGAAATATATCTATAAAAATCGCTTGTTCGATGCCAAACTTAAATATCAGAAAAATTTGCAAGATATTAAGGATAAAAAGCACAATGCATTCTCTTACAAATATCATCTATTAGATTTGCTAAGAATGTCTAGTTTTACATTTGCAGAGAATTTTGCCAAGAGAATTGAAAACTATCAATATACGTTCAATAGTCGTGATTTCTTGTTGAAAAACGGTTTGTATATCGCAATCATTATTGTGTTTATTGGCTTGTGTATTATTACACCGCTCGTTAAGAATGGTTTGCAATTATTGACTATCAACAATATTTTAAATATTCTTCAACAAGCTTCACCAAGAATGTTTTTAGCACTAGGCGTTGCTGGACTAATCATGTTGGCAGGTACTGATTTATCGGTAGGTCGTATGGTTGGTATGGGTATGACTACTGCAACAATCATTATGCACCAAGGTCCGAACACTGGTGGAGTATTCGGTCACATTTTTGATTTCAGTGGTCTGCCTGTAATCGTTAGAGTGCTATTCGCATTACTTGTATGTATTGTTTTGTGTACATTCTTCACTTCAATTGCCGGTTTCTTTACAGCTAAATTTAAGATGCATCCATTTATTGCTACAATGGCAAATATGTTAGTTATCTTTGGATTGGTGTCTTATTCAACTAAAGGTGTATCTTTTGGTGCCATTGATCCATCAATCCCAGGTATGATTATTCCTAAGGTTAATGGTTTTCCAACAATTATTTTGTGGGCTTTAGCTGCTGTAATTGTGGTATGGTTTATTTGGAATAAAACTAAATTTGGTAAGAATTTATACGCTGTCGGTGGAAACCCAGAAGCTGCATCAGTATCGGGAATTTCAGTATTTAAAGTAACTATTGGCGCATTCATTATGGCTGGCATTCTTTATGGATTTGGTTCTTGGTTAGAATGTATTAGAATGGTTGGTTCTGGATCTGTTG
Organism: uncultured Erysipelotrichaceae bacterium; assembly: GCA_964401865.1. Classification (GTDB taxonomy): domain Bacteria; phylum Bacillota_I; class Bacilli_A; order Erysipelotrichales; family Erysipelotrichaceae; genus CALUZH01. The sequence continues at coordinate 49,229 of CAYNZZ010000007.1, forward strand.
CCTATGGTCAAGGTTGGGAAATGGATGCTATTGCTGCTTGTGTAGTTGGTGGTGTATCATTTACTGGCGGTATCGGTAAGATTTCCGGAGTAGTAGTTGGTGTATTTATTTTCACGGCTCTTACATATTCTTTGACAATCTTAGGTATTGATACTAACTTGCAGTTCGTGTTCTCTGGAATCATAATTCTTGTCGCTGTAACACTAGACTGCTTGAAATATGTTCGTAAGAAATAGTTAAAAGGTTTTGATTATAAAGGAAGATATTTTGCATTATATCTTCCTTGTTAATTTAGCCAAAACCTAATATTTAAATAATTTAAGCCATAAAATATGAAAAATGCCTTTAAAAGAAATTTATTAATCGTTGTTGTGACAATTATCGCTATAACGATAGTATCTTTTGTTTATTACAGTGACAAACCAATGATAGAAGAAAACTCTAACGCAAGAGTAACATTGATTAGTGTTGATTATAAAGATGATCAAGAGAATGCTGAACGGAAAAAGTTAGATTTATCAAGTGAAGAAATATCCGATGAATTAAATGATGAACTTATATCTGTTTTTAAGAATACAAGAATTAGAAATAGAATTCTACCACATTCAAAAATACATATTATAGAAGATGGTGATACTCATATTACAGTTAAGTTATCGCTAGGAAATAACAAAACAGCATTTATATATGTATGTAATAAACAAGAATGTACCTCTGCTCAAATTGGAGATAAAGATTATTATATTATAAATTCAAATGATTTATTTGAAGAAATTTCTCGTTTGATATTTACTGAATTTCCTCGACACTAATCTAATATATATTCAAAGATAACATAAATAAGAAGATGTATAGGTGAATAGAATTAATTCGTCAAAAACATCTTCTTTTTAAATCGTAGTCTATCAAATTAAAAGAGGATGATTTAATCATCCAACTCTATTTTATTGTTCAATGCGTGTCGTCTTGTAGAAGAAGAATATTCCAAGTAAGAACATAAAGGCAATAGCGCCGACACCTAAGTTCATACTGTTAGTTAATTGAGATACAAAAGAAACTACAAATGTGCCTAAGAAAGCTGCTCCCTTACCACAAATATCATAGATTCCAAAGTATTCGCCACTTTTTTCAGGTGGGATTAAGCGTCCAAAATATGAACGAGATAATGATTGAATAGCTCCCTGGAATAGCCCAACACAAACCGCCAAAATCCAGAACTGATATTGTTCATACAGGAAGATTGCATATATTGCGATACCTAAGTAAGCAAAGATACAAATGAATATTAACTTGTGATTGGCAATTTTCTGTGACATCTTCCCAAAAGCGATAGCCGAAGGGAAGGCGACGATTTGAGTTACAAGCAATGCTAATAGAAGACTGGAACTGCTAAATCCTAAAGCTGTGCCATAGGCAGTCGCCATATCAATAATTGTATAGACACCATCGATATAAAAGAAGAAAGCAATGAGGAATAAAAGAACTTTTTTATTTTCTTTTAATTCATTAAAAATATTCGCAAGTCTTTTCCATGTGTTTTTAGCACTGTGTTTGTCGACATCTATATAGTGAACTTGTTTATAAGCTTTTAGTAATGGAATAGTTAATCCCAACCACCATATTGCCGTTAAAGCGAAAGCTAATATCATAGCTAATGACAGAGAGATGCCGATCTTATCATATAGAAGTATAAGAACAAGACAAAGAATAAATGGAATACATGAACCTATATATCCCCACGCATAACCTTCAGAAGATACGACATCCATTCTCTCTGCAGTTGTAATATCAGGCAACATAGCATCATAGAATACCAGACTTAATGAATAAGCGGATTTCGTGATGATAAATAGCAACAAGAACCATAACCATGATTGCAAGAATCCCAGAGTAATACATCCAATCGCACCAATGATAATAGAAGCTAAAAATAGTTTTATCTTCTTACCTTTGCCATCAGATATTGTGCCTAAGACAGGGCCTAAGAAGGCAACGATTAAAGTGGCGATGGAAGTTGCATAGCCCCAATAAGCCAAATAGTCAACTTCATTAATGTTGGCACCGGTGGCGATTGCACCAAAATAAATAGGCATTATGGTGGTCACTAAAAGTGTAAATGCAGAGTTAGCGACATCGTAGAGTACCCATTTTTTCTCTAATGACGTCATTTTAAATTTCATAATATTTCTCCTCTTCGATAGGTAATACTTTTATATCTTGCCAGTTTTCTTGGGCGTCAAATGTGTGGCATAAGATTTTATCAAGATCAGCTTGCCCATTTAAGTAGGCAATCAGATTGGTTGCTAATTTTGGATAACTCTTTAAGGCATAACTGGCTAACTTATCTAAACGCATATTGGAATCTTCACATATTGGATTGGCGTTTTTGGAAATTATTTGTGAATGTAAGGAATCATATTTACCCATTACTTTCATTGCCCCATACATAAAATTTCTTTTAATGTCGTTAGGGCAACGAAGCAAATGAATATAAAAGACCATTGATTCTAATGATTTATGAATATCATCAAGTGATAGATTTTTGAAAAACTCATGAATGATGATAGCATTTTCTTTGCTTGGAACTATATGGCAGACTGTGTCATACTTCAAAGGGTCTAAACCATCCATAATTAACAGATGACGATCATTCTGAGTCTCGATTTCGGTATGCGAAACCTTAGAGTAAAATTCTTTGGCTTCGACATAACTATGAGAGTTATAGTCGAGGACAAAATGTGATAGAAAGCCCAAAAGATAAGACATTAAGGCATCTTTATCCAATGGCGAATTAGCATAAGCTAAACGAGCATTAGTGAAAAACTCAGATGCATTTATTTTATGCATATCAAATCCGACATCACTGACTGGACATTTATGATAGGCTTCATAATAAAAAAGGATATCGGGTCCATGAACGCCAATATCAAAAAGTTCACGATGTTTATTAATGATATCTTTAAGAGAATCAGAAAGTGTTTCAATACACGACTTTCCAAAACGATAATGGGCATATGTAGCAGGCATATATACCTCCTTTATAATAAGATAATGATAACACATAACTCGTTAAGCAATCAAAAAGCCTTTGGATAAACGCAAAATAAAAGTGCCTTATTTGGCACAACTTTAATTGATGAATTTATTTAGTGACAGTATCAATAAAGGTATTAAGATAAACTGTAATATGATACCAGGAATGGCGTTGATAAAAGCACTTGCCAAGAAAGCATTAAAACTGATTTTAGTTATAATGTACATCACAATACCCCAAACAATTCTTCCTGCCAGCATACTGCCGATTAAAGAAACATAAATAGTTTTGATGCCTTTATTTTTGAAGTGATTATAGATTAAATTAATCACTAATGCGTATGTAACCAATTCAAAGGCCATAGCGAAAGCTGATGGGAACATCGGTGGCATAGAGAATAAAGCACTTCTTAGCAACGGAATCACAAACCCTACTAAAGATGCATATGGTAGAGGCAGTATCATACCGGCTAATAGAACTGGTATATGCATCGGTAATAACATATTGCCTAATTGAGGTATCTGAGCTGTAAAAAATGGCAAAATAATACCAAGGGCGATAAAAAGAGCAGAAACGGTTAAATTCTTTATTGTCATATTTTTTCCTCTCTAAAAATAATCATCAGTATTAATGACGATGTCTGAATCTTTGTCTATCTGACATTCATTGAAGTATTTTTGTTCCTTAACAAGCCAAGTATTAACAAAGTTATCGATATTGAAGTTTTCTCTTTTTTTGAGTCTTTGTATCTGTTTTTTGGGACTGCACTTTAAAAAGACTTTTAAATCGTAATACTTTTGTAATTCCGGAAGCATAGAATATGTTCCTTCAATTAACAGTATCTTATAATTATCAATCTTAACGGAAGGTAGATAACTTTGACTCGAACAGCTAAATGGTTGATATTCGATATTTTCATTTAAGACATGTTTTTTAAAATAAGCAATATTCATATTACCGGCTATCGTATCAAACCAATCGACGCCTCTTTCTTTTTTAGGTAAGTAAAAATCATCAAGATGAATTATTTCTAACTCAAAAACAGATGCCAGAATATTTGCTAATTCACTTTTACCACTGGCACACATGCCATCAATAGCAATAGTAATGCGATTTTTATCTTTGCTTATATTTTTGATCTTATCAATTAGTTTGAAATAACTGGCGTAGTCTTTATTTAATAATCGGTAGTGAGGGTGATAATTCTTTTTATAGACATCGCTATGTGAAATAGGTTTAATGCCACCGGCTAAATAATTATCAATAGTGTCTTTACTACCAAAAAGTTCTACAATGACGTCAAGATAATTAAAGAACAAATCATTAGTTGTCGTATGCTGCATCGACAATAAAAATAAGTCCGACAATGTGTCTAGATTGGTGTGGTGGTCAAAATAAAAGCGAGCATAATTGTTAGTTAAATACTCTACTCTTTCTATATCGTTACATTCTTCCTTTTTGAGATTATCAACAATTGCTTGTTTATCCTGGTTCATGTGGTAGGGTCCATAAGCACACTGATAAGCAAGTTTGATATCATCAAAAATATCCATTAAAGGATACTTTTGATGATGTTTTAATAATAAATCATGGAACTCCATGTTAGATTTCGATTAATTCGTATTCTCTACTACCAAATCCCAATTCATTAGCAGACTCAATAGTACGGATACCATTTCTTGATTCGATTCTTTCGATCAATTCTTTTTGTCCCGGATCATCTGTTGCTCCATATACTAAATCTATACATGCTTGATCGATGGCGATTGGATCTAATGAAGCCAAAATGCCGATATCTTTCATACAAGGATCTTCAGCCACTGCACAACAGTCGCAATCTACAGACATATTCTTCATGACATTGATATAAGCTACATTTCCTTTGAAATATGATACAACACTACTGGCAGCATCAGCCATAGCATCCAAGAATGAATCATGATCGGAATTCCAGAAATCATCAACATTACCAACGCCATGAATGTAGGCTTTACCATATGAACTGGCAACGCCAATAGATAATTGTTTAATGGCTCCACCAAAGCCACCCATTGGATGTCCCTTGAAATGTGATAATACTAGCAACGAATCATAATTGGTTATATTTTTACCGACATAGTTGGCTTTGATAACTTTGCCATTTGGAATGTCTAATTTTAAATCTGGCCCTTCAGCATCTAAGATATCAACTTTGAAGTCTTTGTCCCAACCGTGTTTTTTGATTAGTTCTCTATGTTTTTCGGTTGTGTTTCTAGCGCCTTCGTATGCAGTGTTACACTCAACGATAGTACCGTCAACTTTTTCAGTGATGTTTTTCCAAAAATCAGGTCTTAAAAAGTTCTGATTTCCTTCTTCGCCAGAGTGAACTTTGATTGCTACATTGCCAGGAAGGTCAACATTTAACATTTCATATAATGCTAATACTTTTTCTGGAGTAATTTCTTTTGTAAAATACACTTTTGATTTCATAATTATAACTTCTCCTTTATATAAAAATTATAACACTTGAAACTAATGCTAGTTTTAAGTTGATAAAAAATTATTTGATGTCTATCCAATATCTTTGTAGCACCTTGCCATCATAAATGACTTCATTTTCAAGAATGCCACCATTATTCATAATTGATTTGGCTGAACCGATATTGGTTTTATCGCAAGTCATCAATACTCTATCGATGTTTAGCTCTCGACATTTTTCTAATGCCAAGGCAATCATTTTTGTTGCATAACCTTTTCTTCTTTGACTTGGTCTTATGCCATCACCGATATGCCCGCCATATTTTAATAGATGTTCATTAAGTGAATGTCTGATGTCGATAGCTCCTAGCATGATATCATCTTCATCATCATATAAGAAATATGTTGATGAAGGCACAATGCCAGAACTTTCATTGCCTTTACCATCGATTTCTAATTGCTTGATGTAATAATCATAGTCAGCTATGTCGTGTTTGAAGATGGCGTAAGGCGTAAGACTGTCGCCAGAATCTTCGATATGGTTTTTCCACTCGTTAATCATATCAACGATTTGGTTTTGATATTTTTTACTAGCTTTTACTAAAGTTAATGTCATATTTATCCTTTCATATTTTTGAGATGATATTAATGATGTCATCGTTAATTACCAAGTCAGCGATATTGTCATATGGAGTATTTGATTTATTTAATAGTATTAGCTTATCGCCAGTAAAATAGCGAATAAAACTAGCGGCTGGATATACCACTAAAGAAGTGCCGATAACGATAAGCGTTTTAGCGTTAGAGATAGCTGTAATAGCATTTTTAATCACTTGATTATCTAAACTTTCTTCGTATAAGACAACATCAGGTTTGATAATGCCACCACATTCGCAATATGGGATATCTTTAAAATTCATTATGGCGTCTAAACCATATTGTTTATGGCACTTCATACAATAATTATTATGAATAGTTCCATGCAGCTCTATCACATTTTTACTTCCTGCCATATGGTGCAACCCATCGATGTTTTGTGTGATAACAGCTTTACACTTGCCGATTTTTTCAAGTTCGCTAATCCATTTATGCGCTTTGTTCGGTTTAGCATTTTTAAAAATCATCTTTTTCTTATAGAAGTCAAAAAACTCTTTAGGGTTATTTATGAAATAACTATGTGAGATTATTTCTTCAGCTTTTAAATCGGTATTATATAGACCATCAGAACTTCTAAAATCAGGAATGCCTGATGGTACGCTTATTCCGGCACCGGTAAAAAAGACGATGTCGTCACTACTCTTGATAATTTGTTTAAGTTCTTCGTATTTATCCATAATTAAATCTTATATTTGTTTCTTTTTTCAATGAATAAATCAACAGCCTTGTTGTATTCATCGTGAATGGTGTCAATCAATTCACGGTTGGCTAAATTAATTGATTTACGTAAATCATGACGCAAGCGTCTTAATTTCTTCTTGGCTTCCTTGATTTCCTTGACTAATTTCTTAGGACGAACCTTTAGGTTAGGATATGCATTTCTAAGACGTCTGTGTAGAAAGTTATGATTTTTAAGTAGATTTAAAACCTCTTTTGAAATTTCTTCGGTATTGTCTAATTCTGATTTATTGATGTATATCTTTACATGGTTTAACACAACATAAGATAATGCACAATCAAACATCATTAAAGTAACAATGACAAGTGAAACGATTTCTAGAGTAAAATCATTAAAACGGACGATGAAATCAAAATAAATAGGATCAATTACTTTTACAATAAACATTGAAGCCAGACCAAACAATATTATATTACCAAGCCAAACTCTGCCATGAATATTGTAAGGTTTAGTAGAATAATCCCACCATCTGGCATTAAAACATTTTTCTAAAATAAAACTGGTAAAGTATTCAAGCGCTCCACATACTATCGCTCCCATCAAGAATGTACCACTCCAAGTCATAGCGATAACAGGGAAGAAATGGTTGATGATGGCGGTTATTGCGACAGTGCCAAAACCATAGATGGGACAATAAGGACCGATCAAAAATCCACGGTTAATAAAGCGGTGAAATTGAATGTATTTCAAAGTGGTTTCCATTAACCAACCCAAAATGGAAAAAATAAAAAATAAAATAATGTATTCTTCAAAAGTTCTCATGCAACAATTATAATATAAATATAGAAAATAGTATAAAATATACGTAAAGAAAAGAGATTGAATATGGAAAAATATACATTGAGTAATGGGGTAGAAATACCAGCTATTGGATTTGGAACTTTTAAAAATAAAGGTCAGTCTGCATATGATTCAGTTTTAGAGGCTCTACGCGTTGGTTATCGTCATATTGATACGGCTTCAATTTACGGTAATGAAAAAGAAGTTGGTCAAGCGATTAAAGATAGTGGCGTTGATCGCAAAGATATTTTTGTGACATCAAAGGTATGGCGTGATAGTAGAGGATATGAAAAGACTATTGCATCGTTTAATAAGACACTTGAAGATTTAGGTTTAGATTACTTAGACTGTTTTTTAATTCATTGGCCTTGCCCAATCAACAAAGAGAATTATAATGAAGTGAATATTGATACATGGAGAGCATTGATTGATTTATATAAAGCCAAAAAAGTTAAGGTAATTGGTGTTTCAAACTTCTTACCTCATCATATTAAACCTTTACTAGAATCAGAGATTAAACCGATGATGAACCAAATTGAGGTTCATCCAGGATATATGCAAGAAGAAATTGTTGATTTATGTCGTAGAGAAAATATTTTAGTTGAGGCATGGGAACCATTAGGCAAAGCTAGCATTTTAAGTGATGAAAGAATAATTAAGTTAGCAGAAAAGTATCAAAAAACTCCTGCTCAAATATGTATTCGCTGGTCTTTGGATAATGGATTCTTACCGCTTCCAAAATCTCAAACTCCTTCGAGAATCAAAGAAAATCTGATGGTTGAAGACTTTAAATTGAGCAAAGAAGATGTTGAATATGTCAATACTTTTGAATTCTGCGGCGGTTCAAAAATCAATCCTGATGAGGTTGAACCTTGATTAAATACGATGCAATAATTGTGGCATCAGGTAAAGGTGAGAGATTAAATTTAGGTTACAATAAAGTCTTTTATCGTTTTGATGATGGAATGACAATTTTGGATAAGGCGATGTCTTTGTTTATTGAAGATGAGGATTGTCAAAGAATTATCGTTGTTACCAATGAAGAAGACTTTAAAAATGTGCGGTTAAGTCCAAAAGTTAAATTGACTAAAGGTGGGAAACTTAGAAAAGATAGTGTTTACGCCGGTATAGAACTGATTAAAAGCCCATACGTTTTGATACATGACGGTGCGCGTCCTTATTTGAAAAAGGAAGATTTAGATAATTTGAAACAAGCACTAAGTGATAATGATGCGTGTATTCTAGCGATGAAGGTCAAAGAAACAGTGAAGTATGAAAAAGATGGCTTTATTGTTGATACTTTAGATAGGAATCATATTTTCTTAGCTCAGACACCACAAGGCTTTAAAAGTGATCTAATTAGAGATGCTTATCAAAAGGCTGATGATTTAAATGTTGAGTTCACTGACGATTCATCTATTGTCGAACATTTCGGTGTTCCGGTCAAGATTGTCGAAGGTTCAAGAGGGAATGATAAGATAACCTTTAAAGAAGATCTTTAGCTCATAAAACTTAGAAGTATTAACTATTTCTAAGTTTTTTTATTGCAAATTGGCAAAATGTTACTAGAATAGAAAAGGTTAAATTATTTATCGAATTAAAATTAACTTAACTTAAATGAATTAATATTTAGGAGATTTATAAATGAATAAAGATTTAACGACAGGTAAGCCGGAAACGGTTTTGTGGAAATTTTGTCTTCCACTATTTGGAAGCATCGTTTTTCAGCAACTTTACAACATAGCCGATAGTTTTGTCGCTGGTAAATTTATCGGTGAAGATGCCTTGGCAGCTGTTGGAAACAGTTATGAGATAACTTTGATATTTATCGCTTTTGCGTTTGGTTGTAATATCGGTTGTTCGGTGATTGTGTCGAGATTATTCGGTGGCAAGAAATTCAATGAGCTAAAAACAGCTGTTTATACAACTTTAATAGCTAGTGGCGTGTTATGTGCAATACTGATACTTATAGGAATTAATTGCTCAGATATGTTACTAAGACTGATAAATACACCTGAAAATGTAATGGCTGACTCTAAATTGTACTTAGATATCTATTGTTTAGGTCTTCCTTTTGTGTTTTATTATAATGTTTCAACCGGAATCTTTTCGGCTTTGGGTGATTCTAAAACGCCATTTATTTTCTTGGCAGTTTCTTCAACGAGCAATGTGCTTGTAGATATTTTATTTGTAAATGTCTTTAATATGGGTGTGTCGGGCGTGGCATGGGCAACTTTTCTTTGCCAAGGTATAAGCTGTATTATGGCGGTATTATTTGTGTTTAAACGTTTTTCAACTATTCAAACTGTTGGAAAAGTTCAGATTTTTTCTTGGGAATTATTGAGAAGAATATCGGTTATTGCAATTCCTAGTATTCTTCAACAGAGTTTTATTTCGGTTGGTAATATCGTAATTCAAGGTATTATCAACTCTTTCGGTTCAAGTGTAATGGCGGGCTATTCAGCTTCCATCAAACTAAATAATCTCGTAATCACATCTTTAAATACTTTGGGCAACGGTGTATCAAATTATACTGCGCAAAATATTGGTGCCCAAAAACACGAGCGTGTGCATGAAGGATTTAAAGCGGGCATTAAAATGGTTTGGATTTTATGCGCGCCGTTATTTGCCCTGTATTTTTTCTTTGGCAGAGGACTTGTATCGATTTTCTTGCAGAATCCATCAGGCGTTGCTATGCAGGTTGGCATAGATATCTTAAGAATTTTATCGCCATTCTATTTTTTGGTTGCAGTTAAAATTGTGGCTGATGGCATCTTGCGTGGGGCAGGTATTATGGGCAAGTTTATGGTTACGACATTTACCGATTTGATCTTGCGTGTTGTATTGGCTCTATTCTTATCTAAAACTTCACTTGGTGTTTTGGGAATCTGGTTGGCTTGGCCGATTGGCTGGATAGTCGGAATGATTATGTCGGTGATTTTCTATGATGGAAGCGTGAAGAATAGAAGTATTTATTAGGGATAAAAAGAATCGATCATCTAAAAATTAATGGTTTTGCACTATTAAAGGCGGCAAAACCGTTTTTTATAGGATAATAACGGTTTTGAAAAGAATGTAGACTTTGAATGATTACAAAATGAATTGAATCGATATGAATTAAATGATACTTAACAGCTTTTATAAAATGTTTAGGATTTCCTATTTCATCTATAAACAATATAACGATGAGAGAATGTCCAATATGTAAAAATAGAGATCCTGCTTACTTTTATACAGGAAGTAAGGGAGTATATTGTCGAAAATGTATTAGATTCAAAAGAATACTGATTGAAGAAGATTATAAAGGCGAAGATTATATGATCACTGATGATTCTTATAAATATGAGTATCTTTTTCCTTTAACTCCTTATCAAAAAGAAGCCTCATTAAAATGTAAAGAAGCCAGTTTTAACAGCGATGTTTTATTAAATTGCGTATGTGGTGCTGGAAAAACAGAAATTGTAGTTGAAACAATAGCTGAATATTTACGATATAAAAAGAAAGTATGTTATGCCATAGCGAGAAAAGAAGTGGTTATCGAACTTGAGAAGAGATTTAAAGATCTATTTAATAAAGCTAAGATTGTAGCAGTGTATGGAGGTCATAATAAAGAGCTTTATGGCGATATTGTCATATGCACCACTCATCAGTTGTATCGCTATCCCAATACTTTTGATTTACTTATTCTCGATGAAGTTGACGCTTTTCCGTTTAAAGGCGACGAGGTTTTACATGCGATCGCCAAGACATCATGCATTGGACATATCATTTATTCAACGGCGACAATTGATGAATATTTAAAGAAACTATTGCAGGAAAACAGGGTAAAAGAGATTTCTCTTTTTGCAAGACCTCATCAAAAACCATTGATTGTGCCTAGATTGATTTTTGGATTCAGACTTTATTTGTTTGCTTACCTTCTATTGATTTTAAAACATAGTACAAGACAGGTAATTGTGTTTGTTTCTTCAAAGAAAATGGCTAAATTATTGTATTTAATGTTTAGGAAAATTATTTCATCAACTTATGTATATAGCGATCTTGAACAAAGGCGCGAAAACATTAATACTTTTAAAAATAAGAAGGTTAAAGTTATTTTTGCGACCACAGTGCTTGAAAGAGGAATCACGATTAAAGGGGTTAGTGTAGTGATTTTAAATCTGCATGAGGGTGTTTTTGACAAAGCTAGTTTGATACAGATGTTGGGCAGGGTTGGCAGAGACTTCAATGATCCATATGGTGAAGCCTATATTTTGACCAATAAATTATCAAAGGATATAAAAGAATCTATTCAAACGATAAAAAAAGCTAATGAAAATGCGTTGTCTATACTGTGATGAGAAAATAGATAAGATATTTTTATCTTCTTTGTGGCGTGATGATTTATTATGTGTCAAATGTCGAAAAAAATTAAAACCGAAACTGAGAATAAAGAGATTTAATGGTTTGAAAGTCTATTATTTATACGATTATGATGATTTTTTTAAAAGTGTTTTAATGCAATATAAAGAAGTATGTGATGAAGCACTAAAAGAAATATTCATATATCGTTACGATTATCTGTTTAAGTGTCTGTTTAAAAAATATGAAATATTATATGTTCCCAGTAGTAAAGAAAAGAATATTGAACGAGGATTTTTACCAATGGCGGAAATAATGAAACAATATAAGGCTAAGAAATATGCTGAGGTATATATGAAAGAAGAATTAGTGCAAGCTCATAAGCCTCTACATGAAAGGCAAAAGATGAAGAATAACTATTATCTTATAAAAGAGGTCAAAGAAAATGATTATATTATGGTGGTTGACGATGTCTTCACTACCGGTTCATCTATAACAGGTGCTTTTAATGCTTTAGGTAATAAAAGTAAACATATCATAGTATTTGTTTTGGCTATGGTGAATAAATAAAAGTATGGTTTGCATCATAAATAATTGGATATTAAGTGTTTAGACTTCGATTGTATAGTATATTGTATGTTATAATAAATGATAATTGATTGGAGGATGGTTATGGGAATTATAGATCGTCTATTTAATACAGATAAAAAAATATTAGCTGAGGTTGAAAAAAGTGTAAGACCAACAGAACAATTTTCTAAACAAATGGAAAGTTTGAGTGATGATGAATTAAGAGCTAAAACTGACGAATTTAGAAACCGTTTAAAGAATGGTGAAACACTTGATGATATAATGTGCGAAGCGTTTGCAGTAGCAAGAGAAGCTGCCAGAAGAGTTATTGGAGAATATCCATATTTTTGTCAGCTAGAAGGTGCTTGCGTTTTGCATCGTGGCGATATCGCTGAAATGAAAACCGGTGAAGGAAAGACGCTTACTTCAGTAATGGCTGTTTATTTAAATGCTTTGGAAGGTAAAGGCGTTCATGTAATTACAGTTAATGAATACCTAGCGCAAAGAGACTCGGAATGGATGGGACAAATTCATCGTTTCTTAGGTTTGACAGTTGGCTTGAATTTAAGACAGTTGACGCCCGCTCAAAAAAGACAGGCTTACTTATGTGATGTAACATATACTACTAATGCTGAAGTTGGTTTTGACTATCTTCGTGACAATATGGTTACAAGAGTAGAGGATAGAGTTCTGAGACCACTTAACTGTGCTTTTGTCGATGAAGTTGACTCAATTTTGATTGATGAATCACGAACGCCACTTATTATTTCTGGTGGTGAGAGAAAAACTGCTAATCAATATCTTAATGCCGATCGTTTTGTTAAGAGGCTGAAAGAAAATGAAGACTATACAATAGATATCAAGGGCAAGAATATTCAACTTACCGAAGAAGGAATTGCCAAGGGTGAAAAACAGTTTGGAGTTGAAAACTTATATGATATTTCAAATACCAATCTAGTTCATCATATCAATCAAGCATTAAAAGCTAACTATATCATGCACAATGATGTTGAATATGTGGTTGAAGAAGGCGAGGTTATTATTGTCGATCAAAACACTGGTCGTAAGATGCCGGGCAGAGAATATTCTGATGGACTTCATCAGGCTATCCAGGCTAAAGAGGGTGTTCAAATTCGTCAGGAAACGACTACTCTGGCAACGATTACATATCAGAATTTCTTTAGATTGTATGCAAAATTAGCTGGTATGACTGGTACTGCCAAGACTGAAGAAGAAGAGTTCTTGTCTATTTACAATATGCGTGTAGTAGAGATACCTACTCATCGCCCAATCGCCAGAATTGATTATCCAGATTTAGTTTTTGGCACGAAGAAAGCTAAATATGAAGCTTTGGTTCAGGAAGTTTGTGAGTTACATGAAAAAGGACAGCCAGTTTTAGTTGGTACCATTTCAGTTGAAACGTCAGAATTATTATCACGTATGTTAAAAGCTAAAAGAATTAGACATGAAGTGTTAAATGCTAAAAATCATGCTCGTGAAGCCGATATTATAGCTAATGCAGGGAAAGAAGGTTCGGTTACAATCGCTACAAATATGGCAGGTCGTGGTACCGATATTAAACTTACCGAAGCATCAAGAGAGTTAGGCGGTCTTGCGGTAATTGGTTCTGAAAGACATGAGTCAAGACGTATTGATAATCAGTTGAGAGGACGTTCTGGCCGTCAAGGTGATCCCGGTTTTTCTAGATTCTATGTTTCACTTGAAGATGAATTGATGTTACGTTTTGGAAGCGAGAAGATTCAAGGGCTATTTACGCAGATGGGAGATGCCCCTATTGAAGTTAAGATGGTGACTAAGGCAATTTCAACCGCTCAAAAGAAGGTTGAAGGCTTGAACTTTGATATTCGTAAATCATTATTAGATTATGATGACGTTCTTCGCCAACAAAGAGAAACAATGTATGCACAAAGAAATTATGTATTAGAAAATGATGATGTGCATAGTCTTGTATATGATATGTTTAAACGAGTAATCGGTAATGTAGTTATGTCGTTTGTGTCAAATGATGGCAAGCATGAAACAGTTGATGAAGAAGGACTGGTTGAAAGATTAAAGAAGATTTCGCCTGAACTTTCTATCGCTGTTGATGATATTAAAGATAAGAGTGTTGAAGACATTAAGGATAGATGTCTTGATATCGTTTGGAATGAATACGAAAATAAGATTAAACCAGTAAAAGAACAGATTTTACCGCAAGAAAAAGTTATGGTTTTAAGAGTTATTGATCGCGCCTGGGTAAACCAAATTGATATTATGTCTAAATTAAGAGAAGGTATTCACTTACGTAGCTATGCACAGAATAATCCATTGCAGGCTTACGTTGAAGAAGGATATGAGTTATTCGATGAAATGATGAATACTATTTCCAAGGAAGTTGTTGGCTTCTGTATGAATGTAAGAATTATTATTAAACAAAAATAAATTATGGAAATATTTGAGATTAAACAAAGCCTAAACGCTTCTATTCAGAAGTTAAAAGATTTAGGCGATTCACTTTGACTTAGATAAGTTAAGTAATAAAATTGATGAATTAGCTAGTGAACAGGAAAATCCTAATTTTTGGGATGATACTAAAAAAGCTCAAAATATCATCAAGGAATACAACACTTTGAAAGAGTTGAAAGAAAAGTATTATCAAAATAAAGCTTCGCTTGAAGATGTTTTGTCTTTGGCTGAAGAACTGAATAAAAGCTATGATGAAGATATGTTCGAGCTTTTAAATGATGAGTATGAAAGAGCCAATCAAAGTTTTGAAGAATATGAAATAAAAGTATTGCTTTCAAACGATTACGATCACTCTAATGCTATTTTAGAAATTCATCCAGGTGCTGGCGGAACTGAATCACAGGATTGGGCAATGATGCTATTTAGAATGTATCAAAGATATGCGCAGAAAAATGGTTTCGGCTTTGAGGTTGTCGATTATCAGGATGGTGATGAAGCCGGAATGAAATCATGCAGTGTCATAATTAAGGGTGATTTGGCATATGGCTATTTAAAAGGTGAAACCGGTGTTCATCGTTTGGTTAGAATATCGCCATTTGATGCTTCAGGAAGAAGACATACATCTTTTGCATCAGTGGAAATAACACCTGAGTTTAATGATGAAGTAAAAATAGAAATTGACGAAAAAGATCTCGAAGTAGATACTATGCGTTCTTCAGGTGCTGGCGGTCAACATATCAATAAGACTGACAGTGCGGTTAGAATTAAGCACATACCTACTGGTATTGTAGTTTTTTCACAAACTGAGCGTTCACAGATATTAAATAGAGAAAGATGTATGCAAACTTTAAAAAGTAAGTTATATCAAAGAGCTATTGCCGAAAATGAAGCTAAGATGAAAGAACTCAAGGGCGAACAAAAGTCTATTGAATGGGGTTCACAAATAAGGTCATATGTCTTCTGTCCTTATACCATGGTCAAGGATCACCGTACCTTAAAAGAAGAAGGTAATGTAGAAAAAGTCATGGATGGCGAAATTCAAGAATTCTTATTTAGCTATTTAAAGAGTCAAATATAGTCTTAAAACTCGTTATGATTATCATTTTATGTTAATATGGCGAGTTTTTATATTATGTGATAGATGAATTAGTAAAATGGTTGACTATTGAATAATTAATGATGTTTCTTTATAATATAAACAATCACAATGAAAAGAAGAGTAGTTTATCAGATGCTGTTAGAGAGTTCTACACTATGGTGAAAGTAGAAAGAGATATGATAAATGAAGAAAGCCTTGGAGTGAAACGTAAGTCTGCGTTAAAGATAATTGAGATGTCCATAATATAGTATTGTGGGAATTAAGGTGGTACCGCGTGAGATATTGCGTCCTTAAGATAGGGACGTTTTTTTATTTATAAAGGAGTAAATATGGAAGAGAAGTTAAATGATCAACAGTTAGTTCGTCGTCAAAAGATGGAGGAATTAAGAGAGAAAGGCATTGATCCATTTGGACAAGCATTTAAAAGAGATGCTAATTCGGCTAGTTTAAAAGCTGAATTTGGTAATTTCAGTAAAGAAGAACTGGAAGAAAAAAATGTAGTTAAGAGCGTCGCTGGAAGAATTATGTCTAAAAGAAGAATGGGTAAATTAGGCTTTATGCATCTTCAAGATAAAGATGGACAAATTCAAGTTGTTGTTTCTAAAAATATAATAGGCGATGAAGTTTATGAAATTTTTAAAGCCAGTGATATAGGCGATATAGTTGGAATTAAGGGAAACGTTGTCAAGACTGATTCTGGAGAATTATCTATTAAAGCAATTGAATATACACATTTGACTAAGGCGCTTAGACCATTACCTGAAAAATACCATGGTTTGCAAGATGTCGAGGAGAGATACCGCCGTCGTTATCTTGATTTAATCATGAATGAAGATGCAAGAAGAATTGCTTTTTTAAGACCTAAGATTATACGCGCAATTCAAAAATATCTAGACGGCTTAGGACTAGTAGAGGTGGAGACTCCGGTGTTGCAAGGCATATTGGGTGGAGCAGCTGCTCGTCCATTTGTAACTCATCACAATGCTCTGGATAGAGATTACTACCTTCGAATTGCAACGGAATTGGCGTTGAAGAGATTGATTGTCGGTGGTATGGAAGGTGTTTATGAAATTGGTCGTCTTTTCAGAAATGAAGGAATGGATACTAAACATAATCCGGAATTTACGACTGTTGAGGCATATGTTGCATATTCAGATCTATATGGCATGATGGAATTATGCGAAGGCTTATTTAGATCTGTTGCCGAGGAAATAGGTAAAGAAAAAGTTATGGTTGGCGATGTAGAAGTCAACTTAAATCAAGAATTTAAGCGTGTAAATATGACAGATGCTGCAAGTGCCAAAGTTGGTATTGATCTTAGAAAGGCTACTTTAGAAGAAGCTGAAGAAGTTGCGAAAGCTAATCATATTGAACTTGAGAAACACGAACATACAATCGGACATATTATTAATAAATTATTTGAGGAATTATGCGAAAAGGATCTTGTTCAACCAACATTTGTATATGGTCATCCGATTGAAATTTCTCCACTAGCCAAAAAAGACCCGACAGATCCTCGCTTTACTCAACGTTTTGAAATGTATATCTGCGGAACGGAATATGCTAACGCATTTACGGAATTGAACGACCCAATCGATCAAAAAGAACGCTTTGAAAATCAATTGAAGTTAAAAGAATTAGGTGATGATGAAGCCAGTGAGATGGATATTGATTATGTTGAAGCTCTTGAATATGGTTTGCCTCCAACGGGTGGTATCGGTATTGGAATTGATAGAACTGTAATGTTATTTGCAGAAGTGGAATCAATTAGAGAAGTATTGTTGTTCCCG
>CAYNZZ010000008.1:0-65204 GCA_964401865.1 uncultured Erysipelotrichaceae bacterium
CAAAATGGGAATCCGGAAGAGGATATCCGAGCATAGATTCATTAAAGGAAATATCCAGATATTTCTCTGTGTCCATTGATGAGCTGTTGTCCGGAGATCAGTTGGTTTTGATTGCTGAAAAAGAAAACAAGTCAAATCTCAATGGTCTATGTGACTTGTTATTTGGATTTACCGATTTGCTCTCTTTGATGCTTATTTTTCTTCCATTGTATCCCAAACCGGTTGATGGATATATCTATTCAGTAAGTCTTATTGAGTATGTAGATAATGAAATTTGGATTCGTATGACATACTGGGGTCTTTTTATCGCATTAACGATTATTGGAATTGTGAATATTTTAATGGTCAATTTCAAATTTGAAAAGGGGAAAAAGGTGATTACTTTTTTGTCTGTAGGGCTTAGTATTATTACTGTTTTGTATCTGGCGATTGCGAGAGAACCATATGCAGTAACAGTGGCTTTTCTGTTGTTACTTATAAAAGGGGGGCTACTTTATAAACGAGCCGCAGCAGGCCGATAAGGGGTTGGGCCATACAACTTACAATTTATTGCTGAATATAACAAAACCTCTATCTTGAGTATTAATTTACTCTTAATAGAGGTTTTTTCATTTTTATAAGATTTTAAATACTAACTTTCTTTGCCTTAGAATTTAATAGTTTTATTAAGATATCATCAACAGCATCAGTATATTTACCTTGTTTAATTAGATTGTTCTTTAGATCGATCAAGCATTCAATACATAATCTATATTCGTCTTGATTTAAAGATAAGTAGTATTTCTTTTCTCTATTAAATAACATATACCTATACCATCCTTTATTGACTTAATAGTAATGGAAATTATTAGTTATGAAAATGATGCGATTTTAACTAGATTAACACATAACGCGATACCTTTAATTAGCAAGATTTAAATCGTTATTTTAGCTCTCATTAGCAAAACACCTATTTTCATTAGCAAAATCATAAAAATTCTGCTAATTTTCATTAGCAAACACGATACCTAAGCAAGAGATAGGTTATGCGTTATTTTATGATTAAATATTAAAGGTTCTAATTAGCTAGCTAATGAATTATGTGATAAATTTTAGTATTTTTATAAACATTCAAGAACATTAAAAAAACGGAAAACCTCGATGAATAAAGGCTTTCCGTTACATTCAAATGGCCTCCCTAGTAGGAATCGAACCTACAATTAGTCCTTAGGAGGGACTCGTTATATCCATTTAACTATAGAGAGATAAACTATCAAATAGTATATCACATCTTAACTGTAATCTGCATATCTAATAATAAAAGTAACGCACTTTGGCGTATTTATCTACAACACATTGAATCTCAATACTCGCTCGCATCGCATAAACAACATATTTTTTCATTCCTAAACCATTAACTTAAATCTTGCTCGCTATTTCACCATCGGAACGCAAACAAGAATCACAAATCTTTTCTAAGAATTCTTTTGACATGTCAATACCATTATCGATAATTCTAATATGAGCGCAAATGTATTGCTCGACTTTCTTAGATGGTTCTTAACGAAATATCGATTGAATTAAACTGTTTTCCAGTGTATATTTGCCACATTAGATAAAACATTTAATTATACCGATGCCATCAATCCACACATTGTTGACACCAATTTCAAAAGGTTGTTTCTCTGTCTTGATTTGCGGTTGCATAATATTAACTATTCCATCAATAATTAAACAGGTTTAACTATTACCTCTTCTATACCAACCATAAAATAATATAATGAATTATATTACGATCAATATATTTCTCAAAGCATGATAATGCGTTAGAATATTACTATGTCAAAACTAATAATCGGAGCATTGGCGCATGTCGACGCTGGTAAGACTACCTTATCAGAAGCTATCCTTTATAAAACTGGTGCTATCTTGAACATTGGCAGAGTAGATAAAAGAAATACATTTTTAGATTACAATATTCAAGAAAAAGAAAGGGGCATCACGATCTTCAATAAGGAAGCACGCTTCACTTACAAAAATAAAGATTATATTTATGTTGATACCCCTGGGCATAATGAATTTAAGTCCGAGGCTTTTCGTGCTTATCATATTTTAGATTTAGCTCTTTTAATTGTCAACGGCTCAGAAAAAATACATAACGATGATATTTTAAAGTTTAACACTCTTATCGAATTAGGTATTCCGCTTATTATCTTTGTAAACAAAGAAGATAACCTATATGGTTTAAAAGAAGACATTGTAAAAGATATAAGAGTAAATTTTAATGACAACTGCGTATCAGAAAGCGAACTATTTGAACATGTCGCTTTGAGCAATGAAACTTTATTAGAAAGCTATCTTGAGAACAATACCATTAAAAAAGAAGCAATCATATCCAGTATTGCATCTAATCAAAGCATACCTATCTTATTTGGCTCTGCCCTAAAAGATATCGGTATCGATAACCTATTAAACTTTATCGATAGTTATATCGAGGTAAAAAGTCCGCAAAATGTTTTTAGTGCTTATGTTTACGGCATTTCAAATGACGGCAACCAAAAACTATGTCATATGAAAATACTTGGTGGTACCCTCAATAATAAGACTAGTTTCAATGGTGAAAAAATTAATGAGATAAGATTATATAATGGCAAGAACTATATTGGTGTGCAATCTGTTACAGCGGGTGATTTGTGTGCAGTAACCGGTTTAAATAATATATCTATCGGCACATATCTGCCAAGCTTTATAAATTCTATTAATGATGAGACATTGTCTTTGACTTATGAAATTAAATCAAACATTGATAATAATGAACTATATAGAAAAATCAATGTTTTAAACAGTGAACAACCCGAATTACATATCACTTTAAAAAGTAATCATCTCTTCATTGATTTAAAAGGCAATCTTCATAAGCAGATTATCTACAATCAAATTAAAGAAAGATTTAATGTTGAAATATCTTTCTTGGAACCAATCATCGTTTATAAAGAATCAATCAAGAAAGCATCTTTTGGGGTAGGTCATTTCGAACCGCTCAGACATTACGCTGAAGTAATAGTTGAATTAAGACCTAGTAACAAATTATCATTTAATACTTTAGTCAATAATTCTTTTACCGGCCCAATGATTACATATTTAAATCAATCCCATCCCAAAGGGATTTTAACTAATAGTGAATTATGTAATATGTCCATTACTATCGTCGATATTAAAACTCATCCAAAGCACACCGAGGGCGGTGATTTAATCGAAGCTTTAAGAAGAGCCATTAGGCACGCCTTACATTTTAATGATTGTTTTGTGCTTGAACCCTTTTATATCGTCAATATTGAAGCTAAAGATAATGTGAACACCATAATCAATGTTTTAAACAGTGAACAATATTCTTTTACTATCAATGAAAATACAATAACTTGTAAAATTAATCTTAAAAAATACAATCAGTTTATTTTAAATCTCCGAAGCAAATTAAAAGATGCTCTAAACTATGAAATCATTGAAAAAGTATATGATGAAGCGATAAATCAAGAAGATATCATCATTCAAAAAGGCTATGATTATAAGTCTGACTACACTAATCCAACCGGTTCAATTTTTACTTTCCATGGAGCAGGGCACTATATCGACGTCGAAGAAGTCATTGATAAGATGCATCTCAATTTAAACGATTACCTTAATTCAGAAACTACCATTACAAAATATATTCCTAGCAAAATATCTGAGGATGAACTCAATAGAGTTTGGAACTCTTTATATAAGCCCAAAAAAAGAACTGCTTACAATCCTAAAAACATTGATGAAGAAAAGGAAAGAATCGACATCAGCATTAAACCGCTTATCTATGTAATAGATGGATACAATTTAATGTATTCGCTGGAAGAGTTAAAAGATATAGTTAAGACAAATTTCATTATGGCACGTGAAAAAGTTATTGATTTTGTCTCTGATTTCAAGGGTTATGTAAATGCTAGAGTGATACTTGTCTTTGATGCTTATAAACAAAATTATTCAGCACCGCAATTAGACGATAACGGCATAATTGAGATAGTATATACCAAAGCATTGCAAACTGCTGATACCTATATTGAAAATGTGGTAAAGAAATTAAATGACAAATATAGAGTTATCACTGTAACTAGTGATTATCTTGAACAACTCGGAGTATTGTCTTCGGATTCAATTCGACTATCATGTAAAGAATTGATCAATCGTTACAACAATATGAAAAGATCGACTGTTTCTAAAACTTTCACTAAAAATCAGCCTCTATTAGAACTTAAAAAACTTCTAGAAGAAGACTGACATTTATAAATAAAACTTGGTTCATTATGTTATGAACCAAGTTTTTTATCTTCTCTATATTTTTTAAGTATCATGACAATAAGATTCTATCATTTGCCATTTCAAAGCCAGTTTCTTTTTCAAATATTTGGAGCAAGTCGCTGACTGTCAGTTTAGCTTTTTCTTCGCCTGATACATCCAAGATAATCTTGCCATCAGACATCATAATCAAACGATTGCCATACTTAATTGCATCTTTCATATTGTGTGTGATCATTAATGTAGTAAGATTATCTTTTTTAACTAATGTTTCAGTTAAAGTCAATACACGATTAGCAGTTTTAGGATCTAAAGCTGCTGTATGTTCATCGAGTAATAATAATTCCGGTCTTACCAAAGTTGCCATAAGTAATGTCAAAGCCTGTCTTTGCCCGCCTGACAATAAACCAACCTTTGAGCCTAAGCGACTTTCAAGTCCAAGATTTAATGATTTGATCAATTCGACATATTTCTTGCGTTCCTGCTCTTTCAAACCTTTTTTTAAGGTTCTCGCTTTACCTCTGCGACTAGCAATAGAAAAGTTTTCTTCAATTGATAAATCAGCGCATGTGCCAACCATTGGATCTTGGAATACTCTGCCAATTTTAGAAGCTCGTTTATATTCTTTCTGTTTTGATACATCTTCGCCATTGATAATTACTTTTCCTGTGTCCAAAGAATAAGTACCAGAAATAAGATTTAACAATGTTGATTTACCAGCTCCATTACCACCGATAACTGTTATAAAGTCGCCATCATTGATAGTTATAGAAAGATCTTCAATCGCTCTTTTTTCATTAGCTGTTCCTGCATTGAAAGTCTTTGATATATTTTTAATCTCTAACATTTTTTGGCTCCTTTCTTTTTAAAGTTGGCATTAGATAAATATAGCGCTAAAGCAACGATTATTGCGGTAAATAATTTCATATCATTAGCCGATATAAAGCTACTATTAATCACTAAAGCGACAATTAAACGATAGATAATAGATCCAACCAAAATGCCACACAAGCTTAAAATTAAATTTTTCTTCTTAAATATTACTTCACCGATAATGACCGAAGCTAAACCAATAACAATGGCACCTATGCCCTGACCGACATCGGCATATCCGTTGTATTGACAAACAAGCGATCCGCTAAGAGCAATTAAGGCATTAGCTAACATTAGCCCGGCGATCATTGTTACATCAGAATTGATACCATTAGCTCTAATCATCTTGTCATTATTGCCGGTCGCAACAATGGCGTATCCAAATTCAGTATTGAAAAACCATACTAACAAAACAATGACAATCGCACACACAACTACGCCAAGTATAATCGCCGCATCTCTGTCCTTACTGAAACCAAGAAGATTTTTAATGCTAGTCAAAATAGTTTCTTGTTGATTAAGCGGAATATTGGCTTTACCCATAATTCTAAGATTAATTGAATATAAGCCTGTCATCGATAAGATACCTGATAGTAAGCTTGGAATACGCATCTTAGTATGCAATAAACCTGTTACCATACCAGCTAAAGAGCCAGAAATTACCGCCATTAAAATAGCGATTAAAGGATGAATACCATTTACAATAGCTGTTGCACTGACAGCAGCTCCTAAAGTAAACGATCCTTCACTGGTCAAATCAGAAATGTTTAGTATTCGATATGTAATATGAATGCCTATGGCTAATATTGCCCATAGCAAGCCTTGTGATATTGCAGAAATAATAATTTGAGAAGACATAATTTACCTTTCTATCTAGTCGTTTGCGACATCAATACCTCTTTGGATAATTGATTCCGGAAGTGTTAAACCGATTTTTTCAGCTGTTTTTGAATTGTAATATACTTGAATATCTGATTGGAATTCGATTTGAAAATCATCAATTGTCTTTTCACCATTCAAGATTTGAACTGCCATTTCACCAGTTTGGTAACCGATCTTGTAGTAGTCAACGCCAAGAGAAATCAAACCGCCATTTTTAACCGAATTGCTTTCACCTGTAAGGACTGGTAAATGATTTTCGGTAGCGAAAATATCAACACTCGCCATAGCAGAAGCGATGTTGTTATCAGTTGGAACATAGATAGCATCAACCTTGCCGACAAAACTTTGAAGTGTATCATCAATCATCGTCTTATCAGAAACAGTTTGAATAACTGGAGTGATGCCATTTTTGTTGCATTCTTCTTCCATCTGTTTAGCTTGAATTTCTGAGTTAGGTTCTGACGAAGTATAGATGATACCCAATGATTTTACAGTTGGAACAGCTTCTAATAATAAGCTTAACTGTTCACTCATCGGACAACCATCACTTACACCAGCGATCAGTCCGCCAGGTTTTTCATTTGTCTCAGCAAGCCCTGCTTCAACAAAATCAGTAACAGCAGTAGCCAAAATAGGAGTATGATCATTGACATTCTGCAATGCCTGAGCAGGTGTTGTTGCGATAGCCAAGATTAAATCCTGATTACCAGCAATTAAACTATCAGCCATTGTTGTTAAGTTAGAAGAGTCGCCTTCTGGGTTTTGATATTCGATAACCAAATTTTCACCTTCGATATATCCGCCATCTTTTAAAGCATCAACAAATCCTTGTCTAGATAAATCAAGTGCATCATGAGTTAATAATTGAAGAATACCGACATGTTTAACTGCATCGGTGTTGTTGCTTGGTTGAGGATTGTTTGAACTACATGCCACAAGTAATCCTAAACTCAAAATAAGTACAATTAGTTTTTTCATAAAGTCCTCCCTATCAAGAAATAAAAAACTCGTCCCACAAAAGGACGAGTGTTATCGCGTTACCACCTTTTTTCACTTATCTATTACTAGACAAGTCTCTGTAAGCCACCATCATGGCCCAACACTTTAACGGGTGTTAATCGTGACACTCTACTTAATTCAAGCATCCCACTAGCTGATGTATTCATCCCGACTCACTAACTGTTCTCACCAACCACAGTCTCGCTTCAAGTTGAGGCTCAAAGATTACTCTTTCAGTTCACGGCGTTTTTTTATTCCTTATGAGGTAAGTATAGTTAATGGTTTTTTGTTTGTCAACTATTTTTTATTGCGATAAATCTTTTCCTTTTGTCTTAATGTTTTCAGGTACAGTAATGCCAATTTGTGAAGCTGTCTTACTGTTATAGTAGATATCAACATTATCACTATCCATGAAATATATTGGTAAATCTTCAATATTCACTTCTTTGCTTAGAATTTGAATAGCCTGAAGACCGGTTTGATAACCCAAGTTATAGTAATTTACACCGATTGATGCCAAAGCACCATCTCTTACACCAGCGTCCCATCCAGTAAAGACTGGTATATTATTTTCTTTAGCTACAATATCAACGCTCGCCATTGATGAAGCTAAAGGATTGTCAGTTGGAATGTATAATGCATCGATTTCATTTTGGAAACTCAGCATTGCATCATTGACCATCGTCAAATCAGATATTGTCTTTTCCACAACACTCCAACCTCTTTTTTCACATTCTTTTTTCATCGCTTCAGCTTGAATAATTGAATTTTCTTCACTAGATGTATATAACAAACCAACAGTTTTTACATCAGGAACAAATTCAGCGATTAAATCCATCTGTAAAGACATCTCAACGAAATCACTTGCGCCTGAAATATTACCACCAGGTTTTTCATTAGATTTGATAAGCCCAACATCGACATAGTCGGTTATTGCGGAACCTAGAATAGCTATCTCACTGGTTTCTTGCCCAAGTGCTTGAGCAGAATTAGTACCTATTGCCAAAATCAAATCACAATCCTGATTAACCAAATATTGCGCCATGGTCGGCAATACCGAATTATCATTATTTGGATTTTGATATTCGTAAATGACATCGGTATATCCGTTATCGTTTAAGGCATCTTTAAATCCTTTATAAACATCAGATAAAGCTTCATGTTCCATAAGTTGCAAGACGCCAATCTTTACCTTTTCATCTTTGCTTACACTATTAGACGAACACGCTGTCATAAGCAATAATACAATTAGAATCCAAATGCTCTTTTTCATAAATCCTCCTAATAAATAAAAAGTCACCCCTACAAAGGGCGACTATAATCGCGGTACCACCTTTATTCTCTAACACCAGTCAGACTTTAGCATCGACCATCATCGACGCAACACTTTAACGTATGTCAAACGTGGTATCCTACTTTGAATTCAAATACCCAACTCCGTGAGGAATTCGATAAAAGTCACGCGGCTATTTCCACCAACCATAGCCTCTCTATTACGATCGTTTTTATTTACTACTTCACTTCAACGATTTTTGGTTATAGCTAAACTTTATAATTCCTTGAAACAAAAGTCAATATTTATTTCAAATTATTTTCATAAAATGTAAAAAATATCAATACAAAAGAAAAAAGCCTTATAGGCTCTTCTCTTTAGGAAAATTAAATGAAAAAATTATTACATCTTCATTAAACCAAACATATGTGTTGACTTTGTGAAAACAAATATTTTTTTCATCTTTTTTCATTAATACATTCCCATACCAGGATTTGGCATCGCAGTTTCTTTTTCTTTGATTTCACCAACAGCGGCTTCAGTAGTCAAGAATAAACCAGAAATACTAGCAGCATTTAAAATAGCCGATCTTGTAACCTTACATGGATCAACAATACCTTCTTCAAACATATTTACCCATTTACCGTTTTTAGCATCAAAACCGATATTGCCGTCTTTTTCAAGTTGCTTTTCAACAATGTCTTTACCATTGAAACCAGCATTTTCAGCAATCTGGAACAAAGGCTCAGTCAATGAATCCAGAACTACTCTAATACCCTTTAATATGTCTTGATTATCGCTGGTCAATGTTTCTTTTAATGTCTTGTATATCTCAACAAGTGCAGCGCCACCGCCAATAACAATGCCTTCTTCAATAGCAGCTTTAGTGGCATTTAATGCATCTTCAATTCTTAATTTCTTTTCTTTTAACTCAGTTTCGGTAGTAGCACCAACTTTGATGACCGCAACACCATTAGTAAGCTTAGCAAGACGTTCTTGCAGACGCTTTTTATCATAGTCTGAATCGGTATTTTCAATTAAATGCTCAATTTCGCTGATTCTTGCTTCAAATTCTTCTTTTGAACCAGCACCCTCAATTAAAGTTGTATGTTCTTTCTCGACAATGACTTTCTTACAAGTACCCAAATCTTCAATTGTCATATCTTTTAAGTTCATACCTAAATCTTTAGAGATGAATTTAGCACCAGTCAAAATCGCAATGTCATTTAATGAATCCTTTTGATTATCACCGAAACCAGGAGCCTTAGTAGCCACAACATTAAATGTTCCTCTTAATTTATTGACAATCAGAGTTGAAATAACTTCATTTTCAATATCATCAGCAATAATCAATAATGGCTTATTCATTTGAACAATCTGTTCAAGTAAACCAAGTACATCCTGAATAGTTGAAATCTTTTGATCAGTAACCATAATTAATGGATTATCCATTTCGATAGACATCTTTTCTCTATCTGAAACCATATACGGAGAAATATAACCTTTGTCATATCTTAAACCTTCTGTTACCTCAAGTGAAGTATCGAAGCCCTTAGATTCATCGACATTGATAACACCATTTTTACCAACCTTTTCCATTGCTTCGGAAATAATTTCCCCAATTTCGTTTGAACCACTAGAAATAGATGCTACCGAAGCAATATCATTGCTCGATTCAACTTTATGAGCTTTTTCAAGCAAAATCTTAGCCACTTCTTTAGATGCTTTATCAATACCCTCGCGAAGAAGTACTGGATTAGCTCCTTTATCAACGGCGTCAAGTCCTTTATGAATCATAGTTTGAGCCAATAAAGTAGCAGTAGTTGTGCCATCACCTGCTGTATCGTTAGTGTTATTCGCAACTTCGTAGATAAGTTTAGCACCCATATTAGCAAATGGTTCTTCAAGTTCGATTTCTTTAGCGATAGTTACGCCATCATTTGTAATGAGTGGTGAACCATAGCTCTTATCTAGTACAACATTACGTCCTTTAGGACCTAGAGTTGTTTTAACAGCATCAGCCAGAACATCAACTCCTTCCAGCATTGCCTTTCTTGCATCTTTTGAATATTTAATTTCTTTCGCCATAATTTATACCTCCTATTCAACGATAGCCAAAATATCTTCAGCACTAATCAAGATATATTCTTCATCATTATCTTTGATATTTGTTCCTGAATACTTTTTATACATTACTTTATCACCGGCTTTTAATGGCATTTCATATATCTTGTCATTAATCTTAACTTCTTTTAGTTCACTTACAGCCACGACAATGGCGTATTCTTCATCTTTTTCTTTCTGACTTAATATAATGCCACTCTTAGTTTCATTAGTAGCTTTTTCTTTTTTTAATAACACATTGTTGTATAAAGGTTTAATCATAAACATTCCTCCTTTAACCTCTAACTGTCATTATACTCTTAAATAGCACTCTGTCAATTAGAGTGCTAGATTTTTTATATAACATTTTAACTCATTATATGGTAAAATATTTAGGATTGTTTTAAGGGGGAATAATTAGATGCTAGAAACATTAGAATCAATCTTACATTTCATCATCGAATACGCTATTGTAATTTTCGAATACTTTGGTGTTTTTGTACTTCTTTATACCGGTATTAAATCTGTTATTTCTTTTATGACAGGTAAACCAGTTCATTTGCAACTTTCTAAAGGTTTGGCTGTGGCTCTAGAATTCTTGTTGGTTGGCGAAATTCTAAATACTGTAATTCTTCAATCAATGGATGACATCATTTTCATCGCTTGTTTAGTTGGCGTTAGAATGTTCCTTGCAATTATCATCAATCATGAAATTGAATCTAAGCAAGAACAAAAAATGCACAAGATGAAATTTGAAAAAGAAATGCAAGAAAGTTCAAAATAAAACAACAAAAACCATATAAATTTAGCGCAGAATTATCTGTGCTATTATTTTTTTATAATCTCTTTATGTTAAAATAATCTATATCAAATCATTTACTCACAATATAGAAATCGAGGAGACTATGAAGACAAAATCAAAGAAAATTCCAAGAATTGGTTTAAGAACAATCAAAACGGCATTGGCTTGTTTGTTGTTGGGCATTATATATATTTATGTGCTTCATCGCAATCCGTGTTTTGCCTTAATTGGTGCGGCATATGCCTGTGGAAGCCAGTTTAATGAAGGATTTAGGCACGGATTTAACCGCAGTATCGGCACCTTTACCGGTGGAGTAGTAATTATTGTATTCTATTACTTGTATCATCATAATCCGCTTAATATCCTGCCAGAGATTTATATGGCTATTGGATTAATTATTGTGATTTACAGTAATACTCTTTTGGGCTCAAGTGGTGCTATTCAGCCAGCTATCGTTATTTTCTTTGTAGTATTATTCACTCAGCCAGAAGCCACCTATTTAGCCTATACTATCGATCGTATTATTGATACGATAGTCGGTGCAATGTTTGGCTGCGCTTTAAATTATCTATTGCCTTCTAATATTGACCGTCATAAGAAATCTAATCTTAAAACCGCATATGATGCTTGGGTAGTTGCTTCAAAACGTTCAAAAGAAGAAACTTTAGATTTCTATGATTCAGATATGGTCCCACGTAATGAAAATGACACTATTTTAAAATAACTATGAACAAAAATGCTGATTTAACTAAATTTTCACTTCTACTTGCCATTGAGGCAATATTCTGTTTCACTCCTCTAGGTTCTTTACCCGCTTTAGGACCTATTGTAATGACATTAGCGATGATACCAGTTATTGTTACTGCTATCGTGATGAATACTAAGTATGCAACACTAATGGGCTTCTTTGCCGGTCTTTTCAGTTTTATCTATTGGACTTTTGTTGCCCCTTCGCCAATGTCAGTTATCTTCACTCCCTTTTATAGTGTAGGCAATGCATCAGGGAACTTTAATAGTTTAATCATCTGCTTTGTGCCAAGAATATTGACCGGTACTTTCGCCGGCTTAAGCATTAGTCTTTTTAAGAAGTATAACTTGACAACTCGCTACGGTTTAGCCGGACTAATAGGAAGTTTAACAAATACTTTTGGGGTTCTTATTGGTATCGCTTTATTCTTTGGCGATTTATATGCTTCGATGGTTGGTCAATCCTTAGCAATTATAATAGCTACAACCATTATTACCAACGGCATACCCGAAGCAGTGCTATCTACTATCGTATCAATCGTAATCGCTAAAGCCTTTAAAAAATAAATACAATTTGTGCAATTAAAAAGCTTATGAGTTAAGCAATCCGGTCATTTACTCATAAGCTTTTCTTATTACTTATTTTGAACTATTTTGTTGAAGTTTTTCCTTCTCTTTTTCATAATAGAAATTAATTACTGACCTTCTTGTAACAATGCCCATAAAAATACCTCTGTCATCAACAACTGGCACAAAATTTTGGCTCTGCACCATCCTTAAGACATCGTCCATCTTGGCATCCACTTTAACTGCCGGCATAAAATTAGGTTTTAAAAGTTCAACGGCCTTAATATCTTCTAAATCTTTAATGTTCATCAAAGAATCATTTATTATTTTCCATAAGAAATCACCCTCTGATATCGTACCTAAATAACGACCGTCTTCTTTAGATATCATCGGCGTGGCAGTGTAACCATGGGCTTTAAATTTCTCTATTGCCTGTCTAATACTCAATGAATCATCCAAACATGCAACACTAGCCTTAGGTGTCAATAAAAATAAAACATTCAAAACACTCACCTCAAATTGATTGTAACATCTAAGTATCATAAATAAAATAATAAAAATAAGATATTGAATATATATGCAATAACTGATAACATTAAACAAAGGAGGTATGGCAATGTTCCAATGGATGGAAGGAAACAATTACACAATGTTAGTAACTGTCTACCCAACAAACATTACATTAAACACTGCTGCTGCCAATTATTTTAAAGATTATCGTTGGTGCATGATTGGTTTTGATAGTAAGTCCAAGCAAATGGCGATAAAAGGAGTAAGCAAGGAAAAAATAGATAAAGGGCTAGTTCCTTTAGAAAAACTTCACAAGATTTCCAGTGGCAAAGGATATGCTAGAATATCAAATAAAAGTGTTATCTTGCAAATTGCTAAAATCGTCAATGATGACTCAGTAAATAATAAGTATAGCGCTTATTATGATGATGCAGAGCAGATGTTGATTGTAAATTTGAGCAAGTCAATCAGGGGGGAATAATATGGATTATTTTTATATTTGGTTAATTCTATTAATTGTCGTAATTGTGGCTGAAATAGCTACAACCGAAGCTTTAGTTTCTATTTGGTTTGCCATTGGCAGTCTAGTTGCACTGATACTAGAACTGTTAAATTTCGATGTCGCAATCCAAATCGCTACTTTTTTCTTGGTATCATTATTATCGGTGATATTCATCAGGCCAATAGCGGCTAAATATTTAAGAGGAAACATCGTAGCCACCAACGCTGATCGTCTAATCCACCAAAGAACTCGTTTAATTAAATCAATAACCGAAGACAATTATGGCGAAGTAAAATTAAATGGTGTTACATGGAATTGCATCAGCGATGAAGCTAAACCTATTTTGAAAGGCAGTAAAGTCGAAATACTGGCCTTCGACGGATCAAAACTCGTTATCAGAACTGTTAAGGAAGGAGATAGTTTATGTTAGAAAACATCTTTGCAATATTTGCGTTTATTATCGTACTTGTTATTATATTTGCGATTATTATCTATTTAGTTCGTATTGTTCCACAGGCTAAAGCCTATGTTATCGAAAGACTTGGAGCTTACAATAAAACATGGACAACAGGTCCTCATATCCTAGTTCCATTTATTGATCGTGTAGCTAATAAAGTTTCTTTGAAAGAAATTGTTATGGATTTTGAACCTCAACCAGTTATTACCGAAGATAATGTAACTATGCAAATTGACACAGTCGTATATTTTCAAATAACCGATCCTAAGCTATACACATATGGCGTTGAAATGCCAATCAGTGCTCTTGAAAATTTAACGGCAACCACTTTAAGGAATATCATCGGTGATCTCGAACTCGATGAAACTTTGACTTCAAGAGATATTATCAACTCAAAAATGCGTTCAATTCTTGATGAGGCAACTGATCCTTGGGGTATTAAAGTAAATCGTGTTGAAGTTAAAAACATTATTCCACCTCGTGATATCCAAGACACTATGGAAAAACAAATGCGTGCCGAAAGAGAGAGAAGAGAAAAAATATTGCAGGCCGAAGGTGAAAAACGTGCTGCTGTTCTTCAAGCCGAAGGTGAAAAAGAAGCAATGATTCTAAGAGCCAACGCCCAAAAAGAAGCAACGATTGCCGAAGCCGAAGGTAGAGCTAGAGCCATGGAAAGAGTATATGACGCTCAAGCTTATGGTATTAAAAAGATTTCTGAATCAAGTCCTAGTAAAGAGTATTTGACCATTCAAGGATTTGAGGCCTTACAAAAGGTTGCCGATGGTCAATCGACTAAGTTGATTATTCCTAGTAATATTCAGGATATAGCCGGAACTTTGGCATCATTAAGTGAAGTTGTTAAGGACAATAAGTAGATGAAAAGTTACATTAAGTATATTATCCTTGTATTTACCGCTATTCTGCTATATTACTTCTTGCTTCCGGCTATTAATATTCATGATATTAAACTTTGGTTATGTATCATTTTGCTGGCAATAGAATTTTGTATCCTTGATGTTTCAACTGAACAAAAAATTATTAAAGTTAAAAATAAGAGTTTCGCTGTTCCTAGCATTGTAAAAAGTAAGACCAGCATAAAAGTAATGATTCTTGTATTGGCCGTTAGCTTCATTTATATCTTTGCAACCGCCATTATTTATTCGCCAATCTTTATGTCTGGCTCTTATGCCAATCGTATCAATATTGAAGAAGTATCTTTTGATGAAATACCTACTTATTCATTTAACACTACGGCAATCATTGATAGAGATAGTGCTTCAAAACTAGGTAATAAAGTAATGGGTGAAATGTTGGATTTAATATCACAATTCACCGCATCCGATGAATATTCTCAAATTTCATATCAGGAAGGCACATATCGTGTCACACCTTTAAAATATGACGGCTTTATTAAATATCTCAAAAACAGAAGCGAAGGCGTGCCTGGATATATCATTGTAAACACTACTACTGGTGAAACCAGTCTAAAACGCCTTGACAAAAAACTCAGGTATGTTCCAAGCGCCTACTTCAACGAAGATTTGATGCGCAAGCTACGTTTCTCGTATCCTTTTGAAATATTCGGCTCGCCAACATTTGAAATCGATGAAGAAGGAAATCCATACTATATCTGTACAACTTATACATATAAAGGCGTTAGTTCCTTAAAAAGAGTAACTGGAGCTGTACTATTTAATCCGGTTGATGGTTCTTCAACAAAATATGATATTGAGAATATCCCAACCTGGGTAGATAGAATTTTCCCAGAAGATTTAGTTAATGAGGAATTAAATGATTTCGGAAGCTATTCCAATGGTTTCTTTAATTCCTTCATCGGACAAGAAGGCGTTATGCAAACAAGTGAAGGCTATAATTACATTTCTAAGAATGGCGATATTTGGTTGTATACTGGCATCACAAGTGTTCTTTCTGATGATTCAAATATAGGTTTTGCACTTGTCAATCTAAGAACTCATCAAGCGCAATTAATCAATACATCTGGAGCTGATGAATATTCAGTCATGGCTAGCGCCGAAGGTGAAGTATTAAATTATGGATATACCGCAACCTTCCCAGTCTTGGTAAATATCGACAACAAGCCGATATATCTTTTATCTTTGAAAGATAGTGCTGGACTTGTAAAAATGTATGCAATGGTTGATGCTCAAGACTATCAGCAAGTCTATACAATATCTGCCGACAAAGATACCAAGACGGCTATTGAGGATTTAATCAAAAAGATCAGTAAAGATCCGACTGCTATTTATCAAAATCTGTCAGAAGCCATTGTTACTGTAGATAGATGCGAAAACATTAGTCAAAACGGCAATACAACTATATTCATACTCGATAGTAATGATATGATTTATGAAATACCATACGATTCAAGTTATAAGAAATATATCTTATTCTTGAATAGTGGCGATACTTTAGAATTGTTATACGAAGAAAGCAATGGTATAAGAATAGTAAAACAGATCATTTCTAAAAATGGCATAAAATAAAAAATAAGTGGAATCTGAGTTATGTTAGATTCCACTTTTATTTAACAAGTTTGCTTAAACACTTTCTGTCTGTATACTCTTAACGAGTCTTAATTTATATATCTCTTAAATGTTTTTCTAAGTGTTAAATATAGGATTGATGCAACAAAGACACATATTACCGCATTTAATAATGTAATGCCGCTAGTCCATGCATAGATGAAGTTTGCGCTGACTTCACCGATTTGTAAGACATAACGTTTAAATATATATCCAATTAACGGATCAAATATGACATTGAATCCCAGCCCAGCAATACTTGACACAAAAGCTGCGATTGTCACCATCTTTTTATCTTCCAGTTTAGATATATTGAATAGTTTATGACCAACTAATCCAGATATTAAGCCAATCATGAACTTGCAAAAGAAAGTCTTGGGTGCTGAAACAATATATACAGGATCTAAAATATCAGCCAAAGACAAGCCTATAGCCCCTGCTAAACCACCTTCTAATGGTCCTAATAATAATGCGCATACCACTACTATTGCATTAGCGATATGAATTGAAACTTTTGAGCCGGCTGCTAAGGGAATATCAATTCTTACATATGTAAAAACAGCGAAGCTAACGGCTGTAAATAATGCGATTAATGCTGTTTTCTTAATTGCTTTATTCATAATCCTATCTCAGAACTCTATTTATTATATCCTTTTTTGATGTTTTGAATGAATTTAATTTAATCTCGCTTTCAATATTTCTTTAAAATATGAAACTATTTCTTCATCTTTACCTTTTACAAGTCTTGCAAACACCTTTTCATTAGGATTTATTGCTTTTTGATTATCGCTTAGATATATAGTGTTTAAACCAGAATCGACTATCCACTTATAGCCTTTATCTGATAAACCATTTTTAAGCATAGTTTCACCAAGATAAGCACCAAATAAATTAGCAATATCTCTTATTTCTTCCTCTTTTAAATTACTGCCTCGAATGTCATTAGCATAAAAATCTAAAATATCTTCCAAATCATTGATGCTGGAAATCGAATAATCAAGTCTTTTTCTAAAACTGCGTGCATAGAAGACAGCTGTATCACTGTCTTCTTTAGCTTTTTCTAAAGCCTCATCATACTTGCCGTTTTTCAAAGCACAAAACTTATAAGCATTTATTGAAAAAGCAACAGCTATCAATAGAACAATAAAAGCTAAGCTGCTTTGATAAATAAAACAGATAATCGTTAGAATATACAAGACAAAAGAAATGATGGCATATCTTTTAAACATCATTTCATTTTTTATTCTATTCATATTAATACCAGTTTTCCATCGAATTTGCTGCTTTATATAAAGCGTAAATCAAATCATCAACTAAAATATCAAACTCAGAGATATATAAATCATCTTGAATGAGTTCAATAACTTCATCAACTTTTTTATTTAGAAGCGATTCTTCAAATTTTTCTAATTTAATGGCGTAATCAGATAAAACAGTCTTGTCATTTTCATCATTACTTTTTTCTAGCTTACTTCTAGTATCAAAACGACTGGTTAACACTTTGCCTTTATTATCAATTTCAGCATCTATTTCTACCTGATCACTAATTAGAGAAGTTACCTCATCATTTTCTGAAGCGGTCACAATGCCAAAATTAGAAATGACTTTAATACTGCCATTGCTTTCTTCACTAGCGTCAGCTAATTCATATCTAGTAACCGTGCCGACACCTACACCACGAACCGAAGTAATTCCTTTAGTGTTCAAAAATGCGCTCTCTATACTGTTATGACAATTATCCAATTCAATGTTAGGGTAATCCTCGGGATTGACGCTATCAAAATATTTGGCTACCTCATCTTGATTTTTACCTTTAATCGCCTCTTGCAAGGTTAAGACCTCAGTAAGATACTCATCGTCATATTCTCTTAAACTCAACCATTCAGCATCGCCTTTTTTAGTTCCGATTTTGCCTTCTTCACTAAACCAAATTCTATTCTCTATCCTGTCAATATAACTGTAAACAATACGATTATCATTATTCAATAACACGACCGCAAACGAACTATTGACCAACAACTCTCCATCCTGCAATTTTCCTTCTTCGACACTTTTGGCGTCAAATGGTGAAACATAGGTCGAAATGCCAAAGCCAATCTGCATTGTATGTTCAGGTTCAATAGTTTCTGTCATATCAGTATTAGAAGGCACATTATTGTTTTCTTTGTTGTTATTTAAACTGTTTATATAAAATAAACTTATTACTACTAATATAAGAGCTGTTGCGAAGATAATTATTTTATTATTCTTTTTCAAAATATCTCCTCCTAACAATCTAAATTATAACTTATCGATTAAATAATCACAAATCAAGCACTTAAAAAGGCGTTATTCACGCCTTAATCATTTCTGCTTTTACCAAATATTTGAAGGATACGAATAAACAAATTCAAGAAATCTAAATATAACTCAAAC
The DNA here is from genome assembly GCA_964401865.1 of uncultured Erysipelotrichaceae bacterium. Classification (GTDB taxonomy): domain Bacteria; phylum Bacillota_I; class Bacilli_A; order Erysipelotrichales; family Erysipelotrichaceae; genus CALUZH01. Next base: position 18,979 of record CAYNZZ010000008.1, read on the forward strand.
GCACCATAGATAATCATCTTTTCATTAAATTCCGGATTGTTTAAACCTTCTAAATATAATGTGCGCATCTTTTGCATATCCCAAGCAATAATGCCTAAGAATAAGATTACACCGAAGTAATTGATAAACATGTTTACACCATATGAGTGTATAAATAACGAGTTAACCATTGTTACTACAATAATAGCAATTAAACCAGCAAAGAATAAAGTACTAAACTTTGATAAATCAACTTTAGTTGTGTGTCCAATAATCGCCATACACACAAACATTAAAGCTGTCATTAAAATAGCGAATAGAATACTTCCTCCATCATACGCTAGAGGCAAAATGCTGAAAGTAATACCCATGGTTAACGAATAAATACCATAGCACACCCATGCACTGGTTTTTGACATCTTCTCTAGTCGAGCAGAAAAATAAATGCCTACTGCAAACTGAAGAATAATAATAACGAAATACACTCCATAGAATAGGTTCAAAAATCTTTCAATAAATAAGCTCATCACAAATGCCACGACCGAAGTAAGAACTAGACCGCCAAACACAGTAATGAACACTTTAGATAAGAACTGATTAAAAGTATTAGTTTCCGATATATTTTTTGAATAGTCTTTTAATTGAGTCATGTATTTTTCCTCCTTATAACAATGTATCATCAAAAGTCGAAAGTTCTTCAACCATCTTATCAACGACTTCTTTAACCACACCATCATCAAACGGTGACTTTAAATTAGCTTCTTTCACAAGCTCTAAGAATGATTTTGTTCCACCTAACGAACATAAATGCAAATAATCTTCCCAAGCCTCAGGATCTTCTTCTAACATGCGTTTAAAAAATTGAAGTGCACAAATTTGAGCTAAGGTGTAATCAATATAATAGAAAGGGCTTTGAAAGATATGATTTTGACGATAGAAGTATCCGCCTTTCTCAAGTAAAGGATAGCCTGTATAGTCAGCTTCCGGCTTATATATCTTCTCCAATCTTCTAAATGTTGCCTTTCTTTCTTCTTTAGACATTTCTGGTTTTTCATATATTTCATGTTGAAAATGATCGACCAGACAACCATAAGGAACAAATGTCAAAGCACTGGCAATGTGATAGAACTTATATTTGTCACTATCTTCCTTAAAAAAGTAATGAATCCAAGGATGAGCGAAGAATTCCATTGACATCGAATGAATTTCGCAACTTTCATAAGTTGGGAAACAAATATCAGGAATATTCACAGATTTCATAGTTAAGTATGATTGAAAACCATGTCCTGCTTCATGCGTCAAAACATCAACATCACCTTGAGTACCATTGAAGTTTGAGAAGATGAAAGGAACTTTATAATCAAAGAAATCAGTACAATAGCCACCCATTGCCTTATTAGGCTTAGTTTCAAGGTCGAACAATTCCATCTCACACATCATTTTAAAATAGTCGCCTGTCTCTTTAGACATTTCTTGATACATCTTCAAAGCACTGGCTACAAGTTCATCTTTATTACCTTTAGGTGTAGGATTGCCGGTTTTGAACTCATAATTTACATCGTAAGCCATCAATTTATCGACACCGATGCGTCTAGCTTGTCTAGCATATAAATCACTAGCTACCGGTACCATATCATCAACAACTTGTTTACGATATTTTTTAACCATTTCTTTATCATAATCAAGACGATTCATTCTAAGATAACCTAGTTCAACGAAATTTTCATAGCCTAGTTTCTTAGCCATCTTGTCACGAACCTTGACTAATCTATCGAAAATGTCATCAAAATCATCTTCATGTTCATCATAAAACTTCATTGTTGCATCATAAGCTCTTTTTCTTGTATCACGATCAGGATCACACACCTTTGACGCAATAGAAGCAAGGTTATATATCTCACCATCAAATTCAATCTTAGCTGACGCTTTTAACTTAGCATATTCAGTCGAAAGACGATTTTCTTCTTGTAATTCCTCGATAATCTTTTCGTCAAAAGTCTTCTTCGCATTTTCTGCCAATTGGAAATATACATCTGGAATAGACAACTCACTTCTAAATGGGCAGTTAAGCATAATATCAAAAAATTCATTTTCATATACTTGAAGTTTAGGGCTGGTATTATCCCAATAAGTATTTTCTTCATCGTAATATTTATCGCTGGTATCGATAGTATGTCTTACATTACATATTGATATGTTAGTAAAGATATGTCCTCTAAACTCATTCATCTTATCAAAAGCATTCATGAATTCTTGACAATTGTTCACTTTTCTAAGTTCATCAAGATGTTGATTATAAGTCTTTACTAAATCTTCATAATCTAAATGTTCATATTTAAAATCATTAAATTTCATCTTTGCCTCCTAAAAGTTTTAAAAATACAATATTCGCTATTTTTAAACCGACACTTCCAACGGTAAAAATGGCTGAACCAAGCGGATATTTCTCAAATGGTTCTTCTTTCATTTTACTCTCTTCTATATCGCTATCACAATAAACCACTTCTATTTTTTTACGATAGCCCTCTTTTTTTACCAAATTACGATATTTCCTAGCCAATGGATCATTACTGGTTTTATCCAAAGTTGTATAAACGCAATTTTTGATTTTAAGTCTTCTGGCTGTGCCCATAGAAGCGATAAAAGGAATATTTTTCGCATGAGCTTTTTTAGCCAGACTGAACTTTGAATTTAAAGTATCAATGCAATCGATCAAATAATCGAGCTTAGGTAATTCAAACTCTTCATCAATAAAAGAGTCAATGATTTCAATCTCCGCATCACTTACCGCTTCTAAACGTTTTTTTAATACTTCAGTTTTCTTTTTACCGATATTAGTTTTATCACTCATAAGTTGGCGATTGAGATTAGACGCGTCAACAATATCGAAATCCACTAAAATAATATGCCCGATACCGCTTCTCGCTAAAGCTTCTGAGACAAATGAACCGACACCGCCGCACCCACAAATCATTACTCTTTTATCTTTTAAAGAAGCGATTTTATCTTCCCCAATTAAATAAGCTAATCGATTTAGTTTGTTATCCATTTTTCTACCTCATCTATCGCTTCTTTAGTTCTGTCACTGTTAAACCATTTGATTGCAGTTTGATTATTGAACCATGTATATTGCCTTTTAGCAAATCTTCTGGAATTGCGTTTAATTTCTTCTGTCACTTCTTCAAGCGATTTATTATTTTCGAAATATGGTTTAAATTCCTTATAACCGATGCCTTGCATCGCTTGATTTTCAAAAGTTATACCCCTGTCGAGCAAACCTTTAACTTCTTCTGGCAGTCCATCAGCAATCATCTTATCGACACGCATATCAATTCTTTTATATAACTTATCTCGATCCAAAGTTAAGCCAATGATTTTAGCATCATATAAAGGTTCATGTTTTTGGCTATCGATATTATCAGAAAACTTAATATGATGTTTCTCGATAACATTTAAAGCTCTAACTAATCTCTTTCGGTTGTTGACATGAATCTTTTCAAGACATTTAGGATCCTTAAGTTTTAATATTTCGTAAATTTCTTCATTAGTATATTCATCATAAGGATAATCTTTTTCTTCTTCATCCATAAAGACATAGTCATACAAACATGCCTTGATATATAAACCAGTACCTCCAACAATAATCGGAAGTTTTCCTTTAGCGCTTATCGCTTTGATAAGCTTTCTAGCTAAAGTTTGAAACTCTTTAACACTGTATGTTTCATCAGGATTTTTTATATCGATTAAATGATGGGTAATGCCCTCACTCTCTTCGCGAGTAATCTTAGCACTGCCAATATTTAACCCTCTATATATCTGAATGGAATCACCAGAAATAATTTCTCCATTAAAAAGTTTTGCACATTCAATGCCAAATGAACTCTTGCCAACCGCTGTTGGACCTTCGATAACCAATACTTTTTGCATAATCTAATTATATAAAAAAGCGGCTCTAATAGCCACTTGCATACTCGAAGATGTCCTTGTTGTTAAAAGTTACAGTTTCGATTTCGACGAAAGTAACATAATCATCTCGTTTCTCATCGCTAACTTTTTCAACTTTCTCAATATTTCCTTTAAATAACGAATAGTTATTATAATTACCAGATAAGACTAAGCCATTACCATAAACACCAAAATAATCTCCAGCAACATTTTTATCAATAACGAACTCAATCACGCTGCCATCGCTATAATGGGAACATCCGCCATCAGTATCAACATCGGCCTTCTCTTCGATTTTTACCAAAGGAAGCACTATCCCACTATCTAAAGTAAAATAATACCGATCACCAATTACCCCATAGTATGAACCCAATGCCACACCGATAAAACCATCTTCATCAACTAAGAAACCAGTTTCTTCGTCAAGAATCATATTATCTCTTATGTATTTATATTGTGTTGAATTTCGATCGGTAATAGCTCGATAATCCATATATGTCTTGGTTTTATTTACCGAGCAGACACCAACTTCTTCAGCGACATATTCCTTTTGATAATCTTGCAAACTGTCAATAGAAAAGTCTATTTTCACATCTTTAAAAGCCGACAAAGTTACAATAAATAACATTGCCAACAGTAATATAACTATCTTTTTCATACTTGAACATTTTAACAAATTTCAATTCTTATTGCAATAAAATCATACTAGTATTATTTCCTAGGCAACTTTTTAAGTGAAAAAAATTTACATTCTAACCAAAAACTAATATAATTGTGAACATGCTTTAAACAAAGGAGAAGATATGAAAAGATTTCATGTATTGTCGGCTCTTGTTTGCTTAATGTTAATTGCATTTACCAATAGCATTCTAGCCGAAGATCGTAAAGACGATTCTGTCAAACCTGATACCCAAGCACCTGTGATCACTATCAAAAACGAAGATGATACGATCCAAATCGTTCAGGGAAATGAATTTGATTTAAGAGACTATATCGCAATCAGTGATAATTCTAACGAATTTCATTTAATAAGTTATGGAAGTGTTGATGTTGATATCATCGATGAATACTCAGTTAATCTTCTAGCTGTCGATGCCGGTGGAAATACCGCCAAAAAGACTGTTACTGTAAAAGTAATCAGCCAAGAAGAAATGGATACAATCATTGAAGAAGAAAAAGAACGTCTGCATCAAGAAGAATTAGCTCGCCAGCAAGCACGTGAGGCAGCAAATAAACAAGCTGAAGAAAAAATGAGTAGTGAATTAAATGACATTACTTCTGGATCAGCATATGATTTAGCATTAAACTACATCGGTATGGGTGGCTGGTGTACTGATGTCGCTCAGGCGTTCATCAACGAATATTTAGGAAGTGGCTATAATATATTTGATACATATAGTGTTTCAGCTTCCGAGGCACAGCCTGGTGACATTATCTATTACAGTAATTCTGGTTTAGGAACACAACACTATGCCGTATATCTAGGTGGCGAAAGTGCCTTGCACGGTAATTTCAATGGCACAACTGTTATTAGAAGTGTCTATTTGAAAAACGGAAGTGAGCCTCAATTCTTACGTTTAAATGGCAGATAATCTAAAACTTTATAAAAAAGTTTCAGACAAAAGAAATAGCACAAAAAAGGCTTTTACGGCAATTGTAAAGGCCTTTTTATTATAGTATATTCAGCAAAGCCTAATCCGAAGACGCATATTGTAAACAAAAAATAATTTTAAATCCTTTGCAATTCTTTCTTGTCCGTATTCATTCTGTCTTTAATTCATCTATGTTAAGACAATTGAAATAATAAACAGCATAAATGAGAAACTAGAGAAAAGATTATTTTATTATGGCCTTTTATGCATACCTAATATAAATAGATATAGTACACCGCAAAAGGGATAATCAATCTAAAATACATTTAAAATACTTAGCTAATCTACACAATTTATCGTTTTTATTTATGTTAAATAATGCTAAAATACTTTTGACACGAAAGGAAAACAATAATGACTTATTTAGATATTAATTGGGGAATGTTCTTAGGCGGACTAGGGTTGTTCTTATTTGGTATCGTCATCATGGGCGATGGTTTAAAATCATTCGCTGGCGATAAGCTGAGAGATTACATTGATAAATACACTTCTAAAACTTGGAAAGGGATTTTAATCGGCGCAATATCTACCGCTATAATTCAGTCATCTTCCGCAACTACTGCCATTACAATCGGCTTTGTTAGAGCGGGATTGATGACACTCGAACAAGCTGCTGGAATCATCATTGGTGCCAATATTGGTACAACAATGACTGCCTTTTTAATCGGTTTAAATGTCGAGGGATTATCTGTTTACTTTATTTTTGTCGGTGCATTGATACTGCTATTCAGTAAAAAGACCAAGACACAAGATTTAGGACATATCATCGCAGGTTTTGGTATCTTATTCTTTGGTATCAGTATTATTGGTGATACTTTAATCAATTTAAAAGATGTTCAGGAATTTCAAGAATTCGCTCAGTTATGTACTACTAATCCATTCATCGGTCTGATTGGCGGTATCGTCATGACAACCGCCATGCAATCGTCATCAGCATCTATCGGTGTTATCCAAATTATATATGAAACTGGAGCTATTCCATTTATCGCCATTATTCCATTTTTATATGGTTCAAATATTGGTACATGTATTACAGCTATTATGGCTTCAATGGGTGGTAATCCATCCTCGAAAAGAGCCGCTGTTTTACACTTAGGCTTCAATGTTATCGGTGCTATTATAGGTATGATATGCATCACTCCACTAAATAGCATGATGACATCAATTGTAAGTGCAACCGATATACAACCGATGATGCAAATTGCCTTAGTACATATCATATTTAACATTTCAACCGCCATTATTGTATCTCCGTTCATCAAATACATTTGTATGCTTATCCGTAAAATTGTGCCGGGAGATGAGCCGAAGAAATTATCTGTCAATATCGATGAACTAGATGCTTCAAACTTCCCTGTAGCTTCTGCAGCTTTAACAGTTGCTGAGCGTTCAATAACAGAGATGAAGGAAATTGTCGAAATCAATCTTAAAAAGGTTCAAGAATACATCGCCAAAGATGATTATGACGCCGATGCTTTTGATGAAATCAACAACAATGAAAACTTAATTGATAAATTAGATAACTCTATTTCTTCGTTCTTGACTCAATTAACAATCGATCATATGTCTGATGATTCGGTTAAAACCAACTCTCTTTACCTAGAAATAGTTAAAAACTTAGAAAGAATAGGCGACTTAAGTATGAATGTTGCTGAATTTGCCCAAATGGTGCAGGAAGACAAAGGCAGCTTCTCTCATAAGGCACATAATGAGTTAAATGAAATGTTCGATAATTTATTTTTGATGTTGGATCAAACATTCAAATATGTTGAAACCAATGATATTCGATGGTATGAATCGGTGATGACAATCGAGGCCAACCTAGACACTCAAGAATATATGGCTAGAAAGAATCATTTTATTCGTTTAGTGTCTAAGGAGTGTATTGGCGGTGTCGCATCGAGTATTTATGCCGATGTATTAGGAAACTTAGAAAGAATAGGCGACCACTGCTGTAATATTTCAAGGCACGCCTTCGAGGCCCATAATGACTAAATATATTGACGCTTGTATTGAAGTGCTTGAAAGATTAAATCTGTCTGGTGACACTTCGTTAATGGATGAAGAATTACAAAATGATGTAATTGAAAGCTTTGTTAGAACTGGATATTTAAACATCGTTGAATTAAACGCACGACCAGTTATTGTATATAAAGATGAAAAAAAATCATTATATATGTTTGCCGACAGTTTTAAAGAGATAAACGATGAAGAAATTAAACAATTAAATTCCGATATAACCGTATAATACAATGTTATAAATCATTGCTTGAAGCAATGATTTATTTTTTAAATAATTATTTTGTAAGGAGGCATTAATTATTATGTTAAAAGACAATATTAAGTTATTTAGAAAACAAAATGGTTTATCTCAAGAAGAACTAGCTATTAAATTAAATGTCGTTAGACAAACGATATCGAAATGGGAAACTGGTCTATCAGTGCCAGACTGTGAAATGCTTATCGCTATATCAAATGTCTTAAATACACCGGTTAATGTGCTTTTAGGCGAAAGCAGCGAAGAAAAAATCGATGATCTAAAAACAATTTGCGAAAAACTTGAAGCTATCAATTTAAAACTAGCTGAAAAACAGCACAACAAGAAAAGATTCATCCAAATCTCGTTGGTTATTATCTGCATTATGACAATCGTTATATTTATCGCTATTATGCTTCTTGGTAGCCCATATCAATTTTGGGATAATATTGATACTGAAAAAGCTGTATTGAAAGTTATCTATACCGCTTTTGAATGGCTATTTATAAGAATTGCCCCAATCATATTGGTTACATCAATTGTTTTGATTGTTGCAATAAAAAGAAAAAATAACGATTAAAAAATCAATAAACAAAAATGGCATCTAATGAAGTGAACCCCTAAAGTTGGACAAACTTAGGAGGTTCACTTCAATAATAACGCCATTTTTTTGTTTCGCTATCGAACATTAATAAAATTCTTTATTAGAATAATCTTTATAAAAATGTTTATTGTTTTCTTACGTAGTGATACGCATTTTGTCCGGCTATCGCTCCATCTGAACAAGCAGTTACAACTTGTCTCAATTCTTTCTTGATGCAATCGCCTGCTCCAAAAATTCCTTCAACGCTTGTTTCCATTCTTTCATTAACCAAAACATATCCGTATTCATCTAAGATGCCTAATTTAGATAAGAAATGTGTACATGGATCAGCACCGATATAAGGGAACACGCCACTTACCTTTATCTCGCTTCTCTTTCTTGTATCAACATCTTCAATCATCAAAGTGTCAACTTTATCCACTCCTTTTATCTCAACCGGAATATGTTTAGTGATGATTTCGATTTTTGAATTATTTTTAATCTTATCGGCAATAATAGCATCAGCTCTAAAAACATCTCTTCTGATAATGATATATAGTTTATTAACAAATTCGCTTAAGTAAAGAGCTTCTTCTAAAGCAGAATTACCTCCACCAATTACCGCCACATCTTTGTTTTTAAAAAACATTCCATCGCAAACCGCACAATATGAAACTCCTCGACCGGTAAATTCTTTTTCACCCGGAATATTTAATAGTCTCTCTTTTGTACCGGTCGCAACAATAATGGCTTTTGCAAAATAACTCTCGCCATTAGTTACAACTTCTTTTGTTTTACCTTCACATTTAAGGTCTATGACATCATCAAAAACTGTTTCTACTTCAAAGCTTTGCATATGCTCAAACATCGCCATCGCTAAATCGGCACCAGCCATCGTTTTTATGCTGGGATAATTTTCAATATTATAGGTTTTAATCAACTTTCCACCTGGAGCACTAGCTTCAATAACTAATGTTTTTAAGCCTGTTCGTTTAGCATATATTGCAGCAGTCATACCCGCTGGCCCTGAACCAATTATTATTAAATCATATCTGTTATTCATAAATATTCTCTCTTTCCTCTTAATATTACACCAAGATAAGCAATAAGTCTTTTTTATAGCTTGAGAAAAATGTTATAAATGGTAAAATATAACTATAGGAGATTTTATATGAAAAATAATACTAACGAATTATACGAAGGCGTTGCCGATTTAGATGAAGCAATTGCACAAAGAAGAGAATTAATTGAAGAAGCCAAAGGACTTGTTGAACTAGACGACAACAGACAAGCTATAAATAAAATAAATGAGTTGAGTCGCAAATGGCGCAGAATTCCTTATTGGGAATCTGCATTTGAAGATGAACTACAAGAAGAATTCGAAGGATACTTGAATGTATGCTATGAAAAAAGACGTGAAGTTTATGATGCCAACCATAGCGCTAAAAAAGATGTCATCGCCGAAGCAAAAATGCCAAACGCAAATATGCAATCTTTAATGGAAAAATGGAAGAGCATCGGTTCGGCCGGTAAAGAAAAAGATGAAGAATTATGGCAAGAATTTAATGCTATTCGTCAAGATTTCTATGAAAAACGTCATCTAGCTTGGGAAAATCAAAAAGAACGTTTTGAACAAGCTAAAGAAATAAAAGAAAACTTAATCAAGGAAGCTGAAGCTTTAGTTGATAATGAAAACATCATCAAAACTAATGAGGCTTTCAAAGAATTATTCGAAAAATGGCGTGATGCCGGTCGTGCTGACAGTGAAGTTAATGATGAATTATGGGAGAGATTCTCTGCTATTCGCCAAAAATTTAACGAAAGACGCAATGCTTACTTCCACGATTTAAGAGAAGTGCAAAATACAGCCTATCAAGCTAAGAAAGCTCTAATTCAAGAAGCTAAAGAACATTTAGAAAAAGGTACATTCACAAAAGAAGTTACCGAAAGAATGAAAGAACTTTCTGTTGAATGGAAAAATGCTGGTTCATCTGGCAGACAAAGAGATGATAAAATCTGGAAAGAATTCAGAGGCATTATGGACCAATATTTTGACGGACTTAAAAAAGCTCGTGAAGAAAGACAAGCTCAATGGCAAGATCGTCTAAACTCTAATAAAGACTACAAAAACGACTTGATTCAAAATCAAAAACGTCAAATTGAACGCCTAGAAAGAGAGAAAGGCGAAACTTTATCTGAAAGCAGAATTAAAGAAATCGAAGAAACTGTTAAAGAAAAACAAGAATATATCGAACAACTTGAAAAAGAAATCGAAGAAATCGACGCTAAATTAAAATAAGTCAAAACCGCACAGTGCGAAGCTGTACGGTTTTTTGTTGGAGGAAAGATGAAAATTAGAAATTATCAAACAAAGGATTTAAATGAAATAATAGAACTATTTATCAATACTGTTAATCATATAAATATCAGTGATTATTCTCCTGAACAGATTAAAGCTTGGACAGATAATATCAATAAAGAAGTATGGCAAAAGAAATTAGAAAACAATTATTGTTTAGTGGCCATCGAAGATGATAAGATTGTTGGTTTTGGTGATATCGATAAAAACGGATATCTAGATCATTTATTTGTCCATCATGAATATCAAAGACAGAAAATCGCTTCAAAGCTATGTCAGGCTCTAGAACTTTCTACAAAAAGTAAAAAGATAACTACTCACTCTTCCATAACCGCTAAACCATTTTTTGAAAAAAGAGGTTATATTAACATCCAGGAACAGGCAGTTATAAAAAATCAAGTCCCTATGACAAATTACATTATGGAGAAAGACAGATAAATATTTAATTGCTACTAAAAATCAGCTGAAACAGTATTGATATAGATAGTAAAATTAAAAAGTGATTTTTTTGAAAAATATTTAAAAAAGTTATTGACGGTTTGACACTATTTTGATATTATAAATAAGCACTTGATAGTTCAAGTAAGACGGGCCTGTAGCTCAGGTGGTTAGAGCGCACCCCTGATAAGGGTGAGGTCGTTGGTTCAAGTCCATTCAGGCCCACCATTTGAATTATTAAGTTGAATATATATGGGGCATTAGCTCAGCTGGGAGAGCGCCTGCTTTGCACGCAGGAGGTCAGCGGTTCGATCCCGCTATGCTCCACCATATTACACATTAAGCCTTTAAATAAAGGCTTTTTTAATGCTTTTATTAACTATGGGAAAGATTTTGGAAAGAATTTTATAAATTATCATATCAATAATGTGAAAGAGCATTGAATGTTACAATGATCAATACTAATACTAGTGACAAAAACTATTTGGTTTAAAATTTTAAAATTAAAAATGCCAATCTATAAAGGTTGACATTCATTATATGAGTTTATATTTTCTATGTTGATACAACCAATTTATCATTATAAATCTTCTATATAATTAATTTCAGTAAATCAAATTGCTACTGCTTTATTTTACATCAATATCAATTATATTTGCATCCGAAACATAGTTTGGATTGCTTAATTGCGTGTCTTTCAAAGACTCTTTTAATCGATCGCAACAAGGTTTAAATGTAGCATAAGTAATCGCTCCACCTGCAACTCCGCCAACAACTGGAATAGCTTTCTTAAAGAATCCTGCAAATATTTCTTTTGTCATTCTTACGCCAAACCACTTAGCAGTACTTTTAACTATTGGATAAATTGTGCCCTTGGTTAAAGCTTGTTTCATCAGCTGTTTTGAAACACCATTGCCCAATGCTTTAGCGACCGATTTAATTGCGTTGCTTGCTCCTGCAACACCATACATAGCCCCCAAACATAATGTTAGTATATTTAATGTTTCGGTATCGAATTGCGATTTATTTTCTATTACATCAATTTCTGGGAAACCATATAAATACAATATTTTTTGTGCAGCTCTTAACATATATCCATAGTATTGAACTATATCAGCAGGAATTGTCGCTGCCATAGCAACACCGCCTGGAGCACCTAATGCAGCAGATATGCCTGAAACACAGTTTCTTTCAAATTGAATGACACTATCCGCATATTTTTCGATTTTATCAGGCGTAATACCAGCATAAGCAGGATTATGAGCAATTATTATATCGATTACATCTTGAGGATAATCCTTCTTAAATTCACTTCTTAAAAATTCATACCTCGATATACGAATGCCTGGCGTTCTCAAACCAAGGATGATAATATCCTCAATATCAACCGTGCCATCACCATTGACATCTAAAGTGTCTCTTACTTTTTCAACTGACTTGTCTGTTACTTTTTTGATTGTAGGAATTGCCTTTTCATTAGCGAAGTCTTTCGTATCTCGGATCAGCTCAGACGTTTTTTCAAATGTATTAAATGCTGTTTCTTTGGCTATTGGAATCGCTTTTTCTTCGGTAAATTTCTTAGCGTCTCCAAGTGCTTTTTTAGATAATTTACTCAAATTATTTTTTAACTCTTTAAAATCACTATTTTTCATATTTTATACCCCCCCCCCGTATTATTTTAAATCAAATAACACTTTTGCACAAACATGATGTGTTAATTTTTGTTTTGCCAATGCATAACGAAAGATTCGTCATCGATCCAGCACCATTTATGGACATTTTTTATTTATTCTTTTGATAGTAATTATATAATTCGTTTTTTGAAATATTTTTATCTTTAGCTATTTGATTAATAGCTTCTTTGGCCTTGATGCCTCGGCCAATCTCTTCTTTTATCAAAAATACAAGTTGATCTAAATCAACTTCAACTTCGTCTTTTCTTTTTCCTTCTATCAATAAAACTATTTCACCTTTTAAATCATCAATCTCACTCAACGAAGATAAATTTCCTCTGATTATTTCTTCATGAAGTTTAGATAACTCTCTCGCAATGACCGCTTTTCTATCACCCAACACATCAAATGCTACTTTAAGTGTTTTATTTATTCTGTGCGGTGCTTCATAGAAAATTAAAGTGTACGGAAAATCACTTAAGGTTTGTAATTCTTTCTGCATTACACTCAATTTGGCATTTAAAAAGCCATAGAACAGATAATGTTTGGTATCTAAGCCAGAAACAACCAGTGCATTTAAAGCCGCATTAGGACCATTTATGGCAATTACAGGAATATCGTTGTCAATAGCGACATTCACTACATTATATCCAGGATCTGATATCAAAGGATAACCAGCATCAGAAATAATTGCCACGCTTTTGCCATTCTTGATTATTTCAATTATGCCCTTAGTCGAATCTTCTTCGTTAAAATTGTGATAACTAATCAATTTGGCATGTATATCAAAGTGTTTCAATAGTTTTATGCTATTACGCGTATCCTCGCAAGCTATGTATTCGACATTAGAAAGTGTATCTATCGCCCTGGCAGAAAACTCCGATAAGTTTCCTATCGGAGTTGCAACTAAATATAATGATGGAACATTTTCATCAATATAACTATTCTGTCTTTTCATTTTCCTTGTTCTTTGGTTTTTCAGTCTTCTTAAATTTTCCGTTCTTCATCAATTCATCCAACGAGATATAAAGAGCTTTTTCTTTATTCTCTAACTTACAATTTCTGGCTATAACATTCATACTAGTGATACGATACAGTTCATCTTCGTATTCAACCTGTGAATTCATTTTTGGCAAGTCTTTACGAAGTTCTTTATACGCTTCATCTTCGTATTTTAAACAACACATCAAACTTCCGCAATGACCTGATAATTTAGACACGTTTAGTGCCAATAACTGATTTTTAGCCATATTGATAGAAATACGATCAAATTCAGTAATAAATTTAGAACAGCACAATTCTCTTCCACATACACCGATACCACTAACCATCTTAGATTTATCTCTAGCTCCAATCTGCCTTAAATCAATACGACAATGAAAAATAGAAGCCAACACCTTTAACAATTCCCTGAAATCTACTCTATCATCAGCCAAATATGTAAAAGTAACTTTAAAGCGATCCAGAGTATATTCAGCAGATATAACATTCATATCTAGACCTAGTTTATCAGACTCTTTTTGACATATAACCATTGCTTTTTTTGCATCTATCTTATTATTATTGTACTGTTCAATTTCTTCTTTACTGGCACGATGCAATACAGGTTTCACTTCAATGTTGGCATCTAAGCCAGAATCATCACGTAATTCAGTGGTAACTTCGCCTAACTCCAAACCTCTCTGCGTTTCGACAATGACTAAATCACCGATTTTTAAAGTATTATCTTCGGTCTTAAATGTATATGATTTATTAGTCAATTCAAAACGGATTGACACATAATATGTTTTCTCTTCCATTATTGTTTTCTCCTTTTATATGATACAATCTCGTAAGCTAGTCGATCAAATAACAGCTTACGGTCGGCCATAGTTAAACTTCTGTCTTTAATATCGTAAAAAATTTCCAGGTAGCTATCAACATCTTGATAATCGATTTCATTCAATAAATTTTGATACCAACTGTCATCAATGGCTTTCTTTCTTGCCTTGTCGGTAAAAATCTTAATCATAATGTCTAAATAATAATCCTGACTAGCCTTAAATATATCGGTTTCCGATTTCTTTAAAGCTCCATACCATTCACTATTAAATATAAATTCAAGCGCGAATGGCTTGTTTAAATTATCAATAGTTTTTTCAACAAATTCTTTAGCTAAAAGATAAGCCTTATCATTTAATTCGATATCAATTTTCTTTTGAAATATTTTAGTCAATAGGTAAGCATCAATATTCTCAAAGCCATCTTTCAAATAAGCATCACAAACATATTTTTCATTGACACGATGAAAACTTAACGACTCACATCTCGACACAATCGTTGATGGAATTTTATCTACATTGTCAGAAATAAAAATCCAGTAAGAATTGCTATTGGGTTCTTCTATTGATTTCAAAATCATATTCCAAACCTTAGGATTGCCATTTTCAATTTTATCAATGATAAAAACTTTTTTAGCACTTTTCTCTAAAGAGGTCTTGTGAAACTCATCAAAAATCTTTTCGATATCATCTTTGCTAATATTTTTGATATTACCATCAATATAAATGACATCATAGTACTTGCCATCCTTAATACGTTTACATCTTTCACATTCTTCGCAAGCCAGATCATTTGAGTTTTCGATGATGCTTTGAGCAATTAGAATGGCTGTTTCTTTTTTTAAAGGATTTCTTTCTCCCTTTAGTAAGTAAGCTTGAGAAACTTTACCAAACAAAAAAGATCTTTTTAATATTTGATATATTACAGCTTCACTAGCTTTTAAATCATCTTTAATCATTTAATTACCTTCAAGATAATATCCATACAGTCATTGACTACTTCATCTAAACTCTTAGATGCATCAACAATCACTATTCTTTCTTTAAAACGTTTTAATACTTCTTTATAACCTTCATTGACTAAATGATGGAATTCCAGCGTTTCCATATCTAAGCGGTCTTTATTCAAACGATTATCAATTCTTTTTAAGCCTGTCTTTTCGTCAACATCAAGATAAATAGTTAAATCCGGAAAGTAACCATCAATCGCAAATGAGTTGATACTATAAATCTCATCAAAGCCAATCTTTCTGCCATATCCTTGATAGGCCAAAGAGGAATCGATAAATCTTTCACATAAAACAATTTTCTTGTCCTTCAAAGATGGAATCACTCTTTCTACTAAGTGCTGGCGTCTGCTTGCTGCATATAGCAACGCCTCGGTTTTAGCGTCCATATTTGTATTTTTAGGATCAAGTATTATTCCTCTTATCTGTTCAGCAATATCTATACCACCCGGTTCCCTGGTGTGAACACAAGAAAAACCTAAACTGCTAAGTTTATCATATACAAGACTGGTAACACTTGTCTTACCTGAACCGTCAGGTCCTTCAAAAGTAATGAAATATCCCTTATTCATTTTAATTAAGTTTTTCTAATTTAGGTTTAAATGTTTTATCTAATGCTTCTAGTAACTGTTTTTTAATGTTTTCATATTCTTCATAGCTTACTTCAATATTGTCGTCATTAACAATTCTAATTTCTGTTTGACCATATTTAAATGGATTGATTTGTCGATCAAGCTCCATAAGTTCCTGAAATAAACAATAATCATTTATACTGATGATAGCATATTTTTCTTCTTTGCCCTCACTTAAAATAACTGCATCGCCATCTTCAATATCATTCAACATTTCATCTAGTTCATTAATATTTTCTAAATCTATTTTTTTCATAAAATTATTATACCATTTCATCTACACTCTTTATAAGGTGTTTCACTATACTTTTAAGTTAGTAATAAATCTTTCCATCGGTTTAAAAATCAATAATCCAATTACCACTACCGCAATAAACTCACCAATAGCTACTTCAAGCCCATTGATCAATAGTCCTAACATAAAGTTATCCGGCATAATTACATAGCTTAACATTGCTCCGACTATCAAACCATTAAAAATAACCGGCATCATTAAAGACAAAATTGGGCGATCAAATATTTTTACATCTTTATACTTATAAGCAAAGTACAAAGATAAAAATGAAGCTAATGTTCCAAACACCACATCCAACATACCTATAATATCGCTGCCCATTAAAACTCCTAAGAAATTGGTAACAAGGCAAGCAAATGTCAAAGGCCAAATCATATCTTTACGATAAAGCACAAACAGTATTAATACTTCAGATATTCTTACTTGTATTGGTCCAAAACTAAGACTTGATAAAGCTAAAGTTAAAGCTACATAAGTGGCAGCTATTATTGAATATAACGATATTTTTCTAATTGACATAAATCCTCCTTAAAAAAAGAAGTACAACTTCTTTTACTTTATTCCATCCAAATCCATCGCTAGCACTAATGCAATAGTCTTGGCATCGTGAATTATACCATTTTTTATCATGGTTTTTATCTCATCTAGTGAATATTTTTCTGATTCCATCCTTTCGTCTTCATCAAGGTTTTTGCCCACATATTCACCTTTTTTAGCATAATAGAGATATATTTTTTCATTGCTATATCCACACGTTGGAACGATATAACCAAATGATTTTAAATCTTTGCACTTATAGCCAAGTTCCTCATGGCACTCTCTAATAATTGCTTCAGTCGGATCTTCGTCTTTTTCAAGCTTACCAGCACAAAATTCCAACATCTCTTCTGATACGGAATAGCGATACTGTCTGACCATAAAAAACTTACCATCATCATCTTGCAAAGCTATACATGCACCACCACGATGCAAAACCACTTCTCTTTTAGAAGTTGTGTGGTCATCGATTAAAATATCATCAACAACCACATGAATAACTTTGCCATCATATATTTCTCGTCGCTTTATCTGTTTTTCCATCTTTTGCCTCTTTCTCTTATTTATAGATATCTAAATTTTTAACTAATGAATCATTTTTCTCGTGTAGAGAATATAAAAATGATAAATATGCTCCCGGTGTTATAATACCACTCATTTTCAATAAGTCAATATCTTTATTTCTCACTAAGAAATCAGTTAATTGAATACAGTTTTGTGTGAAGACAAAGTAAGTCTTAAATGGTCCTTTATCAAATTTATATAAATTGCAATGCGTATCCTTATAAACTCTCGATATATAATCATTTGCCTTGATCGGTAATCCCTGACTCTCCTCTATCTTGGCATCGCAGTCGAAAGGATAAGCATCTTTCATCAACAAAGCAATTCTTTCCTCAACTGTTTTAATATCCTTTTCATTCAGATCGAACTGAAAGTTAAATATCATCGTCTTACCATCAGATAGATTGGTTTTAAAAAATGAATTTCTATCTGTTACAACCAGTACTCCTTCGCCTGCACTGCCAAATAAAAAACGTTTTTTAGGGTCGTGCAAACCATATGAATAAACGGTCTTGTTTAGCGTTACATCAATGTGCCCGATAGCTTCAAAACCACCATCATGCGTATATACCGATATCTCTAAAGGATATAAAGAATCCTTTGGCTCATGCTTGATATATTCTTCCATCTTGGGATCGTTTTTAATACGCATATATAGTTGTGTCGGAAGTAAAGCAGTAACTACCGCCGGCAAAGAAACCGATATGCTCATTTTTTCGTTAAATAGAATTTTCAGCCAGCTTATCGCATTAAATAAAGCATAAATAAATAGATAGATACCTGAAATAATAAAGATATATTGCGAAGCTACAAAAGGCAAAATTATAAGAGAAACGGCGAATCCCAAATCCAGGATACCTCTAAAAAGTGAAAATATTACTCCCTGAACATGATTATTACGGTATATTGCAAAATTAATAAACTGAATGACGGCATTTATTAACGCATATATGGCAACTGTAAACGAGATAAAACGCGTATAAATATTAGGAAAATGCAATATCAAAAAGATGATAACCAAATATACCAAAAAATAAATGAAGTTTTCTTTAGCTTTCTCTTTTCCGATAAAAATACTAATGAATCTTGAAATGCTTAAAAAAGCCAAAGCAACAAGTGTAATGATTCTTAAAAGCGGAATGACCTTATCAGCTTGCCTAATGATAACGATACCGATGATAACCAAACCAACACTAGATAATAGGCGGTTTATCGCATTAATACTTTTATTCATCACGATTCACCCCTGAGTTCAAAGATTATATCCCTCAATTCAGCAGCTCTTTCAAAGTTCATAACTTTCGCCGCCTCTTTCATTTCTTTTTCAAGCGAAGAAATTAGTTCTTCTTTTTCTTTCTTAGTTTTCTTTTTCTTCTTTAAAAATTTGCTGGCGATCGCTTTCGTCTCTTTACCATGAATAGCTTCGTTAATTGATTTTTTAATTGTTTGCGGAACAATATTATGCTCCTTATTATACGCCATCTGAATAGTTCTTCTTCTATTAGTTTCATCAATGGCTTTCTGCATAGACTCTGTAATTGTATCGCCATACATTATCACGCGCCCTTCAGCATTTCTGGCTGCACGGCCTATCGTTTGAATAAGTGATCTTTCACTTCTTAAAAAACCTTCTTTGTCAGCATCTAATATCAAAATCAATGATACTTCCGGAATATCCAAACCTTCTCTTAGCAAATTAATACCAACTAAAACATCATAAGTTCCCTTACGAAGTTCTAAGATGGTTTCTATTCTTTCTAATGTCTTAGTCTCATGATGCAAATACGCTACTTTTAAATCCTGTTTCTTTAAGAAATCCGTTAAATCTTCTGCCATTTTAACCGTTAGAGTGGTAATAAGCACTCTTTCGTTCCTTTTGATATTCTCATGTATCTCATTTAATAGATCATCAATTTGCCCTTCGGTTTTTCTGACTTCAATCAGCGGATCTAAAAGACCGGTTGGTCTGATAATCTGCTCAACCACCTTATGATCGACAAGATCTAATTCATAATCGCCAGGTGTAGCTGAAACATATATTCTGCTAGCGTCAATCTTTTCAAACTCTTCAAAAGTCATTGGCCTATTTTCCAGAGCGCTAGGAAGTCTGAAACCATAATCAACCAGTGTTTGTTTACGTGCTCTATCGCCATTAAACATTCCTTTTATTTGTGGCAAAGATACATGCGATTCATCAATCACAATTAAAAAATCATCTGAAAAATAATCAAATAAATTATATGGTCTTTCACCTTTTTTTCTTCTATCAATATGCATTGAATAGTTTTCAATGCCACTGCACATACCAAATTCTCTTAAAGCTTCTAAGTCATAGCGACAGCGCTGTTCAAGACGCTCATATTCTAACGGCTTATCCTCTTTTTTAAAAAACTCCAGTCTTTCTTCCAATTCTTTTTCGATGTCATTACAAGCTAAGAGTAAACTTTCTCTTTCTCTAGCATAACCTGAAGCCGGAAAAAAGTTATAGACAAGATAACCATTTATCACATTCATGCTCACTGGATCAATCTCAGTAATTCTTTCAATTACATCATCAAATAACTCAATTCTAATTAAATACTGATCTGTATAGCCCGGGCAAAGTTCAATGACATCACCCTTCACTCTAAAAGTTCCTCTAAGTCTATCGATATCATTACGAGTGTATTGTCTCATAATGAGTTTTTTTATGAGTTCATCTCTATCGACACTTTCGCCAACTTTAAGCGTAAAGAACATATCTTTATAGCTTTTAGGATTACTGGAAGCATAAATACACGCCACCGATGCAACTACAATAGTATCTTTTCTTTCTAATAATGAGTTATACGCCGACATTCTAAGCATATCAATCTCATCATTTGTCACCGCATTTTTTTCAATGTAGGTATCTGTTTTAGGCATATATGCTTCCGGTTGATAATAGTCAAAGTTCGAAACAAAGTATTCAACTCGATTTTCAGGAAAGAAAGCCTTTAGTTCAGAATATAGTTGCCCAGCCAAAGTCTTGTTATGAGCAAAAACCAAAGTCGGCTTATTCACTTTCTCTATTACATTGGCAATAGTAAAAGTCTTACCAGTTCCGGTAGCTCCTAATAATACTTGATGTTTCTTTCCGGTGTTCAATCCATTAACTAATTCACCGATAGCTTTTTCTTGGTCACCGCTTGGTTTAAATTCAGAATGCAGTTTAAACATATATTATTTGCTAATTAATTCGATTGCCTTGAGCATTTGCACATCCTTATCTGGATTTAATGCCCATTCTTTAATGACATTGGAAATCAAGGTCTCATAGCTTTGACTGTCTAAAATACCTGTAACTTCAAATTGTTTATCACTTTGAAAATTCGATAAAGCATATTTCATGCTTTGATCAAAATAGCCATCTTTTCTATTGATCTGGTAGCCCAAAAAATCCAGACATTCTTCAGCCACACGATTATATTCAGACACTGAGTCTATTTCGTAACTTTCATTTTCCTCCATCATCGTATATGTATCATAGAAAATATCGTGCAAGAAAACTTCTTCGTCAGGCTTTATACCAACACCATTTATCCAGTTACCCATCGGTGATAACCATTTGGAAGACGTTACCTTCAATACCGATGAGTCTTTAAGTAAAATTGATGATTGAACAACCCCCTTACCAAATGAAGTAGTACCAACTAGAGTAACATCAGGATGCATCTCTTTTAAGGCTATAGCTAATACTTCGGCTGCTGATGCAGTATTTCCATTTATTAGCACGCATATTTCTTTGAAATTTTCATAATACACGCTTCCTAAAGTGTAATATTCTTCGATATAACCATCATTAAATTCCTGAGTCATAACCAAGACATCATCACCTAAAAATAGATGTGCTACCTCCTGTACAGAAGTTTGGAAACCACCTGTATTATCTCTTAAATCAATAATTAACTTAGAATAATCTTTATAATCATCTAAATAATCAATACATTCGTTATATGTTTCATCGCCAAAACTTTCAATCTTAAGTACGACATAATCATTTTCGGAATAAGCATAAGCCGTTGAATTTATCGAGGCTCTGATAATATCAAATTCGATGTTTTGACCATCTCTTTCGATTTCAACAACTACTTCGCTGCCTTCTTTGCCAAGTGCTAAATCAGAAATTTCAGTAGTATTAAGGCCTTCAACATCAACTCCATCAACCTTACGAATAATATCACCTGCCAAGATACCTGCTTTTTCAGCCGGAGAGTTTTTAATAACTCGCATAATAGTAGCTACGCCATCAAATTGAGTATATGTTATACCGATACCAACAATATTCATGTTGATGCTATTAGAAAAGCTTTCATATTCTTCGGTTGACATATACGAAGTATATGGATCAAACGAAAAACTTGTCATACCATAGAAAGCATTATCTTCCAATACTTGATCGAGGTCATCATAATCACCAGCATAAAGCCAAAAATTATTCATATAACTGCTTATCTCATCTAATTTACTATATGAATAGTTATTAGATGAATAATTATCGTTATTTATGGAATTAACGATTAAGCCCATAAAAAAACCTAAACCAAGAAATAGTACCATTACAACAGCAATAACAATATTGCGTATTCTTCTAGCTTTTATCTCTTCTCTTTCGCTAGATAAAGGCTGTCTTTTTAATTTATATACCACTTTGTCATCTTTCATATCAATACCTCAACTAAAACTCAAAACCCCTAACAAGGGGTTATTAATATTAAGTTCCAAAATATAATTCCGGGCGAAGTCTGCATGGCGCACCAACACCATTTTCACATAGCCTATTAAGACCATAAGCTCCCCAACCACAGTTAAAACCCAAAGTGTAATCTCGAAGCAAATAATCATTTTGAATATCACTCATATCGCCTTCGCCAAGATAGTAAAGTTCAATATGGCAATGTGGCCCACTAGAATTTCCGCTACTTCCTACTCTTCCGACATAATCACCTTCAGATATGACGCCTGTGCCAACCGGCGAGCCTTGTTGAAGATGGAAGAAAGAAACTCCATATACTCTATCTTCTGCTGAAACAATCATAATGACTTGATTACCACCAGCATAAACACCACCAATATTTGCACCGCATCCGGAACCCAAGTAACCTGTACTAGGACAACCATCAGCCGACAAAATTACTACACCATTAGCAGGAGCATATAGATTTGAACCGCTTTTAACCGCATAATCAACACCTAAATGAACTCCACCACCAAAACTAGCAGGATAATACCATGTTCCAGCACTAATCGAAGCGCCTGGAGCAGGAGAATATAAACCAGCAGATGATGGGATATTAGTAATATCACCTATTTGATTAAGAATGCTGGAATAGTCTTTAGCAATGTTGTCATATTCATTTTGTAGTTCTTCTATCTCTGCATCTAGTTTCTCAATTTCTTCTTCATAATAAGCTTGTATTTCAAGATACGATGCTTCACTTTCTTCTAATTCCTGTTTCTTGCTGTCTAGTTCACTCTTTTTTTCATCTAGTTCCTTTTTATCTTTATCAAGCTTTTCTATCGTATCAATAAGCTTGTTTCTATCTTCTTCGTCTTTTGCGACAATCGCCTCAATACCGTAGCTTCGACGCATTAAGTCTTCAAAACTTGATGACCCCAGCAAGAAATCCAAATACTGATTAAAATGCATCGTTTCTTGAGAATCTCTCATTCTTTGCATTACTCTTTGATTTAATTCTTCAACCAATACTTCGTTAGCTTTTATATCATCTTCTAAAACTTTAATTTTACTATCCAATTCTTCTATTTCGACATTTAAAGTAGCCATTTGTGAGTATAAGTAATCTAACATACTTTTAACATCATCAAGCTTTGCTTCATTAGCTTTCATTTCTTCTTTAAGTTTTTCTAGATTATCTTTTATCTCGTTCATCTCGTTACGTTTCTCTTCCAAAAGAAAAGCACGATATGCATCACATTCAGCACTAGACTCTCCATTACATTTTTCATCCCATGCCTCACGGTCAGAATAATCCTCTGCATGAACATCAACACGAATAAAAGGCAAAAACATTACCATAAATAATATCAATATTTTTCTTTTCATCGTCTTGTCCTCAAATACTTGCATACGCTGATATAGCTTCCTATAAAGCCAACTACCACGCCAATAATCAACAAAATTAAAGAAACATAAAAGATAAATGGATTAGGATTAATAATATTAAACGCTCCAAAAAGTGAGCCACTCAATTTATTATAAAATAAATAATATAAACCAATAGTGAGTCCAATTGGAATTAGAGAACCAAAAGAGCCAATGATAACTCCTTCAACTAAAAATGGTGCCCTAATATAACCATTTTTCGCTCCTACATTACGCATAATCCATATTTCATCTCTTCTTGAAGCAATAGTAATCTTAATTGTGTTGTAAACCAAATATGTTGCAAGCAAGCACAATGTTACAACTAAAATACTGCCAAATACTCTAACATTGGAAAAAATACTAAGTAGTGTATAAGTATTTGTTCCCCCATCATACACACCATAAACACCATTAATTGATGATATTTCCTTGGTAACATTTCCAATATCAACATCTTCATCAACGCTGACTAAAAATACTGCATGAAAAGGATTATCGCTGCGATAGGTTTCGTAAAATTCTCTTTCATCTTCACCCTGCATCTCGGCATAATAAGTAAATTCTTCGTCTCTAGAACGATAATCAATCGAGTTAACGCCTTCTATTTTTCTAATCTCATTTTCAATAATATTTCTACTAGCTTCACTGTCACTTCCGTAATCAATCGATACCACAATATTAATTGATGACTCTATCGTGCTAGTGATGGTTTGCAAATTCCAAGTCAAAACTACAAAAACCGATATTAAAACTAATGTAATAGTAACTGCGATAATAGATGAAAATGCCATACCAAAATGGCGACCTACACCAACAAATCCTTCTTTAACGTGCCTTGCAAAACGATGAAACATTAGATGCTTCCTCCTTTTACCAAATCGGCAACTACTTGACCATTATCAATCATAATCGTTCTTTTTGGATGGTGTCTAACAATCTCTGTATCATGAGTAACAATCAAAATAGTTGTTTTTTCTTCTTCATTTATCTTCTCTAAAAGGCGAATAATCTCTTCGCTTTTTTTGGGATCTAAATTTCCAGTCGGCTCATCGGCAATTAAAATCTTTGGCTTGTTGGCGATTGCTCTTGCAATTGCTACACGCTGTTGTTGACCGCCTGACAATTCTGATGGAAACGCATTAGACTTTTCAGAAATATCAACGAGCTTTAAAACTTCTCTTACTCTTTTTCTGAGTTGGTCCTTAGGAGCATCAACCACTTCTAAAGCATATGCCACATTCTCGAAAGCTGTTTTACGCGGCAAAAGTCGGTAATCTTGAAATACCACTCCAATATTTCTACGATATAATGGCACTTTGGAGTGTTTTACCTTACCGACATTAATATTTTGCACAATTACTTCCCCCGATGTTGGTATTTCTTCACCATTAAGCAGCTTAATAAGAGTTGATTTACCGCTACCGGTTGGTCCTATAATATAGACAAATTCGCTATCTTTAATCTGTAAAGTAACATTATTTAACGCATGTGTCCCGTTTTTATATGTTTTAGAAACATTCTTAATATTAATCATCTTATCACCTTAGAATATTATATCATAATGTCACTAGTAAGGTGTACTAGTACAAGTACACTTAATTTTATCATTGCTTATTTAGATTCTGGCTTCAAAAGAAAATCCTTCGCCATGAACTTCTTGAACATCCTGTACTATTAAAAACGCATCTTTATCATGACGTTTAATTATTTTCATTAATGTTTGATATTCGGTATTATTTACCACAACCAATAATACAGGCCTTTCAATATTTGTATAGCCACCAGTAGCATGCAAAATCGTTGTTCCGCGATTCATTTCACTTAAAATATCTTTTGAAATCGCTTCATAGCTATCAGATATAATTTCAATACTTTTAGCCTGTTTAGCACCAAAAGTAATAATCATCGAAATGGCTTTTCCTGTAACATATACCGATATTAAACCGATTAGGACCTTCTCTAAGCCGTATATCCAAAGTCCAAGCAACACTGTCAAACCATCGGTAACCATAACGCATTTAGATAAATCGAAACCAAAATATTTTTGACATATTAATGGTGGAATATCCATACCGCCAGTCGAAGCACCCTGCCTTATTACCATGCCTATGCCAACACCACCTAATAAACCAGCATAAATTGATGCCAGTATAGGATCGATGCTTATTTCTGGCAGGCAATTAGACAAAAAGACAATGAATATAGGATAGATGATTGTGCTAAGCGATGTAGTAATAGCGAATTTCTTTCCCAAAAAGATTAAGCCAATCACAAATAATAAAGTATTGATAATCGTAATGATGTATTCTTCGCTTATATCAAAAAACGGACTAAACAATACTGCAATGCCTGCCACTCCACCTGACAGTATATGATTGGGTAAAATAAAAGCCGAAACCGCAAAAGCCAAAATGAAATTTCCAATTATTATTAACCCAATTTCTTTAATTAATTTGCTCATAAAGTAATTATACCATTATATTTTTTAATTATGATATAATTAAGTAAAGAGGTGATATTATGAAACTAATTCTAGCTATTGTATCTAACGATGATAGCAGTTCGGTATCTACCGCGCTAAATAAAGACAATTTCCAAGTAACAAAACTAGCTACTACTGGTGGATTTTTAAGAGCTGGTAATACTACCTTAATCATCGGTACTGAAGATGAGAAAGTTGAAAAAGCCATTGAAATTATAGGCAATGAATCTAAGAGAAGAACAGAAATTGTTCCATCAACTGCCGCCTATGACATCGGTCGTTTCGCTTCATTCCCTGTCGAAGTGCAGGTTGGTGGCGCAACAATATTCGTTATAAATGTTGATGAATTCTACAAATTATAAAAGGCTTAAAAAGCCTTTTATTTTTATATTAGATCTTTTCTGTTATAAACGACCAAAGTTAAAAAGATAAAGATTGAAGTCAACAATAACGATATAAAAACTATAAGTGGGTTAATTGAAATATTAATGATTACATTCCTTATGTCAGCTAAGGCAAAAAAGGAAACATATTTTAAAAATTCTACGCTATCCGATATTTCAGATGCAATATTCAAAAAGTAACTGATAAAGACAATAGCCAAGCTGATGCCTAAAGTATTTTTTGTTTTATGGGCAAAAGACGACAAGAAAAGACATACTCCAAATATTGCTATCGATGAAAATATAGGGGTAACACTTAGCAACATATATAATTTCTTATCAAAATCTCCGCTAATGCTTAAACCAATGTAATTAAATACGCCTACACATAATACCATAAGTACAATATACATAAGTCCAACTAATACTTTTTTTAGTACAATATCATTTCTTGTAACCGGCAAACTATTTAGGTATTCTATCGTTTTCTCACTTCCTTCTTTGAGCAAAATATTCGATCCTAAAATACCGCTATAAATGCCAGTTATCAAAAGCACAAAGACAAATCCTTCGCTTTTTAACCATCCAAAAGCATTATCAATACCTGATATATCCATATTAAAAGCCTTCAATACTTCTTCCGGAAAGACCTTGAGCATTTCATTTAACATTTCCATATTATCATTGCTCATAATCGATGGGTAAATCAGATACACAACCGCAAATATTCCAATTAAAACCAGGGTCCAAATTATAAAACTTTTAAAGTTTACTTTTAATTCTCTTTTAAACATTCAATACCTCCTACTCATAGTAATGTAGGAATATTTCTTCCAAAGTCGCTTCTTCAATTAAAATCTTATCAATGTTATATTTTGAAATCACTCTAATTAGCTCATTATGTGCCATATTGGAGCCAAATCTCACAGTATTATCTTTAACTGGTGCATTCACTTTTAATTCACCTATTAGCTTAGCGATATCTTTTGAAGTAATCGTTACAAAAGTTAAACTCTTGCCAATTAAATCTTCAACTCGTTCGATTTTTATTAGGTTTCCATCTTTTATTATCCCTACTCTGTCGCATATCTTTGATACTTCGCTTAATATATGAGTTGAATAAAAGATAGTTTTGCCCTTTTCTTTCTCTTCATTCAAAATGTCGTAAAACACGTTTTGCATAATTGGATCTAAACCGCTAGTAGGTTCATCTAAAATAATGATTTTCGGATCATGCATTAAAGCCAAGACAATTCCTAACTTCTTTAAATTGCCTAGTGATAGGTCTTCGATCTTCTTCGATTCATCTAAAACCAATCTCTTGACCAAAGATAAACGATTCGAATGAATATCACCATCATAAAAAGATTCATGATAATCCAACATCTCTTTAACAGTCAACTCATCATATAAGTTAATTTCACTTGGTAAATAGCCAATCATTTTCTTGATTTCAGTGTTATTTTTACTGAACTCTTGACCATTGATTAAAACTTTGCCACTGCTTTTATTAATAATATTCAATACAGAGCGAATAGTTGTCGATTTGCCTGCTCCATTAGGACCGATAAAACCAAATATTTCACCTTCATATAAGGATAAAGACAGATTTTCTACTCCCTTCGTCTTTCCATAATACTTAGTAAGGCTTTGTATGTCTAAAGTACATCTTGCCATATTATCTCTTATCACTTTCATCTATATGCTCATTATATCATTTAGATTATGAACTTCCGCTATTAAAAAAGATAGCCTAGGCTATCTTTTTATCTTATATTAATTCAATAGATGCAACAGGGGCATTATCACCACGACGGTAACCTAATTTAGTTACACGAGTGTAACCACCATTACGATCTTTATATTTTGGTCCTAATTCACTGAATAGAACTTGTAATGCAGTCTTGCCTTCAGCATTTTCCACATTACGAACATAGCTAGCAGCTAATCTTCTTGTACTTAGATTATCTTCCTTAGCGATAGTGATAAGTTTTTCAACAACTGCTTGTACTTCTTTAGCTTTCATTTCAGTTGTTTCGATCTTACCTTTTAAAATCACTTCAGTAGATAGGTTTCTAAGTAATGCTTTTCTATGGTCAGCAGTACGACCTAATTTACGATTATGCATTGTCAATTCTCCTTATAGTTCTGGGTCTTTGAAGCTAAGACCTAAAGCAGCTAATTTTTCTTTCACTTCTTTAAGTGATTTCTTACCAAGATTTCTAACTCTTGACATTTCTTCTTCGGTCTTCTTAGTTAATTCTTCAACGTTAGTAATGCTTGCTCTTTTTAGACAGTTATAACTACGAACAGTTAAATCCAAATCTTCAATCGACATATGAGTAGTCTTCTTATCTACTTCAGCACTCTTTTCCTTGACTGAACTTTCTTCAACTTCACCCTTAGGATCTAGAGTTTTTAATAGTTCAAAATGATCATTCATATATTTTGCAGCCAGAGCAATTGCTTCTTCAGGTTTAATTGAACCATTTGTCCATACTTCCATTGTCAAAGCATCGTATTTAACATTTTGACCAACACGAGTAGGTTCAACTTTATAATTAATTTTTGTCACTGGAGTATAAATAGCATCAGTATAAATTGTGCCAATACCCTGTGATGAACTTTGATATGCACGCTTGTTTTCATCAGCACTTACATAACCACGACCACATTTCGCTCTTAATTCCATATCTAGCTTGCCACCTTTATCTAGATGAGCAATAACTAAATCTTTATTCAAGACTTCAATGCCAGTAGGCAATTGAATATCTGCTGCTGTGACTGTACATGGTCCAGTAGCATTGATACGTAATGTAAATGACTCATCATTGTCAGCTTTTAAGATAAGCTGTTTAATGTTAAGAATCATCATTGTCACATCTTCTTTTACACCTTTGATAAAAGAAAATTCATGGAAAATACCATCTATTTTAATAGAATAGACAGCTACGCCAGGAAGAGAAGAAAGCATTACTCTTCTCAAAGCGTTTCCTAATGTTGTACCAAAGCCTCTCTCCAATGGTGAGATAAGAAATTTACCATAAACATCAGATTCAGGATTTGATTCAATAGTAAACTTTGGTCGTTCAAATTTTTGCATATGCTTCCTCCTTATTAGCCTCTAGGCTTCTTTGGTGGACGACATCCATTATGTGGAATTGGAGTCACATCATTAATTGAAGTGATTTCAAGACCTGCAGTTTGAAGTGCTCTAACGGCAGCTTCTCTACCTGGACCTGGACCTTTAACGCTTACTTCAACAGTCTTCATACCATGATCCATAGCAGTTTTTCCAGCTGCTTCAGAAACTAATTGAGCAGCATATGGAGTTGATTTACGAGAACCTTTATAGCCAAGAGCTCCAGCACTTGACCAAGAAATTACATTACCAGCTTCATCAGTGATGGTAACGATTGTATTATTGAATGTTGAATGGATATGAGCAACACCCTTAGCAACATTCTTCTTTACACGTCTTTTACGTGTTGTTTTAGCTTGTGCCATATTATTCACTTACCTTTCTTGTTACTTCTTCTTATTTGCAACAGTACGACGAGGTCCTTTACGTGTACGAGCATTTGTCTTTGTTCTTTGTCCACGTACAGGAAGACCTTTACGATGTCTCATTCCACGGTAACATGCAATTTCCATCAATCGTTTAATATTTAATTGAGTTTCTCTTCTTAGATCACCTTCTAATTTATAAGAATCTAATGTTTTACGCAAAGCATTAACTTGGTCATCAGTTAAGTCTTTAACTCGAATATCTTCGCTAATACCGTTTTCCTTTAATATCTTTTGAGCAGTTGGAAGTCCAACACCGTAGATATATGTTAAAGATACTACTACGCGTTTGTCGCGAGGAATATCTACACCAGCTATACGAGCCATAATCCTTGTTCCCTCCTATTATCCTTGTCTTTGTTTGTGTTTAGGGTTTTCACAAATAACCATAACGCGACCTTTGCGCTTAATAACGCGACATTTGTCACAAATTGGTTTAACAGATGGTCTTACTTTCATCTTTCCCTCCTACTAGACTATTTATGTCTAAATGTTATACGCCCACGTGTTAGATCGTAAGGCGAAATCTCAACAGTCACTTTATCACCTGGTAAAATGCGAATGTAATGCATGCGGATTTTACCAGAAACGTGAGCCAGAATCTCGTGACCATTTCCAAGTTTCACCTTAAATTGTGCGTTTGGCAAAGTATCAATTACCAAACCTTCGATTTCAATGACATCTTGTTTTGCCAACAGTTAGTCCTCCTTAGTAGTTATTTCATAACCGTCTTCTAGTACAATGACAGTGTGTTCATAGTGCGCTGCTAAACTCTTATCTCTTGAGACAACGCCCCAACCATCAGGTAAAGTTCTGCAATGGGGTTTACCCATGAAAACCATTGGTTCTACTGCTATACACATTCCTTTTTTAAGATGCTCTAAACTATGAGCTCTTCCCACATTTGGAACACTGGGTTCCTCATGAACATGCCTACCAATGCCATGTCCGGTATATTCGATAGGTAAAGAATAGCCATGTGCTTCAACATATGTTTGCACAGCATTAGCAATATCGCCTACTCGATTACCAGCTTTTACTTGTGCTAAGCCTTGATATAATGCTTCTTCAGTAACTTTCATTAAGTCCAGAATCTTTTCATCCTTGACTTCACCTACTGTATAAGACCAAGCACTATCTCCATGATATCCTTTATAACAAGCACCTACATCAACCGAAATAATATCGCCATCTTTTAAGATGGTATGATCTGGAATACCATGTACCAGCATCTCATTAATTGATGTACAAATGCTTGCCGGAAAACCTTGATAACCTTTGAAAGAAGGAGTAGCACCATTGCTACGAATAACTTCTTCAGCTATTCTATCTAGCTCCAAAGTTGAAATTCCTGGTCTGATGACCTCTTTCATCTTTTTATGAACACGAGCAACAATTTTACCCGCTTCTCTCATAAGTTCTAGTTCCCTTGGGGATTTGATACTAATCATGAATCTCCTCCAAAAGTCCTTTGATAGTCTTATATACTTCATCTGTACTCTTGGAAGCGTCAACCTCTTTAACCAAACCTTGTTCTCTGTAATATTCAACAGTCGGAATAGTTGCGCTATGATATTCGCCTAAACGTACTTCAAGACTTTCAAGTGTATCATCTTTACGCGCATATAATTCTCCACCACATTCATCACAGATACCTTCTACTTTAGAAGGATGGTTTCTTGTGTGATAAATTGCACCGCAATTCTTACATAATCTACGACCAGTGATCCTGATTTTCAATTCTTCTTCATCCAGATTTAATAAAACTACTAAATCTATATGTAGGCCAAGCTCATTTAAGATGCCGTCGAAGTCAATAGCTTGCTCTGTGTTCCTTGGATATCCATCCATTAAGAAACCCTTTTTAATATCATCTTTGCTTAAACGTTCAACGATGATATCATGAATAACTTCATCAGGAACAAGCTGTCCTTTTTGCATATAGCTTTGCGCTCTTAGACCAACGGGACTTCCATCCTTGATGCTTTGTCTTAAGATATCGCCAGTAGAAACATGAACTAATCCATAATCTTGAACTAGTAAGTTAGACATAGTACCCTTACCAGTTCCTGGGGCACCAATCAACAGAAGATTCATTAATCACACCTACTTTCCTACGAAACCATGATATTGTTTTTGAGTTAGTTGACCTTTTAAAGTCTTCGTTGTTTCCATAGCTACACCAACAACGATGATAATACCAGTTCCACCGACTGCGGCTTGTGATGGTAAACCAGTAAGCATAGAAATAACATATGGTAAAACCGCAATGAATGTAAGGAGAATGGCTCCCAACACAGTGATGCGATTCAAGACTTTTGAAATATATTCTTTTGTTTCACTTCCAGGACGAACACCTGGGATATATGAATTTTGTTTACCTAAATCTTCTGAAATCTTATTTGGATCAACTGTCAAATTAGTATAGAAGAATGTAAACAAGATAATCAATACCGCATATAGCACAAGTGCAAGCGGACTCTTGGTTAAGTTAAAAAACTCGCTTAACCACGCATATGCCTCTTGATTAACCCAAGATGTAATAATTTGCGGAACTTGAATAATAGTTGACGCAAAAATAACTGGAATAACGCTAGCCGAATTTATCTTTAGTGGTAGGTGGTTAAAATCACCTTTTGTACGATTGATTACTTGGCTAGTTGTATATTGCATCGGAATTCTTCTTTCAGCAAGCTGCATCAAGACAACAAGCGCAATGATTGCGATAAACATCAAAATGTAGACGACGAATGAAATTAAACCTGCAGTAGTAAAACCACCATTAAACAATGTACTATATACAGTTTGGAACTGTCTTGGCATACCAGCAACAATACCAGCAAAGATAATCATTGAGACACCATTGCCAACTCCTTTAGCAGTGATCTGATCGCCAATCCACAACAAGAACATCGAACCAGCAGTGAAAATAATGGAAATGTATAAATATTTAAGTGGTCCTGGATTGTCAACAACACCATATTGATTAGATAGTAACTGAACAATGAAATATCCTTGAA
Source organism: uncultured Erysipelotrichaceae bacterium (assembly GCA_964401865.1). Lineage (GTDB taxonomy): Bacteria > Bacillota_I > Bacilli_A > Erysipelotrichales > Erysipelotrichaceae > CALUZH01. The sequence continues at coordinate 52,299 of CAYNZZ010000008.1, forward strand.
TCAAAGACATAACAACAGCTAGATATCTAGTAATTCTGTCCATCTGCTGCTGACCTTTTTTACCACTTTTTGCCATCTCTGTCAAAGCAGGAATGACATCCATCGCCAATAATTGAATTACGATACTAGAAGTAATGTACGGTCCAACTCCTAAAGAGAAAATTGACATTTGTTCAATTGCTCCGCCACCAAGTAAACTCATCATTCCAAGAATTGAGTTAGCCGATAGAGAAATAACTGTATCATTGATACCTACCGCTGGAATTGAACATCCCAAGCGATAGATAAACAACATCAACAATGTAAAGCCAATTTTCTTTCTGATATCTCTATTTTTAAAGAAATCAACGAAAGTTTGGAACATATTAGAATACCTCGACTTTTCCGCCCGCTTTTTTTATTGCTGCCACAGCTGATTTAGATGCTTTATGGCATTTAACTGTAAGTTTCTTTTCTAGTGTACCATTACCTAGAACTTTAACGCCAGATAATTCTTTCTTTACAAGTCCAGTTTCAATTAATAATTCTGGAGTAACTTCTACGCCATTTTCAAAAACATTTAAGTCTTCTACATCGATAATAGCATATTCTTTTCTTGTAAAGTTAGTAAATCCACGCTTAGGTATTCTCTTATATAAAGGAGTTTGTCCTCCTTCAAAACCTAGAGCTACTCCGCCACCAGAACGAGCCTTTTGACCCTTATGTCCTTTTCCGGCAGTTTTTCCATTTCCAGAACCGTGTCCACGACCGATTCTTTTACGTTCTTTACGAGCACCCTCGTTGTATTTCATTTCATGTAAATTCATCCTTAGGCCCTCCTATCGAATTTCTTCTACTTTCTTTTCACGTAACTTAGCTACAGCGTTAACAGTTCTCAATTCGCTCAAAGCAGTCATAGTTGCATGAACGACATTGATAGGTGTACGACTACCAATACATTTTGATAGAACGTCATTGATACCTGCAAGCTCTAGAACAGCACGTACTGCACCACCAGCGATAACACCAGTACCTTCACTAGCTGGGCGAAGCATAACTTCACCAGCACCGTAAACACCAGTTACTGCATGTGGTATAGTCTTGTATCCATTTACAAGTGGAACACGAATAATATTTTTCTTTGCATTTTCAATAGCCTTACGAATTGCATCAGGTACTTCATTAGCTTTGCCTAAACCATAGCCAACGCGTCCTTTCTTATCGCCAACTACTACTAATGCAGAGAAACGCATTCTACGACCACCCTTAACAGTCTTAGAAACACGGTTGATTACTACAACTCTTTCTTCAAATTCTTTTTGAGTGCGATCGAATTTTCTGTTTTTTCTATTTGTATTTTCCATGATTACCCCCTAGAATTTAAGACCAGCTTCTCTAGCTGCTTCAGCAAGAGCCTTTACTCTTCCATGATAGATGTAACCACCACGGTCAAATACAACATTTTCAATATTGTTAGCTAAAGCGCGTTTAGCAACTTCAGTGCCAACTTGTTTAGCTGCTTCAACATTACCACCATTTGCAAGTTTTAATTCAACTGATGAGCAAGAAACAATTGTCTTTCCTTCAGTATCATCAATGATTTGACAGTGAATGTGAGCATTCGAACGGAATACACATAAACGTGGGCAAGCAGCAGTACCATTTACTTTTTTTCTGATACGCGCATGTCTTCTAAGACGTTCTTCATTTTTTGATCCTTTATTTAACATGTCCTATATACTCCTTTCCCACTATTTACCAGCCGTCTTACCTTCTTTACGACGGATATGTTCACCCTTATAACGGATACCTTTACCCTTATAAGGTTCTGGTTTACGATAAGCACGAATGTTAGCAGCAACTTCACCAACACGTTGTTTATCAATACCTGTTACAACGATTTGAGTTGCGCTTGGACATTCAATATTGATTCCTTCTTCAACAATATATTCAATTTGATGAGAATAACCAATAGTTAATGTTAATTTGTTTCCTGCAACAGCAGCACGATAACCGATACCTTCAATTTCAAGTTCTTTTTTATAACCCTCACTTACACCAATAATCATGTTATTGATTAAAGCACGAGTTGTACCATGAAGCTGTTTAGTGTGTTTTTCTTCGTTTGCGCGTACGCAAGTTAGAACTCCATTATCGTTTTTGATTTCGATAAGTGGAGAGAATTGACGTGTCAAAGTTCCTTTAGGCCCTTTTACAGTCACCTCATTACTAGCTGATACAGTAAATTCTACACCGCTAGGAATGGTAATCGTTTTATTCCCGATACGTGACATTTTATTCTCCTTTGTCTATTACCAAATGTAGGCGATAACTTCACCGCCGAAGCCATTTTTTCTAGCATCACGATCTGTCATAAGACCATGAGATGTAGAAATGATAGCTGTACCTAAACCATTTAATACTCTTGGAACTGAATCATTCTTTGCATAAACGCGAAGACCAGGTTTAGAAATACGTTTTAAGCCTGTGATAACTTTTTGATTATTGTTTCCATATTTTAATTCAATAACAATCATCTTATCTTTAGCTTTATCGCCTTCAACTTTATAAGAAGTAATATATCCTTCTTCTTTAAGAATACGGGCAATTTCAATTTTCATTTTACTTGCCGGAACATTTACTGTTTCATGTTTAGCGCCAAGACCATTACGGATTCTTGTAAGCATATCGGCAATTGGATCTGTCATATTCATCATTGCTTAATACCTCCTACCAGCTGGCCTTCTTAACACCCGGAATTTGACCTTTATAAGCTAATTCACGGAAGCAAATACGGCATAGTTTGTACTTTTGAAGTACGGCATGTGGACGTCCACAACGTTCACATCTAGTGTAATTACGAGATGAGAATTTGTTTTGACGTTGTGCTTTAATAATCATTGCTTTCTTAGCCATTTTTAATTCTCCTCTCTACTTCGCAAAAGGCATACCTAAGCCCTTTAATAGAGCAAATGCCTCTTTGTTATTTTTGGCAGTAGTTACGATAACAATATCCATACCACGTACTTTGTTTACCTTGTCATATTGGATTTCAGGGAAAATAATTTGTTCTTTAATACCTAAAGTATAATTACCTCTACCATCAAATGCTGTCTTTGATGTACCATGGAAATCTCTAACACGAGGTAAAGAGATAGAAACGAGTTTATCGAAGAAGTCATACATCTTCTCGCCTCTTAAAGTTACTTTACAACCAATAGCCATACCTTCTCTTAATTTGAAGTTAGCGATTGATTTCTTAGCTTTTGTTACAACTGGCTTTTGACCAGCAATAGCAGTAAGCTCATTTACAGCGTCATCTAGAGCCTTTGGATTAGCAATAGCTTCACCAACACCAAAGTTGATAACGATTTTTTCAAGTTTAGGACATTCCATTACTGAAGAATAGTTAAATTCTTTCATCAAATTGCCCTTAACTTCATTAAGATATTTTTCTTGTAGGCGGTTCATTATTTTTTACCCCCTTTAACTACAGTGCCAGATTTCTTGTAATAACGAACTTTAGCACCTTTTTCTTCTTTGTAACCAATTCTAGAAGCTGTTTTAGCTTTTGAATCATAAGCCATTACATTAGATACATGAATAGGCATTTCTTTTTCGATGATGCCACCATCTGGATTAGCTTGAGTAGGTTTTAATGCTTTCTTAGCGATATTTACACCTTCAACAACTACTTTATCCTTGCTAGGTAAAACGGCGATAACTTCACCAATTGTACCCTTATCGTGACCTGTAATGACTTTGACTTTATCACCTTTTTTAATTTTCATCAGTCATCCTCCTATAACACTTCAGGAGCTAAAGACACAATCTTCATGAAGTCTTTATCTCTTAGTTCTCTAGCCACAGGACCGAAAATACGAGTTCCTTTTGGCGTATTGTCATCTTTGATAATAACGGCTGCATTATCATCAAATTTGATAAATGAACCATTATCTCTAGAAATACCATATTTAGTACGAACGATTACAGCCTTAACTACATCGCCCTTTTTAACTGATCCGCCTGGAGCAGCTTCTTTAACTGTACATACAATGATATCACCGATATTAGCAGATTTTCTTCTTGAACCACCTAAGCAACGAATAACTAATAATTCTTTAGCACCGGTGTTATCAGCGACTTTTAATCGAGTTTCATTTTGAATCATAACTTACCTCCTAAAGAATAATTGCCTTTTCAACAATCTTAGTTAAGCGGAAATGCTTGTCTTTGCTCAATGGACGAGTTTCCATAATTTCTACGATATCGCCAATCTTAGCTTCATTGTTTTCATCATGAGCTTTAAAACGACGAGAGAAATTTACTCTTTTTCCATAAAGGGGATGAGATCTCTTAGTTGCGATTTCAACAACGATAGTCTTATCCATTTTGTCAGATACTACTTTTCCGCGTAATACACGTCTTTTATTTGTTCTTTCCATCGCCTATCCCTCCTTTACTTCCATTTCTCTTTCTTTTAATACCGTTTTGATACGAGCGATTGTCTTTCTCAATTCACGAATGCGCATTGGATTGTCAATTGAACCTGTTGCTTTTTGAAAGCGAAGATCGAATAGTTCAGTTTTGCATTCATCAATAGCTTTAATCAACTCTTCGTTTGATTTATCTCTAATTTCTTTTACGTTCATTCCTATTCACCTTTCTTTACAAATTTACACTTAACAGGTAACTTGTGCGATGCTAAACGGAAAGCTTCACGAGCAACTTCTTCAGAAACGCCAGCAATTTCAAACATTACACGACCTTTTTGAACAACTGCTACCCAACCTTCAGGAGCACCTTTACCAGATCCCATACGAACTTCAAGTGGTTTTTTAGTGATAGCTAAGTGAGGGAAAATTTTAATCCAAACTTGACCACCACGATTCATATAACGAGTCATTGCAACACGGGCTGCTTCGATTTGACGATTTGAGATATATGAACCAGTCATTGCAACTAATCCATATTCACCAAATGTAACTTCAGTACCAGCCTTAGATTTTCCTTCATAACTTAAACGGTGAGGACGACGATACTTAGTTCTATTAGGCATTAACATAACTAATTACCTCCTTTTTCACTAGCTTCTTCAGTGCTTTGAACAACTGTTTCAGCTTTATCTTCACGTTTAGGACGTCTGTCATTATTACGACGACGGTTGTTTGGACGAGAACCTTGTGTCTTTGGTCTTTCTGGTTCTTGAACCATTTCACCAGGTAGTACTTCACCACGACAGATCCATACCTTAACACCTAGTTTACCGTATGTAGTCATTGCTTCTTCCCAAGCGTAGTCAATATCAGAGCGAAGTGTATGTAGAGGAACAATACCTTCAGAATAACCTTCAGCACGAGCGATATCAGCACCACCTAGACGACCAGAAACAGATGTCTTAATACCCTTTGCACCGGCACGCATAGTTTGTTGGATCGCTTTCTTTTGAGTTGTGCGGAAAGATTGTCTTTCTTCCAACATCTTAGCGATCTTCATAGCTACTAAGCGAGCGTCTAAATCAGGATTAGCAACTTCAACAATATTTATCTCAATTTGCTTACCATTTGTTAGTTTTTCTAATTTTTTCTTAATGTTTTCAACCTTAGCACCATCAGCACCTACGAACATACCAGGTCTAGCAGTTCTGATGATGATGTTAACACGGTTTTTACTTCTTTCGATTTCGATACGAGAAACCATGCAATCTTTGCTTTCTTTTTCGATAAGCTCACGAATCTTAACGTCTTCAATCAATAGTGTTCCGTATTCTTTTTCAGCATACCAACGAGATTGCCAATCACGGATAACACCGATTCTTAAACCGACTGGATTAACTTTTTGACCCATAGTTCCCTCCTATCTTTCATCAACCACAACAGTAATGTGGCTTGTTCTTTTTAAAATTCTATGTGCACGACCCTTTGAAGCAGCACGGAAGCGTTTCATAGTCATACCTTCATTAGCATAACATGCCTTAACAAATAACTTTTCTTCATTCATTTGGTTATTATGTGTAGCATTTGCCATCGCTGATTTTAATACTTTGCTAATCACTTCAGCAGAGTGATTTGGCGTATATTTCAATATAGCCATCGCTTCTTTTGCGTCCTTACCACGGATAAGGTCTAATACTAGACGAACCTTACGAGGAGCGATACGGACAGATTTAGCTGTTGATTTTACTTCCATCTTTGCCACCCTTAAGCTTTCTTGTCACTACCGTGACCACCATATTTACGAGTTGGCACGAATTCACCTAATTTATGACCAACCATATCTTCTGTTACATATACAGGAACATGTTCCTTACCATTGTAAACAGCGAATGTGTGTTCAACGAAATCTGGGAAAATTGTTGAACGACGAGACCAAGTCTTAATAACTTCTTTTTTACCTGATTCATTTAGCGCTACAACTTTTTTCATTAAATGTTCATCGCAAAATGGACCTTTTTTCAAACTACGACTCATTTCAAATTACTTCCTTTCTTTCGTTTATTTACCATTTCTTCTTCTTACGATTAGAGCGTTAGAAGCCTTTTTAGTCTTACGAGTCTTAACACCCATAGCTTTCTTGCCCCAAGGTGTCATAGGAGACTTACGACCGATAGGTGTACGACCTTCACCACCACCATGAGGGTGATCACAAGGGTTCATAACAGAACCTCTAACAGTTGGACGAATACCCATCCATCTAGAACGTCCAGCTTTACCTAAGTTGATTAAGCTGTAGTCTTCATTACCTACGCTACCGATAGTAGCACGGCAAACACCTAAGACTTTTCTAACTTCACCACTTGCAAGACGAATAGTTACATATTTTTCTTCAATACCTAAGATTTGAGCGCTAACACCAGCTGCTCTTGCAAGCTGTCCGCCTTTGCCAGGTTTCAATTCAATGTTATGAATGATTGTACCTTCAGGCATGTTACGCATTTGTAATGAATTACCTACTTTGATATCGCAAGTTTCACCAGAGATAACTTGAGTTCCAACTTCTAATCCTTTTGGAGCTAAGATATATCTCTTTTCACCATCTACATAATGAAGTAGAGCGATATTAGCGTTACGATTTGGATCGTATTCAATAGCTGCTACATTTGCAGGAATACCGTCTTTATTACGCTTGAAGTCGATAATACGATATAGTTGTTTATGTCCGCCACCATGATGACGAGTTGTAATACGTCCTGTATTGTTACGACCGCCAGACTTTGAGAAAGACACAGTCAAACTCTTTTCAGGAGTTTTCTTTGTAATTTCTTCGAATGTAAGGCCTGTCATACCTCTTCTACCAGGAGTAGTTGGCTTGTACTTTTTAATAGCCATTTTAAATATCCTCCTTATGCATTTTATCCGGAAATAGCATTTATCTTCCGATAATAATTAGCGATTATTTATCGCCTAGAATGTCAATCTTATGACCTTCTTTTAATGTGACATATGCTTTCTTATAAGCATGTGTCTTACCAACATAACGTCCAACTCTCTTTGTTTTTGACTTAGTGTTGGCAGTGTTGATACTTAAAACTTTTACACCGAAGATTTCTTCAACGGCTTGCTTAATTTGAATTTTATTTGCCTCTTTTGCAACTTCAAAGACTACAGTATTGTTTGTGTCTTGGCTTTTTAATGTCTTTTCAGTTACGATTGGACGAATGATAATATCTCTTGCATTACTCATTGCCTAAAGCCTCCTCAACTTTTTTAGCTGCTGCCTTTGTCATTACTAACTTACCAGCATTTTGAAGATCATAAATTGTCAGACCTTCAGCAGTAGTCATATATGCATTAGGAAGATTTCTTAATGATAGATATGCATTGTCGAAGTCTTCTTCAATATCTACTACAAATAACACTTTTCTTTCAATCTTGAATGCATCTAATACTTTGATGAAATCTTTAGTTTTAGGAGCATCCATAACGATTGAATCGATAACGATTAAGTTTTCGCTTTGTGCCTTTAAAGATAAACCAGAGCGTAGAGCTAAACGACGAACTTTACGATTGATTTTGAAAGTGTGGCTTCTTGGTGTAGGTCCGAATGCGATTCCGCCGCCTCTGAATTGAGTAGCTCTAATAGAACCTTGACGTGCATTACCTGTACCTTTTTGACCATAAGGTTTTTTACCACCACCAGATACTTCACGACGATTTTTAACATCATGAGTACCTTGACGCCAAGATGATTGTTGACGCAAGATTGCATCAAAGATTGCTTGACTGTTAGCTTCAATATTGAAGACGCTCTCTGCTAATTCGATATCGCCAACTTTTTGTGCAGTTAAATCATATACATCAAACTTAGCCATTTATTACGCCTCCTTTTCATTTAATAGAACTTTTGGTTCTACGTGTTTAACACGTTTTGTAGTTGTCTTAACGATTACAAGACCTCTCTTTGGTCCTGGAACGTTACCTTTGATAAGCATATAGTTTTTCTCAGCATCTACTTTGATAACTTCTAGGTTTTGGTTAGTTGTGCGATATACACCTTCATGACCAGCCATCGCAGTACCTTTTTCAATGCGTCCGTTATTACGTCCTGTAGTAGCCAAAGAACCGATATGACGGATATTCTTTGAACCACCATGAGAACGAGGTCCAGTAGTTGCATTGTTACGTACGATAGTACCCATGTAACCTTTACCTTTTGAGATACCAGTAACATCTACGATGTCACCAGCGGAAAAGATATCAACTTTAACTTCTTGTCCAACTTCTACTTCCATTTCATCAGCACTTACTTCACGTAAGAAGCGTTTTGGATTAGTGTTGGCTTTTTTAGCATGACCGATTAAAGCTTTGTTAGAACGTGATTCTTTAATGTCTTCTAAGCCTAATTGGATTGCTTCGTAGCCGTCATTTTCAGCTACTTTCTTTTGCATAACTACATTTGGTTCACATTCAACAACAGTAACCGGAATTAGTTTGCCGTCTTCTGTGAAAACTTGAGTCATGCCAAGTTTTCTTCCAAGTATTCCTTTCATGATGTCACCTTTCTATCTTATAACTTGATTTCGATATCAACGCCACTAGGTAGTTCTAGACGAGACAAAGCATCAATAGTCTTAGCACTTGGGCCGATGATTTCGATTAAACGCTTGTGCGTTCTTACCTCAAACTGTTCACGTGAATACTTATATTTATGTGTTGCACGAATAACAGTGATGATTTGCTTCTCTGTTGGAAGCGGAATAGGTCCAATGACCTTTTTAACTCCACCATCTTCAGCAGCTTTAACAATCTTTTCAGTTGCAGCATCTAAAGAACGATGTTCGTAAGCTTTTAATTTGATTCTTACGTTGTTTTTTGCCATGAAATCTTCCTCCTTCATTTCATCATCAAGGCTGATAAACACCTTGAATACTCGCTCCATGTGAATTCCCTGGTTATCACGCAGTTACACAGGTTCCCGCGTGCCAGCAACCTCCCATATCTTCGCAAGCGCTCTAACATTATACTAATTGAACAAGTCCAATGCAAGAAAAATTAAAAGAAAATGTCTAAAAAATCCCTATTTATCGTCAAAAAAACATATGCATAGAACCACTCTAACCCGCGTTTCATAACAATAATAATAAAAAAGTACCAATTATAGCTAATTAGTACCTAATTTTCTTAAGATATAAGCCATTTGGATCGATGTTAAAACGACGATTTGATTTGTTTGGATTGGCAATCATATTCTTAATATCATCAATGGTTTTCTTGTGTCTGGCTAAGTCGATAATTGTTCCAATAATCATTCTGACCATGTGTCTTAAAAAGCCATTGCCTTCAATTGTGAATATCAATAAGTCATCTTTTATCTCATAATCAAAACGATATATTTTACGTTTTTGATCGGGATATAAATCATATGGCGATGTATTAAATGAGCCGAAGTCATGTTCACCAATAAATAATCCCAAAGCCTCATCAATCAATGAATAATCAAGGGTGAAAGGACAATAATAAGCTAAGCCCTTATAAAAGACATTGTATTCGCCGATATTAATGTGATATTCATATGTTTTAGACTTAACGCTAAAACGAGAATGAAATTCTTCATCTACCATTTCTACATTTGAAACATGAATATCTTTAGGTAGCAAACCGTTTAAAGAGCCCTTCAATCTAAATACATTTATTTCTTTATCACTGTCAAAATGAAACACTTGCTCATAGGCGTGTACACCACTATCGGTTCTTGATGCCATATATATTTTAATCTCTTGCCCAAAGATGACTTTTAGTTTATCTTCAAAAACTTCTTGAACAGCCAAGCCATTCTTCTGTTTTTGAAAACCGACATAATTTAAACCATTATAAGCACAGGTAACTTTATATCTCATAAGGCAATACTCATAACTATCATTGACACTAACAAAGTAAACGAAAGAGCAATGAGAATAAAATCGCCTTTTTGATATTTTAATATTTTATATCTCGTTCTTTCTTTTCCCGGTATATACCCTCTTGCCTCCATTGCGTTAGCTAATTCATCAGCTCTTTGAAAAGCAACTGAGAATAAAGGGACAATGAGTGAAAGAATAGCTTTTATCTTTTCTTTAATCTTTCCTTCTTCAAAATCGACACCACGGGATTTTTGAGAATTCATAATGCGCATCGTTTCTTCAATAATTAAAGGAATGAAGCGTAGTGCAATTGAAATCATCATCGCAATCTCGTGAGATGGGACCTTAAATCTTTTAAGTGGCATTAAAATGTATTCAATACCTAATGTCAAATCCAAAGGTTTAGTTGTCGCAGTCAAAGCAGTAGTAACCATAATCATCAATAACAGACGAACTATTATATATAAGGTATCAATTAAAGCTTTCGAGTAGATTTGAATAAAACCAAATTCCAATAACAATGTTCCTTCTTTAACACTTAGTATATTTATAATAAGCAAGAATATCATCATAAAAGTCATTGGTTTAAAGGCTTTAATGATAAATTTCATTCTTAGTTTGGCCATGAATAAAACTAAAAGTATAAATATCGCCAAAATACCATAGCCCATAAAACCACTAGGAATAAATATGGCGATTAAGATGATGAGCATGGCAATGATCTTGGCACGAGGATCTAAGCGATGAATAGGTGTATCAAGAGGAATATATTTTCCAAAGACTAGATTATTCATTTCTTCACCATCCTCGATACTTCACTTATTACATCTTTGATATTGCTGGTCTTAATTTCAAAACCACAATCTCTCAGCTCTTTAATAAAAGCGATATCCATCGGCAACAACAAATCCAGTTCTTTAACATTTTCTTCACTTTCAAAGAATTCCTTACTAGAACCATGATAAATTACTTTACCGCCATCCATAAACACTACATCATCACAATCATGGTAAACAATCTCATTATCATGAGTAACAATAATAATGGTTTTATTCATTTTCTTGTTTAAAGTTTTAAACAGATTCATCATTTCTTTAGCGCCCTTTGGATCTAAACCGGCTGTCGGTTCATCCAAAACGATAATCTCCGGATTCATTGCCAAAATACCGGCAATGGCCACTCTTCTTTTTTGACCGCCCGATAATTCTAAAGGACTTCTGTCATAATAGCTTTCATCTAAGCCCACTAAAGCTAAAACTTTTTTAGCTTTTGATGTAGCGCTTTGTTCATCATCGCCAAAGTTTTTAGGCCCAAAAGAAACATCTTTTAAAATAGTTTCTTCAAATAACTGATATTCACTAAATTGAAAGACAAGTCCAACCTTTGATCTCAGAGCTTTTAAACCCTTATTTTTTTCATTGGCAACAATTTTATGATCCAATATTTCAATGTAACCGTCACTTGGTAACAGCAGAGCATTTAAGTGTTGAACAAGAGTCGATTTGCCACTTCCAGTTTTGCCAATAATAGCGGTCATCTTGTGCATGGCAATGTCTAAATCAATATGATCTAAAGCTTTAAAAGCATATGGCATATCTGGCGAATATACATAGCTTAGTTCTTTGAATACAATTGCCATAATTCTTCTGCCACCTCTTTTAAACTGTCACCTTTTAATGTAACGCCCTTTTCTTTGAACATTTTTTTAATCTCATAGACATATGGAATATCCAAACCTATTTCTTTTAGTTTATTGGCTTGTTTAAACAATTCTTTCGCTTTATCAATCGCAAAAATTTTTCCATTATTCATTACTATACAATTATCAGCATATAAAGTTTCTTCAATGTCATGTGTAATAGAAATGATAGTCAAATCTCTATCTTCATGTAGTTCATGAATGAGTTCTTTAATTTCTTTTCTGCCCTTAGGATCAAGCATCGATGTCGCTTCGTCTAGTATCAATATCTCTGGTTTCATCGCCAATACTCCAGCGATAGCCACTCTTTGCTTCTGCCCACCTGATAAAGTCCCTGGTTCTTTGTCTAAAAATTCTAACATGTTCACTTTTTTGGCATAAGCATTAATTATCTCATCCATATCTTCACTTAAAACCTGATGATTCTCTAAGCCAAATGCGATATCATCTCTGACTGTTGAACCAATGAATTGATTATCTGGATTTTGAAAAACAATTCCTAATTTTTCTCTCAGTTTCTCTAAGCTATTTTCTTCAATTGTTATGCCGTCAACTATAATACTTCCGCTTTTAATCGGCAAAAGTCCGGCTATCAGTTTGGCTAGAGTGCTTTTACCAGAACCATTATGACCGATTATGGTTGTATAGCTTCCCTTTTCAATATCAAAGCTGACATTGTTAACAACCAATTTATCTTCTTCATATGCAAAGCATAAATCTTTCACTTCTATAATTTTCATAGCTTTTATTATACTCAAAATACACAATAAATAAAAGAAAGCTATCTATTCCTGCCCACATTAAATGTCGTAATAAATTTTACTTTATGTTATGACAGGGTAGCAAAATCACTAACATGCAAAGCTTATTCATTACTAAATTCCAATTT
>CAYNZZ010000009.1:0-58356 GCA_964401865.1 uncultured Erysipelotrichaceae bacterium
GGCCTGCTCAGCTCGTCCGCTTATCCTTATTCCTCCAACAATGTTACAACGGATCAGGAAATCTATATCCGTCTGCCAGAGAAGATAACTGTTGAAAATCTAAAACTGTATCAGGAGGTCGGTAGAATAGCGGATAAGGTTTTTCTGCTCGATTTGGTTATGGAAACAGTAGATAATCCTACAAGAATAGAAATACCCAAAGACGATTATGAGATTACAATAAATGATGACAGTAAAACCGGTTATAAATTGTACAAGATCACCTTTACAAATACTGATAACCCCGCAAAGGTTGGCTGGTTCACCGATGGGCTGGGGCAGTACCAGATTGGGATTTCCTTTGATATGAATATCGCCAAGGATGCCGATGCCATGACCCTCGATATGAGAGACTGTGTACGGTTCAAGAGTGCATCCCTGACCTCCACATCCAACAATGGTACCCTGGCACAATATCAGGTTATGGATGAGGGGGTGCGGTACAGCACATTTAACGTCAACGCAAAGGGTACGAAATTGTCTGTTGTGGCGGCTCGGCTAGGCTTGACCTTTACTTTTGGCGCAAGAATAACGGAAAAGGATTCTAAAGCTGAGTTTGATACGGCGAAGTATTCCAACTTTGAGAATGACAAGCAAAAGGTCTATTTGAAAGACGCAGATCACGTAGTGGACATGCTTTTCACCCTGAAGAATGAAACCGGGAGGGAGTTTTCCAAGGAGGACGCCCATGCTTTCTATTACTTTATTCCGGTGCCTAAGAAAGGCGACTTGTGGGACAGCCATATGCAGGATCAGGCATTTGAATTTGATATGAGTCTGACCCGTGCGCCGGAGCTTCAGGGAATTTCTAAGGATCACATCCTGGTCACCTACGCTACGGATATCAAATCCGGGGCGCAGGCGGGTGAAGAGAAGCATTACACCAATACGGCTAACTACAAGACAGAGGAAAAGCTTTTAGAGGGGTGTACTACCGATAAAGAAAAGGTTGCGAGGTGGAAAGAAGTCAAAATGATCCGCATTGCGGCAAAAACTGGTATTGATTCAATCCCGAAAAACGCCGACCTGAAAGTCAACATGCGTTTGGAGCCGACGTTTAATAAGAACGCGGATTTGGTAGGCAGCGAGATAAATTTTGGTCCATGTGGTGTGTCCCCTTATTCTGTAGGTGCTACACAAAATCAAGGTCACAATCCATTGCCTCGCATTCAGGTTGAATTCCAAACAGGCAGTATTGCGGGAAAGTTTTTTATTGATAAAAATTATAATGGGATATACGATGAAACTTGTGATGAAATAGTCTCAAATGAAAAATGCGACATGATAAAGATCGCTGCCGACCATGTGAATGGAAATGAAAGCTGTAGCGAATCTCATGAAACAAATGCTTCAAAAGGAGTATTTACTTTTGGTGGTCGTAGAGCAGATACTTATCATGTAACGGTTTCGATTCCTAATAGTTCCAACGATGCAAATAGTAATAATCCATTGAAATTCTCACTTCCAGAAAGCGGAGGAGAGTTCTTACTAGATAATGACAAAAATGTCGCTACTGCCACCGTTATTCTAGATGTGAACAAACAACCAAATAATATTAAAGAAGCACAGGAATTGATGATTGGGCTTCAAACGCCTCATAAAGTAACATTTAATACACCAAATGGGAAAGGAAATATTTCTTCCGTTAAGGTGTGGTATGGTGAAAAACTAACTAATGTTCCGCAGGTAACAGCTGAATCAGGATATCGTTTTATTGACAGTTGGAAAGTCGGAGACAAAACTTACTCCACCGATGCTTTAAAAGGCTTAATTATTGAGGATGACTTAACTGTCACTGCTGAAATTAAAAAATTATATTCGTTAAGTTATGACAAAAATGACTTTGACGGAAAAAATGATGTAAAAGGCGATGTACCAACCTCTTCTCAACACATTGAAGGCGAGAAAGTTATACCTAAGTACGACGGCACAAATACTTTGAAAAAGGGCGAGAATACTGTTTTTGCAGGATGGAGCGAAACACAGATAAAAAAGATTCTTTTGGAAGATGCAACCCAGGATGATATTAACAAAATTATTTCAGCAGATGAACATGTAATGCCGGATAGAGATATTACTCTTTATGCTGTATATGCAATAGATGCCAACAAAAATGGCAATCCAGATTACAACGATGATGCGGTTCATGTTCGTTATCATGGAAATAATGGTGATTATAAGGATATTATCTGTCCTCACCATCATGTAATAGGCGCAAAAGCAAAGCTTTCTACCAGTGGTATGGTTAATGGCAAAATTTTGTCACACACTGACTCAGCAGATACCGTTGTTGCAAGCGAAATAAAAGAACATACTTTTGCTTACGGTTCAAACATTTTTGTTGGCTGGAGCACGACACCGATATTAGATACCGTCATAGAAACCAATAAAGATTATGAAAAATTGAAGAGTAGTATTGTGACAGAGGAGGTTACTATGCTAGCAAAGCCAGGCGTCGATGTTTCTGTTGATGATGCCAAAGACACCAGTAAGTATGCTGATGCTGATGGTAACACTAATGTATATGCTGTATGGGCCGCCGACCGCAACGGGAATAAAACGGCGGACTATCTGGAAGAGTATACGCTGACCTACGATGGCAATGCCCAGCAGGGCGGTACTGTCAGTGCTGTACCTACGGATAACAGCATTTACATCCCTGGAGACAAGGCAACGCTAAGCATAAATACACCTACCCACAGCGATGTGGACGGCAAGAAGGTTGTCTTTATCGGCTGGACTGAAGCGCAGACGAATTCAATTTTCAGCCGCGCAGACAACGCACCGACAACAGTCACTGAGGTTACCTTCGGCAGTGACAACAAGAAAATTTACGCCGCATGGGGCTATGATGAAAATGGCAACGGAACAGCCGATGTGCTGGAGACCTATACACTCACTTATGACCTCAACGGCGGCAACGAAGCTACACCGACAGCGGTATCGGGCATTAAAAAGAACACCGAGGTCAAATTGACAGATGAGAAGAATTTTACCAGAAATCCTAACGAAATTTTTGTGGGATGGAGTGTGAAGCAATACCATGATGCATTTACAGCAGAATCTAAAGAGGAAGACATAGATAAATTTTTAATTCCTCCTAAAGCGGAATTTAGGATTGTGGCATCAGATGTAACTCTTTATGCAGTTTGGGCACTTGATGAAAACGGTGATAGTGTTCCTGATTACAAGAATACCTATACTATAACTTATAATTTAAATGGAGGTGTTGGTACTGATGGTGTGAATTATTCCGATGAGAAAGTAAAAACTGGCGCAACTATTGTAGTTAAACAAGCTCCAAAACGAAGAGGATATTCTTTTGTTGGATGGTATGATGGAGTTAAAACTTATTATCCTGGAGAAAAAGTGAATATCTTAAATGCAGATCTAACGCTAGTGGCTCAATGGAATAAAGATACCGACAATCAGAACAACGACATTCAGATTGTAGTCCCTAATACTGCAGCAGTTAATATTAGAAAAGCTGATGAGTAATTAGATTTATTAGTAGATATCGATCATGTAATAACAAAATAAAAAGCCAATCAGGAATCTGATAAGAATTTTGTTAATTAAATTTGATTGTATTGATGGAAAGTAAGTTCTAATGAATAATATACTACGAAACAGATGCATAAATTGCACTCGTTTCGTAGTTTTTATATGGTAAAAGTCATGGTGAGGAACGATATTTGAAGGGCTAAAATCATTCGCATTATCTATATTTATTTGTTTATCGATAATGAATGATTGGTAAAGATTGATAGATTTTTTACTAAACGAAAATAGATTCTTAGACGATTATAAACAATAATGATAAAATACTTATATGAATTTAGAAGTGTTAAAGTTAACTCCAAGACGCAAAAAGATATTAGATAGTTTGGATATAAAAAGTGTTGAAGAATTGTTGGAATATTATCCCTATCGTTATGAAGAAAATATATCTAAACCTTTTAATGAATGGATGATTGGCGAAACCATTACATTTGAAGGGCTGATTATTAGCAGTCCCAGTACTTTTCGTTATGGTAGAAAATCAGTAACTCGTTTTAAAGTGATATCTGACGAAGAAGAATTACTTGTCACAATATTTAATCGTCCATGGTTAAAGGTTAGTAACGATACTATTGTTGTTAAGGGAAAATATGAAGGCGGAAATAAAGTTACCGCTTTAAACTATTCGTTTAATGAGTTAAATGATGAGCTTGGTATCAAAGCTATTTATTCGTTGAGCGAAGGGGTTAAACAAAGTGATATCGTCGCAATGATGAAAAAAGCTTTGGAAATATATTCGTTTGATGATATCGTGCCTTCTGATTTAATAAGAAAACACCATTTAATAGATAGACAAAAAGCGATTAGAGAAATTCATTTCCCAAGTGACAAATCGAGCTTGAAAAAGGCTATTAGCCGTTTGAAATATGATGAATTTTTGCGTTTTTATACACTTTTAAAAGAAATCAAAAACAATAATTTAACTAATAAAAAGCCTAAAGTTTTTAATAGAGAAAAAATATATGAACTAATAAATAGTCTTCCGTTTGAATTAACTACAGATCAGAAAAAATGTATTGATGAAATACTTAATGATTTATCTTTGCCTAGCACAATTACAAGATTGGTTCAGGGCGATGTCGGATCAGGAAAGACGATAGTGGCGATTATTGCCTTATATGCGACAGTTTTAAGTGGTCAACAAGGAGCCTTGATGGCACCGACAGAAATTTTGGCTAAACAGCACTATGTATCAATTAAAGAAATACTAGGCGATTTAAATATTTCTTTACTTTATAGTGATATGAAAGATAGTGATAAAGTCAAAAAAGCAATTAAAAATGGCGAAATAGATATAATTGTCGGAACACACGCCTTGTTTTCTGATGATGTTGAATATCATGATTTAGGATTGGTGATTGCTGATGAACAGCATCGATTCGGAGTTAAACAAAGACGAAAATTAAAAGATAAGGGAAAAGACGTTGATTTATTACTGATGTCAGCTACTCCGATACCAAGAACCTTGGCTTCATCAATATATGGAGATATGGATGTATCAACGATTGAGTCAATGCCAACAGGGCGAAAGGGGTGCGATACTTACTTAATTGAACAGAACAGTATTGTATCTATCATGGATGATATAAAAAATACTTTGTCTAAAGGAAGGCAGGTTTATATCATTGCTTCGGCTATTGATAAAAGCGACTATTTAAATGTAAAAGATGCGACAAGCTTGTATAATTCATTAATTGAAGTTATGAAGCCTTATAGATTAGGACTTTTACATGGTAAATTAGATCAGAAAAGTAAAGATGAAATGATGGACTGTTTTTTAAATCAAAAGATTGATGTTTTGATTTCGACGACAGTGGTTGAGGTTGGTGTGAATGTTAAAAATGCGACAATGATGATTATTTATGATGCTGATCGTTTTGGTTTATCACAACTTCATCAGTTAAGAGGCCGTATTCAAAGAGGGGATCATAAAGGAACCTGTTATCTTTTAACTGCCAGTAAAGATAAAGAGGCATTAAATAGATTAAAAGTTTTGACTAGTTCTAATGATGGTTTTTATATCGCTAATGAAGATTTAAAATTAAGGGGTCCCGGCGATATTTTAGGAACTAGACAAAGTGGACTTCCGCCATTTATTTTAGGTGACATTGTAAACGATATAGATTTTATTCATGCTGCAAAAGAAGATGCTGAAGCAATGCTTATTGACAAAGAAAATGTTGAGTATAAAAATTATTGTGCAAAAATTAGTGCTTTAGCAACATTAAATAATTTAGATTAAGGTATAATTGAAATATGGAAATTTTTGATTTTTTAAATGAACATGGAATAGTTTATAAAGACAAAGAGTTAATTGCTCAAGCTTTTACTCATTCTTCATATGTAAATGAACATCGTGGTGAGTTACATGATAATGAAAGATTGGAATTCATGGGTGATGCAGTATTACAGATTTATTCTGCTAAAGAGCTATTTGAAATCAATCCGCCTTTAAAAGAAGGTGAAATGACGACGAGAAGAGCTAATTTGGTTTGTGAAAAAATGCTGGCGAAGATAGCTAGAGAATATAAGCTTAATGAATTTCTTAAACTTGGAATTGGCGAAGAAAAAATGGGTGGCAGAGATAGAGACTCTATTATTGCGGATATGTTTGAAGCATTTATAGGTGCAGTTTATATCGATACAGATATTGCCAATGTCTTTAAACTATTAGATATTGTTATGAAACATCATATTTATGATCTGCAAGAAGTAGATTATAAGACTAAGCTACAGGAATATGTACAAGCTGATTCAAGAAGGTCTATTGATTATGAAGTTATTGATATTGTTGGCCCAAGCAATAATCCGGAATTTACTGTCGTGGTAAAGGTTGATGGTTTAGTTTATGGAAGCGGTAAGGGTTCAAGTAAAAAAGATGCACAGAAAAATGCTGCTAAAGACGCATTAGAAAAGATGGCTTTATGATAGAAGATATTATTAAAGAGTGCTTGTCATGCCCTAATCCTTTATGTGAAAAAGGATGTCCAGTTGGTAATAAAATTCGTGATTTCATCAAGGCTTTAAAAGAAGATGATTTAAATGAAGCACAAGATATTTTGTATCGTGAAAATCCATATCCACAAATCACTTGTCGTGTATGTGCGTATGAGAAACAATGTGAAGGTCATTGTGTTAAACATTTTAAAGGTCAGCCGGTATTGGTTCATGAGATAGAAAAATATATCAGTGATAATAGTGAATATAAGTATCAGATAAAAGAGTCTAACGGAAGAAAAATTGCCATCATTGGTGCCGGCATTGCTTCTTTATCTTTAGCTAAATTGTTGCTTATCGATGGTTATAGTGTTGATATATATGAAAGAGAAAAGTTTATAGGCGGAGCTATTGAAACAGGTATTCCACCATTCAGATTTGATCACAGCTTTTTAAAAAATATTTATGATGAATTGATTGAATTTAAGGCTAATTTCTATTTTAATACCGTTATTCCCAAAGACATAGATATCAAAGATTTACTCAAGAGATACGATAGAGTAGTGATTGCTACTGGGGCAAGAAAAGAAAATAAGATGAATATCGAAGGTGAAGAATACTCATTGAGCGGGCTAAAGGTCTTATATGATTTAAATGTTTTAAAAAGACACAAAGATTATGCTTATGGCAAAGCATTGGTAGTAGGTGGAGGCAATGTGGCTATTGATGTAGCTAGAAGTTTAAAAAGAATTGTAAAAGATGTTACCATTATTTATCGTCGTAGTGAAAAAGAAATGCCAGCTAACTTGTCTGAAATAACTGAAGCGAAAAAAGATGGCATTGTATTAAACACTTTATCAAATCCAACTAAAATAGTTAAAAACTCTGATGGTTCACTTGAAGTTAGCCTAGTGAAAATGGAATTGGGCGAGAAAGATGCAAGCGGTCGGGCTAGTGTTACAGTTAAAGAAGATAGCGAATACACCGTTAGTACTGATTTAATTGTTATGGCGATCGGACAGAAATATCTTCCATTATATGAGGATATGAAAATAGATAATCATATTACTTCTTATGATAGGGTATATGCCGTTGGGGATGCCAATATCGGTCCAAGTACTGTTTCGCATTGCATTGGGGATGCGAAAAAACTAAAGGAATTAATTGATTCTTCGTTTTAAGGAGGATATTTCATGAAGTTTGATATTAGTAATTTTTTAGAAAAAAAAGGATATCTTGCTGAACAAATATCCTTTTTTGACAGTTTTGAAATTAAAGAAGTTTTTTATTATCGTCGCAAAAACCTGATTATCTTTAAAATTAAAAATACTAAAATACTTCCCTTTTCTCTATATGAAGATTTGTTGGATTATTTTAAAGATTTATGTAAAGAAGATATTTCACTTGTTTTTGAGGTTAGCGACCATGAATTTCCAATCAAAGAAGTCAATTCCTATTTGAAATATTACGCTCATCAAAATAATGGGGCTTTTTTATCATTTGTGGCCAAAAATTGTGATGGAGGAATCATCATTTCGTCATTAGATGAAGGACATTATGAAAATGATAAAGATGCTTTGGAAGATTTGAAGATTTTCTTTAAAGACTTAGGTTATGACAAAGACATTAAGATGGATTTAAAAAAACAGAATGAATTTAAAGAAGAGGTTGTCAAATTAAACATTGAACATAGTCCAAAACCTATGGTGCAGGATAGAAAAGATGAAAAGCCAAAATTTCAGCCAAGAAAGTCAAAGAATTATTCTGAAGTGGTGATTGATGATTTATCTGATACATTATATAGTATTAAGTTCAAAGGCGAAATATTTAAAGTTGATAATCGAGTATCAAAAGATGGGAAGCTTCGACAAACTATTTATGTAAAAGATGAGACTAATGCCTGCATTGTTAAAGCTAATGAATCTTTTAAGATGTCAAAAGAGATGTTAGAAGAGAATAAAGAGGGTAAATGTGCGTGGTTTAGTGGCAACTATCGTTTTGATATGTATGTAAATGATTATATATTTGAAGTAGAAAAGATTGAATTTTATGAAAAAGAAGAAGTTATTTTTGACAACGAAGATAAAAAGCGTATTGAGTTACATGCTCATACTAATAAGTCAGAAATGGATGGTGTTTGTGAAGCTGGTGAAATAGTAGAAGCAGCATTTAAGATGGGGCACGAGGCAGTTGCCATAACTGATCACTTAAATGTACAGGCTTTTCCACCTGCCCAAAGAAAAGTAACTGAATTATTAAAGAAAAATCCGGATCGTCAATTTAAAGTTTTATATGGTATTGAGTTTAATATGGTTGATGATAGACTGAATTTAGTTTATAACTGCAAGGATTTGTTACTGCAAACAGCAGAATATGTAGTATTCGACTTAGAAACAACGGGTCTTTCGACAAGACATGATTACATCATAGAATTTGGTGCTGTGCTAATGGAAAGAGGTACAGTCAAGGAAAGAAAAGATTTCTTTATTAAACCGCCAATCGCATTATCGTCAACAATTAGTGATTTAACTAACATTCACGAGGAAGATTTGAAGGATGCTAGAACATTTAAAGAGGCATATCAAGAGATACTCGATTTTATTGATGGCAAAGTCTTAGTTGCTCATAACGCAAGTTTTGACTATGGCTTTTTAAACGAAGAATTAAAACGTATTGGTGAAAAAACATTAGATAATCCAGTTATTGATACCTTAGATTTTTCTAAGAGTCTATTTAAAAATCGTCGTTCATATCGTCTAGGACATGTCGCAAGACAATATGGAGTATCATATGATGAAGAAGTAGCGCACAGAGCTGATTACGATGCTGAAGTATTGGCCCAAGTGTTTAACTTAATGTTGAAAGATGCAAAGAATAATGGTGTTGAAACGCTAGAAGATTTAAGTAATTTCCAAGGCGAAGACGCTTATGTTAAAAAGTTTGCTTATCATACTAATGTCTTGTGTAAAAATAAAGCAGGATTAAAAGATTTATTCAAGTTAGTGTCAATATCTAATACTGATACTCTTACCATTTTTGGAAAAGCAAATACTAAATCTGGCGATTCAGATTTCATTGCTGAACCGAGAATATTGAGAAAAACTTTAAATGAATATCGTGAAAATTTGTTAATTGGTAGCGGATGTTTAAATGGCGAAATATTTGAAATTGCATCGACCAGAAGTAAGGAAGAACTTCAAAAAGCGATTAGTTTTTATGACTATATCGAAATACAGCCACTTGAAAACTACCGTCACTTAATTGAGGATAGGAAGAGTTTTGATCTAGAACGTCTTAAACAGTATCAAAGAGATATCATTGATGAAGCATTGGCACAAGGAAAAATCATTGTCGCGACGGGCGATGTTCACTATGTAACTAAGGAACAGAAGATATTGCGTGATGTTTATGTCAATGCACAAGGCATTGGTGGTGTCCATCATCCGCTATTTACTTTCAACAAGGAAATTAGAAAAAAGCAGAATATTCCCGATCAGCGTTTTTTAAACACAAGGGAGATGTTAGATGCGTTTAGCTGGTTAAATGATAAAGAATTGATTGAAGATTTGGTAATCAATAATCCTAAAAAGATAGCTGATATGTGCGAAGAGATTAAACCTATTCACTCAAAGCTATATACACCAGTTATTGAGGGGTCTAACGAAAAGTTAATTGATATCATTTGGGAAAATGCTAAAAAAATATATGGTGAACCACTTGATGAGTTTATAAGGGCACGTATTCAAAGAGAAATTGATTCGATTATTGGTAATGGTTACGGTGTAATTTATTATGTATCGCACTTACTCGTGAAAAAGAGTAATCAGGAAGGATATCTTGTTGGTTCGAGAGGATCGGTAGGTTCTTCTCTAGCTGCTACTTTATCAGGTATTACCGAAGTTAATCCTTTACCTCCTCACTATGTTTGCCCGAAGTGTCAACATTTGGAATGGATAGAAGATAAGAAAATCATGTCCGGATATAATGTTCAAGATAAGAAATGTCCAGAATGTGGAAGCATGATGAAGGGCAATGGTCAAAATATTCCATTTGAAACATTCTTGGGATTTAATGGAGATAAAGTACCGGATATTGACCTTAATTTTTCAGGCGATTATCAAGATAAAGCCCATTTATTCACTAGAGAAATATTTGGTGAAGATCATGTTTTTAGAGCCGGAACCATTTCAACCGTCGCTGAAAAGACAGCCTTTGGTTATGTTTCTGGGTATTGTGAAGAAAAAGGCATCACCAATATGTCTAGAGCGCAAAGACAGCGTTTAGCATCAGGATGCGAAGGAGTTAAGAGGACTACCGGTCAGCATCCAGGCGGTATTATCGTTATTCCTAGTTATATGGATGTTTATGATTTTACCCCTGTTCAATATCCTGCCAATGATCCAAGCGCTACATGGCGTACAACTCACTTCGATTTCCATGAAATTCATGATAATGTATTAAAATTTGATATCTTAGGTCATGTCGATCCAACGGCGATGCGTTTACTGCAAAACATTTCCGGAATTGATCCTAAAACTATTCCTATGAACGATGAAAAGGTTATGTCGCTTTTCTCAAATACTGAGGCATTAGGTTTAATCAATCCCGATTATAATGAAAAGACTGGAGCGGTAGGCTTGCCGGAGTTTGGAACGCGATTTGTAAGAGGGATATTAGAAGAAACTAGCCCCCGGAATTTCTCTGATTTAGTACAGATTTCTGGTTTATCACATGGTACTGATGTTTGGAATAATAATGCCAAGGATTTAGTTGATGAAGGTATCGCTCTAAGAGATGTAATTGGATGTCGTGATGATATTATGTCAACTATGCTTGCATATGGTTTACCTTCCAAGGCTTCATTTGACATTATGGAGAAGGTTAGAAAAGGTAAGGGATTATCTGAGGAACATGAGAATTTGATGATTGAGCATGATGTTCCTAAATGGTATATCGAATCATGTAAGAAGATAAAATACATGTTCCCTAAAGCACATGCCACTGCTTATGTAATTATGGCAGTTCGCATTGCCTGGTTTAAAGTGTATTATCCAGAATATTATTATGTGTCATTCTTTACTTTGCGTTGCGATGCTTATGAGATTGAAACCATGGTTAAAGACGCTAAGTCGATAAAAGCCAGAATGGATGAAATTAGTGAAAAGATGCAATCGAGTGAACCGGGTCAAAAAGCCAGCAAGAAAGAAATTGATATCTACAATACTTTGGAAGTATGTTACGAAATGACTTCTCGTGGTTATCGATTGTCAAATATTGATATCAATCGTTCGCTTGCGACAGAGTTTTTAGTCAATCCTAATGATCATCATGAGATTATTCCGCCTTTTGTCATTTTGGACGGATTAGGAGAAAACGTTGCCGAGAGTATAATTAAAGCACGCAATGAAAGAGAATTTGTATCAAAAGAAGATTTATTGAACAGAACCCAGCTCTCTCAAACTCTGATGAAGAAATTGGAGAGTTTACATGTACTGGATGGCATGGAAGAATCGGATCAGATATCTCTATTCTGATAACCTTTGCATTTTGTAAAAAAATATTGTATTATTTAGACATTAAAGGAGCGAGTTTTCGCTCCTTCTTATTTGGGAGGATGAATGTTACAAGAGGAACTATTAAAAAAGAGCATTGAAAAATGTCTTAATGACAATGGCTATCATCTTTATGAAATGCGTATTTATAAGAAACAGGGAGAACTTATACTTGCGATTGAAATCGATGAGAGTCTGGACTTAAATCAAATATCGATTATTTCTGAAAAAGTATCTAATCTATTAGATGAAATTGATACTAGCGATGAACACTACATCTTAGATGTTTCTTCGGCTGGAATTGAAAGAAAAATCAACATTGATGAAATTGGTCAAGCTATAAACAAGTATATTCATATCGACCTTAGTGAGAATGAAAGTATTGAAGGGGATTTATTGGAAATAAGTGATGAACATTTATTGCTTAAAGTCAGAGATAAAAATCTTTTCAAGAATAAAGAAGTAAAAAAATCTAACATTAAAAGAATACGCTATGCAATTAAATTTTAAAGGAGTAAAAAAATGAGTGGTATTAGTTTAAAAAACAAAGATTTTATTGATGGAATGCGCATTTTTGAAGATGATCGAAAGATAGATCCAGAATTTGTCTTAGAAACTCTTAAAGAAGCAATCGTAAAGACTTATCAGAAACATATTGATGCACCAGCTGCTGTCGTAAGAGTTGAAATCGATCAAAAGGAAATGAAAATATTTCATGACTTAACGGTTGTTGAAGATGAAAGCGATAAATTTGATGAAACTCTAGACATTGAATTAAGCGAAGCTTTGTTAATTAATCCGAATGCAAAGATTGGTGATGTTATCACAAGAGAAGTAAATTTTAACGAAATCGGCAGAACTTCAATCAGTGTCGCTAAAAACATGCTTAAACAAAAGATTAAAGAGTATGAAAAACAACGTGTTTATGATGAATATAAAGATAAAGAATTTGATTTAATCAGTGGTATTATCAAGACAGTTGAAGATAAATTTGTGCTTGTAGATATTAAAAATACTATCGGTATTTTATTAAAAACCGAACAGATTCCTGGTGAAGTATATCATGAAGGTATGCAAATCAAGACCATTATCAAAGAGGTGTCTAAAAACTCAAAAGGTTCGCAAGTTGTTTTATCTCGTGCTGATGCAATGTTTGTAAAGCGTCTATTTGAAAAAGAAGTTCCTGAGATCCAACAAGGTATCATCGTCATTAAAGCCATTGCCAGAGAAGCTGGTGAAAGAACTAAGATGGCTGTATATACACGCAACGAAGAAATCGATCCTATCGGTGCATGTATCGGACCAAGAGGCAGCAGAATCCAAGGTGTTATTTCGGAAATAAAAGGCGAAAAAATCGATGTTTTTGAATGGAATGACAATATTGGTGAGCTAGTTAAAAATGCATTATCGCCTGCCGAAGTTAAAGCTTGTTTCTATCAAGATGAAGATTTGAAGAACTTGAGTGAAGAAGAAAAAGAAAAACGTTTAAAACGTAACAATCGTCCATTGCTGGTGGTTGTAGATGATGACCAATTATCTATTGCCATTGGTAAAAAAGGTAAGAACGCTAAATTAGCTGTTAAATTGACTGATCGCAAGATTGATATTAAGACCGTTTCAGAAATCAAAGAATTAGGAATTGATATTGAAGCTAAAGTAGCTGAATTTGAGCTTGATCAAGAAAGAATTCGTAAAGAAAAAGAAGCTAAAGAGTTTATGCAGCTTCAAGAAGAGGCTCTAAAACGTAAGCAGGAATTCGATCAAGAGGTTGAGAATAATGATACGGGTATGATTGAGGAAGTATTTGAAGAATTAGAAACCGAAACGCCTGAAGAAGAAATCGTTGTCTTTGGTGAAGAAGAACCGGTTGAAGAAGTAAAAGAAGAAATTGTTGAAGAAACCGAAACTAAACAAGAAACGATTGAAGAAGAAAAAGAAGAATCAATTAAAGAACCAAAACGTAAAATTAAACTTGAACCAAAACCGGAATACAAGTCAAAATTTGAAGATTATGCTGATGCGTCTAAACAAGAAACTAAACCGGTTGAAAAGAAACGCCGTAAGAAGAATGATGAAGATGATCGCCGTATCCGAGCTAAAGATATGAAGAAAGACAAGGAACATGCCCTAAAGGTTGAGTATTCCGAAGAAGAATTAGAAGAAATTAGACTTCAAGAAGAGGAAGAATCTAAAGATTCTTGGATTAACGATGACATTGACTTTGATGCATATGAGGATTATTACGACGAGGATTAATAATGAAAAAGATTCCAATGCGTCGTTGTGTTGCTACTGGCGAGTCTTTTCCTAAAAAAGAATTGTTGCGTATTGTTAGAACACCAGAAGGCAATGTCGAGGTGGATTTAACTGGTAAACGCAATGGTAAAGGGGCATATCTTAAAAAAGATATCGAGGCTTTAAAGGTCGCAAAACAAAAAAAAGCTTTAAGCAGGGCCTTAGAAGTAGAAATTTCTGAAGAAGTTTATCAAGAGATAGAAAAAGCTATTTGTGGATAAACTTATTCAAACATTAGGTCTGGCTTATAGGGCATCAAAGGTTTATATGGGTGAAATACTCATATCTAATATGTCATCAGTTCACTTGTTATTTGTTGCAAGTGATGCTTCTAATAAAACTAAAGAGCGTTTTGAAAAGAAATGTTTTTACTACAAAATTCCTTGTATATCTACCTATACCAGTGCTGAATTATCTAACGCGGTAGGTAAGAGTCATATCGTGGCTATCGGAATAACTGATAAAGGTTTTTCTGATAGTTTAA
This sequence comes from uncultured Erysipelotrichaceae bacterium, assembly GCA_964401865.1. Classification (GTDB taxonomy): domain Bacteria; phylum Bacillota_I; class Bacilli_A; order Erysipelotrichales; family Erysipelotrichaceae; genus CALUZH01. The sequence continues at coordinate 14,869 of CAYNZZ010000009.1, forward strand.
ATAAAGAAATAGAAAGAAGGAGTGCCAATGCCAAAACAAGTATATAAGAAAAATAACAATAACAAGAAAAATAAGGGCAATTTTAATCAACGCCCAGTAATTCAAGAGAAGGTTGAAGCTATTACTTATCAAGAGGGTATTACTGTAAGCGAATTGGCTGAAAAAATTCATAAGAATGCCAGCGATATTATTAAAGTATTATTCTTGTTGTCTAAGATGGTAACTATCAATTCATCTTTAGATGATGAGACAGTAGAATTGGTATGTCTTGAATATGGTATTGATGCAACCAAAGAAGAAGTCAAAGAAGATGATAATCTTGAAGATGATGAAATTGACGATCCAAGTGATTTAAAAGAAAGACCAGCAATTGTTACAATCATGGGACATGTTGACCATGGTAAAACTACCCTTTTGGACTCGATAAGAAAAACCAAGGTTGTCGAAGGAGAATTTGGAGGTATCACGCAACATATTGGTGCCTACCAAGTCAAAGTTAATGGAAAATTAGTTACATTCTTAGATACACCAGGACATGAAGCTTTCACAGCTATGCGTGCTAGAGGTGCTAAGATTACCGATGTTTCAATTATCGTGGTGGCAGCCGATGATGGTGTAATGCCGCAAACTAAAGAAGCAGTAGATCATTCTAAAGCTGCTGATGTGCCAATTATCGTTGCCATCAATAAAATGGATAAACCGGATGCTAATCCTGATCGTGTAAAAAATGAAATGGCTGATTTAGGGCTTATTCCTGAAGAATGGGGCGGAGAAACAATATTTGTTAACTGTAGCGCTAAAAAAGGTGATGGCATCAAAGAAATTCTTGAAACTATCTTGGTTGTAGCTGAAGTTAAAGAATTAAAAGCCAATCCTAAAAAAAGAGCTACTGGTACAGTTATTGAAGCAAAACTAGATAAGGGTAGAGGTCCGGTTTCAACACTACTTGTTCAAAATGGTGTTTTAAGACAAGGAGATCCGATTGTTGTTGGTTCATGTTATGGAAAAGTAAGAAAAATGACTGATGACATGGGTAGAGAAATCAAAGAAGCTCTTCCTTCGACACCAGTTGAAATCATTGGTTTAAATGATGTTCCGGTTGCTGGTGATAATTTCAAAGTTTTCTATAATGAAAAAGAAGCTCGTGCAATAGCTGAAAAACGTGCTGCCGCTAAAGTTGAAAGAGAAAGAAATGCAACTAGTGCTATGTCATTAGATGATTTAGCCAACCAAATTGCTCAAGGTGAAGTAAAAGAGATTCCAGTCATCGTTAAAGCTGATGTTCAAGGCACTGCTGAAGCGGTATCGGCTTCATTAATGAAGATTGATGTTGACGGCATAAAAGTGAATGTCATCAGATCGAGTGCTGGTGCAATATCGGAGTCAGATGTTATGTTGGCAAGTGTTTCTAAGGCAGTTATCTATGGTTTTAATGTAAGACCATCGGCTAATGTCAGAAAGAAAGCGATTGAAGAAGGTGTAGATATTCGTCTGCACAACATTATCTATAAAGCAGTTGAAGAAATGGAAGCTGCGATGAAAGGTATGCTTGCGCCAGTATATGAAGAAGTTGTCATTGGTCAGGCTGAAGTCAGAAAAGTATATAAAGTATCTAAAGTCGGAACTATTGCTGGTTCGATGGTTATTGATGGCAAAATATTAAGAGAATGTAAAGTGCGATTAATCCGTGATGGAATTGTTGTCTATACTGGTAAACTAGGTTCTTTAAAACGTTTTGAAAACGATGCTAAAGAAGTTAACAGTGGCTATGAATGTGGTTTAACGATTGAAAACTTTAATGATATTAAAGAAGGGGATATTGTTGAAGCATTCCAAGACCAAGAGGTTGAAAGAGAATAATGTCTTTAAGATTAGAACGCATTGAATCCTTGATGCTTAAAGAATTATCAAATATTATAACTTTTGAATTAAAAGATCCCAATTTAGGTTTTATCACTATTTCTGAAGTTAAAGTTACCAGTGATTTAAGTTATGCTAAAGTATATGTTTCTTTTTTGGGTAAGCAGGAAAGAAATGATGCTGGATTAAAAGTTTTAAAAAGAGCTAAAGGCTTTTTGAAGAGTGAGTTAGCTAAGAGAATGAAACTTAGAAAAATTCCGGATTTGGTTTTTGTGCAAGACAAGAGTCTCGAAAATGCCAAAAAGATTGAGAATATACTAGATAAAGTAAAAAATGATTAAATTATTAAGAAGCAAATCTATAAATGAAAAACAAGCTATAGATTTGCTTTTTTATTGAATGATTGAAAATATGGCGATGATATAATATTAAAAAATATGGAGGATTTTACTAGAAATGATTGGATTGATAGTTGCTCGTTCTAAAAATAATGTAATAGGTAAAAATGGTAAAATACCTTGGAATATTAAAGATGAACAGCAACAATTTAAGGAACTTACAACCGGGAATATTGTGATCATGGGTCGTAAAACATATGAAGAGATCGGTCATCCATTACCTAATCGAATAAATATCGTGGTATCGAATAGTAAAGAATATTCTGGAAATAATCTTTTTACTGCTCGTTCTTTAAAAGAAGCTATTAGTTTATTTAGTAATAAAGATATTTATATTTCAGGTGGATATAATTTATATAAAGAAGCTTTATCATTAGTGGATGTAATGTATATTACAAAGATAGATATGATAGTTGAAGACGGCGATACATTTTTCCCTGAGTTTAATAGCGATGATTTTGATTTTTATATCGGCGAAACAAACGGCGAAGACATTAAATACACTCGAACAGTATATATAAGAAAGAGTAATCGGCATTTATTCCTAAAAGATTAGCGTTGAAAAATATATTATACAGAAGGCAATGTTTAGAAAAGGGAGCAATGGGTATTGCTTTTTTACTTTTGAAAATAAATAACTTATCAAAACATATAATCCGAGCAAAAGGTAAGTTAGATTAAAGACGAAGTATATCTTTTGATTAATAATTATTGTCATGAATATCAGTATTTCAATATCACCATCTCCGATAATAGGCTTATATAATTTATTGATTATTATTAAAACGATGGGAAGTGCTAATCCGATGATTAAGGAAGTAAGCTCTATTTTGGAAGTTATAGCCATCGCTAGTGATATGATAGCGATGGCATAGGAATTTAAAGTGTATATCTCTTCAAACCATAAGTCAGTTAAAGATGATAAAAATAACAGAGTGATCAGTACAGTTTCTAAAAAGCCATTACTAATCCTTATGAAATACATGAATGTATCAATTATTATTATTTCAGATATTATTTGATATCTTGGTTTTAAAAAATACATCAACAGTAAATATAAGACTATTAAGCATATTTCTCTCATATATTATTATTTAAAAAAGATACTAGAATTCCTACCATGATGTGCTATAATACATTTATATTTGCAAAGATTGAGACATGTTTCTTACATAACTAACTATAGAGAGTCGATGTTTGGTGGAAATCGATGTGAAAAGGTAAGAAAAATCACTCATGAGCCATAATGGTGATAAGCCATTATCGTTACTCGCGTTAAGAGGAGGAGAAAAAAGTAAGGTGGTACCGCGCTTTATGCGCCCTTGGTCCACCTTTTTATTTTGAAAGGAGATTAAAATGGAATACAAAGACACTTTGCATATGCCAAAAACTGAGTTCGAGATGCGTGGTAATCTACCCGGTAAAGAACCTAATTTTTTAAAGGAATGGGAAGATGACAATCATTATGAAGAAATGTTGAAACGTAATGAGGGACATGAATCGTTTGTTTTACACGATGGTCCACCATACGCTAATGGTAATCTTCATGCTGGAACGGCGCTTAATCGTATCATTAAAGATATCATCGTGAGATCTAAAGGGATGGCTGGTTATTATACACCATATTTCCCTGGTTGGGATACTCATGGCTTGCCAATCGAAAATGCAATTCAAAAATTGGGAGTTAATCGCAAAGAGGTTTCACCAATAGAATTTAGAAAGAAATGTGAAGAATATGCTCATGGTCAAATTGCTAAGCAGATGGCAACTATGAAGCGTTTGGGTCAGGTTGCCGATTATGAACATCCATATTTCACATTACAAAAGGGATTTGAAGCTAGACAAGTTAGATCATTTGCTAAAATGGCACTGGATGGTATGATTTATCAAGGTTTAAAACCGATTTATTGGTCGCCATATCAAGAGACAGCGATTGCCGATAGCGAAATTGTTTATTTCGATCGAAAAGATCCGACTATTTTCGTAGCTTTTGATGTCAAAGATGGAAAAGGTGTTCTTGAAGGAGATGAAAAGTTTGTAATTTGGACAACTACTCCTTGGACTATTCCTGCTAATTTGGCTATCTGTTTAAATGAACTATTTGAATATGCTGTTGTCAATACTGAAAAGGGTAAGCTGATCGTACTTAAAACTAAAGTTGATGAACTATTGGAAAAGTTTGAATTAACTAATCTAGGCATCGTTAAAACATTCAAGGGTAAAGAACTAGAAGGAATCACTTGTGTTCATCCGTTATATGAAGATAGAGAATCTGTTATTATCTTAGGAAGTCATGTAACTGATGAAGATGGTACTGGTTGTGTTCATACAGCACCTGGGCATGGTTTAGATGACTTTATCGTTTGTCAAAAATATGGCATTAAAGCATATTGTCCGGTTGATGAAAAAGGCTGTTTAACTGCTGATGCTGGTGAATTTTTGGCTGGTAAGTTTGTATTGGATGCTAATAAAGATGTAGTGGTTAAACTTGATGAATTAGGACATTTACTGAAGATGGAATGGATTACGCACTCGTATCCACATGATGACAGACTTAAAAAGCCGGTTATCTTTAGAGCTACTGTTCAATGGTTTGCGTCAATCGAAAAGATTAAAGATGATCTTTTGAAAGCAGTCAGTGAAGTAAAATGGCAAAATGAGTGGGGCGAATTGCGACTTTCTAATATGATCAAAGATCGTAAAGATTGGTGCATCTCAAGACAAAGACTATGGGGAGTTCCAATTCCTATCATCTATAACGAAGATAAGACACCAATCATTGAAAAAGAAGTATTTGAACATATTGCAGATATTTTTGAAAAAGAAGGTTCAAATGCTTGGTTTGATAAGGATGTTAAAGAATTGCTTCCTGAAGGATATACAAATCCTAAATCTCCTAATGGTAATTTCACCAAAGAAAAAGACATCATGGATGTATGGTTTGATTCGGGTTCTTCATGGAATGAATTAATTGCTCGTGGCTATAGTTATCCTTGCGATTTATATTTTGAAGGTAGCGATCAATATCGTGGATGGTTCAATTCATCGCTTATCGTATCAGTGGCTAATCATCATGTCGCACCATATAAGAGCGTTTTATCACATGGCTATGTATGTGATTCAAAAGGCCAAGCTATGCATAAGTCGATTGGTAATGTTGTAGATCCGCTTGATATTATTGATAAATATGGTGCTGATATCTTAAGATTATGGGCTGGTACTGTTGATATTAAAGCTGATATGCGTATTGGTGACAGTAACCTTAAACAAGTTTCTGAACAATATCGTAAAGTTAGAAATACTTTCCGTTTTATGCTAGGAAATATCAATCCTGAAGATTTTGATTATAAGCAAGATTTATTAGCTTATGAAGATTTAGAGGATACTGATAAATACATGTTGATTAAATTAAATGAAGTCATTGATAAGACTAGAGTTGCTTATGAACATTATGACTTTGTTATGGCAACAAGTGTAATGACTAACTTTATGACTAATGAGATTAGTTCATATTACTTAGATTTCACTAAAGATATTCTATATATTGAAAAGAAAGACAATAAACGCAGAAGACAAGTTCAATCAGTTATCTACTATCTAGTTGATGCTTTAACTAAACTATGGTCACCTATTTTGGCTTTCACAACATATGAAATCTGGAAGTACTACACTCATGAAGATGTTAAATCTGTTCATTACTCTCATTTCCCTGAAGTTAAACATTTTAATGACGAAAGAGAAATCGAAGAGAAATTCACTCGTTTATTCGCTATTCGTGATGATGTTTTAAAGGCTTTAGAAGTTGCTAGACAAGAAAAAGTAATTGGTAAATCTTTAGAAGCGCATGTGATAATAAATGCTTCTAAAGAAGATAAAAACTTGCTAGAAACTACTTTCCCAAATACAATTGCTCAATGGTTAATTGTATCTAAAGTGTCATTCACTGACGATCAGCTTGAACGATTTGAATGTGTTGGTATTAAGATTGAAAAGGCAACTGGTAAAGTTTGTCCAAGATGTTGGAATATTACTGAAAGCGATAATGAAGATGGACTTTGTGATCGTTGCATGAGCGTATTAAATGATTAAGGCGAAATTTTTCGCCTTTTTTATTTCTTTTGATATGAATATTGTTATAATGAGTTTATGAAAAAATGGTTAAATGATGAGGATGTTCAAAAAAACATATACACCTTCGCAATTAGTGGAATAATACTAATTTTATTCTTTTTCTTTATCAAAGAAATAAATGTTGTCTATGCGTTTTTAAGAAAGTTTATTGCGATAATGTCGCCGTTTATTTGGGGCATTGTTTTTGCTTTCTTTTTAATACCGCTTGCTAATCGTATTGAAAAACACTTTCCTTTTAAGAAAAAACCGACATTTAGAAGAACCGTAGTTGCGATAATATCGGTTATTATCATGATTTTTATTATCGCTGCTTTCTTTGCGATATTGATACCACAACTCATTGCCAGTGCCAGTCAATTGATTGAAACCTTTAAAGGTTATATCAACAATGCTACTTTGTGGATGGAACTATTCTCTGATAATTTTGTAATATCACAGGAATTATTAAATCAGTTGTATGATTACTTATCAAAATTCATTAGTGGTTTTTTGGCTTTTGTGCAGGAGTACATGCCAAATATTGTTCAGACAACCATTTCTACTTTTACTGGTATCGGCAATTTTGTTATCGGTATCATTGTGGCTTTATATATTTTAATTGATAGAGATCATTTAAAGAGACAATTAACTAAACTGTCAATGGCTTTGTTTTCAGATCGTCATCATAGCCGCATATCGATGGTAATTGAACTATCAATCGAGAAGTTTACTCATTTCTTCATCGGGAAAGTTATTGATTCAGTAATAATAGGCATTATGACTTTTATTTCGATGCAACTATTAAATATTGATTATGCGATTTTAATCAGTTTCATTGTCGGCGTAACAAATATTATTCCGTTCTTTGGACCTTTCATAGGGGCTATTCCAAGTATTTTTGTCCTACTGATAATCGATCCAATCCAAGCTTTAATCTTTATGATTCTAATTCTTGTCATTCAACAAATTGATGGAAATTTAATTGGTCCAACAATTTTAGGTGATTCAATGGGCTTATCTAGTTTATGGATTATGTTTGCGATTATTGTTGGCGGAGCATATTTTGGTGTCTTTGGCATGGTGGTTGGTGTTCCTATTTTTGCGATTGTCTATTATCTCGTTAGAGAATTTGTTAATAATCGATTAGAAGAGAAGGGTATTTCATATCCCGAAGATAAATAATTTATGGGATTGACTGATGATAATTTAGCTAAGGCTATCACTAAAGCTGGAAGAATTCTTTTGGAAAGTGGCGCAGAGACATATAGGGTAGAAGATACGATGACACGTATTGCTTTGTCATATGGTGTAGAAGTGGTTGATGCTTATGCAACTCCGACAATGCTTATCATATCTTTTAGCTTAGATGGAAAACTAACTCATAATATTAAAAGAGTAAATAAAAAAGATACTAATTTAGAGAAGATTGAAAAGGTCAACAGTTTATCGAGAATGGTAAGCAATGAGTTAATCGATATTCAAGAGCTGAATCGGTTATTAGATGAAATTGATTCCTTAAAACATGATAATCTTTTAATCAATGCTTCGGGAGCAGCGATATGTACCTTTGGTTTTGCTTTCTTTTTTGGTGGCGGAATTCGTGAATCGATAATGGCAATGATAATCGGTATCATCATTACTATCTTTGATAAGAGAATATCTAAAATATTTCCATCAACCTTTTTTATTCATTTATTTGGAGCAGCGATATTGACTTTTATGGCGATTATTTTTTCCGATATATTATCATACGACCAAAATATTGTGATTATATCTAGTTTAATGTTATTGGTTCCGGGTCTGGCAATTACCAATGCAATTAGAGATTCAGTTAGAGGAGATCTTTTAAGCGGTTTGGCAATGACAGCTGAGGCAATCTTTATTGCTGTGTCATTAGCGGTTGGTAGCGGTGTAGTCATTTCGATAATGGGGGTATTTTAATGTTTCGGGGATTTATGGCGCTTTTTGCGTCGATAGGTTTTGGTATTTTATTCAATGCACCCAAAAAAATTCTTCCCTTTATTGGAACTGTAGGAATGTTAGGTGGTGTGACATACAAAATATTATCTCTTTATGGAATTAGTGAAGTGTTGTCTTTGTTTATTGCCAGTTTATTGATTTCTTTTTTATCAGAAATATTGGCACGAAAATTGCATTGCCCTAGTACTATCTTTTTAATTTGTGCCTTAGTTCCCTTAGTTCCGGGTGGTGGTATGTACTATACCATGTTAGAAGTGGTGCAAAATAATATCAATGAAGCTCTTAGACTAGGCATTAACACTTTGGTTCAGGCTTGCTCGATTGTGATGGCTTGCACTCTTGTGTCAAGTATTTTCTATACCGTAAATAATCGACGCACAGGGAAAAAATAATGCGATGTAAATGGTGTAATTTAAATAATCCATTGTATGTAAAGTACCACGATGAAGAATGGGGCGTTTTGAATTTAGACGAGCGATACTTATTTGAAATGTTAGTTTTAGAATCGTTTCAGGCTGGTCTATCATGGGAATGTGTATTAAATAAAAGAACGGCTTTTAAGAAAGCCTTTGATGATTTCGATATAGATTTAATATCAAAATATGATGATAAAAAGATTCGTGAATTATTAAATAATAAAGATATCATCAGAAATAAGTTGAAGATTAATGCAACAATAAATAATGCCAAAATATTTAAAGAAATTACTCGTGAATATGGTTTGTTTGCGAATTATTTATTAAGCTATGTACCAGAAGTAATATATGAAAATAATAAAACCAGTTCAGCGGTTTCTGATGCTATTTCTTGTGATCTGAAATCTAGAGGTATGAAATTTGTTGGTACGACAATAATATACTCTTATTTACAAGCGATAGGTTTGATTAATTCGCATGATGACAATTGCTTTTTAAATAAAAAGTAAAAATCTCACTCAATCAACATATAAATGATGTGATTAAGTGAGATTTTAATTTATTCAGCCAGCCTTACTTCTTTAATTCCTTCGACCTCATCTAATAAGATAGCTTCTATGCCTTCTTTGATTGTGAAATCTAGCGATGCACAACCGATGCAAGCACCGTGAACCCTTATATATACGATATCATCTTCTAGTGATACGAATTCAATATCACCACCATCTCTTTGAATATAAGGACGAATTTTTTCTAATGTTCTCTTAATTAATTCTTCTTTTTCCATATGATTAACTCCTAAATAAGTATAAGACAAAAGCTACGATGATTCCAAGTAAAGCGCCCTTTAAAACTTCTGACCACTTATGCCCCAATACTTCTTTCATTGGTTCCTCATAAATATTATCATCAATATCAATTATTTCTTTTTCTTTTAATATCTGAGAAATGTGTTTAGTTAAAACAATATTCTTTCCAGCGTAATAACGAACATTAGCTGCGTCATATGAAACGATTAAACCAAACGCTAGTGCTGTGGCGAATAGTGGCGAATCAAAATTTTCTATTAAACCAACAGCCATGCACAATGAAAAGACACCAGCAGTATGAGAACTAGGATCTCCGCCTGATGCGTAAATCAAACGCCAATCAAATACTTTTGTTTTGATATAGGCAATAAATGGTTTGATACCTTGTGCCAATAATACACTTATAATAAATGACCATAAAGGATACATTGAATTAAACATCTTTCACCTCTAGAAAACAGTATAACACAATTAGACTAAAAATGATTTGATAGATGAGATGTGATAGAAATGAAAAATGGAAGCGATCTATTTTAGCCTCCATTTTTATAGTTAATCAAGTTCTAAAGCACCAGTGTATAATTGGTAATATATTCCTTTTTCATCAATTAGTGAATCGTGGTCTCCTCTTTCAATAATACGCCCTTGATCAAGAACCATAATTACTTTACTGTTTCTAATTGTGCTTAAACGATGTGCTATTACAAAGACAGTTCTTCCTTCCATCAGTTTATCCATGCCCGATCCAACAATAGCTTCGGTACGAGTGTCTATTGATGAAGTTGCTTCATCTAGAATTAGAACTGGTGGATTACTTAAAGCTGCTCTAGCTATTGATAACAATTGCCTTTGACCTTGCGATAGGCTGGCTCCATCGCCGGTTAAAACAGTATTATATCCATCTGGCAAGTGTTTGATGAAATCATGAGCATTGGCTAATTTGGCAGCTTCAATGACTTCTTCATCACTGGCTTCAAGATTGCCATAGCGGATATTGTCCATAATCGTACCAGTAAATAGATGAGTATCTTGCAAAACGATTCCTAAAGATCTTCTTAAATCATCTTTTTTAATTAGTCTAATATCGATGCCATCATATGTAATCATACCCTTTTGAATTTCATAAAAACGATTAATTAAATTGGTAATAGTAGTTTTACCAGCACCAGTAGCACCAACGAAAGCTATTTTTTGACCAGGTTTAGCGAATAAATTGATATCGTGAAGAATTATTTTATCTTCGTTATAGCCGAAATCCACATCGATAAATCTAACATCGCCCTTGAGTTCTACTAAGGAAGTCGAACCATCAGCATGTGGATGTTTCCAAGCCCACATCTGAGTTTTTTCTTTACTTTCTTTTAATTGACCATCGACAATAGTCGCATTTACTAAAGTAATTTTTCCTTTATCTACTTCAACTTCTTCATCTAATAGTTTAAATATACGATCAGCACCAGCTAAAGCCATGATGACACTATTTAATTGTTGAGATATTTGATTAATCGGTTGTGAGAATGAACGATTTAATTGAAGAAAGGCTGCCAAACCACCAATTGTGAGACTATCGGTGTAAATAGCGATCAAACCACCGACAATGGCACATAATACATAATTGAGATAACCTAAATTACCCATAATTGGCATTAAGATGTTTGCGTATTTATTAGCGTTATAGCTGGCGTTATTAAGTTCATCATTAAGTTTTTCGAATTCTTCAATCGTTTTTTCTTCATGAGTGAAAACTTTTATAACTTTTTGACCGCTTATCATTTCTTCGATGTATCCATTGACTGTACCAAGATTTTTTTGTTGAAGAACGAAATATTTGCCAGAATTATTAATGATTCTATTTGATACTTTCTTTATTACTACTATCATCAAAATAACCACTAAGGTTAAAGGGATGTTGATTAGACACATTGATGCAAATACTCCGACGATAGTAATTGCCGATGCAATGAATTGAGGCATACTTTGAGAAATCATTTGTCTTAAAGTATCCGTATCATTGGTATAAATACTCATGATATCGCCATGAACATGAGTATCAAAGTATTTAAGTGGCAATTTTTCCATGTGTTCAAACATCATATCACGAATTTTTTTTAAAGTTCCTTGGGTTACACTAACCAGAATTCTGTTGTAGGTAAAGTTTGATATAACACCTAGAAGATATATCATTGCCATGACCATTAATGCGTTAATCAATAAACTGAAATCAGGATTATCTACGCCAATCAGTGGGGCAATATAATCGTCGACTAGTGTTTTGATGAAGTTAGTTCCGATAACACTGGCAATACTACTGATAAAAATCAAGATTACTACTACGATACATTGCCATTTATAGTCTTTGAATATAAATTTTAATAATCTAAATAATGATTCTTTAGGATTTTCTAATTTTACTTTCGTTTTAAAACCTCCTCTACTCACCTAGGTTACCTCCTTTCTTTTGAACATTTACAATATCTCGATATATTTCATTGCTTTCAAATAATTCATCATTGGTTCCGATACCATTTATTTTACCGTCGTCTAAAACAATAATCATATCGGCATCTTCAACACTGGAAATTCTTTGAGCGATAATGATTTTGGTCGTATTTGGTATTTCTTCTTTAAATGATTTGCGAATCATGGCATCGGTACGGGTATCGACAGCACTTGTTGAATCGTCTAATATTAATATTTTAGGTTTTTTCAAAAGAGCACGAGCTATACACAATCTTTGTCTTTGCCCACCTGATACATTAGTTCCACCCTGTTCGATATAAGTGTCATATCCGTCTTTAAACTTATCAATAAATTCATCGGCACAAGCTAATTTGCACACACGTTTAATATCTTCGAGTGAAGCATTTTCATCACCCCATCTTAGATTTTCAGCGATAGTGCCACTAAATAAGACATTATTTTGCAAAACGACGCTGACATTGTCTCTTAAAGTCTTGATGTCATAATTTCTGACATCTTCATTTCCTACTAATACACGTCCTTCATCGACATCATATAGACGGGATATTAGGGAAATAAGGGTACTTTTTGCGCTTCCTGTACCACCGATAATACCAACAGTCATACCACTTTTTATATTTAAGTTGATGTCGGTTAAATTATAATCCTTTTCACTCGCCTTATATTTAAAATAGACATGATCAAAAACGATGGAACCATCTTTTACTTCCATGATTGGATGGTCATTATTAGCAATAGTTGGTTTTTCGTTTAGTACTTCGGCAATTCTGCGCATACTGGCAATTGACATCGTCATCATGACAAAAATCATTGATATCATCATTAAACTCATCAGGATATTTGTGGTGTATGTGAATAGACTCATCAATGAACCGGTGGTCAAATCACCGACAACGATGAGTTTGGCACCTAAATAGCTAAGAGTAATTAAACAGGCATACATAGTTAACTGCATGACCGGTGAGTTGAATGCTAAACGATTTTCAGCTTTAGTGAAAACACTATAAATATCTTGAGATGCTTTTTTAAATTTAGAAGTTTCATACTTCTCTTTTACGTAAGCTTTTACAGTTCTAATACCTTTTATATTTTCTTCAACACTTTCATTTAAGCGGTCGTACTTCTCAAAGGCAACATCGAATATTTTGGTTGTAACTTTTATGATAAGGAATAGAACACAAGCCAAGAAAATGATGGCGCATAGAAATACAATGGTTAAACTTGGACTGATGTTAAAAGCCATAAACATTGCACATATTAGTAGTAACGGTGCTCTAAAACAAATTCTTAAAACCATCTGATACGAATTTTGAACATTAGTTACATCAGTTGTCATACGAGTAACTAAACCGGCAGTGGAATATTTGTCAATGTTTTCAAATGAGAAATCTTGAATATTTCTAAACATAGCTTTTCTTAGATTTTTTGCAAATCCACTAGACGCATAAGCAGCATATTCTCCACTTTTTGCTCCGCCATAAAGAGCTAAAAGCGATAATCCCAGCATCAACAAACCATTGACGACGATAGCTTTGATATCGTTTTGTTCAACTCCAAGGTCGATGATACGAGCCATCGTGAAAGGGATTGCCATTTCACATATTACTTCAACACTTATGAAGATAGGTGCTAAAAAACTTGCTTTTTTATATTCTTTTACTTCTTTGATTAGTGTTTTTATCATTTATTAGCTTCTCCTTTCTTTAAATGGACAATTATTTTTTCAAGTGAATTAAATAGTTGATTTTTTTCTTCTTCATCTAAACATGAAAGCATGTACTCATCGAATGTATTGAATTTTTCGATAATCATATTATTTAAATGGTCGGCTTTTTCGGTTTGAATAATAAGCTTTTTCCTATTATCATCAGGATCATTAATTCGGTTGATAAATCCTTTATCTTCTAAGCGATCTAAAATACCTGACACCGTAGGATTAGATATATTTAAATGTCTTTCAATGTCTTTTTGACTAATGCTAAAACCCTTATATTTGGCATGATGCAAATATCTTAAAACATCAGATTGACTTGCTGTTAAATCACACTCTTTAAATGCTTCATTAGCCATCTTGTCAATTTGCCAATGAATCTTTTTGATGAGTGGGCCAAGTATTCTTTTATATTCCTGCTTCATATGCAACTCCTTTTTATATAGCATACTATTACATAGTATGCTATATATTATATCATCATTATATTATCGGTCAACACCTATGGATATATTACTCCGTTTTTTAAAATACTATGCTTTGATGTTTTTATGTATTTCTTGTTTAAAAAGAAGTTAAAACATGTGTAAAAGAACTAAAAACGGGCATAGAAATGCGATATAATTATTACATGAGTAAAATTGAAGATTACAAGATAGGAATGATTGTGTATGGTCGAATATCAGGTATCAAACCATATGGGGCATTTGTTTCGTTTGATGGCAATGTCAGTGGATTAATTCATATCAGTGAACTATCTAATGGTTATGTAAAAGATGTCAATAAATTTGTGCATATTAATGACCATGTAATGCTTAAAGTAATAGACATTGATTATGAACATTCGCAGTTAAGGCTTTCATTTAAAGCAATGAGCCAGAATAAAAGAAAGTATTTAAAAAAAGTAAAAGCGGTATCCATGCCTGATAAGAAAATAGGTTTTTCATCAATCGAGAAAATGATGCCTATATGGAAAAAGGAGAGAGAAAATGATTAAAGTAGATTTGAGTAACGCAAAACTTGAACAGTCGATTTATGATTTTCAAGATGAAGTAAACAAAGCACATGATATGTTGCATAAAAAAACCGGAGCAGGTAATGACTTTGTTGGATGGGTCAATTGGCCTTTAGACTACGATAAAGAAGAATTTGAAGAGATACTTGAACTCAAAAAGAGCTTAGAAGGTAAATACGATACATTATTGGTGTGCGGTATAGGTGGATCATATTTAGGTGCTCGTGCAGCAAGTGAAATGATTAGGGGTTTATACCCTGATGACGGAATTGAATGTATATTTGTGGGTAATACATTCTCACACACTTATATTTCACAGGTTTTAAAACATATTGAAAATAAGAATGTAATCTTGAATGTTATTTCAAAATCCGGCACAACAACCGAGACTTCGTTGGCCTTTAGAATCTTTGAACAATTCATGTATGAAAAATATGGTGAAGATGCTAAAAATAGAATTATTGCCACTACTGATAAAAGCAGAGGTACTCTAAAAGCTTTGGCGACAGCTAAAGGGTATAAGACCTTTACTATTCCTGATGATATCGGTGGTAGATATTCGGTATTCACTGCTGTTGGTTTATTACCATTGGCTCTTTTAAACATTGACATTAAAGAATTGATGAATGGTGCTAAAAAAGCTTATGAAGATTTATCGAATCCAGATTTAAAAGAGAATCCGGCCTATCAATATGCAGTCGCAAGAAGAATTTTAGATAAGCAAGGTTATAAAGCTGAAATGTTTGTGACATATCACTTACAACTTACAATGGTTGCGGAATGGTGGAAACAGTTATTCGGCGAATCTGAAGGCAAAGATGGTTTGGGTATTTTACCTACCAGTGCGTGTTTTTCGACTGATCTGCATTCTTTAGGACAGTTCATTCAAGAAGGTAAAAAAGTTTTATTTGAGACTTTATTGACTGTTGAAAATATGCCGTTAGATATTGCATTCCCTTATGACGAAGAAAATCTTGACAATATGAATTATCTATCTGGTAAAAAAGTATCTTGGGTAAATGAAATGGCTATGAGAGGTACATTGAGTGCTCATAGTGATGATGGCAATGTTCCAAATATCGAGTTTAGTCTAAAAGATAATAGTGCATATAGTTTTGGATATATGATTTATTTCTTTTTCAAGGCTTGTGGTATGACTTGTTATTTGCTGGATATTAATCCATTTAATCAACCGGGAGTTGAAGTTTATAAACGAAAGATGTTTAAACTATTGGGTAAGGAATAATAAAAGCCTTTATAAAAGGCTTAGACAGAGCCTATCGGTAAGCAGCGCTTATTGATGGGCTTTTTTATTAATGGCATATTCGAAGATAAAACCGATTATGATAAATATCAAATATACGCATGACCATATAATCCATAAATTATTTAAACCATCTCCATAATCGGATTGAAACAGATAAGCCAAGATAAATCCAATGATATAACCGGTGACAGTTAAACTTGGAAGTATTTTCCTTTTTTTAACAATTCCTGAAAAGAAAACAACAATAACACCAATGTAAAGAAGAAAGAGTGGGAAGGATTTCATTCCGTGAAAAGAGAATAATGGATATCTAATTGCCAGAAAGGCTAGTGCTAAAATAAGCAAGGATAATAAACCGGTTTTTCTTTCGCTCATATTTTATACTCCGTTTTTGTTATGTATAAATGTTTTATTTGATGGTGTAGTTCGTAAAATCATCAGTCATATAGACATTTAATCCGTTGATATTTTGAGTTTTGATATCTTCCGGATTATTTTCGCTCAATACCCAAAGAACTTCGATTTCAACATCATAATAATCTTCGACTCTTTGAATAAACTTCATTCCTTCTTCGATATTCATATTGAAAAGCGAAGTGCTTAAAGCATCCGCTAAACCGCTATTACTCACAATAACGCTTACTGATTCATATAAATCTGAAGGATATAGTGTATCGGGATTGATGATATGGTGCATTTTTTTATTGCCCTCAGCAATGTAATAATTGAAGTAATTTCCTGATGTGACAACCGATGCACTATTTCTAGTGAAAACATTGATAATACCATCATATGAATATTCTTGACTGCTTCTTGGATCTTGAATAGCTACGCCCCATGGTGTGCCGTCTGCTTTGTCATTTATTGTTCTGACATTGCCACCACCGACAATGCTGGCGTGTTTGATGCCGTTTTCTTCGAGCATTAAAGCTATCTTTTCGACGGTATATCCTTTAGCAATACCACCGACATCAAGCGAAATATCTGGATCATCAATATAGACGGTACTATTTTCTTCATCAATTATGATATGTTCAAAACCATGGTGTTTGCTGGCCTCGATTAAGTCATTTTCATCAGGAAGAATACCATAAACACCCGATTCATTCAGTGTTTTACCATCTTCTCTAACCTTATGCCAAACTTTTAATAAAGCACCCTGAGTAATATCAAATTTACCATTTGAGAGTTCATACATCTCTTTTGAAATCTTCAACATTTCAATGATTTCCTCATCAACTTCAATCGGTTTGATGCCGGCGTTATCATTAATGGTTTTGATATTATTGATATTTTCATAGTTATTATATATATCAAATAATTTATTATATCTTATGACTGATTCTTTAATCATCTCTTCGTACTGGTTATTCTTATTTTCATTTTCAGTATAGATTATCCAGTTCCATACAGTGTTGAATCCGCAGTCATAACATATGTCGCTATACCTATTTAATGGTTTACATCCCGACAATAAAAAAGTAATTGTTATTAGTGATAAGATGATTTTTTTCATCAAAAGCTCCCTTGTAATTTAATGGAGTTATTATAGCATATATGCTAAAATATAACTATTGAATAAGGAGGATAATATATGGCGTTCTTGATAGGACCAATGCAGAAGCATTTAGATGGTCATAAAGAACTAACCGCTCATAATGAAATAATTGATTTAACAGCCGGTGATAAAGTTTATATTCCATTAATGCATGGTGGTGCAGTGATAAAATGCCTTGTTAATGTCGGAGACGAAGTTAAAATCGGTGATCGTATTGCGGTTAGAGACGATCATTTCTATGTGCCTTTTTTTGCGTCGGTATCAGGCAAAGTGATAGGTATCGAAAAGCGCATGTCTTCTAGTTTAAGACCGGTTGATCATGTGGTTATTGAAAACGATCATCTCGATACAAAAGCTGAACTTCCTACTCTAGGAAAAGATGCTTCAAGAGAAGAAATCATTGATTTTATGAAAGATAAGGGACTTGTAGGTTGTGGTGGTGCTGGTTTTCCTTCATACATCAAGTATCAGACTGACAAGTGTGAAACATTAATCATCAATGCAGTAGAATGTGAACCTTATATTACTGCTGATGCCAGAATGGTAGAAGATAATAAGGAAGACTTTAAATTAGGCGTTCTTTCGATGCTTAAAGCTTCTAATGCTAAGGTGTGCTACATTGGTATTAAAGAGAGTAAAAAAGAATTAATACCTCAACTTCAAGAATTATTTAAAAATGACGATAATGTTGAGGTAAAAGCAGTAAAAGATGTTTATCCAATGGGTTGGGAAAGAACCTTGGTTTTCTCGATTTTAGGCAAGCGATATGAAAAACTTCCTATTGAAGTAGGAGCCATTGTTTCTAATGCTACGACAGCTATTATGTTGGCGAGGGCAATGAATACCGGCTTACCAATTTATGAAAAGTTAATTACTGTTTCTGGTGATGGTATTAAAGAACCACACAATGTTTTGTGCCGTGTAGGTACAAGTTTTAAAGATTTAATTAATGCTTGTGGTGGATTAAAAGATGATGCTGATAAGTTTGCGCTTATCGCTGGAGGGCCAATGATGGGGACTTCGGTTATCAAAGACGAAGTGTGTATTGGTGCTGCCAGTAATGCAGTTACGGTCTTAAAGTATGTTGAAGTAAAAAGTATTGCTTGTTTAAGGTGTGGCCAATGTGTTGATCATTGTCCAAGTGGTCTAGAACCGGTCAATATCAACAAGGCATTAAAGGCTAAAGATCTTGATATGGTAAAGAAACTTCATCCAATGGATTGTATTGAATGTGGTATGTGTACATATGTTTGTCCTTCGAATATCGAAGTGACTGAAGGTGTACGCCGTGCTAAGAAAGCTATGGCTTTAAATAGATAAGGTGGTGTAAGAATGGAATTAAAATATAAAGCAGCGCCTCATGTTAGGCATAATTATTCAACTGCTAAGATAATGATGCATCTTACTATTGCTTTACTTATCGTTTATGCTTTTGCACTATATCGCAGTTTCACTTTAGGGCAGGCGTATTTAATTAGAGCTATCGTACTGATGCTTACTTCTGTTGTAGTAGCGTGTTTGACCGAAACTATTTGGGCACTTTGCACACACAAAAATGTCATTGATTATTTAAAATCATCATTTCCTTGGGTTACAGCTATTATTTTAACCTTAATGGTTCCTGTTAATACTGAACCATATGCCTTAGGTGTTTCAACTTTCATCGCTATCTTCTTTGGCAAGTTGGTATTTGGCGGTTTTGGTCAAAATATTTTCAATCCGGCTGCTGTTGGTAGAGCGATTATTTTTTCGAGTTTTGCAGGCAGTATCTCAGCCGATCTAATCACTAGCGCCACACCTGCCACTACTCTTGCGAGTGTTGGACAAATTGCTTCATCTGGTGATTTTTCGGTTTTCTTAAATGATTTTGGTGGGTTATTTAATTTAGGCCTTGGTATGTATCAGGGGGCAATGGGTGAAACATGTTCAATTTTGATCATTGTTCTTGGCATTTATTTAACTATTGTAAATGTTATTGATTGGCGTATCCCGGTTACATACTTAGGTGTAATGTTCTTCGGTTCATTATTTGTCGGTATGGGGCATGGTCTTGGCTTTGATTATGCGCTATATTCAATTTTAACTGGTGGTGCAATGTTCGGTGCTGTATTTATGCTTACTGATCCGGTCACTAATCCAACTACTAGAGCCGGTAAGATTGTTTTTGCAAGTATTGCCGCTGTCATTACAATCGTTATCAGATATTATGCTAATCTTCCAGAAGGCGTATTATTCTCTATTCTATTCGCAAATATGCTTACGCCAATTATTGATAAGTTTTTTGCGGGTAAACAAGTTGCCCGTATCAATAAAAACATCATCAGCACATTCGGAATGGTAATTTTATCCGTTGTCCTGATAGTTGTTATGGGGTTGGGTTTAGAATCCAAGACATATACGAGTATCTTGGTTCCTGAGTTTAACAGAGGAGCCAGTGTATCATTAAGTGATGATTATAGTATCTATAAACCAAAATTAATATCTCAAGATGGCGACACATATCAAGTGAGTGCCTTAGGCTATGGTTTATTAGGAACGCAATACGGTGGAGCAGGTGGTGAAAGTCACACAGGCGATACTTATAAGAGAAATGAAATGACTATTGTGATTGATTCAAGTACCAATACAGTTGTATCGGTTGAGATTACTTCATTTGGCGATACGACTGGCATAGGTGATAAGGTAGATGACAAAGGATTCTATTATCAATTTATTGGTGCTGATCTTGATAGCGATGTCGATGTTGTGAGTGGCGCTACATATACATCTAAGTCAGTTAATGCAGCGGTTAATTTTGTGTTAAACGGCTGTCCTGAACCGGCAAAGATAAATGATGATTACAGTGCTTACAGCGCCACAATTACCGATGCCACGGTTAACGACAATGGTGATGGAACTTATCATGTATCAGTAAGAGGCTATGGCTTGCTCGATGTTCAAAGCGGCGGTGCTGGTGGCGTGAGCCACACGGGCGATACTTATACGAGAAATGAATTTGATATTACGGTGAAAGACGGCAAGATTGATTCTATCGTATTAACACATTTCGGCGATACAACAGGTATTGGCGATAAAGTTGATGATGCATATTTAGAGAGTTTTAATGGAAAGGGTATAGATGATAGTGTTGATTTGATGAGCGGCGCTACCTATACTTCTGTGTCTGCCATAGCTGCTGCGCAAGCGGTCTTGAGCACAATCATAATTGACTAGGAGGCATATATGAAAAAAACAATTACATTAGTATTATTCTTAGGAATTGTGGCCGCTGTTTCAGGTTTATGTATCAGTTTGGTAAATGATGTCACTAGTCCGATAATTGCTGAAAATGATATCGCTTCTGAAAAGGCAAATTTAGAATTGATGTTTCCTAATGCTGAATTTACAGTTATCGATTACTCGGGTGACGATGATGCGGTACTGGGCATCTATGAAGTTAAAGATATTGGCTATGTAGTAAAGGTTGAGGGATATGGATATTCGTCGACACCAATTGTTGCCTTGATAGGCATGGATAAAGATCTTACCGTTCTTGATGTAATTATCTTATCTAATCAAGAAACAAATGGTTTCGGTAGTCGTTGCTTTGAAAGAGACTTTGTGGAAAAAGCCTACATTGGCAAGAAAAAAGATGAAGAAGTAGATATGCTTTCAGGTGCAACTTTAACATCGACAGCCATGAAGAAAATGATCAACTCTGCGCGTATGGCGCTAGGTGATTAGGAGGACTTATGTGGAAAAATTTTAAAAATGGTTTCATTTTAGAAAATCCAGTATTCGGTCTTTATTTAGGTATGTGTAGTGCGTTAGCTATTTCTACAACATTAAATAATGCAATCGGTATGGGTATGTGTGTTACATTGGTATTGATTTGTTCAAATATCATCGTATCAATCATTCGCAAAGTTACACCGGATGAAATTCGTATTCCGGTATATATTGTTGTAATAGCATCTTTAGTTACAATTGTAGAAATGTTAGTACATGCGTTTATGCCTGAATTATATAAATCGCTTGGTGTATTCTTATCATTGATTGTAGTAAACTGTATTATTCTTGGACGTGCCGAAGCATTTGCGTCTAAAAATGGTGTGGTAGCAAGTGCCATTGATGGCTTAGGCATGGGTTTAGGATATACTTTCGCTTTATTGTTAATATCGGTTGTAAGAGAATTTTTAGCGACGATGGCAATTACATTTGTAAATCCATTCAATGCCGAACAAGTTTTATTCTCGTTTAGTATTGAAGCTTTGGAACCATTCAAGATTTCTTTATTCTCTTCATCTGTTGGTGCATTCTTTACATTTGCGTGCTTTGCGGCATTATTCTCGGTTATTCGTAAGAATATGAAAAAGAAAGAGGAGGCTAAATAATTATGGGTGAAATTTTAACTATGGCTTTGGCCGCTATACTTATCAATAATGTTGTGCTATCTAAATTCTTGGGTGTTTGTCCGTTCTTAGGTGTATCTAAAAATTCTAAGAATGCGATTGGCATGGGTCTTGCGGTAACATTTGTTATTCTGGGTGCTTCACTAATTACATATTTCTTGTATTATGGTGTTTTAGTAAAATTTGAGATTGAATATATGCAACTTATTACTTTCATTTTGGTAATCGCTGCTTTTGTTCAATTTGTTGAAATGTTTATTAAGAAATATAGTGCGCCATTATATAAGAGTTTAGGTATCTATTTACCACTTATCACTACTAACTGTGTCGTATTATTCGTGGCAAAAGACAATATTGCACAAGGCTATAATTTAGTTGAAACAATCGTTAATTCAATTTCTGTACCTTTAGGTTTCATGCTAGTGCTATATTTATTCTCTAGCATTCGTGAAAGACTTGATAGTTCTGATGTTCCCGAGGCATTTAAAGGCAATCCGGTTGCACTAGTTGTTGCAGGTCTTATGGCTTTAGCCTTTAGCGGTTTAGCTGGTATTGTTTAATGTCGGCAATTATCTATTTTATTGTTTTGGCAGCTTTGTATGGAGTATTCTATTATTTTAATCATAAGACTCCAAAACCTGAAGGTTGCGAAAATTTAAAATCTAACTGTGATGGATGTAAGATAACTTCTTGTATGTCGCATCCTATTCACGATGAAGCTTATAAGGGAGGAAACAAAGATGATTAATGCTATATTAGTAATGTTGGTTGTTGGTATGGTTTTGGGATTATTATTGTCGCTTGCTTCAAAACTGTTCTATGTCGAGATAGATGAAAGACAAGAAAAAGTTACGTCTATGCTTCCAGGGTTCAACTGTGGAAGTTGTGGACATCCTGGCTGTAGTGGATTGGCGAGTGCGTTAATAGAAAAAAGTACTGACACAGTGAATTGTAGGCCATGTAAGCCTGAACAAAGGCAAGCTATTGTTGATTATCTCAATAGTACGCCAGGTCCAGATGGCGAAGTATTAAAAGTAAAATCAATATAATAAATAACGGTATCATAGCTATGATACCGTTACGTTATAATGCAAAAGGAGGAATAAAATGAGCGAAAATTGTAATCACGATTGCAGTAATTGTAATGAAAATTGTAATTCAAGACAAATCGAACCAAAAGTACCACTAGAAGATACTAAAATAAATAAGATTGTTGGTGTTTTAAGTGGAAAAGGCGGCGTCGGCAAATCGATGGTGTCTTCGCTTTTAGCAGTAGAATTAGCTAAAAAGGGATATAAGGTTGGTATCATGGACGCTGATATCACAGGTCCAAGTATTCCGAAGATGTTCGATATGCATGAACCTGCATATGGTGATGAAAAAGGTGTTTTCCCTAATTTGAGTAATAAATACGGTATTAAAATATTATCTATCAATATGATGCTAGAAAGCGAAGATACACCGGTGTTGTGGCGTGGTCCTATCATTGGCGGAATGGTTACTCAATTCTATACTGAAGCGCATTGGGGTGAATTAGATTATTTAGTAATTGATATGCCACCAGGAACCAGTGATGTTGCATTATCTGTTTTACAAGAAATTCCAGTAGACGGTCTGGTAATGGTATCCAACCCATCTAAATTGGTGTCAATGATTGTTTCTAAGGCTATTGTTATGGCACAAAAAACTGATACTAAGATGATTGGCTTAGTTGAAAATATGGCATATGTAAAATGTCCGGATTGCGGAAAGATCATTAAGATTCATGGTGATAACGATACTAAAAACATTTGTCAAAAATATAATTTGGATGTTTTGGCTAGTTTGCCATTAGATACCGAGTTAGCTAATTTATCTGATGAAGGTAAAATTGAAGATTATAGTAGCAATTATATTGATGAATTGGTTGCTTCTGTTATTACATTTTAAGTCTCGAAAGAGACTTTTAAAAATTTCAGATATATTTCACATGGTTTTGTTATGATTAAAGTATGAATGAAAAAATATTGGTTGTTGATGATGAAGAAAAGATAAGAGAAATGATATCTAAGTATGGTTTACATGAAGGATATGATATCGAAATGGCTAAAGATGGTGTTGATGCAGTCGAAAAATGTGAAAATAATGACTACGATTTAATTATTATGGATGTCATGATGCCAAAAATGGATGGATTTAAAGCTTATCAAAAAATTAAAGAAAACAAGGATATTCCATGTATCTTTTTAACTGCGTTAAATGAAGAATACGACAGAATATATGGCTTTGATATTGGTGGTGAAGACTATGTATCTAAACCTTTCTCTTTAAAGGAACTAATGCTTAGAATAAAAGTTATTTTGAAAAGGCATAATGAAAGCAATGACTTTTTGGAAGTTAATGGTTTAAAGGTTGATTTACAAGCTAGAATTGTAACAGTTGATGGTGAAAAGATTAATCTTTCTTTAAAGGAGTATGAATTGTTGGTATATCTTTTAAAAAATCAAGGTATCGCCTTGTCTAGGGAAAGTATTTTAGAAAAAGTATGGGGATATGATTATTTTAAAGATGATAGAACTTTGGATACTCATATGAAATTGCTTCGTAAGGCTATTGGACCTTATGCTAAACACATCACGACGATTAGAGGGGTAGGTTATCGCTTTGAAAAAAACGCGTAGTTTGCGATTTAAGATTACCTGTATTTTATTAGTTTTTGATTTGTTGATATTAGGGCTAATATATCTATTCCAGACATTTTTCCTAGATGATTTTTATTATCGCAGTAAAATTAAAGATATGATAAGTGTTTCGGATACTTTAGTTAAAAGGATTAGTGATGAAGATATTGAAGGGTTGGTTGCTGAAACATCATATCTAAATGAAGTGTGTGTAAGAATAGAAACCGATTTAACATCAATTACTAGTCGTAATAATAATCAAGTATGTGCGCTTAATAATTTAAGTGATGACCAAGTGAATGATATAATAAACATTACAAAGCAAGAGGGTGGCAGTCACCTATTTAAGAATTATCGTCTTTCATATCCTTTTAATGATAAAGATTTATTTATATATGGAAAAGTTACAACTTTATATAATCAGCCAATCGTAGTGATGGTTTCCTCGACTATTGAACCTTTAAACGCGACCATCTCAACTATTCAATCACAATATTTAATTATTGTTGCAATCATTATCATCGTAACGATATTATTGGCTTTGCTTATTTCACAAATGATAATAAAACCAATCAAACGCATCAATACCGAAGTCAAAAAGCTGCCAAAAGGAAAATATGACGATACAAAAACTTCTCATAATTCTAGCGAGTTTAAAGAATTGAATGATACTTTGGTTGCAGCTAATAAAGAAATTAATAAAGCCGATAGAGCTAGAAAAGAATTACTATCTAATGTGTCTCATGATTTACGCACACCACTTACTATGATTGTCGGTTATGGTGAGATGATAAGAGATATTAAAGAAGAAAACAATGATGAAAACATTAATGTGATAATTAATGAAGCTAAACGTCTGTCTTCTTTAGTTGATGATTTATTAGATGTTTCACGCATCGAAAATGAAAAACTTGTTTTAAATTTAGAAGATGTTTCGCTAAATGATTTCTTAACTAATGTCTATAATCAGTACCAGAAGTATTGTAGCAGTTTAGGTATTGATTTTTCGCTTGAACTTGATGAAGATGCCATTATTACAATTGATAAAAAAAGAATTGGTCAGGTGCTATATAACTTTTTAAATAATGCGATAAATTATAATGACAATGAACACAAGATTATCAAAATCATGTCTAAAGAAGAAGAGAGCAGATACAAGATTTCAGTTTATGATAATGGTCAAGGAATAAAAAAAGAAGATATCGAAAATATATGGAGTCGCTATTACAAAGTTGATCAGGAGCATGTAAGATTTCATATCGGTAGTGGTATAGGTTTATCGTTAGCTAAACAATTACTTGATTCCCATGGCTTTGAATATGGTGTTGAATCGGTGTATGGAGAATATTCTGTGTTTTATTTCTATATTGAAAAAGAAGAGGATGAAGAGTAACTGGCGATTCATCGTTTGGAGGTACAATTTTGGAAACAATTATTAATTATTTGGATATTCCGTATAAAGAAAGAGATAGTGTTTTAGAACAATTGTTTCATATTGGTTTTTGTCCTGCCTAAGGAAAACAAAAAACGCTAAAAAGGGAAATGGAAAAATCGCAAAAAGACAAATTACCTCAATATATCTTTGTATTTCGAGATAATTTACTCATCGGATATTCCTTTTTGATAGGCGAAAAAGAACATACATGTAAAGCTTTGCCTTGGTGGGCAGTAGATAATTCAGATGAGCTGCCATTAGAAACTGCTGTTCATCTATTAGAATATGCAATTAGCCTTTCTAGAAAATGCGGTTATCCTATATTAGCAGATAGATTAGCAGATAGATTAAAATGTAACTTAGAGATTCAAAAGAATAAAATTTAATAATCTTTCATTTGTCATAAACATTTATTAGTTTCTAACAAAAATCTAACTAAGTCGATTTTATAATGAAAATGCAATTATATAAATATATGGTTAGAGCAAAATGAAAAAAAGTCGAAGTGTAACTATCATTATTTTTTTCATGCTACTTCTTGTATGTGTATGTGTGATAGCAAGAGAATGTTTAAATGGTATAGTATATTCAAATCGTAGCGAACAAATAGAAGGATATCTTTATCATAAAACTATTGATGGAATTGAAATTGAATTAACAATCCCTAATGATTGGACATATGAAGAATTACCTCGAGGCGATTCTTATAAATACGCTTTAAAGATATACAAGTTTATACCAATATAATCAGATGATGGGTGTTTGTGGTACAGGCAGAAGTGACAAAGAAATAACCTTAAATAACGGAGATATAAAAACAATTGGTTATTATAATGGTCAAAATAATTGGAGCGATGTATTTCTTTCTGATAATGGCAACGATATATATTTAGCTTTCTTGAATTATGGTTTAATTGATAAAGAAGCGGATGAAATGCTAGATATTATTAAGACAATAAATATAACAAAAAATAAAAATGCCTGAAATTTTATCTTAGGCATTTTTTAGTGAGCTATATCAATGATTTATTAACATATATATGATATGATCCGCCGTTTACCTTAAACTGCCCGATACCATTTTCATCAATCAGTATTTCATTGCTGGTATTACCAGTGATATCAATATAGACTTCATTTGCATGTTGAAGCCCAATATACATTGATTTTTCGCCTTCTGGACCATCTGACATAATGACGGCAAAACCGCTTTTTGCGTCATTGTTTCCTTCGAAAGTCCAACCTATAATATCGTGGTGGTCAAAATAGTTATTTCTATTTCCTTCCATTAACTCATGACGAACTTTAATCATTAAATCAATTTCTTTATTAAAACTTTTGGTATTCATACTGGATATTCCATAATAATCACCGTAGAAAACACACGGATATCCTTCGCCTATCAATATGATGATAGCGTAGGCAAGGGGTTTGAACCAATCGGATACAATAGTTTGTAGTGCTTGACCAGCTTGAGTGTCATGGTTTTCAACAAATGTCACAGCGTTTTGGCTTTTTAATGAAACAAGAGTGTCATTTAGTATTGAACCCATATCAAATTCACCGTTACTGTTTGATGCTTCAAAGAATTTAAAATGTAAAGGAACATCAAATAATGACAATGCATTATCGTTTTCGTTAAGATATGTAACCAAGTCATCGACATTACCTGACCAGTATTCACCAACCGTAAATAGTTCTTTATTAGAGATATTCCTAAGATTTTTTATCCAGCCTTCAAAGAAATGATTATCAATATGTTTGAGAGCATCCAATCGAAAACCATCGACATTAGTTTCTTTGAGATACCATTCGCCATAAGAATACAATTCTTGAATAACTTCCTTGTTTTCAAAATCAATATCAGCACCCATTAAATAGTCATAGTTCCCGTTTTCATCATCGACATCTTGATTCCACTGTTTACTGATTTTGTATATGGCACTTCTTGATTTGCGATTATCAAAATCAACGCCAGTAAAATGAGTTTTATTCCATTTGAATGAAGAATATTTGTTGTTACGTTTAGGAAAAGTGAATGATGTCCATGCTTGAATAAATTCTTCATCTTCCACATTGATATTTCTATTCGTTGCATCAGTAACGCTTGCCTTAACCCATTCAGTGCCATCGGCCCCCATTTTGTGATTGAAGACCATATCGGCATATACATCAATTTCATTTTCATGTAATACCTCAATCGCTTTTAAATATTCATCTTTTGTACCATACTTTGTGGCAACGCTTCCTTTTTGATCGAATTCTCCCAAATCATAAAGGTCATATGCGCCATATCCAACATCCATTGCACCGGCTTGTCCCTTGTATGCCGGTGGTAACCAAAGAGCAGTAAAACCGCTATTTTTAAGGTTTTTAGCTTCGGCAATTATTCGATTATATAGATGTGGTTCGCTATTTAAATACCACTCAAAATATTGCATCATTACACCATGTTTTTTCATAAAAATGAACCTCTTATTAAGACAATATTATTAATTATCTGTGTTATAATCAAGTCAGGAGGAAAGAAATTATGAAAGATTTAAAAGGCACAAAAACCGAAAAGAACTTAATGGAGGCATTTGCTGGCGAATCACAGGCACGCAATAAATATACATTCTATGCTTCTAAAGCTAAAAAAGAAGGATATGAACAAATTTCTGCTATTTTTACAGAAACTGCTGGAAATGAAAAGGAACATGCTGAATTATGGTTCAAGTATCTTCATGGCGGTGCAGTTCCTACAACAGTAGAAAACTTAGCAGATGCAGCTAATGGCGAAAACTATGAATGGACTGATATGTATGCACGTATGGCTAAAGAAGCTAGAGAAGAAGGTTTTGAAGAAATAGCAACTACTATGGAAGGTGTTGGCGCTATTGAAAAAACACACGAAGAACGCTACAAGAAGTTATTGGCAAATATTGAAAATGGCGTAGTATTTGATCGTCCTGAAGAAGTTGAGTGGGTATGCCGTAATTGTGGTCACATCCATAAAGGCGTTTCAGCTCCAGAAGTATGCCCTGTATGTAACCATGCAAGATCATATTTCATGCTTAGAGAAGAAAACTATTAATAAATAATATTTTACTGAGTTAAATAAAAGGTGTATCTCAAAAAGATACACCTTTTACTTTTTATTATATTTGCTAGCTAAATTATCAAGATATTCATCAGCTTCTGTGCGATTCTTAAAGACGATAATCTCAGAATGATAGTTTTCTAATGATTTTAAAATACGGGGAAAATAATCCTTTTTGAAGTCTTTAATATATTGGATGAATTCATCATCGACTTTATCTTCAAACCACGGAAGGTCATCTCGCTTGGTGCCGATTCTTGATAGAGCTCCTTTAACACAGATATCGGTATCAACGTCAAAAAGAAAGACGCAATCGGCATATTTAAGTCTTTCATCTAAAGTGCGAAAGTAATTGCCATCAATAATCCACGAACCTTTTTCAAGTAGTTCCCTATGGCGAATATCAAACTCCTCGTCAGACAAATATGTTTTGTCAGGTTTATGCCAAATCATATCTAAGTGATATAGAGGAATATTTATTAATTTAGTCAATCTTTTAGAAAAATATGATTTTCCTGCTCCAGGACATCCTAAAACAACAACTTTTTTCATAGAACCATTATAGCAAATAAAGATTATAGAATGAACTTTAATCTGAGCCTTTGCCATGTGTTGTGATAACTTTTATATCATTTGAAACTATCTTTTTTTTATTTTTGGAGAAATATCTACTTTTATCATCATTGTATTTTTTGATATAAATAGACATTAAAAGAGAAAGTTATTTCTAAAGAATCAATGTTATCTAATTTATCTTTATCTTCTTTAGATGTTTTGTAGAAGTAAGGTGTCATTTTGAATAGATTATACAAGTCTTCTTTTTCTAGCGTAAACTTATTAGATATCACTTCTTTATTGATAAGCTTTAAACCATCGATATCAATGTCGTCATCAATATTTTCATATGGGTTTTCATAAATGACTTTCTTTAATTCATAAAGGTGATCAGCATGAGGGTTGATTAGAAGAAAATAGCCACTATCCTTTAAAATTCTTTTTATTTCTTCTTTAGCTATTGGTGCAAAACAAGTAATTGCCATATCAACGCTTTTATCTTCGATTGGAGTATGAAAAATGGAAGATAAGATATATGTGGTAGAAGGGTCGTTTTTTGAAGCTATTTTTAAGCCTTTCTTCGATAAGTCAATGCCTGTCTTATGTTCAACTTTTAAATCTTTAGTGTAATAGCCTTCTCCACAAGCTAAATCACAAAGCGATGTGATATCTAAATCAGTGATTATTTCATTCATTTTCTCTTTTAAAAAGAGATAATAGTTTTTGTTTAAAAAGCTATGTCTAGCAGTAATTGATTCCTTTGAATCACCTGAGTCAATGGCTTTTTTAAGGTATAGATTGACATATCCTTCTTTAGAGATATCAAATGAGTGACGATTAGAACAATAATAGCGTTTGTCGTCTTTAATAAGTTTTTCTTTACAAATTGGGCAAATAATTTCCATGTATCCATTTTATCATTTACTTTAAGATGTTGTATAATTATTAATATGAAATGCGAATTAGATATTATAAACAAGACAAGAGATAAATCGTATGAAGAATATTATGATTTAGCTAAGGAATTATTTGAAAAAACATTAAAAATGCATAAAATGAATGGAAATTATGCATTGTCTTTGATATTGGTTGGACCGATCAGCATCAAACGAATTAATAGGGACTATCGAAATATTGATAAGGTTACCGATGTCATTTCTTTTGCAATGTTAGACAGTGAAGATGATTATAGTATGCCAGAAGAAGAAATTATTTTAGGCGATATTTTCATCAATTTAAAAAGAGTAAAAAGTCAAGCTTTAGAGTATGGACATAGTGAAGAAAGAGAATTTTTATTTTTATTCATTCACGGTCTTCTTCATTGTTTGGGCTATGATCATATGAATAAAGAGGATGAAAAGAAGATGTTTGATATGCAAAAGAAGATTCTTGGAGAAAGAAATGCTTCAAAAGTTTAAAGTCGCTTTTAGAGGACTTCTTATCGCGTGCGAGCATAGAGCGGTTTTGATTCAACTGTTGCTTGGTGTGTTGACGGTTATTGCTGGTTTTATTGTTCGTTTAGATTGTCTGGAGTGGTGCATATTCGTTTTATGCATTGGTTTGGTTATTGGATTTGAAATTATCAACACAGCTATTGAAAAGATATGCGATTTAATTGATGAGAATTATAACGAAAAGATAAAAGTGATAAAAGATATATCGGCTGGTTCGGTGCTGTGTATCAGTATTATGTCTTTAGCGATATGTATAATTATCTTGTTTCGAAGAGCAATAGGAGGTTAAATGAATTACAATTTATTAATAAATGAAGCATTTGAAGCCATGAAAAATGCGTATGCACCATATTCGAATTATCATGTTGGGGCATGTGTTTTGTGCAAGGATGGCAGTACATACAAAGGGGCAAATATCGAAAATGCATCTTTTGGTGCTACTAATTGTGGTGAGCGTACAGCTATTTTTTCAGCATATGCTAACGGTAAGCGAAAAGATGATATTGTAGCTATTGCAATCGTATCAGACGGAAAAAGACTAGCAGCTCCTTGTGGCATTTGCCGTCAAGTTTTATCAGAACTCATCAATCAGGATACGCCAATTATTCTTTCTAATAAGATAGATTATATGGAAACAAATATTAAAGAATTATTACCTATGCAGTTTAGCGAAGAGGATTTGTAATGAAAAGTGCATTCGTAGCTATTATTGGTCGTCCAAATGCGGGCAAGTCAACTCTACTTAATACCCTATTGGGTGAAAAAATATCTATTACTTCACATAAAGCGCAGACGACTAGAAATACAATTATCGGTATATATAATGCTGATGACTATCAGATTGTTTTTCATGATACTCCTGGGCTGCATCATGCAAATTCTAATTTGGGCAATTATATGAATAAGGAAGCGATTGCTCAGGCTGAAGGTGTTGATATCATATACTACATTATCGACATCAATAAGAGTATTACTGGCGATGATAGAGAAATATTGGATCGATTATTTACATATAAGACAAAGATTTTTTTACTGGTCAACAAGATTGACTCTCTTTCCAAAAAACAACTCATCAACAAAATCAGTGAGTTATCAAGTGCCTATGATTTTGATGAAATCATCCCTATTAGTGCATTAAATAGTGATAACCTTGATGAACTATTGGAAGTTACCAAAAAGTATCTGCACGATGATTTAGCGTATTATCCAAGTGATATAAAAACCAGTAGCACCATGGAATTTAGAATTGCAGAAATCGTAAGAGAGAAAGTGTTGTTGAAATGTCATGAAGAAATACCACATTTGGTTGCCACTAAAGTTATTGATATCAGTGAAAAAGAAAATAAAATTTATATTGATGTTGATATTATATGTGGCAAAAACTCTCATAAAGGCATCATTATTGGCAAGCATGGCGATAAATTGAAAGAGATCAATATGCTGGCATCGAAAGACATTAAAGCGATTTATCATAAAAAAGTTATTTTGTCGTTATTTGTGAAGGTTGAAGAAGACTGGATGAATAAGAATTCAAAATTAATGGATTTAGGATATTTCTTGAACGATAAATATGAATGATAAAGTTAAAGGATTGGTTTTATCACAAATGGATTATCGAGAGAATGATAATCTGATTCAAATAATTACCAAAGAATATGGTCATATGTCATTGATTACAAGAGGAAGCAAAAAAATCAACTCTTTAAATAAAATTTTTCCGATGACCATCTATGAATTTATTATTGATTATAATTCCAATAAAGATATTTTTTTATCTCATGGCAAAACCTTGATTAAGACATATTATAATGATGATTTAAAAAAACTGAGTTTTAAGAATATTTTTTTGGAAGCCACATTAAAAGTTAAAACCTTAGATGTTAATATTTATGACGATTTATTATTTTGTCTTGAACATGCAAACTATACTAGTGGATGCTTATTTTTTAAATATTTAGCTTATTATCAAGGTATTAGTCCATATGTAGATGGTTGTGTGATATGTGATAAATCTAAAATCATTCGTTTAGATAATGAAAAAGGTGGCTTTGTGTGTGCCGAACATTCATTGTTGAAGGAAAATGATAATATCGAAAGATTGAGAAAGTTTAGGATACTAAATAAAGCCGGCTATAAACAATATGATAAGTTATTGGCTTATGAATATGATTTTAGTGATTTTAAGATGATGATAGATTTTTTCATCATCAATAGTGGTATTCATTTAAATTCATATGATTTTTATTGCCGATTATTATAAGTTGATAAAAAAGCTAGCAATCGTTTAATTAATTATTGAGCTATAATAAAAGTATCTTTAGTGCTAAGGGGGACTATTTTATGAAATTTGTTTATATATCGCCTAATTTCCCGACGAATTTTTATTTATTTTGTAAGGCTTTAAAAAATAATGGCGTTACTGTTTTAGGTATCGGTGAACAGCCATACAATGAGATTAGTGAAGAATGCAAGAATAATTTAGATGAATATTATGCAGTGAGCAGTTTAAATAATTACGATGAGGTTTATCGTGCATTTGCTTATTTGAGCCATAAATATGGCAAGATAGATTTTGTTGAATCTAATAATGAATATTGGTTGTCTTTAGACGCAAGACTACGCGAAGATTTCAATATCAACACTGGTGTTAAATTAGATAAGATATCTTTTATTCGCTATAAGAGTGAGATGAAGAAATTGTATGAAAAAGCCGGTGTAAAAACTGCTAGATATCATTTGGTCAGCGATTATGATGCTGGCAAGAAATTCGCTGATGAAGTGGGATATCCGCTAATTGTTAAACCAAATGATGGTATGGGTGCCTCAATGACTTACAAAATCAATAATGATGAAGAACTTGTTGAATTCTATCAAAGTTATTTCCCTAGTCAAATGATTATGGAAGAATTTGTTGATGGCGAATTAGTTTCTTTTGACGGTATCTGTGATAGTGAAAGAAATATTCTGTTTGAAATACATCATGTTTTCCCAAGACAGGTTATGAATATTGTTAATGAGAAACTTGATTGTTTCTATTGGACAGAAATCGATATTCCTCAAAAGCTTAAAGAAGTTGGAACTGCGGTGGTTAAGAATTTTCCTAGTAATTCTCGCTTTTTCCATTTGGAATTCTTTGTTTTGAACAGCGATAAAAACGGTTTGGGCAAAAAAGGTGATGTGGTAGGACTTGAAGTGAATATGCGCTCACCTGGTGGACCAACTTTAGATATGATGGATTTTTCATGCGACATTGATGTTTATCAACTATGGGTAAATATGATCTGCTATGGTGAGGCGAGAATGAACATTGAACATAAATATTATGTTGTGTATGCTTCAAGAAGAAAAAGCCATATCTATAGAGATAGTTTAGAAGAAGTTAAGAATCGCTACTCACAATATATTGTGATGGAAATGGAAAATCCAGAAGTTATTGCCGGAGCGATGGGCGATAATGTATTGGTTGCGAGATTTAAAAATAAAGAAGAAATTTGGCCTTTTATTCATGCGGTGATAGGAGAATAAAAATGGAAGTGGAATATTATAAACAGTACTCAACGTTTCTTAATCGTGATATGGAGTTTAAAGTATATGGACATTCCGGAAAGGTGTTTGTCGTTTTTCCGGCTCAAGATGGAAGATTCTTTGATTTTGAAAATTTTAAAATGGTAGAAGCTTCTTCGTGGTATGTAGAAAATGGACTTGTTCAATTCTTTTGCGTCGATTCGGTTGACAAAGAATCATGGTCTTTAATGTGGCAAGATGAATCAAAACGTATTGAGGTTCAAGAAAATTATTTCCACTATATTTGTGATGAATTTTATCCATATATGAAAGAAATACATGATACGACATCTAATAGTGATGAAAATTTTGAATGTTTTACTACTGGATGTAGTATGGGAGCTACTCATGCTCTAAATTTCTTTTTGCGTCGACCTGATTTATTTAATGGCACATTGGCAATGAGCGGTGTATATCATGCATCATATTTCTTCCCTGATTATCATGACTCAAGGATATATGATAATTCAATAGTTGATTATCTGTCCAATATGGCTATCGATCACCATTACTTAGATTTGTATCGTAACAGTAAGATTGTAATATGTGCAGGACAAGGTAAATGGGAAGAAGAAACAATTAAAGATACCGATTTTGTGAAAGAGCAATTAAATAGGCTTAATGTTCCAGCATGGATAGATTTTTGGGGTGGCGACGTCGACCACGATTGGCCTTGGTGGCGTAAACAAATCGCCTACTTTCTTCAATTTTTTGTGAGGTAGTGTTTAGATAATATGGTTATTAAAGAAAAAGTTTGTATTAGCACTTTAGATAATCGTGAAAGAACTATTCACATTTATATTCCGCCAGTGAAAAAAGATAAAAAACTAAGTGTCATCTATATGTTTGATGGTCATAATCTCTTTTTTGATAAGGAGGCTACATACGGCACATGTTGGGGATTAAAAGAATATTTTGATAAGAAAAAATATTCGGTAATGATTGTAGGCATCGAATGTAATCACGAGGGCAATAAACGATTAGAAGAGTTTTCTCCATACAGTTTTAATGATCCAGAATATGGATATGTTAATGCCGAGGGAAAAGAAATCATGGAATGGATAGTTAAAGAACTTAAACCATATATTGATTCAAAATATAACACTTATGCCGATCGTTATCATACTTTTATTGGTGGAAGTTCTATGGGTGGTTTGATGTCTTTATATGCTGGCTATACTTACAGTAATATCTTTTCTAAGGCGTTATGTTTATCGCCTTATGTCTATCATGTGATGCCAGAACTAATCAAAGATCTTAAAAAAGCTAATTTGAATAGTGACACCGATTTCTATATCAGCTATGGAAGTAAGGAATGCTGTAACTTTAAAGAATTTGTTTATTATACTGAAGAACTATTTACTATTCAAAGAGTTATATTGAATAGAGCTAAGGTTTATTCACATTTATTTAAAGGTCATAATCATTCTGAGAGTTCGTGGGCAAAAGAAACTAATGTTTGGGTTAAGGAATTAGGCTTTGATAAGCTTTAAATTGAATATTTTAAAACAACAGCAGGATTATGAAGATTCATTCGTCTTCCTGCTGTTGTTTTTAATCTTGATTATTTATTGATTCTTTTGAGCATTCTTAAATGGAGTCTTCGAGAATTGTTTTTCTTATAGTTGATAATCAGGATAATTAAAACGATGATTATCACGATGCCGATCGCTATATCAATATATACTATGTTACTAGCTAAGCTAACAATTATAAGCTGAGTATCGAAATTATCCAAAAGATTGATTTTTACATCGTTTAGACCTACATGGCCAAAACTTGAAGAAATAACCTTTCCGGGCATGATAATTGTGAGATTTAATTCGACTCCTAAATCGGACAGTATTTTAAAATCATTGTTCTCTTTTAAAAAGTCTAAATCAATATCTAAAACACTCAAGAAATTTTCATCGATTATTAAGGTGGTCTTGTTGTCGCTGGTTTGAATTTTGAAAAGTGTACTTTCAAATGGTTCTTTGCTACTCATCAAAAATCCCTTGTATTCAACATCGTCTATTGTTTTTTCAATTTCAGTAAATTCGATGTTATTAGATAACACTTCATTGACATGATTTATAAAATCATTTATTTCTTCTGCTTGGTCGCCTATCATATCGCTTTGAAATAGCAGTTCTCCACTCAATGTAATTTTATCGTCTTCTTGTACTTTGACAACTCCATTATATTTTGCACACGAACATAAACTAAAAATAAGGGCGACTAGACACACTATTTTTATTATTCTTTTCATATTGTTATTATAAATAAACTATTATTTTTCTTCAAGCTAACATATAATTGACATAATAAGGGGCGATAAAAACTTGAAAAGGTCAACTAAGATCATCTTAAAAATAATTCTTTTGGTGATAGTTTTTTCTATAATCGTTTTAGTACGAGAAATATTTTTCATTGATAAAAAGGAAGAGCTTTTTAATGCTTGCCCATATAACCAAAAAGAACCTTATAATTTGAGCTTAGATTTATATTCTAATCATTATCATATTTTTTCTCTCGATGATGAGATTGATTACTATGCTTACGAAAACGATGAGATGATATATCCTGCATCTTTGACTAAACTGATGACACTTGATGCGATCTTACATCTTAATCCTAAACTTGATGATGAATTAGAGATAAAAAGTTCGGATTTTGAACTAATGTACACAAGAAATGCATCGGTTGCTGGACTAAGAATCGGCCAAAGTTATTCGATAAAAGATCTGTTATATACAATGGTTTTATCTTCGGGTGCCGATGCATGTACAGCTTTAGAAAGATATTATAGTTATGAAGATATTGATTTGGTTTCTAAAATGAATGATTTAGCTTTTGAGCTTGGCATGAATAGTTCACATTTTGCTAATACGACCGGTTTATATGAAGACGATAACTATACTACTTTAAATGATTTAAAAAGATTGATACTCGATCTATACAATAATCCATTAGCCATGGATATCTTATCATCTTATGAATATGCAGTTGATGGCATAGTTTTTTATTCAACATTATATAGATATGGACTTTTTGATATAGATTATGTTGAAGTTTTGGGTGGTAAGACAGGTTTTACTTATGAGTCTAAACAAAATATTATTGTGTTATATAGTTATGACGGTAAAATGTTTTGCATGATGCTGGCGGAAGCTGGTGAAAATTTTGACGGAGGGGTTGGATACCATGCTTTAGACGCTGACAAAATATTGGAATATCTGTATAGTCCGTATTGATAAAATGGTATAATTGTTTGTAGTAGAGGAAAAATGTATGAATAAAGTGTATGTAATTGGTGGAGCTAATATTGATATCTTTGCGACTTGCCATAATGAAATTATAATCAGAGACTCAAATCCCGCAAATATGACGATGTCTTTTGGTGGAGTTGCGCATAATATTGCTAAAAACATAGCTAATTTAGGTGAACATATATATTTTATAACTTGTCTTTCAGATGACCATTTCGGTAAGATGATACATCAAAACTGCATAGATAGTGGTTTTGATATGCAATATTCTTTCTTTAAAAATGATTATCCAAGTTCTATGTATTTGGCGATAATGGATAAAAATAGAGATATGTATTTGGCGTCAAGCGACATGCGCATTGTCGAAGGATTAAAATACGAAGATTTAGAACAATTAAAAGATTGCGTTGATGATGAAGATTATTTGATTATTGATACCAATTTGGATGAAGAAGTTATTTCTAAAATATACCAGAACTTTAAAGGTATTAAGGTTAGCGATGCAATTTCAGCAAACAAGGTTCATAAGTTAAAAAATAATTTAACATATGTTGATATTTTGAAATTAAATATGATCGAAGCTGAAACGATTATTAATCATGAGTTAGACAGTGATGAAAAGGTCGTGGCTGCACTTAGAACTCTTAGAGCTAAAGGTGTAAAAGAAGTGCTGATTACCACTAAAAAAGGAGCTTATTTAGCAAGTGATAAGATATATTATTTTGAACACGACGCTTATGATAAAGATGTCGTCAATACCACTGGTGCCGGGGATGCTTTTTTAGCTGCTTATACATATGCTCATAAAAATAATTTTTCTATTAATAAAAGAGTGTGTTTCGCTTTGACTCAAGCGATATTGACAGTTCGTTCAAATGATACAGTAGCTGATATTGACTGTGAATTAGTTGAGAAAACGATGAGAAATATTCATTTTAAAGTTGCGGTTCTATATACTTTTTAGATATGAAATTAATAGATAATGCTTTATCAAAAGATGATTTAATCAAATTATTTATCGAGGTAGGTGTAAAATCAGGAATGATACTTGAAGTGCATTCTTCTCTTTCGAAGTTTGGTTATGTTATAGGGGGAGCGCAGACTTTTAATGATGCTTTGATAGAAGTATTAGGTTACAACGGAACGATTATTATGCCACTTCAATCAGCATCGATGAATGAACCGAGTTTTTTTGAATTTCCGCCAATAGCGAGAGAACTATTTTCTAAGTATCGCGATAGTTTGCCGGCATATGACATGCGAAATACTGATAGCGAGATGATGGGCAAAGTAGTTTCTAATTTAAGAAGAAGGAGCAAATCTATCATATCGTGCCATCCAAATTGTTCGTTTGTTGCTTATGGTAAATATGCAAAAGTTTTATGTGAACATCAAAAACTAGATTATGCTTTATCGGATACCTCA
Organism: uncultured Erysipelotrichaceae bacterium; assembly: GCA_964401865.1. Lineage (GTDB taxonomy): Bacteria > Bacillota_I > Bacilli_A > Erysipelotrichales > Erysipelotrichaceae > CALUZH01. The sequence goes on from CAYNZZ010000009.1 coordinate 54,291, forward strand.
CCTTTAGGAAGATTGTATGAATTGAAATCACATTGTCTTTTAGCAGGTGTTGATTATGATAATATGACTTCGTTGCATTTAAGCGAATATCGTTCTTCAATAAGACCAATTATTTTACAAGGAACAAAGATAATGAAAAATGATAGAGCCGTTTGGGAGAAATATCTAGATTTAGATTTGAATAGTGATGATGGTTTTCTGGAAATTGGTAAAAACCTTGAAAATAAAAAACTTGTGAACATCATTGATATCCCAAAAGGTAAAATGAAATTATTACGAGTTGATGTGGCTGTCGATGAGGGAATGCACTACTTTGATAAGATGTTAGAATATTACAAGAAATGAGGGGGATACGATGAGAATATTAACAACCGGAACATCAAAAATTACTAAAACACTTGTTAAAGCCTTTCAAACTTGTGGTATTGAAACATATGCGGCTTGTGGAAGAGATTTAGAAAAAACAGAAAAGTTCTGTTTGGACAACGGCATAGCCAGAGCTTACGATAATTACGATAAGGCATTAGATGATAAAAATGTCGATGCAGTTTATGTAGGCGTTCCAAATAGTTTGCACTACATTTACGCATTGAAAGCTATTTTAAAACACAAACATGTCATATTAGAAAAACCATTTACTTCCAATTTGAATGAAGCGATGGATTTAGTAAAGAAAGCTATTGATAATGATGTCATCTTATTTGAAGCTATTTTACCGATTCACTTGCCTGCTTATCAAAAAATGAAAGAAGAGATTAAAAACATTGGTAAATTAACTTGTGCTGAACTTAACTTTTCGAAATATTCTAGTAAGTATGATGCTTTTAAAAGAGGGGAAAAACCAAATGTATTTACTAAAGAATTCGCCGGAGGTGCTTTAGTGGATTTGAATGTTTATAATTTATATTATGCAATTGACTTGTTCGGATTTCCAAATAAGTATCATTATATTTGCAATATTAAAGGTGATGTCGATGTATCGGGAACATTTATTTTGACATATGATAACCATTATGTCGTAGGAACAGCTTTAAAAGATAGTAATGCTCATAATTTTGTTTCGATTTCTGGTGAAGAAGGAGATATATATTACGAAGGAGCTCCTTCGTTGATTGATAATTTTGTAATGCATACAAAAAACAGCGGAACAATTACATACGATTATCCATTTGATGACGCTTATGTCTATGAAGTTAATGTCTTTAAAGAGCTAGTTGAAAAACACGACACTAAATTAATGAAGTATTATTTAAGGAAAACATTAGAAGTGATGAGTGCTTTAGATAATTTGAAAAGTTCAGCGTCGCTTTAATCTGCTATATAGACATAATGATATACAGTTAGCCACTTTATTAAAGAAGATTTCATCTTCTTTTTTAAAACGGTTTTTTATTGGCGAGTCGATATCCAAAACACCATAAATGATATTTTTATAAATTAATGGGATGACCAGTTCAGAGTTTGAAGCACTGTCGCAGGCGATATGACCTATAAATTTGTGAACATCATCGATATTGACTATCTGACGTTCATTGAATGATTTTGCGCATACTCCTCTTTCTAAAGAAAGCGGGCTGCAGGCAACCTTTCCTTGAAAAGGGCCAAGAATTAGTTTTTCATCATGATAAAAATACAAGCCCAACCAATTAATATTTTCAAATTCATAGAAAAGGTATGACACCGCATTGCATAGTCCAGATAATAATTCTCCATCTAATAAAGAGAGTAAAGTTTTTATTCTTGTATCCATGCATCTATTATACTTGTGCATTAAAAAATAAAAAACTATAATTGTAAATGTAACAGGGGTGTCCGTCATGGGCTGAGAAATACCCTTATTACCTGATCTAGGTTATGCTAGCGTAGGGAGTTATCTATCCTTGCGCCTTCTATGGAGGTGTTTTTTTATGTCAAAAGCAAACAAAACGATCAAAATTATGGTGTATATTGCATTATATGCCGCACTTGCTACTGGACTTGATATCATCAAAGAGATGTTGTCATTTCTAGATCTTCCTCAAGGTGGTTCAATTAATATTGCCTTAATTCCTATTGTTCTATCTTCTTTTCATTTAGGGCCAATATATGGCATGGCAACAGGAATCTTATGGATGCTAATATCTTTTGTAGTTACTCCACCATATATTGCATCAAGTATGGCGATACTCGGTTTTATCTGTGATTATGTTATTCCATCGATTATTATTGGAGCTTCATCAATGTTTTTTATGAAAAAAAAGAATTACATTATGATGGAACTAGGAATAGTTATAACGATGTTTATTAGAACGGTGTCAATTCTAATATCTGGTGCATACGCATGGCCGGGTGATGAAGCCGCTGGTTCGCTTGCTGCTTGGACTGGATCACTAGGCTATAATCTCCCATATTGCATTGCGACAACGGTCTTATTACTTGTCATTGTTCCTATTTTATATAAAACGTTGAACAAACAAATTACTAAAACAATATAGTCTGAATGGTACTTTAGCGAAAATCTTTATGGTTTTCGCTTTTTATTGTAGTATTATTATGTTTGTTATGATGGATTTAAAAGTTGGTGAAAGTACATATATTCAATCTTATAAGCATGATGGTTCTTTACATCGCACTTGGTCTAAGGCTTTAGTCATTGATGTAAAAGAAGATTTTACGGTGGCGGTAACCGATCATACTTGGGTTGTTGAAAGCGATGGCAGAAAATGGCTTACTAAAGAACCGGCTATCTGTTTTTTTTATGAGAAAAGATGGTTTAATGTCATTTCGATGATTAGAAAGAATGGCATATATTATTATTGTAATTTAGCATCGCCATCACTATATGATAAAGAAGCAATAAAAAATATTGACTATGATTTGGATGTCAAAGTCTATCCTGACGGCACTTACAATATTTTAGATGAAAATGAGTATGCCGATCATAGCAGGGCGATGAATTATCCAAAAAGTATCATGCGAATTGTCGAAACCGAAATGAGCGAACTAATAAAAATGATTGAGAATAATATTGAACCATTTAATTCGAGTTATATAAATGAATATTTATTAAAATATTTTAAAATGATTTCTTTTGAATAATATTAAAGACATAGACTTGTATGCGTAAAATATAAGTGGTAGTATTTTACTAGAAGATCTGTTTCAGGGCAAGGTGCAATTCCTTACTGGCGGTATAGTCCGCGAGCGAAAGCTGAATGGGTTAAATTCCCATACCAACGGTAAAGTCCGGATGAAAGAAACATTTTATTTCTTTTTCAATTTAAGCCCTAAACTATTAGGGCTTTTTGTTTCAGACTTCTTAGAATAGAGGAAAACATGAATCAAAAAATTCAAAAAGTCGCCAGAATGGGAATATTAATCGCCATTTCAATCGTATTAGTGTATTTTGTCCATTTTCCAATTTTCCCCCAAGTCAGGTTTTTGGAATACGATCCTGCTGATGTTTCAATTTTGATTGTCGGGTTTGCATATGGCCCGATTAGTGGCATAATCGTTACTGTGATTGCGTCGATTATTCAAGGCTTGACCGTCAGTAGTCAAAGTGGAATATATGGAATAATCATGCATATTATTGCCACTAGCTTTCTAGTTGGAATCTCAAGTTTTATCTATCGACGAAATAAAACGATGAAAGGAGCGATTATTAGTCTTGTGTTTGGGTGTTTAGCAATGCTTGGCGCAATGATAATCGCTAATTTGATTGTCACTCCTTATTTTATGCATATCACTGTACAAAGCTTAATACCGCTAATGCCATTTATCGCTTTATTCAATCTTATAAAATCAATCATTAATTCAATAATCACATTCTTTCTATATAAAAGAATTTCTTCTTTTCTACATCTGCGATAGAAAATATATTGATCGTTAATCGCAAAGCATTGCAGTTATTATTAAGCTGCAATGCTTTTTGTATAAATCAAATAAAAAATAAATCAAAAATTATTTGAAAGCATGACTTGAATATATGTAAAAACGGTGTTTTCGATATATTTGATAAATAATTCCTCCCCCACCCAAACCAACTTCTTCACTTTTCTTCACTTTTTTCAACTTTTTTCAATTT
>CAYNZZ010000010.1:0-45315 GCA_964401865.1 uncultured Erysipelotrichaceae bacterium
ATTTGATTATGCAAGTAAGTTAATTGGTAAAAAAGTTGTTATCTATGGATGTAATCATTTTATTGGTAAAACAAATGAATCTGAAAAAAACAATAGAAAAACCATATATAGAAATTTCACTACTAAAATCAATGTGAAGACTCAGATATTTGTATTGGAATAAAAATACGATTCTTGTTATTAGTTTTAAGATATGAATATAGAATTTTTCTTATCAGTGATTCAGCTAAAAGAAAGATCTATATAGATTTTACAACTTTTGACTGCCAAAACATGAGAATTTATAAGAAGATACAGAAACTACAAGAAAAATGAAAGTTGTAAAAAGCCTTTAAATACAAGGAAGTACGACGATTTAAGGAGATATAAGAACATGATAAAAATACTATTCATCTGCCACGGCAACATATGCCGTAGTCCAATGGCAGAGTTTATGTTAAAAGATAGAGTTAATAAAATGGGGATAAGCAACATATTCTATATCGATTCTAAGGCGGTATCTAGAGAAGAGATAGGTAATGACATATATCCCCAAGCTAAAAGATGTCTAGAATTACATCAAGTACCATACTCTAAAAGACAAGCCTTACAAATCACAAAAGAAGATTATCAAAGATTTGATTATATTTTCCTAATGGATGAAAGTAATCGACGTTTGATAAAATGTATCATCCCTGAAGATAAAGATAATAAGATATCCCTATTTTTAAAAGATAAAAGTATTGCTGATCCATGGTACAGTGGCGATTTTGAAAAGACATACAACGACATATGTCAAGGTATTGATATGTTTATTGATGAATTGGAGAAACAAGGTAAAATATGATGAGTAATTGTCCTTATTTTAGTAAATGTGGAGGATGCAAATATCCTTTAGATGATTATGATGCTTCTTTAAGACTAAAGGTTGAGGCAATAAAAAAAGAATTAGCTCCTTTTCTTGTTAAAAATGTTGTGTCTAATCCTAATGTTTACCATTATCGTCACAAAGTAATTTATCGTTTTTTTAAGAAGGATAAGAAGATATATGCAGGTTTATATGAGGGTGGTTTAGGCAAGACAATCAGTATTGAAAACTGTTTAATTCAAAAAGAAGTAGTATCAAAAATTATTAAAGATATTCTGTCTTATTTAAACAGATATCATGTCGAAGTGTATAATCCTACAACTAAACAAGGTTTATTGAGATATATTTTGTTTAGAGTTTCTAAAGACGATAAAGTATCAATCTGTTTGGTAATTGGCAACAAAGATTTTAAAGGTAGCAATAATTTCTTTAAAGAGATTAGGAAACTTCATCCGGAAATAGTGAATATTGATTTACTAATCAACAGAAGAGATACAAGTGTTGTAATTGAAGGAGAGTTAAGAAATGTTTTTGGGAATGGATATTTAAGAGATAAATTAAAAGATTATACTTTTAACATATCCAATGATGCTTTTTATCAGGTCAATCCATATTGTGCTGAACTTATCTATCAAGATGTAATTGATAGATTAGATATTAAAAAAAGTGATGTGATACTGGATGCTTATTGTGGCATTGGTACAATAACTTTATTTTTAGCTAAATATGCCAAACAGGTAATCGGTGTTGAAATAAATGCTAAAGCGATTAAATCAGCAATCAAAAATGCAACTATAAATAATGTGACGAATGTTTCTTTTGTGTGTCAGGATGTAAAAGAATACATGTGTGATGAAAATTTTGATATCTTAGTTGTCGATCCGACCAGAAGCGGAATGAGCGATGATTTTATCAAAACGATCAGAAAGAAAAAACCTAAGAAGATAGCTTATGTTTCATGTAATCCTCAAACGATGGCGAATGATTTGAATAAATTAAAAGATTTATATTTTATTGAACCGATAACTCTATATGATCAATTTGGCTTTACTGCTCATTTAGAAGCACTCACAATTTGTCATTTAAAAGTGGTAGAATAGTAGCATATTAGGAGAATTAGAAATGTCAAAAGAATTGTGTAATTTTTTAGATTATAGTCGTAGCAGTTTTCAAACTGTTGATTTCTTATCGAGAATACTTGATGAAAATGATTTTGTTAGATTAGACGAAAAAGAGAGCTTTGATTTGCAAAAGGGCAAAAACTATTATTTGACTAGAAATGATTCAAGTATTATCGCCTTTAAAATTGGCGAGACACTTAACAAGGCTAGTTTCCATTTAACCGCTTCACATAGCGATTGTCCTGGTTTTAAAATTAAACCTAATTCAATTATTAAAGACAATAACTACTATCGTTTAAACACTGAAGTTTATGGTGGGCCAATATTTCAGACATGGCTTGATAGACCATTATCTTTAGCGGGACGAGTAATTGTTGAAAAAAATGATAAATTACTAATTGAACACATCGATTTAAAAAGACCGATTTGCATTATCCCATCATTAGCTATTCATATGAATCCGGGTGTAAATAAAGGCTTAGAGTTAAATCCGCAAGTTGATCTGTTGCCGCTTTGTTCATGCGAAGATTTTAATTTGAATAAAATATTAGCTGATGAGCTAATGTTTGATGAAAAACAAATAGTTAATTATGATTTATTTTTATATCCATTTGAAAAAGCATTAGTATGGGGTGGAAATAATAATGATGAATTTATTTCTAGTCAGCATTTGGATGATTTAGCTTCGGCATATGCATCATTTGCTGGTTTTGTAAAGAGTCAGGCTAACGAACATATCAATGTCTATGCTTGTTTTGACAATGAAGAAGTTGGATCTCTTACTAGGCAGGGCGCTGATAGCGATTTTTTAAGAAACACTTTGATGAAGGTATCTTCTTCTTTAGGTTTAGACTATTTGAATGTTTTGGCTAATTCGATGATGATTTCATGTGATAATGCGCATGCCAAACATCCTAATCACCCAGAAAAAGCGGATAGCACTAACCATCCACTTATCAATCATGGGGTTGTAATTAAGTTTAATGCTAATCAATCATATACTAGTGATTCTTTAGGTGTTGCGATATTTAAACAGATTTTAAAGAAGAACAATTTACAATATCAGTATTATACAAATCGCAGTGATATGCGAGGAGGTTCAACTTTAGGAAATTTATCTAATGCTCAAGTATCTCTTTTGTCAATAGATATCGGTCTTGCTCAGTTGGCTATGCACTCGGCATACGAAACATCCGGTTTAAAAGATATCGATGATATGATAGAGTCATTAAAAGCGTTCTATGATGCAGAAATAATAATGTCTAATGATTCAATAGAAATTCTTTAAGCAATAAGACAATTTAAAAGCCCAAGAAGTGTATTTATTCTTGGGCTTGTTTTTAAAATGGTGCCGATGATAGGACTTGAACCTACGACCTACGCGTTACGAGTGCGTTGCACTACCGACTGTGCTACATCGGCATAATCCTTTATTTATTTCTTAAAGGATTTAGTAAAATTATACACTTTTTTCGCAACTTCAAACACATTTTTATAAAATGGCGAAACAGTATATTCAAACTGGCCTATCAATTCAACCACTTCTCCACCGTATTGTTTTTTGTAAGTATATAAACCGTAATGTTCATTTTTGGGATTGAAATCACCGGTGATGCCGTAGAAATTGTAGTATTCAAAACCGTCATTAATACATTTTTTAATTAATTCAGTAACGATAATGCATGAAGTGGCAAAGTGCTGCATATACTTTTCGTCATTTCCTGCTAGTAACATTATTGCTTCTTTTCCATAGGTTATTAGAGTTATACCGCTTAAAGCTACTTTTTGACCATATTCTTTATTTGCTTCATCAATGATTTTTAATAGTGTCTCATTGGTATTCAAAACAACTTCTTCTTCGTGAATGATGTTTTCATTATGTTTGCTATTGGAACGAGCTTTAATTTTAGCGATATAAGCTTTATTTTTTTCAATTTCCTTCAAAACATTTTCTCTAGCTTTATCAAAGTCGATCTCGGCTACATAATAGTGAAGCATCCCATCTTTATGTAGCATGTCATACATTCTTTCATAATATGATAATGGTCTATCAACGAAACCACGACGCTTTGACGTGATATCCATTAAATGTTTATAAGTGCTAATCTCTTCTCTTTCTAACTCTCTTACACTAATAGAGAGATAGTCTTTTCTTTTAACTTTTCTTCTGACTTCATAGCGAAATTTTTTAAATAATTCTTCGTATGGTTTATCTAATGCTAACCTAAATAACCAACGGGGTTGCAGATTTTCATAATATAGATTAAAACCTGTATGATGATAACCGCAATCGATTAAGTCTTGCACAACATGCTTATGATTTTCGCCATTTTCTACTTCATCACCATTTATGTCTCGTTGCGTATAGATTAGATTGGGAGTAATGATAATCTTAAAAGCACCTTTAGATTTCAAATGCTTTACTAAATCTTTGTTGAAATCCTTTAGTAGAGCTGTGTTTTCAAAATCGATTAAATAGCCATGTGGAGCGTAAAAAAGTGATTTATTAAAAAGCGGCATCTTTTTGGAAAGAAACATGGCGAAAGCTAAATAGTTGTTGTCATCATCAATATAGGCGATGTAATGTCCTTTCCAACCAGTAGCACATTTGACATCAGCCCAATTTGAACTCTGTTCAAAAGATACAAGGGGATGATTTTTTGTGAGTTCATTGAACTCTTCTTTTTTTATATCTATAATCTTCATTTTTTTCTTTTTTCCGCTTTTCTAATATAGTATTTACGTCTTGCCTTTAAAAGAGAAAGGATAACTTTATTTGCGATAGGTCTGACAATGAAATCAAATTCACCAATAAATTCATCATAGTCACCGCCAAAACGCATCTTGAATAATGTTATGCCATACAAACTGGAACTAGGATCCATAATTCCTTCTGCACCGAAGAAATCTACCCAATTATATCCTTCTTTCTTAGCATCTTTAATTACCTGATAATATAGTTCATAATTGGCGTTCACAAATTTAAGGATATCGCGATTACCGCCATGAACTATCCACACTTTGTCTTTGTATTTAGCAGTTATTACACTGGATAATACAATTTCATCTTTTTCTATTTCATTGACCAGTTTAGCTTCTTTTTCGATTTTAATTATCTGATCTTTGATATCATTTACTTTCTTTTTTTGCCTTGATGTTGCATTCTCGCTTGTGCATATTTCTAATTCTTCATTTAGTTTTTTCTTTTTTTCGATATAGATTGCTTTTAAATTCTTGACGTTTAATTTTGCCAAATAGATATCTGACATACCATTTTTATTTAAAATATCATAAAAATCATCAAAGAAAGAAAAAGGTTCAAGTACAATTTCTTTGCGTCTAGATGTTTCGACCATTGTCTCATAGAATTCTTTTACATCTTCTCTAGTACCTTTATATATCTTTAAATCATAAGGATTATCACGTTTTAATATATTTTTAGTAGTGGGATGAAAATTATTAAAAATATCATCTAATTCATTTTCCAGATTTAACCTAAAAGTAAACCTAGGGTTTGACGAATCGGCGAAACGAATGGTAAAGCCTTTATGCTTGGCACCTAATTGTTTAAGCTCTTCGATTAGGTCAGCATTTTCCTTATTTTCATAAATGACTTTTGCATCTTTATCGAGTTTGTGAAGAACCAAATCAGGATCGATTCTAAAATACAATCCGTGATGTTTTTTGGTAAATTTTTTTATTTCTTCGACCATTATTTTGAGCGATTTTTTGTCGCTATAATCAATGATAAAACCCCTAGGACAATAAAAAAATGAATAGTGCAATACTTTCTTTTCCAGTACCAGAGCAGAAGCTTTAATTTCATTTTCATCCATCAATGCTAAGTGATGAACAATCTGTCTTCTTTTTTTTGCGACTTCTCCCCATGATGATGTCTGAGCAAAATGAGTTCTATCATTTCTATAAACAAACTCATCAAATAATTTTGTGTCAATTTCTTTTAATTCCATAACGCCATTATATAAAAGTTTTAACTCCTTTACAAATAAAGATAAGCGTTCTATAATGAGAATAGTTCTCAATAAGGATATATATGCGTCAAACTAAACAAAAAGAAAAACTTAGATCATTGTTATTTGAAAAACCTCGACATTTTAAAGCCGAAGAAGTTTTAAATATCATGAATAGGGAAGAGAAAGTTATTTCTTTAGCTACTGTCTATCGTCAATTAGATGATTTAGTGAAGCAAGGCAAACTGAAGAAAATAACTTTTGATAATGTTTGTTACTACGATTCATATACTGGATTTCATCATCATTTTTGTTGTGAAAAATGTGGCAAAATTTATGATGTCAAATTAGATACCGATATGATTGATGAAATGTTTATGGAAAGGTATGATCATCAGTTATCGATGCATGAAATAGTCTTTAAAGGGATATGCAAAAATTGTTTAAAAAAGGAGAAAACAAAATGGAACTAAAGGGTTCAAAAACAGAACAAAATCTTCAAACTGCATTCGCTGGTGAATCGCAAGCTCGTAACAAATATACATATTTCGCTAAAGTAGCTAAAGATGCAGGTATGGATCAAATCGCTAAATATTTTAAAGAAACTGCTCGTAACGAACAGGAACACGCTCGTCTTTGGTTTGAAGCATTACATGATGGTATGCCCGATCTTGCAACTGCTTTAAAAATGGCGGCTGAGGGCGAAAACTACGAATGGACAACAATGTATAAGGATTTCGCTGAAACTGCAAGACAAGAAGGCTTTATGCGTATTGCTGCTCAAATGGAAATGGTAGCTAAGATTGAAAAAATTCACGAAGAAAGATACTTGGAATTATTGTCTAATGTTGAAAATGCTCAAGTATTTGAAAAGGAACATGAAGAAGTTTGGGTATGTGCCAAATGTGGATATCGTCATGTAGGAAAGAAAGCACCAATGGTTTGCCCACTATGTGGTTATCCTCAAAGTCAATTTTCTTTGGAAAGAATCGATTACTAAAATAAAAAGGAATACAAAAAAGGGGCTTCATTGAAGAAGTCCCTTTTTAATTCCGGGTTATTGTGATCTATACTTTTTTTACATTGATTGCCTGTGGGCCCTTGTCGCCTTCAGTAACATCGTATGTAACAGCTTGACCATCATCTAAAGTTTTATAACCATCGCAATCAATCGCTGAGAAGTGAACAAATACTTCTCTTCCATCATCGCCAGTAATAAAGCCATAGCCTTTTTCAGAATTAAACCATTTAACTTTACCGGTCATCTTATCTCCTTTTACTAGCACTTTAAAGTTATGCGAACTATTTTGGTACACTTATATTATAGCTTTTCTGAGCAAATAATGAAAGCATTTTCATAAACAAAAAATAATGTCCGACAATATTACAAACGGAGTTTTTTGAAAAGATATATTTATTTATTGACAAAATATATTATTTTTATATACTACTATTTGAGTATAAGGAAATGGCTAAAATATCAATTAAAAACAAAGTGAATAACGAGGTTTCTTTACTTTACGAAGGAGAGCTTAAAAATGCCGATAATATCAGGTATTTAGAAATAAATACTAAGGCTCTAACTAAAATTGATCACGATGAAAAAGGTATTTCTATTATACGGATTGCGGATGATGCTAAAACTAAACTGTATCTTAGCTTAGATGACAGTTTTGGAAGCGTTGAGACGCAATATGGAACATTGCCGCTTGAAATTACATGTTCAAGCTATTGTAGGAATGATAAGGAAATAATTGTTGAATATAAGTTCAATGATGATTATCTTCTTATGATTGAGTTTTAGGAGTATTAAGAATGACAAGTTTTAAATCAATGACTGATGTTGCATATGATGTGATGTCTAAGAAAAAACACAGTATGGATTTCAGCCATTTATGGCAAGAAGTATCGAATCAAATTAAAATTTATGACGAAGACGAAGCAATATCTCAATTTTATACCGATCTGACATTAGATGGTCGATTTGCCTCTCTTAAAAATAATAATTGGGATTTAAAAGAGAGATATACATTTGAAGAAACGTATGTTGATTTAAGTGATGTCGATGCTGATGAAGATGAGGAAGAAGCGAGCGAAGATTTAGAAGAAGGCCTAGATGGCGAGTTTATTAAGGGGGAAGATGAAGAGGATTATTAATTCCTCTTTTCTTATCTATTGATGAAAACGATAGTATTTGATTTTAATGGAACCATTATCGATGATGTAGATATATCTTTAAAATGCTTGAATGTTTTGAGGAGAAAGTATTTAAAGCTTGAAGATTTATCAAAAGATGAATATAGAAACATTTTTACTTTTCCAATCATCGATTATTATCGAAGAGCAGGTTTTGATTTTAATGAATATAGTTTTGAAACTATCGGGCAAGAGTGGGTAGATCTTTATAACATCAGTGTTAAAAAAATTGGTTTAGCTGAAGGTGTTATTGAATTTTTAGATAAGTATAAAAATAAATATCAGTATATTATTTTAAGTGCATCGAAAAAAGAAATGATTATCGACCAGTTGAAACAATACCAAATCCAAAATTATTTTAAGGATGTGTTAGGTATTGATAATATTTATGCACATAGTAAGTTAGATATCGCATTAGATTATTTCAAGGATAAAAATCTTAATGATTATTGTATGATAGGTGACACTCTCCATGATGATGAGGTGGCAAGTAAGATTGGTATTGATATAAAGCTGGTATCCAATGGTCATCAATCTTTAAGCGTTTTAAAGAAAGCAGGTTCTCCAATATATAATTCTATTAAAGAGATAACTATTTGATTTAGATTTATCAATTATTGATTAGACATATAAAAAAGTTTAAAATGAAAGTAAGAAATCTTTAGGAGGAATTTATATGTTAGTTTCTGCAACAGAAATGTTAAAAAAGGCTCATGAAGGCCATTATGCAGTAGCAGCTTTTAACATCAATAACTTAGAATGGACTAAGTCAATCTTAAAAGCCTGCGAAGAGATGAAATCACCAGTTATCTTAGGAGTATCTGAAGGTGCTGCCAAGTATATGTGCGGATTTAAGAATGTAGCTGACATGGTTAGAAACATTCATGATGCAATGGGAATCACGGTTCCGGTAGCACTTCACTTAGACCACGGTTCATTTGAAGCTGCTAAGGCTTGTATTGAAGCTGGTTTTACTTCAGTAATGTTCGATGGATCTCATTATCCAATTGAAGAAAATATCGAAAAATCAAAAGAAATCATTGCTTATGCTCATTCAAAAGGCATTTCGGTTGAATGTGAAGTTGGTGGCATCGGTGGCGAAGAAGACGGTGTTACTTCGATGGGAGAAGTTGCCGATCCTGAAGAATGTCGCCGAGTTAATGAATTGGGTGTTGACTTCTTAGCGGCTGGTATCGGTAATATTCATGGTAAATATCCAGCTAATTGGGCTGGTTTAAATTTTGATGCTCTTGCTAAAATTCAAGCGGTTACAAATGGTAGACCACTAGTTTTACATGGTGGATCAGGCATTCCAAGAGATCAAATCAAGAAGGCTATTTCGCTTGGTGTATCTAAGATTAATGTAAACACTGAATTGCAACTTGAATTCCAAAAGGCAACTCGTCAATATATTGAAGAAGGTAAAGACCTACAAGGTAAAGGTTACGATCCTCGAAAGTTATTAGCTCCAGGTGCAGAAGCTATCACAAATAAATGTAAGCTAATGATTGAAGAGTTCGGTTCTGATAATAAGGCTTAATGAAAATAGGCAAGTTTAACACTTGCCTTTATTTTGGAGGAATTATGAGTGATTTAAAAAAAGCGTATGATATTTTGGATAGTATCAATGATAATGATAGTAAAGAGATTATTTATCAAAAGACATCAAAGGCCTATAAAACAAGTGATGACTGTTTAGAAGCCTTGATGATCATGGTTAAATGTATTGATGATTACGAAGAAAAAGAATCATTGCTTAAAAATGCCATTGTGAAAAAGAACAATCTTTTCAAACAGAGCAATTATTTGAGAATGATTTTTGAATTGATAAGATTGTATGAAGATTGTGGCAAGTTTAAATTAGCTGTTGAATATCTTTTAACTTTAAAGATTATTGATGTCAATAATGACTATCATGTGAATTTTCATTTAGCTACTGTATACGCTTTTTTGGAAGATGATAGAATAATCGATCTTATAGATGAAAATGAAATTAAAATATTAGTTCCATATATGATTTATGCTTATAAAAAAAGCGATTTTAAAAACACTTATCATATTGCTGAGATGATTAATAAAATCAATCCTTATTTCTTTAAGGTGTTAGAAGATACGGCAGATAAAGATGAAAATAAAGATATTTATTTATCCGATGCCTTAAAGGTTTTGCGTTTTAATAGTTTGCTAATTAATTCTTGTCCTGGTTTTATATCTTTTATAGTAAGTAAAAAGGACATTTGGTATAATTGAATGGGTGAGTAGCGATGGATATTAAAGCTGTATTGTTTGATATGGATGGAACACTGATTGATAGTGAATTGTATTATGTTGAAGGTACTTATGAATGGGCATCTAGACATGGATTTAAAGGCGAAAGAAAAGATATATTATCAATTATTGGTACGACCTTAGAAAATACTTATAAAATATTATCATCGTATACTGACTTGAGTATTGAAGAAATAGCTAAATTGAATAGCGACTATTTCAATAGAGAAAATCCTATTGATTACGCAAGAATTATTTTCCCTGAAGTAAAAGATTGTTTAAAAGTCTTGAAAGAAATGGGATATAAATTAGCTCTATGCACTTCCAGTCATCGTATTGAAATTTCCAGATTTATTAGTAAATGTCAATTAGAGAATATTTTTGATGCCACGATCGGTTTTGAAGATATAATTCATTCAAAACCTAATCCAGAAATATATCTAAAAGCTCTAGATATATTGGGAGTAAAAAAAGAAGAAGCATTAGTGGTTGAAGATTCTAAAGAAGGAATTATGGCTGGTAAAAGTTCTGGTATTTATACATTGGCGAGAAAAGATGAAAGATTTGGTGTCGATCAGAGTGCTTGTGATGATTATATAGGTGATTTAAACGATTTAATTAAGTTGATTAGGAGTAATACCAATGGATGATATTATCAAGATAAAAGGTGGACGTAAATTAAAGGGCGAGGTGCGAATTAGTTCGGCTAAAAATGCAGCTGTAGCGCTGGTTCCGGCATCGGTTTTAGCTAGTCATGTGGTGACTTTTTTGGATATTCCTGACATTTCAGATATCGATTCTTTGATTCAATTACTAGAATTGTTAAATATCAATGTTATTAGAAGAAATAATACGCTAGTCATTGATCCAAGTGAGATTAAAAATGTCGTGATGAATCATGAATCAGTAAGCAAATTAAGAGCTTCATATTATTTTTTAGGAGCTTTATTAGGCCGTTTTAAAGAAGTTAAAATGAAAATGCCAGGTGGATGTGATTTAGGCCCTAGACCAATTAATCTTCATCTAAAAGGTTTTGAAGCATTAGGAGCTAAGGTTGATTATGATAATGGTTATTATACAATCAAAGCTGATGAGTTGATTGGCAGTAGCATATATTTAGATTTTGCTTCAGTTGGAGCCACTATTAACATTATGATGGCTGCCGTTTTTGCCAAAGGCAGAACAGTGATAGAAAATGCTGCTAAAGAACCGGAAATAATTGATGTGGCAACTTTGCTTAATAAAATGGGCGCCGAAATAAGAGGAGCTGGTACTGATACAATAACTATCGATGGAGTTAAAGAACTTGGTGGTTGTGTTCATGAAATCATTCCTGACCGCATTGAAGCAGGAACATATATCATTATGGGGGCTGCTTGCGGAGAATATATCAAAGTCAATAATGTTATACCTCAACATTTAGATTCATTGCTTTCTAAGCTTCAGGAAATGGGCGTTAATATGAAGGTGGGTGTTGATTATGTTGAGATATTTGAAAGCAATAATTTAAAGGCTATCGATATAAAAACACTTCCATATCCTGGCTTGGCAACTGATCTTCAACAGCCTTTAACCGCTCTTATGACACAAGCGGTTGGAATAAGCAGAGTTACAGAAACTATTTATCCCGAAAGATTTAAACATTGTCACGAATTGAATAAGATGGGCGCTGATATTGAATTAGAAGAGGCTAGAAGTATTATCAATGGCCCAACACCATTATATGGCGATATTGTAACTGCTACTGATTTGCGTTGTGGCGCTTCGCTTATCATTGCTGCATTATTGGCGGATGGAGAGACGGTAATTAAAGACGCATATCACATTTATCGCGGTTATGATTCAATTAAAGATAAATTAAAAGCCCTAGGAGCTTTAGTTGAATGATATTTACAAAATGTCATTATTATGTTATTGTATATGAGCACTTATAACTTTCTTTAGGTTGATAAGATACTTAAGGCGGAAGGGAGATTACTATGAAAAAAGGAATTCATCCAACTTACCATAAGGTAACAGTAACATGTGCAGGTTGTGGAACTACATTTGAAGTTGGTTCTACAAAGGAAGGCGGTATCAAGGTTGATACTTGTTCAAACTGTCATCCATTCTATACAGGAAGACAACGTTTCGCTGCTGCACAAGGAAGAATTGAAAAATTCAATAAGAAGTATGGTTTAAATAAAAAATAAGGGTAATTCCTTATTTTTTAAAAGGAGATAGTAATGTAATATGTACCAAAGATATAAAGATGGATGGTTAGAAACAATATCAGGGTGTATGTTTGCAGGCAAGACTGAAGAATTGATAAGAAGAATAAAGGTTTTAGAATTCGCTAAAAAAGAGATAATGGTCTTTAAACCAGAGATTGATAATCGTTATTCGACAACTCAAGTCGTTTCACATGCAGGTAGTTCGGTTGAGAGCTATGTCGTAAAAAATGCAACCGACATACTTAAAATGGTTAAAGATAGTACCAGTGTTGTCGCTATTGATGAAGTACAGTTCTTCGATGATGATATTTGTGAAGTATGTGATATTTTAGCTAATGAAGGGAAAAGAGTGATGGTGGCTGGTTTAGATACCGATTTTAGAGGTGAACCTTTTGGACCAATGCCTACACTTATGACTCAAGCTGAATTTGTGACAAAGCTAACTGCAATATGTAATAAATGTGGTGCTCCGGCAACGAGAACTCAAAGAATTATCAATGGAAGACCAGCCAATTATGATGATCCGGTTATTCTAGTTGGGGCAAGTGAGAGTTACGAAGCTAGATGTCGTCATTGCCATGAAGTGAACAATCGCCATAAAAAAGTGGAGAGATAAAATGAACGCAAAAATAATTAAATGTCAAGAAATAGAAAAAAGATATAATGAGATTTCGGATATGATGTCACTTGAAGAAGTGGCATCCGATCCTAAACAATACACTAAATTATCGAAAGAACAAGCATCAATTAAGGGTGCTTTTGATGCTTATCAAGATTATAAAAAATTAACCAGTGCTTTAAATGATGCTAAAGAAATGCTTAATGATGAAGATGAAGAAATCAAAGCTATGGCTGAAGCGGAAGTAGCGGAGTTAGAAGCTAAGGTTGAAGAAATTGAAAAACATATTGAAGTATTGCTGATTCCAAAAGACCCTGAAGATGCTTATGATTGCATCGTTGAAATCAGAGGAGCTGCCGGTGGCGATGAAGGAAACATTTTTGCCGGTGATTTATATCGTATGTATTCATACTATGCTGAAAGTCTTGGATATAAGATACAAGTTATGGAATCTTCTGAATCAGAAGCAGGTGGATACACACTTATTTCTTTCTTAGTTAAAGGACAAGATGCTTATCGCCATTTCAAATTTGAAAGTGGTGCTCATCGTGTGCAAAGAGTTCCAAAGACTGAAACGCAAGGAAGAATACATACTTCAACAGCAACTGTACTAGTGCTTCCGGATATTGAAGAAGCAGATATTGAAATTCCTGATTCAGATTTAACAATTGAAACTCATCGTTCTTCAGGCGCTGGCGGACAGCATATCAATAAGACTGATAGTGCGGTTAGAATTACTCATATTCCTACTGGAATTAGTGTAAACTGTCAAGATGGAAGAAGCCAAATGGCTAACCGTGAAACAGCTTTAAAGATTATTCGTGCTCGTGTCTATGAAGAAATGGCTAGACAGAAGGCTGAAAAAGAAGGGGCAATCAGAAAATCTAAGATTGGAACGGGGGATAGATCAGAAAAAATCAGAACGTACAACTATCCGCAAAATCGTGTTTCCGATCATCGCATCGGTTTGACAATTACACAGCTTGATAGAATCATCGAGGGAAAACTTGATGATATTATTAATGCACTATTGGCCAATGATGAAAAAGAGAAATTATTAAATGAGTAGTTATAACGATCTATTACATCAATATAAAAAAGATTTTGAAAAGAAAGATATTCCTCTTTCGACTATCAAAGCTTTTTTATTTGAACTTTGTAGTGAAAAAGAAGTAGATTTATATACCAACTTAGATTTAAAGACTGATGAAGAAATAGAGAAGGCTTTTCATTCGGGAATCAGTAAAATCCTTGAAGGAATGCCAATGAATTATGTATTGGGTTATTGCTGGTTCTATGGTTATAAATTAAAGGTCAATGATGATGTGCTTATTCCAAGATATGAAACTGAAGAATTGGTACTCCAAATCTTAAAACGCATCGATAGATTTGAAAGAAAAGATTTGGTTTTAGCTGATATCGGTACAGGCTCAGGAGCGATAGCGATAAGCTTGAAAAAAGAAGAGCCTGAACTCAATGTATATGCTAGTGACATATCTTTAAAAGCCATTGAAGTCGCTAAAGAAAATGCTAAGAGTTTAGATGCTGATATCACATTTTTAAGCGGTGATATGCTAAAACCATTGATTGAAAAAGGTATTAAATTAGATATTTTGGTATCTAATCCACCATATATTCCAAGCGATGAAGTCATGGAACATTCAGTTGTTGATTTTGAACCACATGTTGCACTATTCGGTGGAAAAGACGGATTGAAGTTTTATGAGTCGATTATTAATGATGCTCCTAAGGTTTTAAATCCCGGTGCATTTATGGCTTTTGAAATTGGATATAATCAAAAAGAAGTTTTGACTGATTTATTTAAAAATGCCTTTAAAAATAGTAAAGTAGAAGTCATTAAAGATATAAATGGCAAAGATAGAATGTTATTTGTTAAAATGAATTAGTTTTCACATTATTAACACAATAATCTGATTAAATATGAGTATAGATAATTTTTTCATTTTATACTCTACTTAAAAAGCTCGTTACTAAATGGGCTTTTTATTTTCATATAGACTGATTTGTTTTATAATATGAACATTGAGAGGTTAAAAAAATGAGTGAATATATCGTTTCTTGCTGTTCAACAGTAGATATGGATTTAGAGTTCTTTGAAAAAAGAAATATACCTTTTATTCCATTTCATTTCAATATGGATGGTCAAGAATATCTTGATGATTATGGTAAAAGCATAAGTATTGAAGACTTTTATAAAGCTATAGATAATGGTGCCGAACCTAATACATCACAAATCAGTATTTTTGAATATACTAATTTCTTTGAACCATATTTAAAAGAAGGTAAGAGCATTTTACATATGACGTTATCAAGTGGCATTAGCGGATCATATAATTCAGCAACTTTAGCAGCGAAAGAATTGAATGAAAAGTATGAGGCCAAGGTTTGCGTTATCGATTCTCTATCGGCATCAAGTGGATTTGGTTTATTAGTCAGTCTTGCTGATGATAATTTAAAAAATAGCATGTCATTTGAAGATAATTGCAGATATATTGAAGAAGAGAGACATAACATTCAACAATGGTTCTTTACTTCTAATTTGACACATTTAATTCGTGGAGGTCGTGTATCTAAAACCGCTGGTTTTGTCGGCACAGCTTTACATGTCTGCCCATTACTTCGCGTAACTTATGAGGGTAAACTTGAAACTTTTGAAAAGGTTCGTGGCAAGAAAAAAGTTATTAAGTCCATAGTTGATAAGATGGAAACCTTAGCTGATAATGGAACTGATTATGACGGTTACGTTTATATCTCTAATTCAGCTTGCTTAGAAGATGGCGAAGCATTAAAGGAAGAAATATTATCGCGTTTTCCTAAAGTTAAGAAAATCGGTATCTATTCAATAGGAACTGTTATCGGTTCACACACGGGTCCTGGTACGGTTGCGTTATTTTATAAAGGTGCAAAAAGAGTGAATTAAAAAAGAGCTTGAAGCTAGTCAAATAGTTTATACTAAATGAACTTGCTTCAAGCTTTTAATATAATTTATCAATCTTTTCAGATAGTTTGCTAGAAATATTTAATCTTTTGAAAATGATATATAAAACTATTGATAGCAATGATAGTGCAATGATTATCAAGGTGTGTTTGAAATCAAGCTCTAGTAAATAAAAGAAGTCTTTCTTGACTATATAAGCGATAAACATTCCAAAAATAGCGATAATAATTAAAGACAGCCTAAGAATATTTAGCGGTTTAGAAATGTCGTATAAAACATAAATCAAAATGATGAAAGTAACGAAGACAATTATACTTTGAAAAAATAAAGGATTAATTAATTCATTATTTTTAGCTAATTCAATTATGACAATAGATGCCAAAATAGCTAGAGCACTAGGTATGGCTCTTGATAATACATTGGCTAAGAAATTGCCTTTTACAATACTTCGATCGGGTTCAAGCGAAAGAACAAAAGAAGGAAAGCCAATGCATAATGCAGAAATGAGCGTCAATTGAATAGGACTAAACGGATACTCTTTAAAAAAGAATATCGTCAACAACGATAATAAAATTGATAGAACAGTCTTAGACAGAAATAGAGTTGATGTCCTTTGAATATTATTAATGACTCTTCTTCCTTCATCGACTATTTTATGCATATGTGAGAAATCATTATCCATTAATATTACATTAGCGATATTTTTAGCGCTTTCAGCACCATCAAACATTGCAACAGAAAAGTCCGCTTCTTTTAAAGCCATAACATCGTTGACGCCATCACCAACCATACCTACGGTATTGCCATGACTCTTAAGTGTTTCGATCATTAATCGTTTTTGATCGGGATTTACACGTCCAAAGACATAGTGATCCAAAACTAATTGTTTCAAATCTTCGTCATTGGCTTTTGAACAATCTACCAATAGGTCGGAATTTTTAAAATCGACTTTTTTCAAAATATTAGATACTGTGATGGGGTCGTCACCTGAAATAACCTTCAATTCAACATTTTGTTTTGAAAAGTAAGCTAAAGTTTCTTTAGCGTTTTTTCTAATTTCATCTTGAATGATAATAAGAGCGATAACCATCTTATTTTTACTTAACGCCAGTACACGATTACCTAATTCAGCTTGGTCTTGTATTGTCTTTTCAATATTATTTTGAGGTTTTACATCTAAAAACTGATATGCACCTATTTCATATCTTATACCATTGCATTCCATTGCTGATTTCTTATTACTTGAAGAAAAGGTTTCGATCTTGGATGCTGGCATATCGCTATAATATTTGAAATAAGCCTTTAAAGCATTGGCAGTAGGGTTATCATCACCGATTTGTCTCATCATATTGGCGATGATATTTGAAATGTCGTCATTGCTGTAAGGCAAGACATCGACAACTTTTAAATTTCCATTTGTTATGGTACCGGTTTTATCTAAACATAGGACATTACATCTAGCTAAAGTTTCTAAAGAATACATTTCTTGAACCAGAGTATTTTCTCTTGAAAGTTTTAATGCACCCAAAGTCAAAGAAACAGAAGTCAGCAATATCAAACCCTCAGGTATCATACCAACTAACGAAGCAACGGTCTGTAAAATCGACTCATCAAGTGGGATGCCGGAGATATAGTATTGTTTTAAAAAGATGAGGATACCAATAGGAACAATAATCAATGAAACACTTTTTATAATGAAATCAAGCGCATCTTTCAATCTTGATGGTTGTCTTTTCTCTCTTTTGGCATTTTTTAGGATTTTGTTGATGTAATTGTCCTTGCCGACTCTTGTAATCTCCATTAGACAGGATCCGCTAGTGATGAAACTACCGGCATACAGTTGATCATTTACTCTTTTTTCAATATGCTCAGATTCGCCGGTTAGTAAAGATTCATTTACTGTAACCTTGCCATCTTTGATGACACCATCACTCAATATTTGGTCACCCAATTTCAATTTACATATGTCATTTATGACTAAATCATTGCCGTTTAGTTTGATTAGTTCATCGTTGCGGTAGGTATAGGCGTGTGGTTGTGATAACAATCTTAATTTATCTAATGTTTTTTTGGCCCTTAGTTCTTGAATAATACCAATGGTCGTATTGATGATTATTACAATTATAAATAGAGCGTTACGATACTGACCAGTGATAAAGACCATTATGGCTAGTATGACATTGATTATATTAAAAAGAGTAAAGATGTTTGAACTGATGATCTTTGAATTACTCTTGATTGTATAATCGGGATTGGTATTTACTTCACCATTTTGAATTCTTTTGAAAACTTCCTCATCACTTAGGCCGATTTTCATATCTTTTTCTCCATGTAGTAATCGTCCATAACATAGCCATTGCCGATTTCTTTTACAAAAGAGTCGATTATTTCAAAGCCCCAGTGTTTATAAATCTCGATAGTGTTGTAGTTATATTTATTTACGGTTAGACGAATACTCTTTAAATTGTTGCTCCTTGCATATTCAATGGCATCGTTAAGTAATGCTTTGGCAATACCTTTACCTCTTTGAGTTTTTAAAACATATAATTTTGACAAGAAAAGATAATCATTTTCAATTTTGTATTCACTAAATGCGACATATTCATTTTCTTCTTCACATAACTTAAATACGGTTCCTTGAGCAAGTTCTTCTTCGATGGCTTTCTTAGATAAGAAATTTTCAACCATGTATTCAGCTTGTTTAACACCGATTATATCTTTAAAGTGATCGATAAATATTTCTTTAGCAATTACTGCTGTATCATTTACTAAATCTTTTTCAACATTGATTAGTTTCATAATTATTCATCTCCTAATAAATAATATTTTAGCATTATTTTTAACTTTGATATAGAATATATAGATAGAGGTGAATATTATGGGTTTAACAGCAGGAATTGTTGGTTTGCCTAATGTGGGGAAATCAACTCTTTTTAACGCTATTACTAATAGTAAGGTAGAGGCAGCGAATTATCCGTTTGCCACAATAGAACCAAATGTAGGAATTGTTGAAGTTAAAGATGAAAGATTAACTAATTTAAGTAAATTATTTGAGCCAGAACGAACAATTTATACGACATTTGAATTCACAGATATTGCCGGACTTGTAAAAGGAGCCAGCAATGGTGAAGGTTTAGGAAATAAGTTTCTAGCTAATATTCGAGATGTTGATGCAATTTGCCATGTTGTGAGATGTTTCGAAGATAATTCAATCACTCATGTTTATAATCGCATCGATCCACTTGACGATGTAGAGATAATCAATATGGAATTAATCATGGCCGATTTAACAACTTTAGAAAACAGAGTTAATAAAATAGCTAAGAAAGCTCAGACTAATGATAGTGAAGCAAAAGCTGAAATGAAGATATTAGAAAAGATTATGACATGTCTAAAAGAGGGCAAGCTCATATCTAGCCTTGAATTCTCCAAAGAGGAAACAGCTTATATGAAGGCTTATCAGTTTTTGACTTCAAAGCCTGTTATTTATATTGCGAATATTAAAGAAGAAGAAATCAATGATCCAACTGTGAACGAAAACTATAATAAGTTAAAGAAATATGCCGATGAAAACAAAGCAGAAGTTGTAGCCATTTCTGCTAAGATCGAAGAAGATTTATCAGATATGGAAAAGGAAGAAAAATTGGCTTTCTTAAATGATTTGGGCATTAATAGATCGGGTCTTGACGAACTTATTTTGAAAGCTTATAAGACGCTGGGTTTAAATACTTTCTTTACTGTTGGTAAAGATGAATGTCGCGGCTGGACTTTTAAAGACGGTATGACTGCTCCAGAGTGTGCTGGCGTAATTCATAGCGATTTTCAAAAAGGTTTCATCAAAGCAGAAGTATTTACATATGAAGATATGATGGAATATCAAAGTGAAGTAAAACTAAAAGAAGCAGGGAAGTTACGTCTTGAAGGTAAAGACTATATCGCTAAAGATGGTGATATAATGCACTTTAGATTTAATGTTTAAAAATGAAAAGATATTTAGTGGCTGTATCAGGAGGGCCAGACTCAATGGCTCTTTTGGATACACTAAGAGTAAGAGGATATAATCTTGTAATAGCTCATGTCAATTACAATAAAAGAGATAGCGCTTTAAGAGATATGCTCATTGTTAATGAATATGCAAGGAGATATTCGATACCTTTGGTTATTAAAAATGCATTTTCAAAAGATGTGTATGGTAATTTCCAAAACTGGGCTCGTGATTTTAGATATCATTTTTTTAAAGAAATCTATGATAAATATCATTGTGATGCACTGCTGATAGCTCATCAGGAAGATGATTTAATCGAGACCTATCTCATGCAGAAAGAAAAAAACCTAAGACCGCATTATTACGGATTAAAAAAAGATAGTTCTTTATATGGTATGATTATTTCACGACCATTATTGAATGTTAAAAGGTCAACGATTTTAAGGTATCTAAAAATAAAAAAAATAACATATGGGATTGATGAAAGCAATTTGACTAATGATTATCGTCGTAATCAATTGAGACACGAGATTGTTGAAAAGATGGATGACGAAAAGAGAAATGAGATATTAAGTGAAATTACATCGCTAAATTATCAATTACTAAAAAAAGAAGAATTGATAAAAAAGACTTTTCAAGGAGTAAAAAAAATAAGTATTCAAGATTTTTTAAAGTTTGAAGATCAAAAAGGACTTTTGAGATATCTCTTGTACAGTAATTTGAGCGATAAACATCTTAATAATTTGATTAGAATTATTAAGGATGGCAAGTCATTTGAAGTTAAAATAAAAGATAAATATTTTGTGAAAGAATATGGTTATATCGAAAGTTATGATTGTGTAAAATCATATCATTTTAGTTATGATAAATTATGTTATACAAAAGAAAAGTATTTCGCTTTTGTTGATAAAGGTACAAACAAGCAGGCTTTGAGCTTGTCAAAAGATGATTTTCCTATTACGGTTCGCAATTTTGAAAATGGCGACAAAATAAAAATGCGATATGGAACTAAGAAGGTATCACGTTTTTTTATCGACAACAAGATTCCTAGCAAATACCGTAAGATTTGGCCGGTTGTTGTCAACAAGAATCATGAGATAATATTCGTTCCACAAATAGGTGCTAATATCAATCATTATTGTACAAATAGCGATTTATTTGTGGTAGAATCTTTATATTAAGGGGGTAAGTCTTATAATGCATACAGATATTGAATCAATATTGTTTAGTGAAGAAGAAATAAGAACTAAATCAATGGAACTAGCTTCGAAGATTAATGAAGATTTTCAAGGCAAAAAACCAATAGTGGTTGGCTTGTTGAAGGGATCGGTTCCATTTATGGCTGAACTTATGAAACATATCACATTAGACATCGAAATTGATTTTATGGATGTATCGAGTTATAGCGGTACAGAATCTGTAGGTGATGTAAGAATAAATAAAGATCTTGATTCTTCTGTTAGGGGAATAGATGTCATCTTAGTAGAAGATATTGTTGATACTGGAAAGACTTTGGCTAAAGTACGCGAATTAATGTATCAAAAGGGCGCAAGCAATGTCAAAATCGTATCACTTTTAGATAAACCCGATAGAAGACTCATAGATATACAAGCTGATTATGTTGGATTTGAAATCCCTAATGAGTTTGTAGTTGGATATGGTCTTGATTATGACCAAAAATATCGTAATTTACCATATATTGGTATCTTGAAAAAAGGAGTATATGAAAATGCAAAATCCTAATAATAAGAATAGATTTATATTTAGCATTCCATATTTAATTGTGCTTATATTTATCGTTTCTATGTTTTTCTCTAATCCTTTGTCAAACCGTAGTGTTACTCTAGGATATTCAGAATTCATGGATGCCTTAACTAGCGATAGAATTGAGGCGGCTAATGTATCTGTTGACTACAACACAATTAGTATCAATGGTGTGTTCAAAGATGAAAAAGGAACTAGTTATGAATTCATTTCAACTATTCTAAATACCGAGAATCAATCCGAAGAATTGATGAAACACTTGAATAATATTTCTTCAGTAAATATTATTGATGCTAATCAATCTAATATTTGGATTGAAGTTCTAGGGAGTGTAATTCCACTTATATTCTTTGGCTTCTTAGCTTTCTTTATGTTCAGCAAGATGAGCGGTGGCGGTGCAAATAAACAAGCCTTTGATTTCTCTAAATCTAAAGCTCGTCTTGAAAGCGACATTAAAGTTAGATTTTCTGATGTTGCCGGTGCTGATGAAGAAAAAGAAGAAATGGCTGAGATTATCGAATACTTAAAGACACCCAGAAAGTTCGCTAAAATGGGCGCAAGAATCCCTAAGGGTATTTTGATGGTTGGTTCACCAGGTACTGGTAAGACATTGTTAGCAAAAGCGGTTGCAGGTGAGGCTAATGTTCCTTTCTATTCTATTTCCGGTTCTGACTTCGTTGAAATGTTTGTCGGTGTCGGTGCAAGTAGAGTTAGAGATATGTTTAAAACGGCTAAACAAACTGCTCCTTGTATGATTTTCATTGATGAAATTGATGCTGTAGGTCGTCAACGTGGCGCTGGTATGGGCGGTGGTCATGATGAGCGTGAGCAAACTCTTAACCAGTTGTTAGTTGAAATGGATGGTATGTCAGATAATAGCGGTATCGTAGTTATTGCAGCTACTAACCGTCCAGATGTTCTAGATCCTGCACTATTAAGACCTGGTCGTTTTGATAGACAAATCACTGTATCTTTACCAGATTTGAAAGGTAGAGAAGCCATTTTGAAAGTACATGCCAGAAATAAGAAAATCGCTGACGATGTAAACTTAGAGGCTCTTGCAAGAAGAACTCCTGGGTTCTCTGGCGCTGATTTGGAAAATGTACTCAATGAAGCTGCTATTTTAACGGTTAGAGAGAATAAAGAAGTTATTTCAACTGAACAAATCGATGAAGCTATTGATAGAGTAATGATGGGACCAGCCAAGAAGTCTCGTACCTATGATGATAAAACTAAAAAATTGGTTGCTTATCATGAAGCTGGACACGCCATTGTTGGTCTAAATTTAAAAGATGGCGCTATCGTCCAAAAAGTTACTATCATTCCACGTGGCAATGCTGGTGGATATAACTTGATTACACCAAGAAAAGAAAGAATTTTGAATACTCGTAAAGAGTTACTTGACACTATTACTTCTTATATGGGTGGAAGATGTGCTGAAGAAATATTCTTTGATGATATTTCAACTGGTGCTTCTAGTGATATCCAACAAGCTACAAGAATTGCTAAAGACATGGTTACGACATATGGTATGTCTGATTTGGGGCCTGTTCAATACGATAATGGTTCTCAATCGGTATTCTTAGGTCGTGATTACAATTCTCCAAGCAATGCTTCAAGTCAAATTGCTTATGAGATTGATATAGAAGTTAGAAAAATAATTGATCATTGTCATGATTTTGCAACTAAGATTATTGAAGAACATCGTGATGATTTGATTAAAATTGCCGAGGCGTTGATGACCAATGAAACATTGACTGCTGAAGAGATTCAAGATGTTTTAGATGGCAAACTAGTAATTCGCGATAATAAACTTGTATCAGTTAATGAAGATGTTGTTATTGACATCAATACAGACGAAAATGATAATGAAGCCGAATAATACTCGGCTTTTAAAATGAAAAGAGGTCTTTTATGAATAAAATATTAAAAGCTACTGCTAATAATGGCACAATCAGAATATATCTATGCGATATTAAAGAAGCGGTAGAAAAAGCCAGACTAACACATGATTTATACCCCACATCTCTTGCAAGCATGGGTAGAGTGATGGCGATTACGGTCATTATGGCTTCGATGCTAAAAGGCGAAGAAGAAAGCATCACTACAACTATAAATGGTGGTGGTCCAATTGGCACAATCATGGTAAATGCTAAGTCAAATGGCGATATCAAAGGTTTTGTAGGTGACAACAAAATATATTTAAAATATAACGATAGTGGCAAATTGGCAGTCGGTGTAGCAGTTGGTAAAGATGGCTATCTTAAAGTAACTAAGGATTTGGCTTTAAAACAGAATTTTACAAGTCAAGTTGAGTTACAGAGCGGTGAGATTGGCGATGATTTTGCATATTATTTCGCTCTTTCTGAGCAAATTCCTTCTTTGGTATCGGTTGGTGTATTGGTTGATACAGATTATTCATGTAAATCTGCCGGTGCGATGTTAATTGAATTAATGCCGGGTCACACAGAAGAAGATATTTTAAAGGCAGAAGAAGTTCAAAAGAAATTAAAGCCTATTTCTGAGTTGCTATCAAGTGGTCTTAACCTTCAAGATATTTTGAAGATGTATTTTGAAGACGCTGAAATATTAGAGATGACTACTTGTGATTATCATTGTGATTGCAATCGCGATCGCTTTATTGGCGGTTTGTTTACACTTCCTATTGATGAGTTAAAGGAATTAGCTAAGGAAGATATTACTGTTAAATGTGAATTTTGTAATAAAGAATATACTTTCAAAAAAGATGAACTTAAAAATTGGGTAGATTATGTTCAAAGTCAAAAATCTTGATATAAGAAATCCAGTAGTTATTGCACCAATGGCAGGCATTTCTAATGCAGCTTTCAGACAACTGGCATTTGAAAACGGAGCTGGCTTAGTATACACTGAAATGGTATCGGATAAAGCTATCTTTTATAACAATAAGAAAACAATTAATATGGCAGAGGTTGATAATTCTTTTCATCCGGTTAGCTTGCAGATATTTGGCAGCAGTGTTGAAACGATGGTTTATGCTGCTAAATATGTTGATGAAAAAACTAATGCTGACATTGTAGATATAAATATGGGCTGTCCAGTAAATAAAGTAGTTAAAACTGGAGCAGGAAGTGCATTGTTACTGAATCCCAAAAAAGCAATTGAGATCGCTAAAGAAGTGGTGAAATCGTGCAAAAAACCAGTAAGCGTCAAGATGCGTGTTGGTTATTATAATGATGGTTTTGATTATCTAGACTTTGCCCAAAAATTAGAAGCCACAGGTATATCGTTATTGGCTGTGCATGGAAGAACAAGAAGCCAAATGTATGAAGGAAAAGCCGATTGGTCAAAGATAAAAACTATCAAGGAACATCTTAAAATTCCAGTTATTGGTAACGGCGATATTAAAACCGTTGATGATTTTATAAGATGTAAGGACTATTCTAAAGTCGATGGAGTAATGATAGGTCGTGGTGTGGTAGGTAATCCTTTTCTGATTAAAGAGATAAATAATTATTTAGCAGGAAAGAATAATTATGAAGTAATATATCAGGAACGATTTGATATGTGTCTAAAACACTTTGAAAAATTAATCGCTTTATATGGAGAAAAACTGGCTACATCACAAATGCGTGGTTTAGCACCTCATTATCTTACTGGTTTAGTTCAAAGTGCGATGTATAGAGGAAAATGTAATTCCATAAGTTCATATGACGATTTAAAAATGATACTTGATGAATATACGCTTTTTTTGCAAAATGATTGTCAAGTACATAATAATGTATTATAATTACGAAGCTATAAAACCTTATCAAGAGCGGTGGAGGGAATAGGCCCAAAGAAACCCGGCAACCTGTTTAGCAAGGTGCTAAATCCTACAGATTTATTCTGGAAGATGAGGAAATAAATTTTGTTTATTTGCCTCTTCTTTGTGAAGAGGTTTTATATTATTAGGAGGGAAAGAAAGACATGAAAACAATTTTTACTTCAGAATCCGTTACTAAAGGTCATCCTGATAAAATATGTGACCAAGTATCAGATGCTATTTTAGATGCGATTATTGCCCAAGATCCTCACGCTCATGTTGCGTGTGAAACAGTTGCTTCAAAAAACATATTAATTATTACTGGCGAGATATCGACTAATGCAAATATTGATGTTGAAAAGATTGCTAGAGAAACTGTAAAAGAAATTGGTTATACAAGAAAAGAGTGGGGTTTCAAATATGATGAAATCGATGTTGAAATCAGACTGAGCAAGCAATCTAGTGACATCAATCAAGGAGTATGCTTAAATGACGAGGAAATCGGTGCTGGCGACCAAGGCATGATGTTTGGCTACGCATGTGATGAGACTGATAATTATATGCCTTTATCGTTTGAACTAGCTTCAAAACTTGCTAAGAAATTAGATGAAGTTAGAGAAAATAAAACATTAGATTATTTGGGACCTGACGGTAAATCGCAAGTGAGTATCGAATATGAAAATGGCAAGATAAATAGAATAGATACTATCGTTGTGTCTAATCAACATTTAGACAGCGTTGATATTGAAACAGTTAGAAAAGACATTAAGAAATATGTCATTGACGAAACGATCGACCAATCATTGATCGATGAAAATACTAAGATTTTAATCAATCCGACTGGTAGATTTGTAATTGGTGGACCTATTGGTGATGTTGGCTTAACCGGAAGAAAAATCATTGTGGATACATATGGTGGTTATGCTCCTCACGGTGGCGGCGCTTTCTCAGGAAAGGATCCTAGTAAAGTCGATAGAAGTGCAGCTTATTATGCTAGATACATAGCTAAACATTTGGTAGCTGCTAAACTATGTGACAAAGCGATGATTCAAGCTTCCTATGCAATCGGTGTTCCATCTCCGGTGTCACTGTATGTTGAATGCTACGGAACAAATCATACAGCGATGGAAAACATTTATGCAGCTATTAACGATTGTTTTGATTTAAGTGTTAAAAATTTAATTGATGAACTAGGACTTCAAAGACCAATTTATAAAAACTTAGCAAGTTATGGCCATATGGGTAGAGAAGATTTAAATTCTCCTTTTGAAAAACTTGATAAACTTGAAAAAGTTAAGACTTATCTAAAATAATTAATACTATTAATTTGCTCAATATTTCTGCCTTTATTTGTTTCATAGCTTAAAAATTGTTATTATTTAGAAGAATATGTTATTAACGGTTGATATAGGAAATACAAATATAAAATTAGGTATATATGATGGCGATAAAAAAATAGCCTTTAAACGCTTTGAAACAAGTAGTGATAATCAGAAATTTTACTATGAGGAATTATTAAGAGAAAATAATCTTTTCGGTGAGATTGATGATGCGATAATATCGTGTGTAGTTCCACAATTAAAAGAAGAGAATATTAAAATCATTAATTCTTTAATCAATGGCGAATGTATTATTGTTGACCATCTAATCGATAGTGGAATTGTTGTCGATACTGATAATCCAGAGGAAGTTGGAAGTGATCTCATTACAATGTGTTCTTACGCATACCATATGACAAATGATGCGGTTATTGTTTTATCTTTCGGCACTGCTAATGTCTTATGTTATGTAGATGATAATGCTTGTTTCAAGTATTGTATAATTGCACCAGGGATGTTATTACAAGTAAATTCTCTGTTTTCAAATGCGGCAAAACTTCCGAACTTTCAATTGGATAAACAAAATTCATGCTTAGTCAATGACACAATAAAAGCGATGAACGTTGGTGTAATAGATGGAACGGTTGGTTCGTTTAATTATCTTATTTCAAAGATGAAAAAAGAATTAGGCAGAAAAGAAATCAAAATAATTGCATCTGGAGGATTGGGGAAGTATGTTGTTACAGATTTAGGGATAAGCGTATATAATCCCGATCTTGTCAGCGATGGACTACGTTATTTATACAATAGATGTAAGAAATGATGTTTGTAGAAAGATGGATATAAGTATGAATAAAATTATATTAGCCAGTGGATCGCCAAGAAGGAAAGAACTTATCGAAACACTAAAGATTCCTTTTTCGGTTATTGTCAGTGATATAGATGAGAGTATTGATGAAAATGCTAATTTAGTAGATGAAATTGAGAAATTATCTTATAAAAAAGCCTTAGCCGTATTTAAAGATCATAAGGATGCGGTTGTGATTGGAGCTGATACCATTGTTGTACATAACAATGAAGTATTAGGTAAACCTAAAACCGAAGAAAATGCGATTAAAATGTTAAATAAAATTCAAGGTGATTGGCATGAAGTGATAACTGCGGTTTCAATCATTTCTGTTAAACAAAGTGAAACGTTTTCGGTAGTTTCAAGAGTTCACTTTTATCCAATGGATGACGAAGAAATAAAACTATATGTCAATTCTAAAGAACCATTAGATAAAGCCGGAGCATACGCCATTCAAGGAGAAGGAAGTCGCTATATAAAAGAAATTAAAGGCGATTATTATTCAATTATGGGTTTGCCAATTAGCGAACTTTATCGTAGAATTAAAAAGTACCTATAAGGTACTTATGCCGATATGGTATAATGGTAACACAAATCCATGGTAAGGATTAGCTCTCAGTTCAATTCTGGGTATCGGCACCATATTACACACTAAGCCTTTAATAAGGGCTTTTTTAATAGTCAAATCATCATTGGAAAGATTTTGAAAAAAAATATAAAAATAAAGAGATTATTAATAAATCGACAGATTATTTAAAACGTTTTGTTTGAAATAAATGTCATCCTTAATAAGATATAAATAAAGAAAGAGAGGAAGGCATTTATTATGAATACAGATAAAATCTATGCAGAGCATATTGCCAATGAATATTCTGCAAAAAAAGAATCAAAAGTAGTGGCACTAAAAAAACTAGATAGAAAGGCAAAATTACCGGCTGATATATTTGTTTATACTAACGGAATAATTATGAGTTTAATCTTGGGTGTTGGAATGTGTCTATCAATGAACGTTATAGGAAACGGAAGATTCACTACTTTAGGAATTATTATAGGCGTTTTTGGAATAATTGGTATAACTACAAATTACTTTTCATACAGAAAGATTTTAGCATATTCAAAAGCAAAATATGCGTCTGATATAATTAGACTTGCAAATGAAATTTCAGAATGTAATAAATAAAGATGGGAAGTGGCAGTATTAAATGAACAAAAATGAAAGTAAGTATTTTAGTACTGCTTTTCTTTTCGATGAAGCGTTGATTTATTTGTTGGAAAAGAAAG
Organism: uncultured Erysipelotrichaceae bacterium; assembly: GCA_964401865.1. Classification (GTDB taxonomy): domain Bacteria; phylum Bacillota_I; class Bacilli_A; order Erysipelotrichales; family Erysipelotrichaceae; genus CALUZH01. The sequence continues at coordinate 29,175 of CAYNZZ010000010.1, forward strand.
AGCTCGAATATATTACTGTAAAAGAGATTTGTGATAAAGCTGGAGTGAATGGGTCAACTTTTTATTTGCATTATGAATCAATAAAAGATATAAGTAAAATTATTAGTAAGTGCATTAAAAATAATGATTAAATTAAATATTTTACTTAATTGTTCTTAACGGAATTGTATATAAAATAAACTGATAAAATCATTGAGATTATTATTGAAATTGCAAGATATAAAAGCGGATCATTTAAAGAATTGAATAGGAAATTAAATATGGCATTTTGTTTAGTATAAAACACAAAGAAATTCAATACATATAGGCATGGGATAACGGCGTTATATATGAGCACAATTACTCCGCCTAGCAATTTAGAAATTTTATCTTTTGAACATATTTTTTCATAGGCATATACCGAGATTGGAGTACAGATAATTAAATATAATATCGTAAGCAATTTGCTAATCGGTTCGTTGTGCAGACTGATTAGAACGATACCATTGCTAACTAACCAAGAAATTAAACAAATAGCTAATAATGATAGTGTAGATCGAATAAAATTTTTCATATGTCATGTCTCCTAATTTTAATAATTATCAATTAAAACAATAAATTGTCATATTTTGTTCGTTTAATATAATTGTACTATTATTGTGGAATTTTTAAATGAAAACATTTAAAAAAATCTATTTGATATTGATTTTATTGCATCAGTATTGTACAATAATAAAGCAATCCGGGCGTGGCGGAATTGGCAGACGCACCAGACTTAGAATCTGGCGGGTGACCGTGGGGGTTCAAGTCCCTTCGCCCGGACCATATAGTTTAAAGAAGGTCCTTATTTAAGGATTTTTTTATTAATTTTTTCATTATAAAATAGTCCGACGATAAGAAGATATCTCTTTGCCGGACTATTTTTGTAATGAGTATTCAATAAATTATTCTTGAAGATATCTAATGTAATTAAAACAATTATTAATTAAATAGATGCTTATTTTCTTATAAAATTCAAATCTGATTGTGGAATGCCTTTATCATCGAGAATGTATCGTTCTACTTTCATATGCAAATCATACTTTTCTCTAAGCTTAATTATTTCATTCATTATTGGTGAATCATGATGCTTGTCAATTGAAGATTGATCTTGCCAACTATCAATTAATAAAACTGTATTTCGTCATCCATAGGAAAGAAATATTCATATCTAAGATTTCCTTCTTTGTTTCAAATAGAATCAACAATACCGCTTGAAATCATTTCTTCAGCAAATTTTCTTGCATTGTTATTTATAACAATTATAGAATCAAAAGCAGATTAAAAGGCTTAACACCTATGGAATATAGGAATCAAGCCTTAATTGGTTCTTGTCCAAATAACTGGGTTCAGTTCAACCTGAATTCTTTATTTTGCCCACAAATCAAATGGATATAATCCTTGGTCTTTGTATTCTTGGATTTTTGCGACAACTTTTGGTTTATCTTCACGATAAGTAACACCAAACCAAGAATCATTACTAGTCAATACTTTAACTTTACACTTATTCTCTTTGATTAAGTCACCAACATTATTTGGAAGAAGAGCTTCATACTTCAAAGGATTAGCGTTTACGCCATCTGCAAATTGGCTTTTAAATACCTCCATCATCTTATTCATGATATCAGGATTGAAACCCCAGAAATTCATTGATACTACTGTATCGTTATCGACTTCAAATTCTTTGCCGTCTTCTTCAACATACGCATGATCATTAATTTTTTTGATTTTCATTACTTCTTTAATATCAGTTAAGTTATTGTTTTCATCAGTGTTACAGAATCCTCTTGTAACAGTACCATTATCTGATAAAGTGTTGTACAATTTGTAACCAACCATGCAGTAATTGCTATCGCTGACCCCATCTTTTAAATACTCGATAATTTTATTGAACGCATCTTTACCATAAAAGTCATCGGCATTACAGATTACAAACGGATCATCTTTTAAAATATTGCGGCAAGCTAATAAAGCATGAGTGGTACCCCAAGGTTTTTCTCTTCCTTCAGGAATTTCTACTCCCTCCGGGATATCGTGCAAGTCTTGATATGCATATTCAACCTCAATAAATGGTCTGATTTTTGAAGTTAAATGCTCTTCAAAAGCGCTTTCGTGCTCCTTGCGAATGATTAAGACAAGCTTTTTAAATCCAGCTTGAATAGCATCGTAAATAGTGAAATCAATAATTGTTTCGCCATTATTTCCGACGGTGTCTATTTGTTTTAGACCACCATATCGTGAGCCCATACCAGCGGCCAGTATAACTAAAGTAGGTTTCATTATTATTTCTCCCTTATAACTCTACATTTATAGTATATTATAGATTATATATAAAAGAAATAATAAAAATAAGTAAAATAATAAATTGACAAAATGTACTAATAAGTACAAAATAGGAGTAGATATTTGGAGGATAACTAGATGATTACTTTAAAAAATGTATCTAAATCTTATCGTAAAGGTATTAAATCGGTTGACGATATATCTCTTGAGATTAAAGATGGTGAAATATTCGGATTTTTAGGGCCTAATGGTGCTGGTAAAACAACCACAATTCGTATGATGACCGGAATATTAGCTCCTGATGAAGGAAGCATTCTTTTTGATGGTTTGGACATTGAAAAAGATTCTTTTTTAGCTAAAAAAGAGTTTGGATTCGTTCCTGATTCACCAGATTTATTCTTGAACTTAAAAGCTATTGAATATTTGAATTTCTGTGCTGATATATATGGTGTCAAAGATAGACAAGAAAAAATTGAAAAACTGACTAAGAAATTTGAAATATACGACAGTTTAAACAATCAGATTCAAAGTTTTTCACATGGTATGCGCCAGAAAGTCGTTATATGTGGAGCGTTGCTTCATAATCCAAAAAACTGGATATTGGATGAGCCGATGACCGGACTTGATCCCAAGTCTTCTTATGATTTAAAAGAGATGATGCGTGCTCATGCTCAAAATGGAAATTGCGTCTTCTTTTCTACTCATGTACTAGATGTTGCCGAGAAAATATGTGACCGTGTTGGCATCATCAATAAAGGTAAATTATTATTTGTCGGCACACTAAATGAAATGCGTGAACATTTTAAAGAAGAAGGAACGCTAGAACAAATATTCTTGGAGATGACCGAAAATGTTGAATAGAGTAATCGCTTTAACTAAGCTATATATCAAAAATTCGATGTTTTCTACCTTGAAGACCAACAATGGTAAAAAGGGTAAACGCATAGGCTTCTTTATCTTATATTGCTTTTTGTTTCTGTATCTAGGTGCGATAGCAGGTTTTCTTTCCTATAGCATAATTGACATTTTAAAGCCTATTAAGCAGACAGCAGTATTTATTAGTATGATACTAACTGCCAATTTGTTTATGACTTTTATTGAAACTATTATTTCAAGCATGAATATTCTTTATTTCACTAAGGATAATGAGCATATACTTCCTTTGCCAGTTAAGGCGGCGGAAATTGTGTCATCAAAGATAAATTGCTTATTGATTTACTCGTATATCAGTGAATTATTTTTAGGAATTGTGCCTTTTGTCGTATATGGTGTAATGACTAATGCGTCTATTCGTTTTTATATATTTTCATTTATCATATTAATTATTTTGCCAATCTTCCCGGTTATATTAGCCTCTTTATTGGTGATGATACTCATGAGTTTTACCAAAGCAGTTAAGAATAAGTCTCTTTTACAGGTGCTCGGTATTATTTTAGTAATGGTATTTAGTTTTTCGATTTCATTTTTTGCCAATAACAGTGAATTAGAAGAAGCTCAAATTTTGGCGATGTTGTTCAAGGCTAATGGTCTGGTTGATATGTTTAGAGGCTTCTTTCCAACCTTGGGTTTAGCTATTGACGCTTTATGTAAGACTAAGTTTATTGATTCTTTTATTGCGCTTGTGCTTTTGCTTGCCAGCAACATTGCGATATATTTGGCTTTTATTTTGCTTAGTCAAAAATTATATTTCAAAGGGGTTGTTGGAACATTATTTTCTTCAAGTGGTAGTACAAATAAGAAACTCAACACTAAGAAAGCCTATAAATCAAGTGGTGTGGCTATGTCTTATATCGCCAAAGAGTTCAAAACTTTATTTCGTAATGCAACTTTTTTAACTCAATGTGTTTTGCCATCGGTATTAGTTCCTGTCTTAATATCGGTTGTTAGCTATTTTTCGTTTGCTAACGGATTAGAGAAGGGCGGAGCCAGTATGAATATGATATATTCAGTTATTCAAAGCCCCGAAAGTGCAACAATAGTTTTTGTGGTAGTTAATTCGATAGCTTCGTTTTATGCGATGTATTGTTACACTGGAATAACAGCTATTTCAAGAGATGGACAAAGTGCATTATTTATGAAATATATTCCGCTTTCTTTTGCATGGCAATGTATTTATAAAGCAGTTCCTAACTTTGTTTTCTTATTATTTAGTGAAATATTTGTGATCGCTTTATGTATTTTGATGAAAGTTCCAATGATGATAGTTATTTTGTCTTTGATTATGTATGTTTTATTTGCGATTATTCATAGTTTAATATCAGTTTATTTAGATTTGAGAAAACCTAAATTGACTTGGGCTAATGAATATCAAGTCGTTAAAAACAATATGCGTATTTTATGGATTTCGGCAGTTGCATTAGCTAATATGCTAGTTGGTCTATTGCCTCTATTTATTAGTAGTGTTCCAGTTTATTACATAGCTGGTGTGTATATTATTGCCTATGCTATTATCGTTATTTTAATGATCAGTCATTTATTTAAGAAAGACCTCGCTCTTAGTGTTAAAATAATGTAGCGAAGGTTATTGATATGCTTAAAAAAGGTGAAATACTATTATTCTTTACAGCTTTAATTTGGGGAACTGCTTTTATATTTCAAAGCATTTCCGCTGAATTAATAGGTCCATTTTTGTTTAATGGTTCTCGTTTCTTGTTGGGTGGTTTGGTTATACTGCCATTAGCGCTTAAAAAAGATCCTAACAATGATAGAAACAAGATGATACGCTGTGGTTTGATTTTAGGGCTTGTGATGTTTATTGCTCCTAATTTTCAACAGTTTGCGATGTCTAATACCAGTGCTGGTAAAGCGGGTTTTATGACTTCTCTTTACATTATCTTAGTTCCGATTTTATCGTTTATATTTTTGAAAAAGCGAATTTCTAAAAAGGTTTTTATCTCGTTAATAATAGCTCTAGTGGGATTGTATTTGTTATGTGGAGCAACATTAGATTTAAGAGTGAGTGATATTTCTTTGATTTTGTGCGCATTCTTCTTTGCGGTTCAGATTATTGTGGTTGAATACTATGTCAAATGGGTAAATCCAATTAAAATGTCATGTATCCAATATCTGATAGCTGGTGGATTATCTTTAATTTGTGCTTTATTCTTTGAACAGTTTGATATGAATAATTATGTGTTGGCAATACCTTCTATTATTTATACCGGTGTGTTCTCCACTGCTATTGCCTATACTTTACAAATTATTGGCCAGAAGAATGTTGATGCAACTATTGCTTCAATTATCATGTCTTTAGAATCGACAATAGCAGCTTTGACAGGATTTATCTTTTTACACCAAAGCTTGAGTTTATATGAGTTGTTGGGTTGTGTTTTGATGTTCTGTGCAGTAATACTTTCACAACTTCCATCAAAGATAAAGGAGTAGAAAATGTTTGAAGAAGAGAGAAAGGTTATCAACGAAATTGATGAAGAAATAAAAAATCTATTTTTAAAAAGACAAGAAACAGTTTTAAAAATAGCTAAAATCAAATATGCTAATAATTTAGCGATATTCGATGCTAAACGCGAAGAAGATATGAAAAAGCGTTTGACTAATGATTTGAATGAAGAAGACAAAAAATACTATTTGTCATTATTAGATAAAATCTTAGAATTATCTAAGAGCTACCAGAAAGAAAAGATTGATGAAATGAAATAAATGCGAGGATAACCTCGCATTTATATTTGCTTTTCCAAAGCTTTAATAATTTCATCGACTTTTGAATCATCACCTTCAATGATGGCGTTCTTGACGCATTCATCAATATGTGTTTTAAGAATTTGGTTATTAGCCTTTTTTAGTAGTGCTCTAGTAGCCATGAGTTGATCAGAAATGTCAAGACAATATCTATCGTCATCAATCATCTTTAATATGCCTTCAAGCTGTCCGATAGCTATTTTGATATATTTCTTTTCTTTTGTACGATCTTTACTCATTGATAATTTCTACCACTTGATATCCAGCTTCGGTTATTGCTTGAGTGATTAGCTCATCGCTTATATCAGTATTTTTAATGAAAGCTTTTTTGGCTTCGAGAGACACTTCGACATCGAGATTTAATTTTTCTAAAGCATCTTTGACATGTTTTTGGCAATGTTGACACATCATTCCTTCGATTTTTACAGTTTTATTCATGTGTTGTACTCCTTTCTTTTTTGTGTTTTTAATTCTGAGAGCATTACTTAAGACGAATATTGATGAAATGGACATAGCGAAGGCTCCTATCATAGGATTTAAAGCTAAACCGAATGAATCATAGAAAAGACCGGCAGCTACTGGGATAAAAATTGCGTTATAGAACAAGGCCCAGAATAGATTTTCTCTAATGATCTTCATTGTTTTTTTAGATATTTCAATGAGATATGCAATGTCACTTAAATCATTTTTAATAAGTATAACATCGCTTGTCGCATAGGCTATATCACTGCCTGAAGAAATACCAAACGATACATCAGCACTACTTAGAGCAATGGCATCATTAATGCCATCGCCAACCATAGCGGTTACACCATCTTTTTTCTTTTCTTCAACAATCTGATATTTATTCTCTGGCTTAATTTCAGCAACAAATTCATCTATGCCGACTAATTGCGCAATTTTTGCAGCGGTAATCTTGTTATCACCTGTGCACATTGTAACATTTATATTCTTTTCTTTTAACTGTGAAATTGCTTCTTTTGAAGTATTTTTTATTACATCTGCAAGATATACAACACCAATTAATTCATTATTTTTAGCTACAAGTATAAATGACCAGTTATTATCAATGGCTAAATTTACGATTTCATCTTTTACTTTTATATTATTTGTTTCCATCCATTTATGGTTACCGGCAAAGTAATAATCTTGATCATTTTTGGCTTTAATTCCTCTGCCGCTTATTTCACTAAATTCATCGAATAATATGCTGCCATCGGGATATTTTTGAATAATGGCTTTAGCAATGGGGTGATTGGATTTTGATTCTAAAGAGGATATGATATCATGAAAATCGCTGCAATATGCAATTTCTTTTACGATTTGAACTTTATTTTCAGTGATGGTTCCGGTCTTGTCTAAAACGATATTTTTTATTTTGTATGCTAATTCTAAGATACTTGGATTTTTAATTAAGATACCATTTTTAGCACTTAGGCCAGTTGCGACCATAATGGCGCTGGGTGTTGCAAGGCCTAGTGCACAAGGACAGGAAATAACAAGAACACTAAGAGCGAAGTTTAAAGACAGTTCAAGATTTTTACTTGTGGTAAACCATATCACAAAAGTAGCTAAAGAAATAATTAAGACACTGGGTACAAAAAATGATGACACTCTATCGGCGAAACGTTCGATGGGAATTTTTTTAAGTGTTGCCTCTTTTGTAAGCTCAATTATGTTGTTCAAAATTGAATCACTACTAGAAGAAGTTACCTTGACTTCAATAGAGCCATTTAGATTGATGGTTCCGCCAATGACGGTGCTATTAATATTTTTTTCTATTGGTAAAGATTCGCCAGTTATCATTGATTCATCCACTAAAGAAGTTCCTTTAATAATTATTCCGTCTTGTGGGATGCTTTCGCCAGCTTTTACTAGCATAATATCGCCTACTAGTACATCATCGATAGGAACGATAACTTCTTTTCCGTCTTTGAAAATTGTAGCTTGCATAGGTCTAAGCGTTGCGAGTGCTCTAATACTTTGTGTGGTTTTCTTTTTGTTTTCACCCTCGATATATTTCCCGATCGAAACAATAATCAGTATCATTGCACCGGTTTCAAAATATAAGTGAAATGAATTGTCGCCATTAAATATTTTGACAGTAGCCCATAGAGAATAAACGAATGAGACCGATGTTGATATAGCTACAAGAGCATCCATATTAGGATTTAAATGCAAGAGTGATTGGATGCCGCTTTTAAAATACTTGATATTGAGAATATAGATAAAAACGGTAAGAATCAGTTCGATTAATGCAACAGTGAATGGATCATGTATAAATGTTGGAAGACGAAGCATGTGCCCCATTGAAAAATACATCAGTACAAACATTAGGATAATAGAAATTATGAATTTAATTTTATGATAATCAACTTTATTTATTTTTCTATTTATTATTAGTTCATATCCAAGTTCTTCAACATTTTTTGCCAGTTCTTGTTCAGATAGTTGCTGTTCATTATATTCAATTGCCATCTCGTTTTCTAATAAATTGATTTTGCACTCGTTTACAGCATCTAATTTACCAATATTCTTTTCGATGGTGTTTTTACATATCGCGCAAGACATTCCTTTTACTTCATATGTTTTCTTCATGCTTATTTCTCCATACCCCTATAGGGTATTTATAATTTATCACAATATGTAATTACAATCAACTAATTTGATTTATAATATTCTTATATGAAATTAGTAATTAAAAAATACGGAATTAACGGTGAAGGTATTGGGTATGATAAAAAGATTCCGATTTTTGTGAAGGGCGCTTTGAAAGACGAAGAAGTAGAAGTCAAAATTATTCAAGACTACAAAAAATATAAGATAGCAAAACTGATAAATATATATAAGTACAGCAAGGCGAGAGTTAAGGCTAAATGCCCGTATTATGAAAAATGCGGAGCTTGCAGTTTGTTGCATGCATCATATGATGAACAGATTATTTATAAGAAGAATACACTCGAAGAGTCTTTACTTAAATATGCGGGTATAGAAGAAAATATTGAGGTTGTTAGAAGTCCTGAACAGTTCAATTATCGAAATAGTTTTAAATTGCCGGTTAAAGAGGTTAACGGAAAACTTTGTGCCGGATTATATAGCGAAGATTCCAATAGATTTTTAAGAATCGAAAAATGCTTAAATCATGATGTATTACTAAACAAAAATCTTAAACAAGTTCTGAATGTTTTAAACAAATATCATATAAAAGCTTATGACAACAAGTCTAAAAGTGGTATTAGATACATTACACTTAGAACGATAGATGGAAATTGTGCGTTATGTCTTGTTACAGGTAATGACAAAATAGAAAAAAGCATCGTTGATGAATTGGTTAAGATAAAAGGAATATCTTCGATTTATCAATCTATTAATATTTCAAAAAGTCAAGAGATATACGGTAATCAAATGATCCATTTGGCACTTAAAAAGAAAATGCCTTTTATGTTTGATGGACTAAAGATGGAAGTTTCGATTAGATCTTTTATGCAACTTAATACTTTGGCAGCTAATAATATGTATAACTATGTTTCAAACTTAGTTAAGTTTAATAACGAGCTGATAATTGAAGCGTATTCAGGATTGGGGTTGATGTCTTTTTTGTTGCGCGAAAAAGCCAGAAAGATTGTTGGAATCGAGATTATTACTGATGCAGTAAATAACGCCAATAAAAACGCTAAAAATAATGATGTAAATAATTTAGAGTTTATAGCCGGTGATTGTGCAGATATTTTATATCATAAATATAGAAACAGCAGTATTGATTATTTAATTGTTGATCCACCAAGAACGGGATTAGATGACAAAATGCTTAATTGTTTAATGAAAGCTAAGATTGATAATATTATTTATATTTCGTGCAATCCATCAACATTGAGCAAGGATTTATCCGTTTTAAATGGTAGGTATAAAATTAATTCTATTAAAGCATTTGACTTATTTCCAAATACTCAACATGTTGAAAGCGTTGTTTTTTTACGTAGATATTAATAGTAAATATTTGTTAATAAAAACGACACGTCTATGATATAAACTTTCTTATAACTTGATAATAATTTATACTTATTGTATGGGAAGTAGTAACAAGAAAATAATGATTGTTCAATTCATTAAATTGATGAAAAAGTATACTGATTATGATCATCGCTTATCAATTAAAGAAATAATCAATTTATATAAAGAAGAATATGATGATACTATTTGTAGGCAAGCTATATCAAATTATATTAAAGAACTTGATGAAATAGGTATAGAAATATTATGCTCTAAATCAAAATATTATTACTCAGATGATAATAGAGATTTAATTGATGCAGAAGTTGAATTATTATGTCACTCTGTAATGTCTAGCTATGTAATTCCTTTATCATATTCTGAAGATTTAATTAAGAAATTAAAACAAACTCAAAGTATCAAATATATTGCTGAAAATAAGAATTTAGATTTTAATATCTCTAATATTGACAAAAGAGAAAATAAAGAACTATTTTTAAATTTTGAAACTATATCAAAGGCTATTGATGATAATGTATATATTTCTTTTGACTATTTTCGATATAATGCTGATAAAAAACTATGTAAGAATAGAAGTGATTCATATAAGACATTACCGATAAGAACTGTATCGATGCAAAACAAATTCTACTTAATCACATATAATGAAAAATATAATAGTTTTACTCATTATAGAATTGATAAAATAGGTAATGTTAAGATATTAGAAAAGGCTTCAAAAGTTATTGAAATTGATCCATATGAGTATACTAAAAATAGATTATATATGTATGGCGGAGATATCGAAACATTTGAATTGTTTGCTGATGAATATATTTTAGATGAAATAATTGATTTATTTGGTAAAGAAGTCAAAATAAATAAAAAAGATAACCATTATGTGGTTGAGGTTAAGACAACTAAAGAAGCGATTATATTCTTTGCATGTCAATATATCAAACATGTGACAGTAATAAAACCAAATAATATCAAAGAAGAAATAATTGACATTCTTAAAAATAAATTAGATGAATACGTAGATTAAGGAGAAAGTTTATGGAAAACAAAAAATATGTTTTGGGATTAGACTTAGGAGTAGCATCTATTGGTTGGGGTTGCGTTACACTAGATGATAATGATATTCCAAATGGAATATTAGATCATGGTGTTGTAACGTTTAAATCATTAGATAACGATAAAGGACAACTTTATAATCAGACAAGAAGAGAAAAGAGAAGTCAGAGAAGAGTAATTAGAAGACGCAAAGAAAGAATTAGAAGGATTAAGAATTTATTGCTTAATACTTTTGATATGAAAGAAAAAGAATATAATGATCTCTTCCATGCTGAAGGAGTTTGTCAAGATAATGATATATTGAATTTAAATATTAAAGGACTAAGTGAAGAATTATCTAAGGAACAGCTTATTCGAGTTTTGATTAATTATGCTAAAAATAGAGGGTTTAAATCAAATAGAAAAATAAATAGCGATAATGAAAAAGGCAAAATGAAAAAAGCTATCAACAATATAACTGAAGTTAAGAATAAATATAATTGTACTATTTCAAAAGCTATCTTGATTTATCAACAAGAGAATAATTTAGATGTTCGCCATAATACTGGAGAGAATTATAATTATGGATTTGAAAGAAATGATATTAGAGAAGAAATAGAATTATTATTAGATAAACAAATTGAGTTTGGATTAATCGATGATAATTTTAAAAATAAATATTTAGATATTTGGTCTAGTCAAAGAGATTTTTCTGAAGGACCAGCAACTGGTCCATATGTAGTACGTTGGGATAAAATGGTAGGAATGTGTAAATTTAGAACTAATGAAAGAAGAATTTCAAAAGCATGCCCATCATTTGAATTTTTTGCATTAGTGCAAAAGCTACATAATATCACTTATTATGTAATAGATGAGAATAAGGAAATAATTAAAGATAGCAAAGGTAAAAAAGCGGAGAAGTTTTCTTTAACTAAAGAAGAAATCAATTATTTATTTGAAAAGGCAAAGAAAAGTGATATTAAATATAACGATATTATTGAACTTGTAAAGAAAAACCGTCCTGAAAATTATGATATTAGAATCGTGGATATGCCGTCTATCACAAAAAAGAAGTTCAATGACTTGGTAAAAGAATATTACAAAGAGAATGATATTAAAGATAGAAAACTGAATGACGATGAATATGCAGAAATAAAATCAAAAGCTTATGAAGAAAGTAAGAAAATCATAGTTTTTGAATTAAAGATGTATAAAGAATTCAAAAAACAATTGAAAAAATTGAACAAATCAGAAAAGATTGAAGATATTGAATTTTTAGATTACTCTGCGACAATTTTATCTTATGCTCAAACAGATGCGAAAATTGATGAATTAGTTAATAGTGAAGAATATGTAGATAGATTAAATAACGAAGAAAAAGAACTAATTAAGAAATTAGAAATCAAGACCAAGGGCACTGGAAATCTTTGTTTATCGTTGACTAAGGATTTATTAGATTGTATGTTGGATGGATATAATTATAATGAGGCAATGAAAGAATTAGGCTATGATCATTCAGATACAGGTCATAAAGAATTTAAAAATGGTTTCCCAACTGTTCAAGAGATTGAAAGTACTTATGACACTCGATTAACTAATCCAAATGTTAAACATACTTTAGTCTATTTAAGAAGATTATATAATACATTAAATAAAAAATATGGCGAACCATATAGAGTTCATATTGAATTAGCTAGAGACATATCTAAAAGTTATACCGATAGATTAGAAATTAGAAGAAATCAATTAGATAATTATTCAAGTCGACAAAGTGCAAAGCTTGAAATGTTTGAAGAATTGGGTTTATCTGATATTGAAAATAGAAAGTATCCAAGCTTTAGCAATGATGATATTTTAAAATTTAGATTATGGGAAGAACAGAAACATATTTGTCCATATTCTGGAAGAGAAATTAGTCGAAATGAACTATTAACAAGCATGGATTTACATGTTGATCACATCTTACCATTCTCAAGATCATTTGATGATAGCTATACAAATAAAGTATTAGTATATGTTAAGGCTAATGAAGATAAAGGTAACAAGACGCCATATGAATGGTTCGGGAAAGATAAAGCTAGATGGAATGCATTCAAAGATAGAATTAGAGATAATAAGAATTATAGTGAGAAAAAGATCAATAATCTATTAAATGAAGATGAAGTTACATTTGATGAATTTTCATCTAGAAGTTTAAATGCAACTACATATATGAGCAAATTAGCATTAAATATCTTTAAAGATTTGCTTAATAAAGAAGATGGAGATGATCGTGTACTTGCGTTTAAAGGTGGTGCCACATCATTCTTAAGAAAATATTATCGATTAAATAATTGTATTCATTCGTTTGCTTCTAAAAATTACCGAAATACCGATATTGTATATATTATCGATGAAGATAATGTTGTAAGTACTTATAAGAATAATGAAGTATCATTTACAATTAGTGCCTTAGATAAATATGGAAATGTATTAGAATATGAATTCAAACTTAAAAATGATTCAAAAAAACCATTAACAGGCGAAGATAAAGATAATTATGATTTAATAAAATATCATTCAAGCGAATTGAAAGAATATTTTATAGATAATATCTGTGGTAAAGACATAAATAAGATTGATGATTTTAGATTGCTTTCTTATATGAAGGAAGATGAAAATAATAAGATTTTAGTCGCTTTTGCATTTGATGCATTAAATAAATTAAAAGCAAAACTTATTGAGAAGAATAGAAATAATAATCTTCATCATGAAGTTGATGCCTTATTGGTAGCAACAATGACTAGAAGTATGCAAATGAAAATTACTAAGTTTACTAAATTGATTAGATCGAATAAGTTTACCGATCCCGATACTGGTGAGCATTATGACAACATTGATGCGTTGACTAATAAATACAATATTGATACAGCAATCAAAGATAAAAGATATTATATGCCTCAACCATATGATCATTTCGTTGATGAACTCATAATAAGGGTATTTGAAAGAGATGAAAAAGTTTTAAATGAAAAGTTAACTAATCTTTTAGGATATCAAACAAATGCAAAAGTAAAATATCCGTCATTCCAAGCAGATAAAAAAGTTTCTGGCGCATTACATGAAGAAACCATATTCGGTAGAAGAAAATTATACGGCAAAGATGTAATGGTTCTTAGAAAATCTGTCTTTGATATCAAAGAAAAAGATCTTAAAAATATTTATGATGGCGATGGTGGTCAAGCTCCAGTTAAACAAGCATTAATAGAATGGTTTAAGTTGACAGAAAAAGATCGTAAAGAACAACGATATCCTATTCATCCAAAAACTGGACAGTATATTAAAAAAATCAAGATGATTGGTGATGATATTAATAAAATGGTTAGAATTTCTAAAGATGATGAATCTAAAGGTTACGCAGGTATTGGAAAAGTAGCTAGAATTCAAATCTATAAAAAAGAAGATGATGATAAACTATACTATGTTCAATTATCAACAATTCAATATATGAAGAGAAAGAATAATGATTTTGATTTTACTATTACTGTTTGGTGGGGGCAAGGCAATTCTAAAGAATACTTATTATATAGCGAGCTTGAGAATAAAGGCTATAAACTATATTTAGAATTATATCCTGGACAAATCATTTATATTGGAGACGAATTTGGTGGTAATCTTGTGAAGACGATCGGTTTTACAAGCGGACAATTCAAAATAGGTTCTGTGATCGGTGATGGAATAGATTTAATCGAAAATAAAATCCAAAACAAAATTAAACCTGAATATTATTTAACAGCTCCTAAAAAAATAAGTATTGGTAACATAGATATATTAGGTTATGTCTTATAGACAAATATTGATTCAAAAGAAATGCCATTTGTCTATAGAAAATAGTAATATCAAAATCAAAAGAGACGATATTGTAAATAGTATACCTTCAGAAGATGTAGCTATAATTGTAGTAGATTGTATAGATATAACATTTAGCGCCCCATTCTTTAATGAATGTTCAAAGGAAGGTATTGTTGTGTTGATATGCGGAAATAAGCATTATCCAGTTATGCAAGCTTTACCTATCAATTCACATTATAGACTATATGATATTTTATTGATGCAGGTTAAACAGTCCAATTATTTCAAAGAAACAGTAACTGAACAATTATTGAAAGCTAAATTAGCGAATCAAAAGAAAGTATTGGAATTAATTGGCGCAGATGCAGATAAAATAGAAATGTTCAATACATATATTGGTGAAATAACGGGTCATGATGATATCAATAGAGAAGGTACTGCCGCAAAAGTTTTCTTTAATGCATTATATGAGCAAGAATATACTAGATTTGAATCAGATCCAATTAATGCAGTTCAAAATTATGGGTATGCAATATTAAGCTCAAGTATTTCAAGAAGTCTTAGCTTATTAGGTTTTAATTTATGTATAGGTGTAAATCATGAGGGCCATACTAATCCATTTAATCTAACATACGATATGATTGAACCATTTAGAGCCATAGTTGATTATTATATTTACGAAATGAGAAATACACTAACTGATGAATTAAATGTACAGACAAAAAAAGAATTGGTTAATCTATTGAATATTAAAGTTAAAGTAAACGGAGTTTTATATACAGTACAATACGCCATTGATTTATTATGTAAATCATATTTAAGAATGCTTGAATATGGAAAAGATGAATTAGATTTACCAGAAATAGTTAAAACGGATTTTTTAAAAGAAAATGAGTTCATATAGAGAAATGAGAATGTTTGTCATATTCGATTTACCTACTCTTACTAAAGACGATAGGAAGGTATATAGCAAATTTAGAGATAATATTCTAGAAGACGGTTTTATTATGATTCAATATTCTGTATATTCAAGATATTGTAGAAATGATACGGAATATTTAAAAATATTACGAAGAATAAAAAACTATGCGCCTAGGGATACTGGGAATATAAGAATATTTAAAGTTACAGAAAAACAATATGAAAATATGACAGTATTTTCAAACTGTATAAAGTCAGATGAGAAGCTTTTATCTACTAGTCCTCTAGTAGTAATAGATTAGAATTAATGATAGAATATGGTTATCCGTAACGAGTTAATTATGAAATT
>CAYNZZ010000011.1:0-40770 GCA_964401865.1 uncultured Erysipelotrichaceae bacterium
ATCAAGCACATCGCCGGGTAATTCCTCACTAGCAATAGTGAGGTTTTTTTATTTTTTGGAAATTGATAGAGTGCTTTTACATATAAGTGTGCGACTTGTTCAGGGGATATTGAGTCGATGATTATTACGTACCATTGAATCGTGCCAAATAATAAATATGATGTAATTATTACTGATAATTATACATAAAATGTTTCAATTATTTTGATAGAAATATTATATACTTGTTTTAGAGGGATTATACTTGAATAAAAATTATATCAGTTTAGACACATCGGTTTTGTATCGTTCTAATCAGAAATATTTTGACGAGATATTGGCACCTTATAATATTGGATATGCCCATCTAATCTTTTTAATTGAGATTTACGAACATGATGGAATATCAATGAATGAATTGGCAGTGAATGGTTCATTCGATAAAGGCACTGTAACAAAAAGTATTCAAAAACTTGTAGAACTAGGCTATGTAAGTATTAAAATCAGTGAAAGCGATCGTCGTTTACGCCTTTTATATACAACTTTAAAAACAAGAGATATTATCCATGAATTATACAAAATCAGACAAGAGAGATGGCAATATTTATCTCAAGATTTAAATGACGAAGAAAAGGATAAGTATCAGGATATAACTTCAATATTAGTTGCTAGGGCTAGAGAATATGAAAAAAATATTAGCGATAAGCTTGATATAGCTATTTATGATATTAAAAAGTTGAGTTTAACAGACTTTAAAGGACAAATATGTTCAACTTTATATACTGGCGGATGTAATTTCTGCTGTCCACATTGTGATCAGAAGGAATTGGTTTTTCTAAAAGAGAATAGAGTGGCTTATCACACAAACAAATTATTGGATTATTTAGAAAGTAGGAAAGGCATAATTGATGGAGTATGCATAGACGGTGGAGAACCATTGCTTTCAAAAGGTTTATATGACTTTATTAAAATAGTGAAAGAGATGGGCTTTAAGGTAAAGATTATAACGAATGGCTTTTATTTTCAACGATTAAAGGAATTGATTGATAACAACTTATTAGATTTCGTTACTATGGATATCAAAAATTCTCCAAGAAAATATCTAACTACCGTAGGATTAGATGAAATTAACTTTCAACTTATTAAAGATAGTATCGAATTATTGATTTCATCAGATATAGATTACGAGTTCAGAACTACAGTTATAGAAGAAATGCACGATGAAAGTGATATTGAAGAAATCTCCAAACTGTTAAAAGGGGCTAAAAATTATAAAATTATTAATTACCAAGGTAATAATCAAAATTCTTTTCATCCAGTATCAAACGAAAAACTTTTAAAGTTTAAAGACATTGCTTCAAGATATATTGAAGGAGTAGTTATTAAATAATGATAAATGATTATAAAAAAAAGTTCATTGTGATGAACTTTTTAGTTGATAAATAAATTTAAATGTTATTTATATGCTTCTTTAAAACAAGCTATAGCTCCAATTAGGTTGGCGTCATTTCTGAATTTACATTGTATCACTTCAGCTTTTGGTACTGAATAGGCGCATGATTGATATAATTTATCTAAGTTCTTTACGATATAATCTATAAAAATTGGTTGAGCAGATATACCGCCACCTATTGCGAATTTTTCAACATCCAGTATAGTTTCCAGATTAAAAATTTGTATAGCTATCTCTAGTGTATATTTATTTAGAGCTTCAACGGCATCTTTATCACCATTATTGACCGCTTCAAATACATCTTTACCAGATATGTTATTGGCATCTATTTTTTTAGCCTCAGCATATGATCGACATAGAGTTAAAACGCTACATCTGTTGCCCCAAACATTTTGTGTTTCTATTTTATCTGACACAATGTTGTTAATGTACGAGACTTCGCCAGCCGAATTATGAATGCCTCGGTGTATCTTTTTATCTTTGATGAAAGCTCCGCCAATCATTGTGCCAAATAACAAGATAAAGCTATCGTTAACATCTTTTAGAGAACCGTAGCTGACTTCGGCCATGGCAGCACATTTTGCGTCGTTTTCTATATAGATATCTGTTGGGCAGCGCTTGTATAAAGCTTCTTTGATGTGAAAATCATTGTTGAACTTGATGGCACCGCCCATGATACAATGTCCTTTTTCCGTATCTATAATACCGGGCATCGAAATGGCTATTCCTTCGATATCTTTGAATTCATCATAAATTTTGCCGATTGCTTCAACAAAATCTTCACGATTCGTATTTGGAGTTTTTATTGAACCGGTTTTTATAAATTCAATCTTATCATTGCATAAAGCATATTTAATAAAAGAACCACCGATGTCTAAAGCTAATAGACTCATAGAACATCCTTCATTGTTTTGTCTTTACCGATTAAGCTCTCAATATCTTTAATGAAATCATTAACCGCATGATTTACACATTGATTATTTACTAAATTATCAATAACTTCTGGTGCGATTGTAGCGGCACCGATGCCATATTCACATAATTCGAGTATCTGTTGAGAATTCTTGAAGCTAGCGGCCAATATTTTAGTATCTAGACAATTAGAGTTAAAGATATTTTGAATTTGTTTAGCCACCCCGATGCCGTTATAGCCTAAATTATCAATACGATTTATATAAGGAGCTACATAATCGGCGCCGCATTTAGCACTTATGAATGCTTGCATAGGTGCGTAAATTGCAGTAGCGGTAATTCTTATATCTTCTTTTTTAAGTGTTTTCATGGCTTTGAATCCTTCTTTGATGGCCGGTATTTTAATGTATGTGTTCTTACCTAAAACTTCAATAATTTTATGGGCGTCTTCAACCATCCCTTCAGCATTCATAGCTGTAGCTTGAACATGAAGTTCTTGTTCATCACCGATAAACTCTCTGATTTCTTTTAACACAGAAAGAGGATCTCTATCAACTTTTGATAGAATAGTTGGATTAGTGGTTACGCCATCAACAGGGTAAAAACTATATATGTTTTTAATTTTTTCGATATTTGCATCATCAATTATTAGTTTCATTTTCATTTCTCCTTTTTAAAGCGATTGTTCGGTACGACCGATAATGTCATCTTGAGTCTTTTTAGACAGAACATTGAAGAAAGCACTATAACCAGCTACCCTAACAATTAAATCTTTATGATTTTCTGGATGTAATTGAGCATCGATTAAAGTTTCTTTTGATACGATGTTATATTGAACATGATATCCATGTAAACGATTGAAGAAAGTACTGATAAGCATTTCGAGTTTTTGTTTATTTTCTTCGCTTTTCAACATTTGAGGAGTCATTTTTTGATTCAACAACACTCCACCTGTAATCTTGTCTGTAGGAAGTTTAGAAACTGATTTAAAGACAGCAGTTGGACCTTGTTTATCGGAATTATGAGCAGGACTACATCCTTCAGCCAGCGGCTCGAAAGCATTCCTTCCGTCAGGAGTGGCGCAAGTTCCCATTCCTTGACCTACGTTAGCACTGATTGATGAAGTTCCGCCATAACGAATGCCGCCGATAGGACCGCGCTTATACCTGGTGTTTGGATAATTTGTGATTTCATCAAGATATGAATCATATGCTTCCACAACTAATTTATCAACATAATCGTTGTCGTTTCCGTATTTTGGAGCTTCATTTATTAACATATCTTGAATCTTTTTATTTTCATCACTCTTGAAGTCGTCTAGAATGGCATTCCATAATTCTTCCTGGGTGATTTTTTTCTCTTCAAACACAAGTTTTTTGATAGCAGCCAGTGAATCGGCCATGTTGGCAATACCGACTTGTAATCCGGATATAAAGTCATATACGGCACCACCTTCTTTAATTGTCTTGCCTCTTGCGATACAATCATCAGTTAATGTCGAACACAAGATATCTGGAACATCTCTTTCACTTGCTAAGTCGATGGCGTTTTCAACAATAACACTATATCTCGTCATCTCTCTAACTGTTTTATCCCAAGCATTTAGCAGTTCCTCGTATGATTTCATATCTTTAAAATAGCCATATCCTTTAGTAAAACGTTTACC
This sequence comes from uncultured Erysipelotrichaceae bacterium, assembly GCA_964401865.1. Taxonomy (GTDB): domain Bacteria; phylum Bacillota_I; class Bacilli_A; order Erysipelotrichales; family Erysipelotrichaceae; genus CALUZH01. The sequence continues at coordinate 4,011 of CAYNZZ010000011.1, forward strand.
GCTGGTCAAATCAACTCCGTTATTCATTGCACATAATAACACTCTTGGGAAATTGATGTATGACATTCCTGTGCAACGATATCCCCATTTGCCAGGAACAGCTGTTTCTACACAGCCAATAGCACTATAATTATAGGCATCCTCTTCTTTAACACCCCAATTGATGAAAGAAGGGATGATTATCTCATCATTGTTTAAAGCCGGCATACCAAAACCTAATTTCATTACCTCGATACACTCGTCAAAGAATTTTTTATTTAAGTTTTTGTGGTATCGTACGGTAAGATTTGGCTGAGTTAAACGAGTTTGAGCAACTGATTTAAGAACTAAGAAACTCAATTCGTTTACCGCATCTTCTTTGTTTGTGGTTTGTCCGCCTATTGTTACATTCTGATACATTGGCGAGCCTGCACTACTCAATGTATGAGCTTGTGATCTTACTTTGTTGATAGTTAGAGTTTTAATCCATAAGCAAGTCAATAATTCCAAAGCTTCTGCTTCGTTGATGATTCCATTGTTGAGATCGTGTTTGTAATATGGATATAAATATTGATCAAAACGACCATAGCTTAAAGAGTGCCCGTTAGATTCGATTTGTAAAATCAGTTGAATAAACCATACAATTTGTATAGCTTCTTTAAATGAAGATGCTGGTTTTAGAGAAATATTTGAGCAGATTTCACTCATCTGCAAAAGTTCTTCTCTTCTAGTGATATCTTCTTCTTTACATGCTAGTTCGTTTGCCAAAGTGCTATATCTTAAAATAAAATTAGAAACAGCCTCTAATACCGTTTTGCTGGCTTTATAGAAAACCAATTTATCAATACTTTCCGGAATAGTTAAATCCAATTTGTTTTTATACTCATCAATTTTATCAAGATACCCTTTGATACCATGCTTTAAAACTTTCTCATAATTGACGGCTAAATGAGCATCACCTGCATTAAGCTTTCCTTCCATGCCGAAAACTCCGGTTTCCATAAATACATTAACTTCTTCGGGAAGCAATGCTTCTCCACGCGCTCTTAGATTGTTGTTTTGCCAGAATGGATAAATAGACCTCAAGTCTTTTTTAGTTTTTTCAGTTATATAGAAAACATCACCATCTCTTTTTTCAAACAAATCTAGTTCTTTAATGATAAACTCCATTGTATATTCAGGAAATATCGGAGCATTGCAGTTTTTGCTGGTCTGATTTCCGGCTAAGATAGTGTTTTTTTCAATATAGATGGTCATTTTTTCCAAGATGTCTTTAAGCATTAAAGCTCTTAACATTACTTTAGGTTCATTTTGATGTTTTTGATATGTTTCAGTAACAATCAAAGCTCTTTCGGCATCAATGTAAGGTTTTTCGTTTAAAACTTCTTCTCTGAAGTCACTCATGCGTTTAGTTAATTGTCCAAAATGTTTTATATTCTGCATATTAGTCTCCAAACTTTCAAATGAAAGTGTTATTTACAATATAAATGTATCATATCCCTTGTTTTCCAACAATAACTTTTAATTAAAAATAATATAACTTTCAAATGAAATATTTAATTGATAACGAAAAGATAAGTTGATATACTTTGAGTGAGGTAAACATGAAAGATAAAGGATTAATATTTAATATACAAAAGTTTTCGGTTAATGATGGACCAGGAATCAGAACAGTTATCTTTTTTAAAGGATGTCCTTTGAGATGCAAATGGTGTTCAAATCCTGAAAGCCAGAGTTTTAAAAAGCAATTGTTTCACGATAATAAAAGATGTATAAAATGTTTAAGATGCATAAAATCATGCCCAAAAAAGGCTATTTTATTTAAGGACAATAACATTATCATCAATCATGATCTTTGCGATGCATGTGAAAGATGTATAAAAGTTTGTGAAAATCGAGCATTAAATGTCGAAGGAAACTATAACACGGTCGATGAGGTGATGAATGTTGTTATGCAAGATATTGATTTCTATTTGGAAAGCGGTGGCGGGATAACTTTATCTGGTGGTGAATTGTTATGGCAAAAGGATTTTGCGATTGAACTTTTAAAAGAGAGTAAAAAAAATGGTTTACATACTTGTATAGAAACGACAGCATATACAAATGAAGATGTGTTTAAAGAAATCATTAATTATGTTGATTATCTGTTTATTGATATCAAGCACTATGATAGAGAAAAACATTTTGAAGGTACAGGTGTCTATAATGATATGATTATCAGCAATTTAAATCTAGCTTTATCGATGAAAAAAGAATTGATTGTAAGAATACCGGTTATACCTAAATTTAATTCTTCGCTCGATGATGCCAAAAAATTCGCAATTCTTTTTAATGAACTCAATGTCAAAAAATGCCAATTACTGCCATTTCATCAATTTGGCGAGAATAAATATCATTTATTAAATAAAGATTATGTTTATGCTGATGTGGAATCACTACATACCGAGGATTTAAAAGAATATCAAGATATTCTTATTGCTGGTGGTATTGATGCGTATTTTTAGAGGTGAACATGTTAGACAGAACAAATAAAATATTGGAATTATTAACTGAAAATACTAAATTAGATATTAAATATTTGAGCGAAAAACTAAATGTTTCGCAAGTTACAGTTCGAAAAGATTTGGATGGGCTAGAAAAAAGAAATATTGTTAAGCGCGAGCACGGTTATGCCGTATTGCTCAGCAAAGATAATATCGCTGGACGCATGGCTTATCATTACGATATAAAGGTCAAGATAGCTAAAATGGCAAGTACACTTATAAATGATGGCGATACAATAATGATTGAAAGCGGAAGCTGTTGTGCTTTGTTAGCTGAAACGCTATGCAGTACAAAAAAAGATCTTAAGATTATCACAAATAGCGCTTTTATTGCTGAACTAATCTGTTCAAAATCTAATTTTGAAGTAATTCTTTTAGGTGGCATTTTTCAAAAATCTTCTAAAGTCATGGTTGGACCTATGGTCAGAGAATGCGTATGCAATTTTTATGTTGAAAAATTTTTTATTGGCACTGATTCTTATTCAAATAAAACAGGTTTTACCAATCAGGATCAATTACGTGGGCAAGCGGTAAAAGATATGTCTATTCAATCTGACGAGGTAGTTGTGCTAACTGAAAGTGAGAAGTTTCATTCAAAGGGCACTATTCCTTTAAATATTGGCAACAAGATTAAATTGGTTATAACAGATAACGATATTGATTCAGATAGTATCGAAGAATTAAATAAGCAGGGAATCGAAGTTAAAACAGTATAGCTTCGACATAAATATTATTTGATTGATTATTGCATGATTGGTTATAATTATGGCGTAAGAGTAGCTATTTAATGATTGATAATTTATATTCATCAGGAGCAAATTATGTACGCAGTAGAAAAAAGAGATGGGAAGATAGTAGAATTCGATTTATCGAAGATTAAAAGAGCTATCACAATGGCTTTTGAATCGACAGAAGATATTGAATATCATCCATCGGTTATTGACAGTTTAACTTTAAAAGTTACGGCTGATTTTCAAAAAAAGATAAAAAACGGAATAGTAGCTGTCGAAGATATCCAAGACAGTGTTGAATCGGTACTTGCCAATGCCGATTACAGCCAAGTGGCTAAACATTATATCCTCTATCGTAAGCAAAGAGAAAAAGCGCGAAATATTGAATCGACGCTTTTGAACTATCGCGATCTAGTCAACTCATATGTCAATCCATTAGATGTTGATAATAATGATGAAACCTATTCGGTAGGTGGTTTAATTCTTTCTAATAGTGGAGCTATAACAGCTAACTACTGGTTATCAGAGATTTATGATAGTGAAATTGCATCTGCTCATTTAAATGGGGATATCCATATTCATGATTTGTCAATGTTGACTGCTCATAATGCCGGCTGGTCTTTAAAAGATTTATCAAATAAGGGTTTAGCCAATGTCAGAGGAAATACGGCGTCTAAACCGGCTAAACACCTTGGCTCTTTTTGCAACCAAATGGTTAATTTTTTAGGCATTATGCAAAACGAGTGGTCGAGCACTCAAACTGTTTTACACTTTGATACCTATCTGGCTCCATATGTAAAAACGGATAATTTAAGCTACTCAAATATCAAAAGGGCTATTGAATCATTTGTCTATGGTGTGAATATGCCGTCACGCTGGGGAAGCAGAGCACCGTTTTCAAGTATATCATTCGATTGGACGGTTCCTGAGGAAATCAAAGATTTGGATGCTGTGATACATAATGAAAAGATGAACTTTAAATATCATGAATTACAAAACGAAATGAATCTCATTAATAAAGCGTTTTTAGAAGTAATGTTAGAGGGAGATGGTGAAGGCAAACCATTCACTTATCCGATTTTGTCTTACGCTATCGACAAGGATTTTGATTTTAAAGGTAGTGAAAATGCAAAAATGTTATTTGAACTAGTATTAAAAAATGGAAGTCCTTTTTTTGCCAACTGTGTAAATAATGATGTTCATAAAAAGATGGGTGAAGAATTAACCGGTTCAATCGGGATTGTAACAATTGATTTACCCAGAATTGCCTATCTGTCAAAAGATGAAAATGATTTTTATAGTCGACTTGATCATATTATTGATATTTCTGCCCGTAGTCTTCACATTAAAAAGGATGTATTAACCAAATTACTAAATGGTGGGTTATATCCATATACAAAAGCATATTTAAGTAATTTCGATGAGTATTATTCTAGTGTTGGCATCATCGGTATATATGAAATGGTGTTAAATGCTTCTTGGATTGATGGCAGTTTGAGCGATGATGTTGGAAAAGATTTTGCGAAAAATGTTTTAAGACATATAAAATCTAAATTAATTGAATGCCAAAACAAGTATCAAGATTTATTTGAATTGTTGTCGATAGCAGACAAAAAAGTAGCTTGTCGGTTTGCGAATAATGACAGCGAAAAATATGATGGCATCATCACTGCTCTGAGTGATGATAAACTAATATATACCGATTCATATAATTATTCATCAGTATATCAATTAGATTTATTTGAAGCTTTAGATATTGAAGATGGATTATGGAAGTATACATCAGACAGTTGTTTTGGCATCAATATAAATGAAATAGTAAATGACTACAGTGCTATTTCGTTATTGGTTAAGAAAATAGTTGATAATTATCATCTTCCTTATTTCAAGATTTCACTCTCGATGCACAAAGATAGTGAATGAATGAAATGTTATAAGTTGTGATAAAATACCAGAAGATAAAGGAGGTCTATACATGGTAACAATATTGAATCATCCTCTAATTACTCACAAGTTGACACAGATGCGTAAGGCTGATACTAAAACCAAAGATTTTAAACAGAATTTAGATGAAATTGCTGGATTAATGGCTTATGAAGTGTGTCGGGATATACCTTTAAAACCCACCGTCGTTCAAACGCCGGTGGCTGAATGCCATACTTATGAACTGCAAAATGAAATCGTTTTAATCCCGATATTAAGGGCAGGGCTTGGTTTAGTCAATGGTATCAATAATCTTATTCCAACCGCAAAGGTGGGCTTCATCGGTTTATATCGTGATGAAGAAACATTAAAACCACACGAGTATTTTGCGAAGTTTCCAAGTAACTTAGGCGAAGCAATAAACTTAGTTTTAGATCCGATGCTTGCTACCGGTGGCAGTGCTATCGCTGCTATTGATATGATTAAAAAAAGAGGCGCTAAAAATATAAAGTTAGTTTGTCTAGTCGGTGCTCCCGAAGGAGTAAAGGCGATAGAGGAAGCTCATCCGGATGTTGATGTGTATTTAGCTGCCCTTGATGATCATCTAAATGAAAAAGGTTATATTGTTCCTGGTTTAGGTGATGCAGGAGATAGAATTTTTGGTACAAAATAGAAAGGATGATAATATGCAAAAACCTGTTGTATTAGTTGTGATGGATGGTGTAGGTATCAGTTCAAATGTTGAAGGTAATGCCGTTAAGAATGCTTATACGCCAACTCTTGATTATTTATTGAAAAACTGTCCTAATATCACTATTAAGGCTCATGGAACTGCAGTTGGTTTACCAAGTGATAGCGATATGGGCAATAGTGAAGTTGGACACAATGCTATTGGTTGTGGTCAGATTTATTCACAAGGAGCTAAATTGGTTAATGAGTCAATCGAAACTGGCGCCATTTATCGAAGCAACACTTGGAAAAAGATAATCGAAAACGCCAAAGGACATACTTTACATTTTTTAGGTTTATTATCTGATGGCAATGTTCACTCTCATATCAATCATTTAAAATCAATGATTAAAGAAGCTAAAGAAGAGGGTATCAAGACCGTCAGAATTCACGCTTTAATGGATGGAAGAGATGTCCCTGAAACATCAGGACTCACTTATATTGATGAAATCGAAAGTTTTATGAATGAACTTAATGATGATGATTTTGACGCCAAGATTGCATCTGGTGGCGGAAGAATGTACATCACAATGGATAGATACGAATCAAATTGGGATATGGTTAAAAGAGGTTGGGACACTCATGTTCGTGGTTTGGGCAGAAAATTTAATAGTGCAACCGAGGCTATCGAAACATATCGCAAAGAATTGGGTGTTAATGATCAAGATTTACACGAATTTGTCATCGTCGATGAAAATGATAAACCAATAGGAAAGATAAAAGACCATGATTCGGTCATTTTGTTCAATTTTAGAGGTGATAGAGCGATAGAAATTTCTAAGTCTTTTGATAATGATGAATTTACATATTTTGATCGCGAAGAAAGACCGGATGTAATGTTTGCTGGCATGCTGGAATATGATGGAGATTTACATATTCCAAGTAATTATTTGGTTAATCCTCCATCTATCAAAGAGACGATGTCTGAATATTTTGTTAAGAATAATATTAAGACTTATGCTATATCAGAAACTCAAAAGTTTGGTCATGTAACTTATTTCTGGAATGGTAATCGTTCAGAGAAATTCTCTGATGCTTTAGAGACTTGGGTCGAGATTAAGAGTGATGTTGTTCCGTTTGAGCAAAGACCTTGGATGAAATCGGCTGAGATAACTGATGTTTTGGTTGAAGCAATACTTAAAAATGAGAATACATTCTACCGCATCAACTATCCAAATGGCGATATGGTTGGCCATACGGGCAATTATGAAGCAACTATTATTGGCGTGGAAGCTGTTGACTTATGCTTAAAGAGAATTATGAAAGCCTGCGATGAGGTTGGAGCTACTCTTTTGATTACCGCTGACCATGGCAATGCCGATGAAATGTATGAAAAGCGTAAAAAAGAAACCGATCCAATTAAACCTAAGACTTCGCATACTTTGAACAGAGTTCCGTTTATTGTTTATAATCGTGATGTGAAATTTAAAGATGGCGATTTTGGTTTAAGCAATATTGCAGCAACGGTATTTGAATTATTGGATTTAGATATTCCTGAATCTTGGAATGAAAGTATGATTGATTAAAAGAATGGGTAACCATTCTTTTAATATGCAAAAATAGAATGTGTTATAATACAAAAAAGGAGCTTTGGATGAAAAAACGTTTAGTATTAATTAGTGGTGTATCAGGAGCAGGCAAGACGACTGCTTCAAATTTTTTAGAAGATATGGGTTATATATGCATGGATCAATTTCCTCCAGAGCTTTTAGAAAATCTCGTAACATTAATGGAGAATGAAACAAGTTTAAAATATGACCATATTGCAATTACAATTTCATTGCTTGACTTAGAAAAATATCGTCATATTCTCAACAACATGAATATTGATTCAACCTTGATTCTATTAGATGCCAGTGAAGAAACGATTATTAATCGCTATAAATTCACAAGACGAGTTCATCCACTTTTGGTATCTAATAAAGTAAACACACTAAATGAAGCCGTTGCTTACGAAAAAGAATTGTTGGAAGAATTTAAGAAATTAAATGCGACTATTATTGATACGACATCTTTAACTAATAAAGCTCATAAAGAAATACTGGATCGTATCATAAATTATGATGAACGCTTGAATTTCTCTATTTCTTTTGTTTCGTTTGGTTTTAAGAATGGTATTCCTAGTGATGCTGATTTAGTGTTTGATGTTCGCTTTTTAGATAATCCTTTTTATGAAAAAGATCTTAAGAATAAAACCGGCAATGATTTGGAAGTTTATAACTATGTCATGGAAAAACCAAGAACCAAAGAATTCGTTCAGAGGCTATTATCTTATTTAGATTTTACATTTGATTCATATGACAATGAAGAAAAAAGACATTTGACCGTATGTGTTGGTTGTACCGGTGGACAACACCGCTCGGTATCAATAACGAATTATTTATATGATCATTACAAAGATAAATATTTATGTAATAAGGCTCATCGTGAATTAAAGGAGTCAGTATGAAAAATATTGTAGTAATAGGTGGCGGACATGGACAATCAACTATCTTGAAGGGTTTGAAGATGATTGATGATGTCAATATTTCGACCATCGTAACTGTTGCTGATGATGGCGGAAGTACAGGCAGATTACGTGCAATGTATAATATTCCTGCTATGGGTGATATCAGAAATGTTCTTGTGGCCTTATCGAATGATGAAAAATTGGCATCTTTAATGGACTATCGTTTCGATGGAGAAGATGAAAAGGATGTTGGTGGTCATAATTTGGGTAATTTAATTTTGACTGCTTTGACTCAAATGCGTGGTTCTTTTGTAGAAGCGATTGAAGATGTGTCGAGTTTAATGAAAGTTAAAGGGGAGGTAGTACCTTCTTCTTTGGAATTTATTTCTTTATATGCAGTAATGGATGATGACACAATAGTTAAGGGTGAAGCTAATATCCCTAATTTTAATCACCACATTAAAAAGGTTTTTTATGACCATGATGTAAAAGCATATGACAAAGCGGTAGAGAAGATTCTTGCTGCTGATTTAATTATTTATGGAATTGGCAGTGTATATACGAGCATTTTGCCCAATATTATTATCCCGGAAATCAAGGAGGCTTTAAAAAACACTAAAGCTAAAAAGGTTTACTTTGCCAACTGTATGACTCAAAATAATGAAACATTTGATTATAGTTTAAAAGATCATATTGATGCACTAGAATCTCATGGTGCCATTATTGATTTAGTGGTTAAACATAAAGAAATAATACCTTTTTATATTAAATCACGATATCTCAAAGAAAACTCGGTTGAAGTTATAAATAAGGGTGTTGATAAAGAAGTGTTAGAATATGAATTACTAGATTTTTCTAGAGGTCTTGTTCGTCATGATAGCATAAAGATTAATAAGGTGGTTCAGGATTTATTGGCGAGGTATATCTAATGTCGTTTTCTAAAGAAATAAAACAGGAAGTATCATATAACAGGTTGAAAGATTGCTGTGCTAAAGCCGAACTAAGTGCTTTGATTCAGCTTACTTCATCACTTAGTATTTCTAATCAGAAGCTTCAATTAGTGGTGAAAAGTGAAAACCCTACGACTGTTAAAAGAATAGCTACATTATTAAAGGAGGTATATCCAGCAGAAACAATTTTAGAAACCCATCAGAAAACCAATTTAAAAAAGAATAATATTTATCATTTAATCATCTTGGATGATGCGATAAGGTTTTTGGAATTTCTAGGTTTATATTCCAGTAATGGTTTACTTAACTATCCTAAATTTTCAATTGTTGCGAAAAACTGCTGTGCGCGTGCATATTTAGCCGGATCTTTTATTGCTTATGGTTCTTGTAATGCCCCTAATAATACTAATTATCATTTGGAAATAGCTTTAAATGAAGAAGCTCACGCTAATTTCATCATTAAATTACTGGAACGTTTTAACATTGAAGCTAAAAAGTCAATGCGTCGTAGTAAACACATAGTTTATCTTAAGAAAGCTGATAGTATTTCGGATTTTTTGAGGTGTATAGGCGCTCATGAATCACTGATGAATTTTGAGAACATACGAATCAATAGAGATTTTAAGAACTCACTTGTTCGCTTGAATAATTGCGAATTGGCTAACGATGTTCGGAGTATGGAAGCCAGTAGAAAACAGGTCGAGATGATGAAAAATATCATCGATAGCGGTACTTATGATGAGATGGATGAAAAACTTAAGGAAATTATCGACATTAGAATGGCGTATCCTGATTATTCTTTGAATGAACTTTGCGATGAGTACCAGAAGGCTTATGGTCAGAGCATTTCTCGTTCAGGAATCAATCACCGCTTAAATAAGATAAAAGCAATTTATGGAGGAGTAAATAAATGAAAAACTATTATGGAGTTTTATATTGGTTAGTAGCTTTTTTGGTTTTGTATTTGTTATGGCCGATTCTAAAATGGTTGTTATTGCTGGTGGTGATATTTATGATTTATATTTTCTTTAAGATTAGTAATAAAAAAGATAATGTTGTTGAAAACAAATCGAGTAACAATAAAGATATCATTGATGTAAAAGCCAAAGTTAAAGAAAAAGAATAGTTTTATGATAAGATGCGTAAAAGATGAAGTTAGTAAAAATGAAATATTAGCGATGTGGCAAGAAAACTTCGCTTTTGATAACGGTTTTACTGACTTCTTTTTTGATGAATTATATAATATCGATGATGTAAAAAACTATGTGAATATTAAGGATAATATCATCGTGAGTAGTGCATCTGTTTATCATCATCCTTTCAAAATACACAATAGAAATGTGAGAGTGTCGATGATTTTGGGGGTTAATACCAAAAAAGAATATCAAAATCATGGCTATATGAAAGAACTGATGGAAGCGATAATTGATGATTTGTCACATCAGGAACTGCTAACTATGATTCAGGCTTATGACAATCAATTATATGAAAAGTTTGGTTTTAGAACCATCTATTATCAAAATAGATATGAATTAACCAAAGATGATATTGATAGTTACATATTTAAAGATATTAGAGAAGCTGTTGAAATTGAAGATTTATTGGTGGCATATGGAAGATTTGCATCTCATTTTCAAGGATATAAATTGCGCTTCAAAAAAGACTTTGAGTTAATAATTAAAAAGATAAAATATGAAAATTCTAAACTCATCGCTTACTATCATAACAATCAAATTGAAGCGTATTGTATTTATCATAAATATGATGAACATATTGAAATAAAAGAAATTATTTATAAAGACCTCAAATCTTTTGTCTGTCTGTTATCTTATTTATTCGTTTATAGTGACAGGGTAATAGTAACATTGTCGAGTGATGAAAATATTGAAAAGTATCTAAAGGTCAAAAGTAAGGAAACACTTCCATATACGATGGTTAGAATAAATGATATCAATCTTATTAATCAATTATTTAATTGTGATATAAAAAGAGTAGAAGAAGTATTTGAACTGAGTGATAAACCACTTTTTATGAAAGAGGGGTACTGATATGAAAGAAATTGTAGTAAATAGTTTTGAGCATCTGCAAAGTTTGGTTTTTGAAAATTGTTGGGAAGATAAAACACAAAGGTATAGAAATACTTTTGTTTATCGCGGAGTACCAGATGCAAGTTATGGAATGATTTCTAAGTTAAATCGTATTTGTAGTCATGATTTATCTTTAGAAGATTCTGTCATTCGTTCATTTAAGAAATACGGCTATACCGATGTGAAAGACTGCAAATCATTTTGGCAAATATTAGCTATGGGTCAGCATTATGGATTGCCTACAAGATTGTTAGATTGGACATATTCGCCATTAGTGGCTGCTCATTTTGCGACCGAAGATATTTTCAAATATGACAGAGACGGTGCTATTTATTGTATGGATATGTTGGAATGCGAAAGTAATCTACCTCAGTGTTTAAGTGATGAATTAAAAGTTTCTAAGGCTCAAAGTTTCACAATGGCAATGATAGAAAGACATGCTTCGGATTTGCATGAATTAGAAGCGCTCAGTGATAAACCGTTCTTTATTTTTTATGAGCCAGCTTCTCAAAGTAATAGAATGTCAAATCAGTATGCTCTATTTTCTTTGACATCAAAAAAGGAATGTTCAATCGGTGATCTGATTGATAAAGAAAAGACCTCACTATATAAAATAATCATTCCAAAAGAAGTGAAACTAGAAATTAGAGATAAATTAGATTATATTAATATATCTGAAAGACTTATTTATCCGGGATTAGATGGCATCTGCTCATGGATTACCAGAAGATATGCTGATTTAGGAAAATATTATAATCAAAAAAGAAGGTAAGAGATATGAAAGTTATTCTAGAACATGTAACTAAGAAATTTAAGAATCACGATAAGAAAAAAGATGATATCATAGCTGTCAATGATTTTACTTTTGAGATACCTGATGGAAAATTGGTTGGCTTGTTAGGACCATCTGGCTGCGGTAAGTCAACGACTTTAAATTTAATATGCGGTTTATTGACAGTTGATAGTGGCAAAATTTACTTTGGTGATAACGATGTTACATACTTAGCTCCTGAACACCGTGGAGTTGGTTTGGTATTCCAGAATTATGCTTTATATCCACATTTAAGTGTTAAAGATAATATTATTTTTCCGCTTGGCAATTTAAAAGGTAAAGAAAAGCTGAGTAAGGAACAAATGTATAAAAAAGCCTTAGAAGTGGCAAAACTAGTGCAGATCGAAGAATTGATGGATAGAAAACCTAATGAACTATCCGGTGGTCAGCAACAGCGTGTTGCCATCGCCCGTGCGCTGGTAAAGATGCCCAGTGTGTTATTGCTGGATGAACCTTTATCTAATTTAGACGCGAGGCTTAGACTTCAAACTAGGGAAGAAATTCGCCGTATCCAGCAAGAAACCAAAATCACGACTATTTTTGTAACTCACGATCAAGATGAAGCAATGAGCATTTGTGATCATATTGTCGTGATGAAAAATGGTTTAATGATGCAGATGGGCAAACCGCAGGAAGTGTATGACAATCCTGAGAATTTGTTTGTGGCAAAGTTTTTGGGCAATCCACCGATTAATGTGTTTAAAGGCTTTATCAAAGACGAAAAGTTATTCGTTGGTAATGATGAAATTATGCATGTTAAAGGTATTGGTGATAGAGAAGTATATGTCGCAATTCGTCCCGAGGGTTTTGTGTGTGATGAAAATGGTAGATTAAATGGAAAATTCATAAGAGAAGAAGTTATGGGGCGTGATAAAAGTGTCATTTTTTCTCATTCAGGTAGTGAAACCGAAACCATTAGGGCTATCATTCCGTCAGAAAGTGTATTTTCGCTTAAAGACGGAATCGTAAAATTAAACATTAAACCTCACAAGATATTCTTATTTGACATCAATGATGAAACTCGTATTGAGGTAAGCGATGGAAAAGAATAATAAAAAAGCTTGGTTATACTTGCTACCGGCCATATTATTTTTAGCGGTATTTATGATTTATCCTTTAATAGATGTTTTTATCTATTCTTTTGAAGAGGGATATAATTCGGCATCTCAGAGCTATTTTGGAATTGGCCTATATAACTATCAGTACATTTTGCGTGACCCCTATTTTATTCAAGCGTTAAACAACACCATTATCTTGGTATTTATTACAGTACCGGTATCAACTATTATTTCTTTACTTATTTCTTTGGCACTTAGCTCAATAAAGAAACTAAGAGATCTGTTTCAAACGATATATTTTTTGCCGTATGTTACAAATACCTTAGCAGTAGGACTGGTATTCATGATTTTATTTAAACCTACTGCTTACAGTGATGGATTGATGAATATGCTTCTTGGTTTATTTAATATTAGCCCTATTGATTTTATTAATGGTCCTTATTGGGCTAAGATGCTGGTTTTATGCATCTATACTATTTGGGTAGTTATGCCTTTCAAGATTCTGATTTTAACCAGCGCTTTAGCTTCAGTTGATAAAGAATACTATGATGCTGCTAAAATTGATGGCACTAGTAAACTTAGAACCTTCTTTAAGATTACCTTACCAATGATTTCGCCAATGTTATTTTATCTAGTTATCACTGGTTTTATTGGAGCTTTTAAAGCTTATTCTGATGCGGTTGCCTTATTTGGGACAAATCTTAATGCAGCCGAAATGAACACGATTGTAGGTTATATATACGATATGTTATATGGAGCTGCTGGTGGTTATCCATCTTTTGCGTCGGCGGCGGCGATTGTATTATTTATCATTGTCCTAACCATTACTTGTATCAATATTATCGTTTCGCGAAAATATGTGCATTATTGAGGTTTTTATGAAAAAAAAGACTTATGAATCTTTGATTGCGAAAGAAAATCGAAAAAAGAAATTTTGGAACTTTTTTAAGTACATCTTTTTAATTTTTTGGGCAATCGTAGTATTATTTCCGTTTTATTGGATGATATTGTCATCACTTAAATCTTATAGTGCATACAACACTGAATATATACCGCAGTTTATTACTTTGAATCCAACTTTAGAAAATTATGCTTATGCTTTAAATGAAGTGCCGCTATTAAAATATTTTTTTAATACTTTAATATTTGCGATCATTACAACAATGATTATGCTAGTGGTTACTGTTTTAGCGGCCTATGCATTTGCTAGACTTAAATTTAGAGGCAAAAACCTATTGTTTACCATCTTTTTATCTTTAATGATGATTCCTAATGAATTGGTTATAATTACAAATTTTGTCACCATTACCAATTGGAATATGCGCAATACCTTCATAGGACTCATTCTTCCATCGATAACTTCTGTCTTTTACATTTATCTTTTAAAGGAAAATTTCTCGCAGGTACCAGATGAATTGTACTATGCTGCCAAGGTAGATGGCACTAGTGATTTTAAGTATTTGTTTAAAGTTATGATACCGATATGTAAGCCAACTATCATTACGATAACCATCTTAAAGATTATTGAATGTTGGAACTCCTATGTTTGGCCTAGATTAATCACTGATAATCAAAATTATTTTCTAGTATCAAATGGAATACAGACTATTCGTGAGTCGGGATTTGGCCGTGAAAATATACCGGCTATGATGGCGGCGGTAGTAATGATTTCGATTCCTCTGATTATTCTGTTTTTAATTTTTAGAAAGAAAATTATGCAGGGAGTATCTAAAGGAGGATTAAAAGGATGAAGAAGATTATACTATGTCTTTTGATGTTTGTTTCTTTATCTGCTTGCCATGGTTCTAAAGATATCGGAACTTTTACAGTTTTGGATAATTTTGATGAAAGTGTGAATTACGAACTGACTTTTTGGGCGAAAAATGACACTAATAAAACACAGGTTGCCATTTATGAAAAAGCGATTTCAGACTTTGAAGAACTATATCCCAATATTAAAATCAATCTTAGATTATATACCGATTATGGTCGAATATATAATGATGTAATCACTAATATTCAAACCGGCACTACGCCGAATGTTTGCATCACTTATCCTGATCATATCGCTACTTATATCAGCGGTGATGATATTGTTGTTCCGCTCGATAAGCTAATCGAAGATGAAAAATATGGATTGGGTGGCAAGGAATTGAAGTTTCAAAGCGTTAAGAAAGACGAGATAATTTCTAGTTTTTTAAAAGAAGGTGAAATAAAGGGCGTTAGCTATGCTTTACCTTTTATGCGTTCCACTGAAGCTTGTTATGTAAATAAGACTTATGTTGAAAAGTTAGGGTTTGAAATACCTGAAATTCTTACGTGGGATTTTATTTATGAAGTTTCCACTAAAGCGATGGAAAAAGATGATAATGGCAATTTTCTTGTTAATGGTCAGAATATTTTAATTCCGGTTATTTATAAGTCAACTGATAATATGATGATTCAAAGTTTATACCAGTTGGGCGAGTTTTATACTGATGAAAATGCTAACATCGGATTATTTAATGATACAACCAAAGAAATATTGTTTAAGATTGCCGATGCTACTGAAAAAGGATTATTTTCGACATTTAAAATTTCAAGCTATCCTGCTAATTTTTTGAATGCAGGGCAATGCATCTTCGCTATTGATTCAACAGCTGGTGCTACATGGATGGGCAGTGAAGCACCACTAATTGATATTAGCGAAGATAAGATTGTTAATTTTGAAACGGTAGTAAAAGAAGTTCCACAACTAGATGTAGATAATATCAAGATGATATCACAGGGTCCTTCACTATGCATTTTTAACAAGGAAGATAAAGGCGAAGTATTGGCTTCATGGATATTTATGCAATATCTTTTGACTAACGAAGTGCAAATAGCTTATGCAGAAACTGAAGGCTATGTTCCGGTTACAAATAATGCTTTAAATGATAGCTCATATCAAGAATATCTAAATAGCGAAGGCATGGACAGTGATGCTCATTACGATGTTAAGATCAAGGCTTCTAAGATGCTTCTTGAACATCTTGATGATACTTTTGTGACGGATGTCTATAATGGTTCGGCTTCACTTCGCGATGCTGCTGGGCAACTGATTGAAAATGTGGTCAAATCCGTCAGAAGAAAAGAGACGATTGATGATAAATATATGGAGAATCTGTTTAATGATGTCGCTTCTTTATATCATTTAGATCAAATTGGAGGAAATCAGGAAATAAACAGAGAGCTTGGCCCTCTGCCTACGACATCAATTGTATTGATTAGTGTTTTAGCTATTATTTGGATTTTGATTGTTAGCTATTTTATAAATGATAGGGCTGCCAATAAGCATAAGTCGTAATAATTTCAGATAAAGTTCATATACAAAATAAAAAATAGTATATAATAACAATGTTCGTATGAACAAAAAGGAGAAGAAAATGAAAAAAATTTCTGTATTACTCATGTCACTACTTATGGCATTTGCATTAACTGCATGTGGTTCATCAAACAATGATCCAAAGCCAACTGATACAACTACTCCGGAACCAACCGAAACAACAGACTCTAGCGATTCAATTGATTCTAGCAAGGCTATTAATTATGAAACCTACTTAGCAACTGCACTTGATGAAGAAGTTGTTGTAGAAACTTATGTACAGGCTACCCAATCTTGGTGGGATAATCAGATCACAATCTACTCACAAGATAAAGATGGTGGCGCATATTTCATCTATAATGCTAAATGTTCTGAAGAAGATGCAGAAAAACTAGTTCCCGGTACAAAGATTCTTGTTCAAGGATATAAGGGTGAATGGGCCGGAGAAGTAGAGATCATGGATGCTCATTTTGAAATTATTGAAGGTGATACATTTGTATCTGAACCTATCGATGCTACTGATAAATTAGGGACTGATGAATTATCTTCATTGCAAAACCAAAAAGTTTCATTCACTGGTTTAACCGTTGAACCATCTGTTGATCCTGAAGGAAAAGAGGTGGCTTTCTTATACAGTTATGACGGTTCAGGAACAAGAGAAGGCAATTCTGACCTTTACTTCAATGTTTCTTTAAATGGCGAAACTTATTCGTTTGTAGTTGAATCTTATTTAACAAACAACGAAAGTGAAGTTTATAAGGCTGTTGAAAACTTAAATATTGGTGATGTAATTGATTGTGAAGGTTTCTTGTACTGGTATGAAGGAGTTAATCCACACATCACTTCAATTAGTGTTAAATAAACGAAAGTTTTATTTCTTAATTAAAGCAAAGGGTTTAGAGTAATATCTAAGCTCTTTTTATAACCCGTTGTGCAAACGCTTACATTATTGTATTTTTGAAATAAATACAAGTAGTTCTTTTAAGTTTTCGGATTTTACTTATAAAGATATGCAAACTTATTTGATTAATTTGAAAACCAAAAACTACTGGCATACTAAGTTAGTGTTTGAAATGTTTGGAATGGAGTTATAAAACGAAAATAAAACAAATTATTGGGATAAAAATAAAACAGGTTTTTCTAATTTGACTACCAAAAGTGGAACGAGTTTAGTATATGAAATCGAAGAATATGTTCCGTTAAAGGCTGATAAAACAGGAACCTACTTATCCACATTAGTTAATGGCATGAGAAATTACATCGCTAGCAAGGGGTTTAGTTATGCGGTTAATTCATATTCATGTGATTTAGATAACGATACTTTGCCTGAAAACTATATTTTTACTGTTAAACAAGATATTTTGAATGAAAGACCATCAATTGTCATAGTTGGCAAAGAATCGCAGTATCTTTATGAAGATGGGACTCCGTTGGGTAATGGTGTTAATCATGCGTTGCTAGTTAAAGGAATGACCTATGCAACAGATTCTTCTATGGATGAGATAATAAAATATATTGTTTGGGATCCATATAATTGGGAAGCTAGACAGAATTGTGCGGTATATTCTATAATTAGGATTAACATATGGTGAACGGAATTAACTTTTTAAAGATGACATTGTCTGTTAGTTTTTCTGTTTTTTTAGTCGCTTGTAGCGATGCAAATTCTATATCACCAGAAATTACGCCAACCGTTCAAACACCAGCCTGTATTGGCATTGAAGAAGTTCCTTATGCATTTTGTGAATATAAAGAAGAACCGTTTGAGTATGATAATTCTTGGAGTAAAAATAAACTTTTATATGAAGGACATTTTGAATATTTGGATTATGATGTTTTTAACGGATTTAATAAAGAATACTTTACTCAGGGAGATTCCTTGCCGATTGTAAAGAGTAGAGATTGTTTAAAAAAATATGATAATAGTGATGAATTGCTTGGCTATAAAAGCGAAGATGAATGTGTTTGTGAAATATTAAATGATGAACAATACTATTACGATATTAACGAAGCGATTAAAGGCATAGATATTAATGCGAATTTTAATTATGTTTATTATCCAAGTGGTTTTCCAACCGATTTTGGAATCGCTTATAAAGATACGCTATTTTATAAAGCGACGAACCTAGGTGAAAATATTATTCCGATACCTTCTTGTTACAGGGATTTGTGGTTTGTTGGGAAAAATGAATTCTACCAAAATCCTAGTCAATTATTGAAAAAAATAGTTAGAAATGGTGAAAGAAATATGTTTTTAGAGCTTTTTGCGTGCGAAACAGAGGATTGTTTTTTCTTATCAGTAAGACTTGATGGCGTGTTAGCATATGGATATGTTATTAAATGATAGTTTGAACATATTTTAAATATATTTAAACTTAACAAATTACACAAACTTTTGTAAATTGTTTTATAATTTATCTATGAAACAGGAATATATTGCTTTATTAATGGCATTAGGTGCTGGCATGGCGACGCTTATTGGTGGTTTTATCGTTTTCTTTACTAATGATAAAAACGAAAAGATGCTATCAATATGTTTGGGGTTGGCTTGTGGTGTGATGCTTAGCGTGTCTTTTTTAGATTTATATCCAAGTGGAGTGGAGTCACTAAAAATAGCTTATAGTGAAAATATTGCTATATTGATTGGTGTTATAGCTTTTGCTTTGGGTATTATTACAAGTGCTTTACTAGACCATTTTGTGCCTCATGATGTCGATGAACATCACAATGCCGAACATCAAGATTTATATCGCTTAGGTATGTTTTCAATGATCGCTATTGCATTGCATAATTTTCCTGAAGGTATTGCCACTTATGTATCGTCGCTTAATGATTTGACACTTGGAATGAGTATTATGATAGCTATTACTTTGCATAATATTCCCGAAGGAATTGTGGTAGCCATTCCAGTTTACTATGCAACTAAGAATAAACTAAAAGCTATTTTCTATACTTTTGTGAGTGGTTTTAGCGAATTTATTGGTGCTTTTTTAGCTTTCTTGGTTTTAGGCCCATTTATATCTGATGCGCTGTTAGGAATTTTGCTGGTTTTTGTGGGTGGATTGATGGTTTATATCGCTTTAGAAGAGTTGCTTCCAGAATCTAGACAATATGGCTATTCAAGGGTTGCACTGTGGGCGATGTTTGTTGGCATTTTGATTATGCCATTAACTCATGCGATATTATAAAAAAATCCTCATTGCTGAGGATTGAATTCTTCGATTTCTTTCTTTAATATTTCAAATATTTGATCTTGAGGGATGGATTTTATAATCTGTCCTTTTTTAAACAAAATAGCTGCATCTTTTCCGCCGGCTACTCCAATATCAGCTCTTGAAGCTTCTTGAGGTCCATTAACTGGACAACCCATAATAGCGACAGTGATATCTTTATTGACAGTATCAAGGTATTTTTCCATTTTTCTGACGATAGGCAACATATCGTATTGAATTCTGCCACAAGTAGGGCATGCGACTAAAGTTGGAACATCTTTTTTCAGATTACATGTTTTTAATAATTTTTTGCATACCTTTATTTCTTCGATCGGATCATCACTTACTGATATTCTCATTGTGTCGCCTATACCATCTAATAATAGGTTACCAAGAGCTAAAGATGACTTAATTGCTGAATCTAAAAGTCCTCCTGCCTCGGTTACTCCTAAGTGCAAAGGATAATCAAAGGTTTCGGCAGCTAAACGATATGCTTTTATCGTTTCTAAAGCATCTGATGATTTAAATGAAAGACAAATATCATGGAAATCAAGCGATTCAAGTATTTTGATATGATCCTTAGCGCTTTCGATCATTGCTTCTTCGGAGTGTTTGTACTTCTTGTTTAATGAACCGGCATTTATGCCTATTCTTATTGGAATATTTCTTTGTTTACACAATTTTACAATCTCTTTAATCTTAGATTCATCTTCGATATTTCCTGGATTAAGACGAATTTTATCGACACCATTTAAAATGGCGGCAATTGCAAAATCGGGATTGAAATGGATGTCGGCAACAATTGGTACTGATACTTGTTTTTTTATCTCTTTGATTGCCGTTGCATCATCGAGATCGAGTATTGCAACACGAACAATTTCAGTTCCAATATCGCTCAAGGCATTTATTTGTTTGACTGTTTCTTTAATATTCTTGGTTTTGGTGTTGGTCATTGATTGGATAACAACTTTGTTTTGTCCGCCAATCAAGATATTTCCGACTTTGACAGGACGAGTTTCAATTCTTTTTTTCATATTTCCATTATACACCATTAAAATCTTTTAGATATTTATTATTTGTGTGGTAAAATGTTTTTGCATTAAAACTATTAAAAATGGATATACAGGAGGATAATTAGATGTTTTCAAACATGTTTTCCAATAAAGAGATATTCAAGGCACAGCTAATAGAACATATCGAACAGCAATACGGAAAGAGTCTTGAACAATCTACGGCGATTGAGAAATATACTGTGCTTGTAGATATGGTAAGATCATATGCTACAGCAAATTGGAAAGACACTAAAGAAGCGGTTCGCTCCGGACAAAAGAAACAAATGTATTATTTTTCATTAGAGTTCTTGTTAGGAAGAATGCTTAGCAACAACTTAATGAATTTAGGAATTTATGGCATTGTAAAAGACGGTTTAAATGATTTGGGTATTGATATAAATGCGATTGAAGATTTGGAAAGCGATGCAGGACTTGGAAATGGCGGTTTAGGAAGACTGGCTGCTTGTTTCTTAGATTCGCTTGCGACTTTAAATTTACCGGGCAATGGCAATACCATTCGTTATAAATATGGTTTGTTTAAGCAATTGATCGTCAATAATGAACAGGTTGAAGTTCCTGATCAATGGTTAAGAATTGGTAATTATTGGGAAGTTAGAAAATTATATAAAGCAGTCAACATTAAATTCTACGGTGAGGTGAAGATCAATCGTGATGAGAAAGGTGATTTGGTTTTCGAACACATTAATGCTGAAAATGTTTTAGCTATTCCTTATGATATGCCTATTGTTGGTGCTGAAACCGATACAACTAATACCTTACGTATGTGGTCGGCTGAACCTAGTCAAGATTTGCCCGCTAATAAAGACTTTAGACAATATTTATCTGATGTAGATGATATTTGTTTGAACGTTTATCCAGATGATTCAACCGAAAAAGGCAAGTATCTTCGCATCAAGCAAGAATATTTCTTCGTGTCGGCTGGACTTCATGAAATCGTAAGAGATCATCTTAAGGTTTATGGAACTTTAGACAATTTACACGAAAAGGTAGTTATTCAATTAAATGATACTCATCCGGCTTTAGCTATTCCTGAATTAATGCGCATTTTGATGGATATTTATCATTATGATTGGGATCATGCGTTCTATATTGTAAGCCATACCTTTGCATATACTAACCACACCGTCATGTCAGAAGCTTTGGAAAAATGGCCGGTTGAATATATTAAAAAACTACTTCCAAGAATTTATTTAATCATCGAAGCAATTGATAATAAATTTAAAGATTATGTCATTAGTAAAGGTCATGATCGTGATTTCATCAACCGTGTTGCAATAATTCAAGATGGCAATGTAAGAATGGCTAATTTATCTATTGTTGGTTCATTCTCTGTTAATGGTGTAGCGAAACTGCATACTGATATCTTGAAGAATGATATCTTTAGAGATTTTAGTGTGTTATACGAAAATAAGATCAATAATAAGACTAATGGTATCACTCAAAGAAGATGGCTACTATATTCAAATCCTGAATTGACTTCTTTAATCGAAAAATATATTGGTCCAGAATTTAAAAAGGATTTCAATAGGATTGAAGATTTGATGCAATATGTTGATAATCCAGAACTTCAAAAAGAATTTTTAGAAGTTAAAAAAATCAGGAAAGAAAAACTTAGTGATTTCTTGTATAAAAACTATGGAATAGTTTTGGACTGCGATAGTATATTTGATGTTCAGGCCAAACGTTTGCATGCTTATAAGCGTCAGCTATTAAATATTATGCATGTCATATATTTATACTTGCGTCTTAAACGCGATCCGGAATTTAAGATTCCAAAGACTACCTTTATCTTTGGTGCAAAGGCGGCATCTAGCTATTACTTTGCTAAGAAGGTTATCAAATTGATCAATTGTGTTGGTGAAACTATTGATAGCGATCCATATGCTTCTCAATTTATTAAAGTAGTATTTATTCCAAATTATCGTGTTACAGTAGCCGAGAAGCTGATGAATGCAACCGATATTTCCGAACAGATTTCTATGGCTGGTAAAGAAGCTAGTGGTACTGGCAACATGAAATTTATGATGAATGGTGCTGTTACAATCGGAACCCTTGATGGTGCTAATGTTGAAATAGCTCAATTAGTTGGTGATGAAAACATTGAAATATTTGGTTTGCGTTCTGATGAAGTAGTTGAGGTTAAAAAGACGTATAATGCATATCAATGTGTTATGCACGATGATCGTTTAAAAGCGGTAATCAACAGTCTATTAGATGGTACATTCTCAAGAGATTTTGAAGATTTTAAGGTTATTGCTGATGAAATAATGCTACATAACGATGAATATTTGATTGCTGCTGATTTTGATGCATATGTAAAAGCACACGAACATCTTTATGAAATGTATCAAGATCAAAACGCTTGGGCGAAGAAATGTTTAATCAACATTGCGAAAAGTGCTTATTTTTCAAGTGACCGTACAATTAACCAATACGCTAGTGAAATATGGGATATTCAACCAATTAAGTAATTATGAAAGTTAGTTTTTATTGGGATGACCAATCGAGTATTAAGGCTTATGCAAATGAGCCTTTTTGTTTGTATAGCACTTTAAAGATATTTAATGATTCTATACAGCTAGACTATAAGCTTGAGATTATTAGTGAATTTTGCATAAAACTGATTTTATATGAAAACTATGATTTTAAAGGCGATTATCATGTTGAGTATTTAAATAAAAAATATTTAATTGAAGAAAGAATGATAGTTCAAAGTGAATGGTTTGATGAAAATATGGTTCCTGATATTAAGACTTTAGGTTCTTTTTATAGTAAAGAAAAAACCGTATTTAGAGTATGGGCTCCTTTATCTAAAGAAACAACTCTGGTATTAAATAATCAGGAATTTAAAATGTACCAATGTGATAAAGGTGTGTATGAATATGTTGCGATAGGCGATTACGAAAAAAGTCCTTACTACTACTTGTTAGAATATAATAAAGAAATTAAAAAATGTATCGATCCTTTTGCATATAGTTCTGGTGTCAATGAGAGTTGTTCTTTTGTTTTGGATAAAGACAAGTTTATTAAAGATAGATATAAGCCCCTTAATAAGATGAATTCTTATTGCGATGCCATCATCTATGAAACAAGTGTCCGAGATTTCAGTATTGATTCATATTTTAAACATCAAGGTACTTTTAAGGGCATGATTGAAAAACGGAGTCTTGAAGACAAAACTATCGGTTTAGATTATCTAATAGAATTGGGTATTACTCATCTTCAACTGATGCCGGTATTTGATTTTGGGAGTGTTGATGAAGTTAAAAAAGATAGCTATAACTGGGGTTATGATCCGGTTCAATACAATGTTGTTGAAGGGACTTATGTAAACGAGATAGATAATCCATACGCCAGAGTAAATGAATTGATTGAGCTTATCAATGTAATGCATCAGAACAATATTCGAGTCAATTTGGATGTAGTTTTCAATCATGTGTATAAGTTATATAGATTTTCTTTAAATATTCTTTGTCCATACTATTTTTTTCGATATGATGATATGAAATTATCTGATGGTTCATTCTGCGGAAATGAGATAAGAAGTGAAAGCCGATTTATGCGTTCTTATATCCTGGAGATGATAAAAAGATATATCGATATCTATGATATTGACGGTTTAAGATTTGATCTCATGTCGCTTATTGATACTGAAACAATTAATGAGGCGGTTAAACTGTCGCTGAGTGAAAAAGAAGAATTCATGATATATGGCGAAGGTTGGCAAATGCCAAGTGTCTTGCCGGCTTATATGCAGTCATCGATCGTGAATGCTGGTGTATTAAAAAAAGTAGCTTTCTTCAATCCGACTTTCAGGGACAATGTGAGAGGATCTAATTATTTAGATTCTAGTGAATCATTTGGTTATGCCTTTGGCAATGTCAACGGTGGAGAAGTGATGAAAAGGCTACTAATTGGTGATAAATATGGCGGTTTTTCTTTTCCGCACCAATCTATTAATTATGTAGAATGCCATGATAATTTTACCTTCTTTGATAAGATGAAATATAATTGTCCTGATGATGATGAAAGACTCAATATTAAAAAAGCCAAGCTTGCTATCGGCCTGATTATGCTTAGTCAAGGCGTTCCCTTCTTACATAGTGGGCAAGAATTTTTGCGAACTAAAAAAGGAGCTGATAATTCATATAATTTACCCGATGAAGTCAATCATTTGGATTGGAAACGCAAAAATCGTTATCTGGAACTGGTGAATTATACAAAAGAGATGATTGATTTTAGAAAGAAACATGATTTTTTAAGACTGGATGATTATGAAGAAATAGTGAGCATTTCTAGTTTTGAAAATTATTATGAAGTACTTGTATATAACATTGCTAATTTAAAGATATTGATAAATCCGTGCCCATTTTATCATCTTTATGATATTGAAGGAGAGTATAGAATGATATATAACGAAAATGGCTATGATGATGTCATCATATCTAGATGTGCCGGGGTACCGGAATTCAGTATTGTTATATTGGAAAAGATATAAAGGGTATATGTTATAATATTCACATTCTTAATTGACTAGAAATCTTGGTAATCTTATAATGTATTTGAAGTCATAAAGGAGGAAATATAAAAATATGACAGTTAAAGTTGCAATCAATGGATTTGGAAGAATTGGTCGTTTAGCTTTTAGACAAATGTTTACTGATGCTAACTATGATGTAGTGGCTATCAATGATTTAACTGATCCTAAAATGTTGGCACATTTACTAAAGTATGATACTTGCCAAGGAAAATATGATCACGAAATCTCTGCAAGTGAAGATTCTATTACTGTAGATGGAAAGACAATCCGCATTTATAAGAATGCTGATGCTTCTACTTTGCCTTGGGGAGAATTAGATGTCGATGTAGTTCTTGAATGTACTGGTTTCTACACAAAGAAAGAAAAAGCAATGGCTCACATTACTGCCGGAGCGAAGAAAGTTGTTATTTCTGCACCTGCTGGTAACGACCTTCCAACTATTGTTTATAATGTCAACCATGACACTTTAAAAGCTGAAGATAATATTATTTCTGCTGCTAGCTGTACTACAAACTGTTTGGCACCAATGGCAAAAGCTTTAAATGATTTTGCACCTATTCAATCTGGTATCATGATTACTGTCCATGCTTATACCGGTGACCAAATGCTATTAGATGGACCTCATCGTAAAGGCGATTTAAGAAGGGCCAGAGCAGCTGCTGCTAATATCGTTCCTAACTCAACTGGTGCTGCAAAAGCTATCGGTCTAGTTATTCCTGAATTAGCTGGTAAATTAATTGGTTCTGCTCAACGTGTTCCTGTTCCTACTGGTTCATCAACAATTTTAATCTCTGTTGTTAAGAGTGATAAAGAAGTTACTCCAGAAACTATCAATGCATATATGAAGTCTTGTGCTAATGAATCTTACGGCTATACTGAAGAACCATTAGTATCTAGTGATATCATTGGCGAAACTCATGGTTCAATCTTTGATGCTACTCAAACAATGGTAACTAAAGTGTCTGATGATACATATGAAGTTCAAACAGTAGCTTGGTATGATAATGAAAATTCTTATACTTCTCAAATGGTAAGAACTATTAAATACTTGAATACTCTATAATGTATTTGTAAGCTATTGATGATATAAAAATACATTTTAGTAAATTTTAATTCAAAACAAAAGGTCTGCTGTCCTGTTGTGGAAACAGACCTTTTTTTCATTGTAGGAACAGCGTTTTAGATTATCGAAATTCTTTATCAGATCAAAATATTATTATTTATGGATATTATGTTTATAAAGATGAAGTTAGAATTTATGAAGTTGCACGAGTATATTATTATGAAATGGGCAATGATAATCTAGAATATTTTCATACTTATTATGAACCTGAACAATTAAAAGAATATCTGTCTTCGTTAGATGAAAAAGAATTCTATGACACAAATGTTGACATAACTTCTAGTGATATTTTTTTAACATTGCAGACTTGTGTTCGTGAAGAGATGATTTACGTTTAATTGTAATTGCAAAAGAAATTGAAGTGATTGATCATATCAATTACTTGAGTCATTGATATATTTGGTAAAAATATTAATAAAAAGTGTTGCTTAAAAAATAGAATTAAACTAAAATAATAAGGCATCAATATACCCTAGACAGCAACGGCCTAAAGCTTAATAAGGTTGCCGAGGTAAAAGATCAATGAGATTTTTAACCTGTGCTGTCTAAGCACAGGTTTTAATTTGTGTATATTGGGGCTAGAAAGAGGGAAATATGAATCAAGCCACATTAACTGCAAAGCAGGAATTAGTATCTGAAATTTCTGGTAAAATCAAAGATGCTAGCTCTGTTGTTGTTGTAGAATATCGCGGTCTTACAGTTGCTGAAGTAAATGAACTTCGCCGCAACTTGAGAAGCGAAGAAGTTGAATTCAAAGTATATAAGAATTCAATGGTTGAAAGAGCAGTAGAAGAATGCGGATACAATGACCTTAAAGAAGCTCTTAAAGGTCCTAACGCTATTGCGATTTCTAAAGATGCAACAGCACCTGCTCGTGTATTAGCAAAATTTGCTAAGAAACATGACAAATTAGTATTAAAAAGCGGAATCGTAGAAGGCAAGATTGTTGACTTAGACACAATCAAAGAACTTGCAAGCTTACCAAACCGCGAAGGAATGCTATCTATGTTGTTAAGCTGCTTACAATCACCTATTCGTTCATTTGCTTGCGCTGTTAAAGCAGTTAGCGATGCTAAAGGAAATGGTGAAGAAGCAACAACAGAAAACAATGAAGAAGTAAAAGAAGAAGCTTCACAAGAAGCACAAGCATAAGAAAGGGAGATTATTAAAATGGCAAAACTTACACATGAAGAAATTCTAGCTTACCTAGAAGAAGCAACTATTTTAGAATTAAATGACTTAGTAAAAGCAATCGAGGAAAAATTCGGCGTTACTGCTGCTGCACCAGTAGCTGTTGCTGCTGCACCTGCTGAAGAAGCTGCTGCTGCACCTACAACTGTATCTGTTGTATTAACAAGTGCTGGAGCTTCTAAAGTTGCAGTTATCAAAGTTGTTAGAGAATTAACTGGTTTAGGCTTAGTTGAAGCAAAAGGCTTAGTTGACAAATGCCCAAGCCCAATTAAAGAAAATATCAACGCTGATGAAGCTGAAGAAATCAAGAAGAAGCTTGTTGAAGCTGGCGCTACAGTAGAAGTAAAATAATAATGAATGATGTCTCATTATTATACAGATAATAAAAATCTAAAGTCGGATCCCAAGACTTTTGAATATGTGTTCGATAATGAGGTCTTTGTATTTACCGCAGACCATGGTGTTTTCTCAATGAACTATGTGGACTACGGTTCATATCTATTATTAAAAGCAATTTATCGTAAAGCGTTGGGCGAAAGAGTATTGGATTTAGGTTGTGGTTATGGTCCGATAGGTATCGTTATTGGCCGTTTCCATAAAGATTCCATTATCGATATGGTCGATGTCAATTCTAGAGCGACTGACCTAGCTAAGCACAATGCTTTACGGAATTGTGTCAGTGCATCTGTTTATCAAACTGATGACATTCTATCTTTAAACAAAACATATAATAGTGTTATTTTAAACCCGCCGATTAGAGCGGGTAAAAGTCTCATATTTGATTTATATGAAAAATCACATGCGGTTTTAGAAGAAAATGGACACTTATATATCGTTATTGCCAAAAGACATGGTGCTGAGTCTAGTTTGAATAAACTTCTAGAATTATTTCAAAGTGCTAAAGTCATCTTAAAAGATGGCGGTTATTGGGTAATAGAAGCACAGAAATAATTTTTTGCATTATTTCTCATTCGAAAGGACGGCGCATATATGAAAGAAATACAATCTTATCACAATGCTGAACTGGGGAAACATTCTTCTCGCCGTGATTACTCTAAGGTTAGCGGTTCTTTAGAATTGCCTAATCTTGTAGAAATACAAACTGATTCTTTTAAATGGTTTATTGAAGAAGGAATCAGAGAAGTTTTTGAAGATATTTTTCCTATTCAAAATTACAATAAAAATATCCGCTTAAAGTTTTTGAGTTACGAATTTGGAGAACCAAAATATAGCGTTAATGAAAGTAAGTATCGTGAAGTTAACTATGCAGCTCCATTAAAAGCTAAGATGGAGCTTGAATTGATTTCTGAAGAAACTGGTGAATTAATCAATAAATTTGAAGAAGTTTATTTAGGTGAATTCCCAATGATGACACCTACTGGTACATTTATCATCAACGGTGCAGAACGTGTTATCGTTTCTCAGATTGTTAGATCTCCAGGTGCTTATTTTGATACATCATCAGATGATAAAACCGGAAAAGAAGTCTATGATGGTGAATTAATCCCAAGTCGTGGTACTTGGTTAGAGTTTTTGACTGATGATAAAAAGACTGATCTTGGCCTTGTAATGAATATGAGTGTCGATCGTAAACGTAAGATTTTATCTACCATCTTATTCAAAGCGATTGGATTCTCGTTAGATTTAGAAAAGGGCGAAGACGCTTTTGACGTTACAGAGATGAAGACCTTCTTAAATGCAATGGGACTTCATGTCTATGACGATCTCATCAATACAAACAATGACCGTGAATTTTTAGATATTTATGAAGCTATCTATACTTCATTCTTAGGCGGTTATGAAGAAATTATCAACACTTTACAATTAGATAAGACTAAAACTACTTCTGAGGCTTTGATTGCTATGTATGAGAATCAAAAGTCTGATGAAGTTCCAACTATGGATGGTGCTGTTACATTAATGAACGCCAAGTTCTTTGACCAAAAGAAATATGATCTTACAAAAGCAGGGCGTTATAAATTAGGTAAAAAGCTTAATGTTATCGATAGAATGGAAAATCATGTTTTAGCTCAAGATGTTTATAGGGCTGATGGTACAGTGCTGTATCCTGAAGGTACTTTAATCACTAAAGAAGAAAGAAAGACATTGTGGAATGAGCTAAAGGGTAGTCATGTTCATGCATTCCCATTTGCTCATCAATTCTCTCATCCAACAGTTGTAAATGTTGACACAAGTGAAACACTTACATTGATTGGTAGAGTTTTAGCTCATGATATTGAAACCGATGAATTATCTATGTCTGCAGGAACCGTATTGACCGCTAAAGATGTAGAGAATATTGCCAAGGTATTGACTACTGTCAGTGTATATAGTGCTATCATTGCTGAAGATGTAAAACTAGATAAAGACAATGTTCGCTCTGTTCTTAATTATGGCCAAAGATTGTTTGTTTTGGGACGTTTGACTGATGTTGATGGCAATGATATCAAAGCTGACGATGAAAATATGATGCCTAGCTATCTTCCTGATAGTGACTTCTATATGTTGACACTAGATAATGAAGATAAGCTAGTTAAAATGGTTAAAGAAGGACTTGAAGTTCACGCATGGTTGGTTGGTTCGGCTTGCCAGGTTGTATATATCAATAATCCTGATGCAGAAGATGTTAAGGTTAAACTTATTGGTATTGACCCATTAAATGACAAAAAATGTATCACGATGTCAGATATGATTGCTTTCTATAACTATGAATTCACAATGTTGGATGGTATTGGAAGCACTGATGATATTGATATGTTGGGTAACCGTCGTATTAGAACTGTTGGCGAATTGATTCAAAATCAATTTAGAATTGGTTTAAGTCGTATGGAAAAGGCTGTCAAAGAAAGAATGTCAATCATTGATCTTGACTCAGCTACTCCAAAGACATTAACAAATATTCGTCCATTATTTGCGGCCATCAAAGAATTCTTTTCAAGTTCTCAATTATCACAATTTATGGACCAGCAAAATCCCCTTGCTGAATTGACTAATAAACGTCGTATCAGTGCTTTAGGACCTGGTGGTTTGACTAGGGAAAGAGCTGGATTTGAAGTTCGTGACGTACATAACTCTCACTATGGAAGAATCTGTCCAATTGAAACACCAGAAGGTCAAAATATCGGTTTGATTTCTTATTTAACTACTTATGCTAAGGTTAATGAGTATGGTTTTATTCAAACTCCTTATCGTAAGGTTGATAAAGACGGAAATGTTTCCGAAGATTATATTTATTTAAGTGCTGATGAAGAAAATGATTATATCATTGCTCAAGCCAATGAAGTATCGGATGGCAAACTAAAAGGTGAACAAGTAGTTGCTCGTAAAGCTGGAGAAACTATTTTGGCTAATCGTAAAGATGTCGAATTGGCCGATGTTTCGCCTAAACAGATCGTTTCTGTTGCTGCTGCATGTATTCCATTCTTGGAAAACGATGACGCCTCAAGAGCCTTGATGGGTGCCAACATGCAACGTCAGGCAGTTCCATTATTAAACCCACATAGTCCATATGTAGGAACAGGTATCGAGGCTAAGATTGCCAAAGACTCTGGCAGCGGTATTGTTTCTCACCATAACGGACAAGTAACATATGTCGATGCTTCAACTATCGTTATTGATGATGGCAGTGAAGAACATACTTATGAATTAGATAAATTCAGAAGATCTAATGCTGGTACATGTATCAATCATCGCCCTATTGTTTCAACAGGCGAAATGGTAAAAGCTGGTGATTTGATTGCTGATGGTCCTTCAATGGATGATGGAGAATTAGCTTTAGGTCAAAATGTTACTATTGCCTTCATGACATGGCATGGTTATAACTATGAAGATGCCATTATCATGTCTGAAAGAATGGTAAAAGATGATGTTTATACTTCAATTCATATTGATGAATATAGTATTGAATGTCGTAATACAAAACTAGGTGCCGAAGAAATTACTCGTGATATCCCTAATGTTTCTGACAATGCATGTCGTAACTTGGATTCTCGTGGTATCGTCATGATCGGTGCCGAAGTAAGAGAGGGAGATGTTCTTGTTGGTAAAGTTACACCAAAAGGACAATCTGATGTCTCTCCAGAAGAAAAATTATTGTTAGCTATTTTCGGTGAAAAATCACACGAAGTAAGAGACAATTCTTTAAGAGTTCCACATGGTGGTGCCGGTATTGTACAATCTGTCAGAGTGTTTAAACGTAGCGAAGGATATGAATTAAATCCTGGTGTAACCGAGGTAATTAAGGTTTATGTCGTTCAAAAACGTAAGATTTCTGAAGGTGATAAGATGGCGGGCCGTCATGGTAACAAAGGTGTTATCTCTAAGATTTTGCCAGTTGAGGATATGCCATTTATGCCAGATGGTACACCAGTTGATATCATGCTTAATCCATTCGGTGTTCCTTCACGTATGAATATCGGACAAGTTCTAGAAATTCATTTAGGAATGGCAGCTAAAAAGCTTGGTGTTAAGTTTGCGACACCAGTATTTGATGGTATCTCTAATGATGAATTAAAAGCCATTATGAAAGAAGCTGAAACTTCAAATGATGGAAAGATTGTTCTAAGAGATGGTAAGACTGGTGAACCATATGATGAAAGAATTTCAGTTGGTGTCATGTATATGATTAAGTTGGCTCACATGGTTGATGATAAACTTCATGCAAGAGCTACTGGTCCATATTCAATGGTTACTCAACAACCTCTAGGAGGTAAAGCTCAAAATGGTGGTCAAAGATTTGGAGAAATGGAAGTATGGGCTCTAGAGGCTTATGGTGCTTCACATACTTTACAAGAAATCTTAACTGTTAAATCTGATGATATCAATGGTCGTACAAAGACCTATGAAGCTATCATCAAAGGTTTAGATATCCCAGAACCAAGTATTCCTGAATCATTTAAAGTTCTTAAGAACGAACTTCAGGCTTTGGCTATTGATGTTCGTATGCTAGATGGCGAAGGAAATGAGTTACAATTCAGTGATTTTGAAG
Source organism: uncultured Erysipelotrichaceae bacterium (assembly GCA_964401865.1). GTDB lineage: Bacteria > Bacillota_I > Bacilli_A > Erysipelotrichales > Erysipelotrichaceae > CALUZH01. The sequence goes on from CAYNZZ010000011.1 coordinate 36,761, forward strand.
ATAAGTCGGATTTAGCATCTACTGTAGTTCCTCAAGAGATAGTAGCAGATGATGAAGGCTTAACTATTAAAACCGAAGAAGAGATTGAAGAAGCTGCCGTAATGGGATTTGGTGGCGAGGATGAAGAATAGGAGGAGTTAGCGAATGTCAGCAAGAAAATTTGAAGCATTACAAGTTAGATTAGCATCTCCTGAGCGTATCCTTGAATGGTCTCATGGTGAAGTGACTAAACCAGAAACAATAAACTATCGTAGTCAAAAACCTGAAAGAGATGGTTTATACTGCGAAAGAATTTTTGGTCCAACAAAGGACTGGGAATGTTATTGTGGAAAATACAAAAAAGTTAGATACCAAGGTGTTGTCTGTGACAGATGTGGTGTAGAAATTACTAAGTCTTCTGTCAGAAGAGAGCGTATGGGTCACATTGCTTTAGCAGCACCGGTTGCTCATATTTGGTATCTAAAAGGTATTCCTTCTAGAATGGGATTATTATTAAATATCGCTCCTAAAACTCTAGAAGAAATCGTATATTTCGTATCTTGGATTGTAACTGATCCAGGTACAAGTAACTTAGCTTATAAACAAGTTATTTCCGAGAAAGAATATCGTGAGAATCGTGCTTTATATGGCGAAGATTCATTTACAGCTTTAACTGGTGCAGAAGCAATTAAGGTTTTACTTGAACAAGTAGATCCTGCAAAGGAAAAAGCTGAAATTTTAAAAGAATTAGAAAAGGCTCAAGGCGATAAACGTAAGAAATTAATCAAACGTTTGGAAATCACTAATGCCTTTGTTGATTCTGACAATAAACCTGAATGGATGGTATTAACTGTACTTCCCGTTATTCCGCCTGATTTAAGACCAATGTTGCAACTTGACGGCGGACGTTTCGCCACAAGTGATTTAAATGATTTATATCGTCGTGTAATCACTCGTAATAATCGTTTAAAGAGATTACTTGAAATTGAAACTCCAGCCATTATTGTTCAAAACGAAAAACGTATGCTACAAGAAGCAGTTGACGCTTTGATTGATAATGGTCGTCGTAGTGCGCCAATTAAAGGTTCTGCAAATCGTCCATTAAAATCTTTATCTCATTCTTTAAAGGGTAAACAAGGTCGTTTTAGACAAAACTTACTCGGAAAGAGAGTTGATTTCTCTGGTCGTTCAGTTATTGCGGTTGGACCAGATTTGAAGATGTATCAATGTGGTATTCCTAGAGAAATGGCTATCCAATTATACAAACCATTCGTTATGAATGAGATTGTTAATTTAGGACTTGCGCCAAATCCTAAGAATGCTGAAAAGATGATTGATCGTCTTGATCCACAAATTTGGGATGTGTTAGAGAAAGTTATGGATAACCATCCTGTATTCTTGAACCGTGCCCCAACATTACACCGTCTAGGTATCCAAGCATTCAAACCAAAATTAGTTGAAGGTAGAGCTATTCGTCTTCATCCGCTTGTATGTACAGCATTTAACGCTGACTTTGATGGTGACCAGATGGCTGTCCATTTACCATTATCTGAAAAAGCCAGAGCTGAAGCTGAAATTTTGATGCTTGCATCAAACAATATCTTAGGACCTAAAGATGGTAAACCTATCGTTACCCCATCACAAGACATGGTTTTGGGTAATTTCTATCTAAATATGGAAGAAACTGCTCAGGAATTTTATGAAAAAGCTGATTTCATTGAAAGTTTAGGTGATGCTGATTCTGCTGAAGAATGGCGTCGCTATGGTGATAATGAAGGACATGTCTATAAAGACTTCAACGAAGCTTTGATGGCATATCAGAATAAACAAGTTCACTTACACACTAGAGTTGTAATTAGAGCTAGTTCATTGGGCAAGACATGTTTCACTGAGAAACAAAACGAAATGTATTTAATCACTACTATTGGTAAGTTGATTTTCAACGACAAATTCCCTAGTGATTTTCCATACATTAACTATGTTTCAAAGGATAGTTTAAAAGCTACACCTGATGATTGCTTTGTGCCTTTAGGAACAAATATCAAAGAGCATATACAAAACACAAAGATTAATCCTGAATTTACTAAGAAGGACTTATCCAATGTTATTGCCGAAGTGTTCAATCGTTACCGTACTGAAGGTTCAAGTGATATTCTAGACTCGATCAAAGACTTGGGTTTTGAATATTCAACTGTTGCTGGTATGACTGTATCTTTAAGCGATATCAATGTTGCTCCAAATAAAGAAAAATATGTAGCTGAAGCTAAAGAAAAGGCTGATGTATTACAAACTTTATTAAAGAGAGGCCAATTAACTCTTCCTGAATGGGAAAAACATTTTTCAAAACTATGGTCAGATGCTAAAGATGTTATTGGTGATGAAGTTATGGCTAACTTGCCAAGAAAATCACCTATCAATATGATGGCGGTTTCTGGTGCCCGTGGTAACAAATCTCACTTTACACAATTAGCAGGTATGCGTGGTCTGATGGGTCGTCCTACTCAATCTAAATCTAAGAAAGAGTACCAACCTTCAATTATTGAAGTTCCTATCTATTCGTCATTCCGTGAAGGATTAAATGTATCAGAATTCTTTATTTCTACCCATGGTGTGCGTAAAGGTTTAACTGATACTGCGTTGAAGACTGCTGAATCTGGTTACTTGACAAGAAGATTAGTTGATGTTGCACAAGATGTAATCATTAAAGAAGATGATTGTCATACTGACCGTGGATATCTAGTTGAAGATATTATTGACATTAAAGATAATAACGTCATTGAAAAATTCTATGATCGCATTGTTGGAAGATATTCTAAAGAAGATGTAGTTGATCCAAATACTGGTGAAATAATTATTGCAAGCGATGAGTTCATTGATGAAACCATTGCTAACAAAATTATTAATGCTGGTATTAAGTCAATGTTTATCCGCAACACATTTACATGTCGTTGCAAAGATGGTATTTGTCGCAAATGTTATGGTCGTAATATGGCTACTGGCAAACTTGTTGAAAACGGAGAAGCTGTTGGTATTATGGCTGCTCAATCAATTGGTGAACCAGGTACTCAGTTAACAATGCGTACTTTCCATACCGGTGGTGTAGCATCCGCTAATGATAGCGATATTACGCAAGGTTTGCCTCGTGTCGAAGAACTATTTGAAGCACGTTGCCCTAAACATCCTGCTGTACTTGCTAAGATTGATGGTGAAATTATTTCCATGGATGACTCGGATAATCATAGTGGTGTAACTATTACTATTGCTAATGACAAGAATGTTATCGAACATAAATGCGGAGTTTCACAAACTGTTAGATCTTGGCTTAAAGTTGGCAGTGTCGTTAAGGCTGGTGACAAACTGACTGAAGGACATATTAACTTAAAAGAATTGATTGAAATTGCTGGTGTTACGGCAGTTCAAAACTATATCTTAAAAGAAGTTAAAAAAGTATATTCTGTTACGGGTATCGATATTTCTGATAAACATATCGAAGTTATTATTCGACAAATGTTAAAGAAAGTTGTGATACTTGAACCAAATGATAGTGATTTATCAGCAGGTCAAACATTATCACTTCGCAAAATTACTAATTTAAACAGTAAACTATTAAGAGAAGGCAAGATGGCCGCTACATTCTCACCAATTCTACTTGGTATATCTAAATCTTCTGTTGAAACAGATTCATTCTTATCAGCTGCTTCATTCCAAGAAACGACTAAAGTATTGACAGATGCTGCTGTTAATAGCCGTGTTGATAATCTATTTGGAATTAAAGAAAATGTTATTGTTGGTAAATTAATCCCAGCAGGAACAGGTTCTAATTTTGAAAGAGAAACAACTAATTTGGTTGAAGAAAGAGCTCAAGAATTAATCGACGAAAGAAGAGCTAGAACAGCTAAAAACGAAGAAGTCGAAGAACTTCCTGAAGAAGTTTTAAAAGGTGGAGTTGAAGAGACAACAATCGAAGAAACTGTTGAAGAATAATTGATAGATTTCTATTTTGTCGATAAAAATATAAAGGTGTGACTTTT
>CAYNZZ010000012.1:0-33930 GCA_964401865.1 uncultured Erysipelotrichaceae bacterium
ACGACAAAGATCAGTAAAATCTCCTTGGCTGTAACAAGATATTACAGTATTGTCTTCATCCATATTGTTGATAAGATCCAATTTATAGAAATCATCTTTAAACATTTCCAAAGCTTCCGACTTAGAAATTTCTCTTCTGACGATACGTTTACCATCTTTAGAAATTTTTTTCATTTCCTTTTCGATTTTAGCCAAGTCCTCTTCTTTAATGACTTCATCACCTAAATCAATATCATAATAGAAACCATCGGTAATTACTGGTCCTACCCAAAACTTTGCGCCCGGATATAGGTGCGATACTGCTTGTGCCAATAAATGAGCACAACTGTGGTTTAATATCGACAATCTTTCATCATCTTTAATATTAATCATATACCCTCCCAAAATAAAAGGTGTTACCAAGGGCGCATAAAGCGCGGTACCACCTTAAACTTATCTCTTGAACTCTTAACGCGAGTAAACGGCTTTCGATTAAGAAGCGACTCATAAGTAGTAACTATATAATCTTTTCAGCTATTTCCACCAAACATAGCCTCTCTAGATTAAGAAATATATAATCATGTCTTACTCAATGTCTATAACAATGTTTTAATACAATATCATTTCTTTGTCAATTATTGTGCCTGTTCTTTTTTTAATAACTCAATTATCTCTCTTAAGGCTTTTGTTTCATCGGAAACAACAGGTTCTTTCTTCTCTTCCTCTTTTTTGTGATTATGCATTATGCTATTTCCGATTTTAACAGCACAGAAAATCGAAAAAGCAATTATCATAAAATTGACGATATTCTGAATAAAATTACCATAATTCCATGTTACATCACCATTTAGCACAATAGATAAATCAGAAAACTTAATATTGCCTGTTACACTAGCAAATAAAGGCATAATAATATCGTTTACAAGTGAATTGACAATCGCTGTAAAAGCATTACCGATAATGACACCGACAGCGAGATTAATCGCATTACCACGAATGGCGAATTCTTTAAATTCTTTAAAAAAACTTTTCATTCTATCATCCTATCTATACTTATCGATGAATTCCATCAAATCATCAAAATATTCATCATTGTAACAAGTATATGCATGAATATCACTATCAATTGGATAGAAAGCTTTTTTGCCCTTGTTGGCATTATATAATTCTTTAGCCATATCATATGGAACGACAGGATCGTTTTTAGCATGCACAAAGCAAATTGGAATTTCATTTTCTTTTAAAGCATCAACCGGTCTAATATCATCTAATCCATAGCCTAACTTATTGATCATAGTTCTGTTCAAAGAATTCAAAATAGCTTTATGCCCATGTTTGACTTCCAATTGGATCATCATTGACATTTCATCTCTTAAATTAGAGTATCCTGAATCTTCTATCGCAAAACGAACCTTATCATTTAGTTTTGTGCCTAAAGCTAACATTACCGTCGCAGCACCCATTGATACACCGTATAAACCAATTCTAGCCTCTTCATCAATTGAAGAGATGTATTCTATCCAATTAATGAGATCCAAATGTTCCTTAAATCCAAATGTAGTGTATTCTCCTTCTGACTTACCATACGCTCTTTGATCAATTAAAAGAATGTTAAAACCTCGTTTCGAAAACTCATAAGCCTGCTTTAACAAGATATAACGATCACAATTATAACCATGAACCAATATCATATATTGATGATTATCTGCGGTTTTAAACAATATGCCATCAAGTATTAAACCGTCATAACTTTTAACATTGACATTTTGTTTCTTTGAATTTTTATACCAATTAATATGTTCATCAGATTGACTTAAATACTTATTTTTTAATTCTTCAGTTTTAAAGAATTCATCAATATCTAAATCTAAATAAGCATCATCGACAACAAACACCTTTTTAAATACCTCGTTTGCCACCAAAGATAGAGAAGCATAAGCTCCGATAGAACCTATTCCAATCAAAGAAGCAATCTTTAATCCTTTATTTTTCACAGTTTATTTCAACTCCTCTAATTTCTTCATCACAATTTCAAATGAATTCTTATTATTTTCAAGCTTATTTTTTTCTTCTTGGATTTTCATCTCAGGAGCCTTGTTTAAAAAAGATTCATTAGACAAGATAGATTCTCCACGTTTAATTTCTTTTTGATAGAAATCTAATTGTTTTTTCAACTTAACAATCTCTTTTTCTTTATCAACTATTTCATCCAATTCAAAAATAATCTTTCCATCGGTTATTGGTCTTACCAATGTTTCGCCATTTATTTCATCAACCACAATTAATTTACACATCTTAAACAAGATAGCATTTAAAGATTCGTTCATTACAATTGAAGATTCGATTTTTACTTTTAACTCTTTAGATGGTTTAATATCATTATCACTACGTAATTCTCTTGATGAAAAGATGATTTCATTCAAAATATCAATTTGTTTAACTTTTTCCTCATCAATATCTTGACATAAACTCGGCCACTGAGCAATTGTTACCGAATGATTTTCATCATATAATTGTTGATAAATTTCTTCAGTTACAAACGGAATAAATGGATGTGAAATGATTAAAATCTTCTCTAATACATATAACAAAACAGATAATGTATGATTTTTAACCTTTATATCATCACTATTCAATGCAGATTTAGAGTATTCGATAAACGAAGAACAGAAATCATTCCATACAAAATTAATTAATTCATTACCAGCGATACCAAATTCATAACGATCCAAATTTAATGTAACTTGATTAATTGTTCGATTTAGTTTAGAAATAATCCAATGGTCAGTTTCATCGATTAGTATATTTTCATCTCTAACAAAATTTTCATCAACATTCATCAGACAATATCTAGAAGCATTCCATAATTTATTAATAAAGTTCCAAGCCGATTCAACCTTAACCGTTGAGAAATTCATATCTAAACCAGGTGTTGAATTTGTAAGTAAATGAAGTCTTAAAGAATCACAACCGTACTTATTGATAATCTCAATAGGATCAATACCATTCCCCAATGATTTTGACATCTTACGACCTTGTTCGTCACGTACTATTCCATGCAATAAGCAATCTTTAAACGGTACATCGTTCATAAAATGGCGAGCACTAAACGCCATTCTTGCGACCCAAAAAAATAAGATATCCGAACCGGTTACCATGCAAGATGTAGGGAAATATCTAGTTAAATCTTCAGTCTTTTCAGGCCATCCCAAAGTTGAGAAAGGCCATAAGGCGCTTGAGAACCAAGTATCTAGCACATCTTCATCCTGTACGTAATTTTCTATATCTTTAGGCGCTTCTTCTTCACAATATATTTCGCCAGTTTTTTTATGATACCATACCGGAATTCTATGTCCCCACCATAATTGGCGAGAAATACACCAATCTTCAATATTTTCTAACCATTGTTCAAAAGTCTTCTCAAAACGTTTCGGATAAAAATTGATTTTTGTTTTTTCGCTCTTTTGATTTTCCAACACTGCTTCAGCTAACGGTTTCATCTTTACAAACCATTGTTCAGACAAATAAGGTTCTACCATGCAATGCGTTCTTTCGGAATGACCAACATTATGTACTATATCTTCAATCTTTTCTAAATGACCTTCATTCTTGATTTTTTCAACCAATTTATCGCGACATTCAAAACGATCCATACCAGCAAATTCAAGGCATAACTCATTCATTGTTCCATCTTCATTCATACAGATAGGCATCTGTAAATTATGTCTGATTGCTATCTGATAGTCATTAGGATCGTGAGCCGGAGTACATTTCATCGCACCGGTACCGAAACCTATTTCGATATAATTATCGCCAATAATAGGTAAAATATCACCATTGGCAGGATTAATGCATTTTTTACCAATTAAATGATTAAGTTTATCATCTTTTGGATGCACCACAACGCAAACATCACCAAACATTGTTTCAGGTCGAGTAGTAGCTACTGTAAATATTTCATCACTGTCAACAACATTGTAATTAAAATAATACATTTTACCCTTTACTTCTTGATGTATTACTTCAACATTACTCAATGCAGTTTTTGCAACCGGATCCCAATTAGTGATTCTTTTGCCCTTATAAATTAATCCCTCTTTATAATAAGTTACAAAAACCTTATTGACAGCTTTAGATAATCCTTCATCTAAAGTAAAACGTTCTTTTCGATAATCAACCGAAATTCCCAAAGCCTTCCATTGTTCGTGAATGAAATTAGCATATTCTTCTTTCCATGACCAAGCTTTTTCTAAAAACTTTTCTCTTCCGATATCATATCTAGATATACCTTGTTTGCGAAGTCTTTCATCAATTTTAGCCTGCGTAGCAATACCTGCATGATCCATTCCTGGAATCCACAATACATCTTCACCCTTTAGACGATGATATCTAGCTAAAATATCTTGCATCGTGTTATCTAGTGCGTGTCCGATATGAAGTTTACCCGTTACATTTGGCGGTGGAATAACGATACAGTATGGACTTTTAGATAAATCACCTGATTCAAAATATCCTTCTTTAATCCATTTGTCGTATTTACCACTCTCAACTTCTAAATTATTATATTTATTACTTAACACAAAACTCCCTCCTTAAAAAATAAAAAGCGTCCCAAAGGACGCTTGCATGCGTGTTACCACCTTATTTCGCAGTTAAATAACTACCTCAAACCCTTAACGCGGATAACGAACAAACCTACTAAAATTCAATTTATTAACTCCAAGACTACTTTTCTTCTTCGATGCGTGTCTTTTTCACCTATCAAGACATCTCTTATGTCACTCTAAGAATACTTCCTTCTCTTCAAAGTCTATAAAGATATTATAATTGAATGATTTAAAAAATCAAGCCGTAATATCTTCGCCATCCTGTTTATCATACTCTTTGTCACAATAAGGGCATGTATTATTGTTCATCAACAAAGTAACAGATGGAATCGGTTTATTACAATGAGGGCATCTTGTTAAAACGAATGTCGATGCTAAACTCAAAACAATAAGTATAGCAATAATAACTACTGTAACCACCAACAAATCATTTTTGATGATAAAATCAGCCATTATCATACATGCGAACATAAATATAACTGGTAGCGCAGTTAACAATAAAGAAATGTTTCTTTTACTTTTAAAACTCACTTCATTCTCCTTGTAGCAAGATATTTTCAATAATTGTTCGAGTATCCTGCATATTTTCTTTTTTAAGGGCACTCACTCTGATAATGCTTTTTTTAGGTACATCGAGTGTTGAACTAATTAAATCAATAGATTTTAACGATTGAGAATATGATAATTTATCACTTTTATTAGCGATTATTAAAACTTTTTTATGACATTCTCTTAAAAAATCTATCATTTCTATATCATCTTTAGTCGGCTTATGTCGAATATCAACTATCATTACAACTAAATCTAGATGTTGACGATTGGAAAAATAATTTTCCATCATATCACCAAAATCAATGAGTTCTCTTTCGCTTCGATTGGCAAATCCATAACCCGGAACATCTACCGCCGTATATTTACTATCTACATCAAAGAAATTAATTAATCTTGTCTTACCAGCTGTCTTGCCAATCTTAGCTATATTTTGATTATAAAGAGCGTTAATAAAGCTAGATTTTCCTACATTACTACGCCCCACAAATACTACTTCATGTTCAGTCGAAGGCCAATCACTATCCAATTTTGAACTTTTTATAAATGTAACCATCAACCTATGAACGCCTCTTTAATTACTTGGTCAATTCTTTCAACCGGAATGAATTTAATATCATTTTTAACTGTATCTGGAACGTCATCCAAATCTTTAATATTTCCTTTAGGAAAAACAATGGTGTCAATTCCTGAACGATGAGCAGCTAAAGATTTTTCTTTTAAACCACCAATCGGTAGCACATTACCCCTTAAAGTAACTTCGCCGGTCATTGCTAAATCTGACCTTACTTTAGTCTTAGTTATAGCACTTACTAAAGCGGTTGTGAGCGTAACACCTGCGGATGGTCCATCCTTTGGAACAGCTCCTTCTGGAACATGAATATGAATATCATGTGTTTCAAAGAAATCATTTTCAATTTTATATTTGTCAGCGTTAGCCTTAACATAGTCAAGTGCAATTTTAGCAGATTCCTGCATTACATCTCCTAATTGACCGGTGACAATCAAGTTACCCTTTCCTTTGAAATAATTAACTTCAACCGGAAGAATATCGCCACCAAACGACGTATAGGCAAGTCCAGTAACTACACCGATCTGATCGTTTTTCTCTTTAGCACCATAATCATAAAACTCATGGCCTAACCATTCATTAATCTTCTTTTTTGAAACTTTAATGGTCTTCTTTTCATCTTTCAGAATGCTGAGAACCGATTTGCGACATAACGAACCGATTACTCTTTCTAGTTGTCTAACACCAGCTTCTCTTGTATAGTGTCTAATTAAGTATAAAATTAATTCATTAGATAAATTAAATTGTGACGATTTTAAACCATTGATCTCTAATTGTTTAGGAATCAGGTGTTTAATAGCAATCTGTTCTTTTTCAATTTCAGTGTAAGAACTCAAATTAATGATTTCTAGACGGTCTTTTAAGGCAGATGGTATATTATCAATGTAATTAGCAGTAGCAATAAATAGAACATTCGATAAATCGTAAGGCTCTTCAATATAGTGGTCTGAGAAGGCAAAATTCTGTTCAGGATCCAACACTTCTAGCATTGCGCTTGATGGATCGCCTTTATAATCGGAAGCCATTTTGTCTATCTCATCAATTAAGAAAACAGGATTTAGTACACCGGCTTTTTTCATTCCTTGAATGATTCTACCTGGCATTGAACCAATATATGTTCTTCTATGGCCTCTAATTTCTGCTTCGTCTTTAACACCACCTAATGATATTTTAACGAATTTGCGATCTAGAGCACGAGCTACCGATCTAGCCAAAGAAGTTTTACCAACTCCTGGAGGACCTACAAGACAAATAATTGGACTCTTTAGACTATTAGTCATCTGTTTAACAGCCAAATATTCCAAAATACGTTCCTTTACCTTTTCAAGACCATAGTGATCTTCATCAAGTATTCTGGAAGCTAATTTTAAATCATCGTTATCATCAGACTTCTGATACCAAGGAATTTGTAGCAGCCATTCCAAGTAAGACCTAATCACTACAGCTTCACTAGAACTACTTGGCATCATATCATAGCGTTTAAATTCATCTAAAGCCTTTTCTTTAATATTTTCAGGATATGGTTCGCTCATTACTTTTTCTTTAAGGTCATCCATATCTCCAGATGAAGGCGCTTCATTTAATTCTTCTTTAATCGCCTTAATTTTTTCTCTTAAATAGTATTCTTTTTGACTATCTTCAATACGTTCTTTAATAACTGAGTTAATATGCTCTTCGATTTTTGCTACTTCTTTTTCTTTATATATCAATTCAAGAACTAACATTAACCTTTCGCTTAAACTATTTTCTTCAAGAATTCTTTGCTTATCATATATATTCAAGACCATATATTGTCCAAATGAATAAACTAATTCATCAGATGAAAGCCCTGATTTTAATAAATCAATAATCTTAAATAAATTAGGATTGTTATTTAAGCTTTTCATCATCGAGATTTCATTGACGACTCTTTTTGTCAAAATCTCGACATTTGTCGCATCAACTTCAACATCTTCAATCTCTTCAACTTCAACAAAGTTTACACCATCTTTTTCTATATGGCGAATAATTTTAGCAACCTTTTTGCCTTCAAAAACAACACGATAGTGGTTTTCTTCTTTACGACGGAAATTCTTAATTATGCTCAAAGTACCATATTCAAAAATATCTTCGGCATCAGGTTTTTCTACACTAATATCTTTTTGCGAAACAATGAAAATCATTGAATCATCACGGCTAGCTTGTTCAACTGCATCAATACTAGGTTTACGTCCAACCTCGACACTTAAATCTTGATTGGGAAAAATAACAGCTCCCCTAGTACATAATAATGGAACGATTTTTGTGTTCATATACAAAACCTCCTTAACAATTTATAAAAGACGCAACGCGTCTTTTAGATTAAATGCCTTTAATAATGTCTAAAGCTTTACGCAATCTAACATCATGACGAGCTTGTTCAAACGGAATGTACTTCTTCAATTCCTCGATTTCCATTTCGTATAGCTCAGACATCTTTTTAAATTCTTCTTCTACTTCAACATCACTTACTTCAACTTTCTCAGCATCAGCGATTGCTTCAAGAACTAAAGTAAGCTTAACCTTTTTAGAAGCGTCAGCCTTTAATGTATCTCTAAATTCATCACGTGTCTGTTTAGCGAATGTCAAATATTGATCAAGAGTCAAACCTTGTCCCATAAGTCTTTGTTCATAATTTCTAACCATATCATCAATTTCTTGATTAACCATTACTTCTGGAACATTAACAGTTGCATTATCTGATACCTTATTCAACACTTCATCAGTAGCCTTATTAATTAGTTCGTTCTCTTTGTGATCGTAATGAGCTTTGCGAATATATTCTTTTAATTCGTCTAATGTCTTAACATCTTTAAGTTTTAAATCAGCAATAAATTCTTCATCTATTTCAGGTAAAACCTTAAATTTGATTTCATGAACTTTAACTTTAAATACAACTGGTTGTCCTTTTAAATCATCGACATGATAGTTTTCTGGAAATGTAACATTAATTTCTTTTTCTTCTTCTGATTTCATACCAATTAATTGTTCTTCAAAACCCGGAATGAACGAACCAGAGCCAATAACTAAATCATAATTTTCAGCTTTGCCACCGTCAAATGCAACACCATCTTTAAATCCTTCAAAATCAATTACAACAGTATCACCATTTTCAACTGTGCCTTCTTCTTTAATTTCTAAATCAGCTTTTTGATCTTGAAGAAGTTTTAATTCTTCTTCTATCTCTTCGTCAGTGATAACGATTCCATCAATATGATATCCTAAATTCTTGTATTCGCCTAAAGAAACATCTGGTTTAACAGGACAAATAAATTTTAATGCACAAGTGTTTTCATCAACAGTATCAAATGCTAATTCAGGTCTGTCAATTAGTTCAACATTATGTTCTTTTACAGCATTGACCAAAGCATCTTGAGCTACCAATTCGACTGCTTCAAGAATAATTTGTTGTGCTGGCACATGCTGACGAATCATGTTCTTAGGAGCCTGTCCTTTTCTAAAACCTTTGATCTCAACTTTAGAAGCTAATTTATTAAATGATTTTTCTTGAGCTTGTTTCCAAACATCATCTTCAATAGTGACTTTTAATTCCACTTTTCCATCTTCAATTTTATTTAATTCAGCCATTTTATTTTTCTCCTTTTTCAAGCTTTTGAATTATATCAAAATATACAGTTTTTTACTAGACATATATATCGTTTTAGCACTAAATAAGCATCTTAATGCACAAAATTATTTTCATTTATTATAGAATCGTGTAATGACTCTAAACCTTCTTTATCATCAAACAGTCTATACACATGTCTGATAATCATATAAGCCATATCTTCCGCTTCCTGCTCGTCAATATTAATTGGCAACGACTCATATGCCTTATTTGTAAATAATTGAACGGCCATTTTATAATAACTAGGATTTTTGAAAAGCTCTTTATCAAATATTTTCATCGCCTTTAAATATCCGTCGCTTTCTTCGACTTTGATGATGTAATATGGAATAAATTTATAGTTCATTCCATCCTTGTTCATCTTTATTTCTTCCTTTATCTCCTGATCGATAAGAGTGGATACTAACATCGTTTTAGCTTCATCATAACCATATTCGCTAAGCAAAAATTCTTCTATGACATCCAAATAATCACGCACATTTAAACGATCAAAATAATTAGCAGCAATAATCTGCTGTTGAAGATCTTTACTGTTTAAATAAGCGATGATCTCATCAATAGACAATTCTTTCTCCCTAGTCGGCGACAATTCATCAATCCTATCTAAAAATGTCAATAAAGTTTCTTCAACCGACATCGGCACATACGCCATAGTCAATTCATCATTAATTTTTTTACGAGCTTCATCGTATTTTTTTTCTTCAATCAATTCTTTGATTGAACTAATTAATTCTTCATAAAAGTCCATAGTAAAATTATACAATAAGTCAAATAAAAAAGCGATTAAGACGCTTTAGTTGTATTGATAATCATAAAGTCTCCACAAGGAGGCTTTATGATTGAATTATCTGTATTTTTCTTTTTTACTGTAAGTGGTATGAAGCAATTCATGAGCTAAATGTCCATTTGGCTCGCCTAAGAATTCCTTATACAAAGCGATTATTTGAGGATTTTCATGCGATTTTCTAAGTGGCATATTTTTATCTTCATCATATAACACTTTCGCACGTTTATTACGGTATGCATCCATACCATCTTTATTTTTAATAACACTAGACACAAATGGCTGACCACCACCATTGATACATCCGCCAGGGCAACCCATTATCTCAATGAAATGATATGGCGATAAACCTTTACGAATCTGTTCTAGTAATGGTTTAGCATTAGCCATACCAGATGCCACTGCAATCCTAACTTCTAAACCATTGATATTTAAAGTGGCTTCTTTCACTCCCTTTAATCCTCTAACAATTTCGTAATCGACATTATCAAATGACTTTCCTTCCAAAACTTCAGATACAGTTCTAAGCGCCGCTTCCATAACACCGCCAGTTGCTCCGAAAATCACACCCGCACCAGTATATTGACCGAATAAATCTTGATCAAATTCTTCGTCAGCTAAATCAGCAAAAGGAATGCCGAAACGTTTAATTAATTCGCCACATTCTCTAGTTGTCAAAACATAATCAACATCTTGAATTCCACCGACATTTAGATTATCAGGCTTGTTGATTTCAACCTTTTTAGCACTACAAGGCATAATTGATACTACAACAATATTTTTAGGATCGATATTATTGACTTTAGCAAAGTGATGCTTAACAATAGATCCCAACATCATATGAGGCGATTTGCATGAACTCAAATGATCCAAGATATCCGGATATTCAAATTCACAATATCTAACCCATCCAGGTGAACAAGAAGTAATCATCGGTAATGTCTTATTGTTCTTGATACGATCTATAAACTCATATCCTTCTTCCATAATAGTTAAATCGGCACCAAAGTTAGTGTCATATACGCGATTAAAACCAATGGCTTTTAAAGCAGCGGTCATTCTACCGGTTACCGAAGTGCCGATTTCCAAACCAAACTCTTCGCCAAGTGCTGCCCTTACTGCCGGAGCAGTCTGAACAACCACGAATTTATCAGGATCATTTAAAGCGTCGATCACATAATCAACATCATTTTTAACACTTAGTGCTGCTGTTGGGCAATTTATCACACATTGACCACACTGCATACAGTTGACTTCCGAAAACGACATATCCATAGCTGGACCAACAGAAGTCTTAAAACCGCGATTATTGAAACCTAAGATGCCTAAACCCTGAACTTTTTTACACGTTTCTACACAACGTCCGCACAATACACATTTAGAAGTATCTCTTTGGATAGAGATTGCCAACTCATCAATAACTCTAGGACTTTTTTCTCCAACATATTTTACTTCTTTAATACCTAATTCATCGGTTAATTTCTGAAGTTCACATCTTTGATTACGGCTACACGACAAACAATCCTTTGAATGATTAGACATTATAAGTTCAACAGTATTCTTTCTGCCTTCTAAAGCTTTTTTTGAATGTGTAAAAACTTCCATACCATCAAAAATTGGATAAGTACAAGAGCTAACTAAAGTTCTAGCTCCTTTGACTTCAACTAAGCAGACACGGCATGCACCTGATTGGTTAATATCTTTTAAATAACAAAGGGTTGGAATATGAATATTCAAAGATTGACAAGCTTCTAGAATTGTTTGTCCATCATTTACTTCATATGTTTTACCATTTATTTTAATTGTAATTTTCTTCATAATCTTTACCCTTTCTTAATTGCACCGAAACGACATGTTCCAAAACAAGTACCACATTTAATACATTTCTTAGTATCAATATAGTAAGGAGTCTGGCCAGGAACACCAGATATCGCATCAACCGGACAACCTCTAGCACATAAAGAACACTTACGACACTTATCAGGATCAATAGAGTAATGAAGCAAGTCTTTACATACACCGGCAGGACAGCGTTTTTCAACAATATGAGCAATATATTCTTCTCTAAAGTTCTTTAAAGTCGAAAGAATTGGGTTAGCAGCTGTTTGACCTAAGCCACATAGTGAATTATTTTTAACGTGGTAACATAGCTTTTCCATTTCATCAAGCATTTCCATTGTTCCTTCACCTTTGCAGATTTTGGTGAGCATTTCTAAAAGACGTTTCGTTCCTACTCGACACGGCGTACATTTTCCACACGATTCCTCAACAATGAAATCTAAATAGAATCTTGCAACATCGACCATACAATTATCCTCATCTAAAACAATCATACCGCCTGATCCCATCATCGAACCTTTTTCAATCAAATTATCATAATCAATAGGAACATCCAAGTCTTTTTCAGTTAAACATCCACCTGATGGACCACCAGTTTGAACAGCTTTGAACTTTTTACCATTCGGGCATCCACCGCCAATATCATAAATAACTTCACGCAAAGTGGTTCCCATCGGTATTTCGACAAGTCCTGTATTAACTATCTTTCCTCCTAGAGCAAATACCTTAGTTCCTTTTGACTTTTCAGTACCGATACTACTAAACCAGTCAGCACCTTTCAAGATAATTTGCGGAACATTGGCATATGTTTCAACATTGTTGATGATAGTAGGTTTTCCCCATACACCAGATTTAGCTGGGAATGGTGGTTTTGGCACTGGATTACCGCGTTTTCCTTCAATCGAAGCAATTAAAGCGGTTTCTTCACCGCACACAAAAGCGCCTGCTCCAAGTCTTATTTCGATATTAAAGCTAAAACCGCTATTCAAAATATTCTCACCCAATAAGCCTAATTCATTAGCTTGTTTGATAGCAGTCTTTAATCTAGCGACTGAAACAGGATATTCAGCACGAATATAGATATATCCAAGTTTAGCGCCAATCGCATAAGCAGCTATAGCCATCGCTTCAATAACTGAATGTGGATCACCTTCTAGTATCGACCTATCCATAAATGCCCCTGGATCTCCTTCATCAGCATTACAGATCACATACTTTTCATCAGATTCTTCTATCGCAGCAAAACGCCATTTCTTACCGGTTGGAAAGCCTCCGCCTCCTCTTCCTCTCAATCCGGATTTTTCAATGATTTCAATTACCTCCATTGGTGTTTTATTCTCTAATACATCACCGAGAGCTAAATACCCATCTTTAGCAATATACTCATAAATATCCTCAGGATTAATTGTTCCGCAATTCTTTAGTGCGATACGCATCTGTTTTGCATAAAAAGGTATTTTATTCACATCAAAAATCTTTTGCTTAGTTTCAGGATCAATATCAGAAAGAAGCAACCTTTCAACTGCTTTTCCTTTCAATAAATGTTCAGATACAATCTCCTCTACGTCATCAACAGTAACATGCGAATAAAATACACCGTCAGGTTGAATTGCAACAATTGGCCCTTTTTGACAAAGTCCAAAGCATCCGGTTGGAACCATCTTTATTTCATCTTTAAGCCCATACTTAATAATCATCTCTTCGAATCTGTGATATACCAGCATTGAATTAGACGAAGCGCATCCGGCAACACCACAGACCAAAACATTAATTCTTTCCATCACTTTTGCTCCCTTCTTATTTTAGAGTATATTGAGAAAGCTCTTCGCCACTCAAAATATGCGAATTGAATATTTCGTTTAACTTTTTGATATCAACATTTACATACACACTCTTATTGCCAGCTTTATCCTCGACTATCATAACCGGTTCATATCCTCTAATCGCAACATTGCCATCATGTATAACAGCACATGGATAATTGTTTTCGGCATTAAGCGACACTAAACTGTTGAGTAATGTTCTTGATGTAGCAACATCATCTTCGCTCAGTGCTATACTTACACGATATTTTTTATCAGCATCTCTTAACTTAATCATCTTCGATGATTGTTCTTGAACTTTTTTTAGTTCTCCTAGACTTTTCATTCATTTAACCTCGCATTAACATTTTTTATCTATCAATTTATCAAATCAAACAGCTTCTCTTGCTTTTATTTCGTCAACAATATTCACAAGTACTGTTTTATCATTTAAATTGCCATAAACTTCGCCATCTACTACTACAACTGGCGCTAAACTACAAGCACCCAAACATCTAGTTGCATCAACAGAGAAAAGTCCATCTTCACTAGTCTTATTAACACTTGCTCCAGTTATTCTCAAAACTTCATCAAGCAAATCCTGCGCACCTTTTACATAACAAGCAGTACCGAGACACAAATTGATAACATGTTTACCTTTAGGCTCAGTAGTAAACTGCGTATAGAAAGTTACAACACCATACACATCCGCTAAAGATACATTAGCAGCTTCGGCAATTTTAACCATTGCCTCAAAAGGCACATACCCAAACTCTTCTTGAACCTCATGTAGCATCAGTTTCACTGGTCCTCTTTTATTACGATGTCTTTCAACAATCTGATCAATAGTCATAATTGCGGCATTGTTTAACTTTAAAACTCGCATTTGTTTTACCTCACTTTTTCTTTCTTTAATTATATATGTATAGAGATAAAAATGTAAGCGTTTTAAATTTTATTTATCTTTAAAAAAATCAATACTTAACACAACTTTATTTTCGCTCGTGTTATAATCAAATAGTTGTTATCAAGGGAGATTATTTATGAGCAAAGATAAAAGCGCCTTTATTGAAGTAAACGGAAAAAAATACGAAAGAGTTCCCGTTAAAACACATGTAGTTACCAATAAAGACGATATTGTAGAAGTGGTAAAAAAGTACACAAATAATAAATTAGAAAATGGCGATATTGTATTTATATCGGAAAAATGTGTTGCCTGTACTCAAAATCGAGCAATACCTCTAAAAGACATTAGACCAAGTAAATTAGCAACTTTTCTTTCTGGATTTGTAACAAAAACTCCTCACGGCATCGGCTTAGGAATGCCCGAAACAATGCATTATGCAATTAAGGAATGTGGTACTTTTAGAATACTAGTAGCCGCAGCAGCTGGTGCAATAGGCAAAGTTTTTCATAAAAAAGGCTGGTTTTATATTGTTGCCGGAAGAAAAGCGGCCTCAATCGATGGCCCTACCCCAAACACTTTGCCTCCATATAATGAATATGTAGTACTCGGCCCTTCTAATCCTAATGAAGTAGCCAGCAAAATAGCTAAAGAAATCGGTCACACAGTATGTATAGTTGACATCAACGATTTAGGTGGCAACATATTAGGATGTTCAGATAGTAAGTTAGATTTAGATTTAATATGCAAAATACTAAAAGATAATCCTTTGGGACAAGACCATGAACAGACGCCAATCGGCATAATTAAAGCGAGGTAAATATGCATACAATTGGATTTGATAATGAAAAATATATTAGCTTACAATCTGAAAAAATATTAAAAAGAATTAAACGTTTTAACAAACTCTATCTAGAGTTCGGTGGCAAATTATTTGATGATTTTCATGCTTCAAGAGTAATACCTGGTTTTGCTCCAGATAGTAAAATCAAGATGTTGATGCGTATGAAAGATAAAGTCGAAATGATGCTAGTAATCAGTGCTGAACACATTCAGAAAAATAAAGTTCGCGGAGACTTAGGAATTACTTATATTCAAGATTTATTTAGACTCATCGATGCTTTTCGTGAAGCGGGACTCTATGTCGGAAGTGTCATCATCACCCATTACAACAAACAGTTAGAAGCTCAAAAATTAAAGAGAAAATTAGAAAAAGACAATATTAAAGTAGCATATCACTACACTATCCCGAATTATCCAAGTGACATTGAATTAATTCTCTCGAAAGATGGCTTTGGTAAAAATGATTACATTAAAACGGAGAGAGAGCTGGTTGTCGTAACTGCACCAGGGCCTGGAAGTGGTAAAATGGCAACTTGCTTATCTCAGATGTATCACGATAATCTAAGCGGTATAAAAGCTGGTTATGCAAAATATGAAACATTCCCGGTTTGGAATTTACTTCTTAATCATCCGGTAAATTTAGCTTATGAAGCTGCAACCATCGACTTAGATGATGTTAATATGATTGATCCGTTTCATCTAGAAAACTATGGTATTGTGGCCACAAACTACAATCGCGATGTTGAAGTGTTTCCGGTATTAAACGACTTACTAATTAAAATTAATGGTAAACAGATTTATAAATCTCCTACTGACATGGGTGTTAACATGATCGGTTCATGCATTATCGATGATAAAGTCTGTCAAGAAGCTTCAAAATTAGAAATCATTAGAAGGTACTACGACATTTTAGTATCCGTAAGAAAAGAAGAAGCTTCTGAAGAAATGCTTAGCAAAATTGAAAAAGTCATGTCTAAAGCTGGAGTTGATAAAAATTATCGCAAGGTTGCACTTATTGCCAATGAAATCGCTGAAAAAACTAAAGAACCTGCTGTAGCTATCGAGTTGAATAATGGAAAAATCATCACCGGTAAAACTTCTAAACTAATGGGAGCATCCTCGGCTTGCCTATTGAACGCTTTAAAGGAAATTGCTGGTATCGATGATGTCAAATTGCTGTCAAGTGAAATTCTAGAACCTATTCAAGAATTAAAAACTATTCATCTAAAAGGCAATAATCCAAGACTTCACACCGACGAAACTTTAATCGCTTTAGCAATTGAATCAAAATCATCGCCATTATGCAAAAAAGCTATGGATGCTTTAGCAGAGTTAAAAGATTGTGAAGTTCATTCAACTGTTATTCTATCAGCAGTAGATCTTGGAACCTTTAAAAAGCTTGGAATGCGCGTAACTCAGGATCCGGTATATCAATATAAAAAATTATTCCACAAAAAATAATATTCTTAATCAAACCTAATTTATCAATGATTAGGTTTTTATTTATGTTATTCCGAGTAAGCAAATTGAAAAGGTAGTGATAAGTCAAATTATCACTACCCCTACTTTTCATATTTTTTTCGTTTACAAATATCTATTAGCGGACAATTATCGCAATTAGGATTTTTAGCTTTGCAGAAATATCGTCCAAAGAAAATCATCTGATGATGCGTTTTATTCCATAACTTCTTATCAATCCTCTTGCACAATTTTTCTTCAATTTTCAAAACATCATCATCATATTTAGCCAATCCAAGTCTTTTACTGACTCTTGCCACATGAGTATCTACAGCTAATGTCGGCACATCAAAGGCAACCGATAAAACAACATTCGCCGTTTTACGACCCACACCATCTAGGGTCATTAAATCTTTTCTGTTATTTGGTACCGTGCCATTATATTTATTTACCAAATCTTTAGATATCGCAATAATATTTTTTGCCTTATTATGATATAAACCAATTGAATGAATAATCTTTTCAACTTCCCTAATATCTGCATCAGCTAATTTATAACAATCAGGATATCGAAGAAACAATGCTGGCGTTACTGTATTGACTCTTTGATCAGTCGTTTGAGCACTTAAAGAAACAGCTATCAACAATTCAAAAGCATCCTTATGAATAAGTTCACAATGTGCATCGGGATATAAGTCTTCAAAAGTATCTAAAATTCTAATTACTTTATTATTCATGATTATTCTTTAAGATTTTTTCAATATATGCAAAATTAAGTTTACGATATGCATCGGCATTCCTCAAGGCTTCAAGTATCTCACTTTCGCCATATTCACTAATAAGGTCAGATAATTTCGCCATTTCAAAAGGACTTAGTGGTCTGGCAAATGAATCTTCAAACATTTTAAATATATCATTGCTTATATCTTCTTTGATATCATCTAACAATTCAAAAATGCGATTGATATCATATCTCACTCCACTTTCACCAACATATATTTCTAGTATTCCCTTAGTAGATAAATCTTGAATAAGCTTATCCACCTTATCTTGATTGAGACCAAGCTTGCTAGAGAGAAGTTCATAATTAATAGCAATATGGTTTTCATTAAAATAATCAATAAATAAGCACAGCAAAAGCTCTTCGGCATTTAAGTTAATATTTTGAGCATTTTCTAAAATCCAATTGCGACGATTTATATATGATTTTAAATACCATTCACTCATAAATCTAACTCTTCAATAACCTTTTTGGTATAATTTGCACTATTGATTGCTGCATGACCAACGAACTCATCAAAGTCAATCTCATTTCCCTCTTCAATTGTAACATCGGATATTGAGCGAAGAATTAAAAAATCAATTCCAAAATAAGTGGCCGTTTGAGCAATACTAGCACTTTCCATTTCAACACACAAGACACCAGGAAATTCCTTTAAAATCTTATCTGTTTGTTCCTTATGCATAATGAAACTATCACCACTTACCATTGGACCAAAATGACATTTTAGTTCAGTATCGACAATCTTAATTTTAGCCAAAAGCTCCCTATTGGTGTGGTAACAAGTTACACTTTGATTAAAGCCCTTTGGCCAATCAGGCACTTCAATATCATGGAAAGCAATATCGTTAGCAATAACTACATCGCCAATTCTTACATCTTTAGATAAAGAACCAGCTGAACCGATGTTAATTATTAAATGAATATCATATAGCAAAGCTAGCTTAGTGGTATTGATGGCTGCACCTACTTTACCTACTCCGCTTTTAGCTAATACAATATCTTTTTTAGCTAATTTACCAATAATGTAACCATTTTTATCAATTTTAACATCGCTCATCAGTCTTTTAAAAGCGTCAACTTCCACATCCATCGCTGCAATAATTGCAATCATTTTTTCACCCCCATGACCAGTACTTTTTCATCTTTGATAAAATCTTCGACTATCTCTGTTTCAAAACCGGCATCAATCATTTTTTTCTCAACATCTTCGATCTTAAAAACATTTTGCACATGATGTTCATTGACAATACCATCTTCCATATAGAAAGTGAAACGTTCCTGAAGTTCATTGCTCTCAGGATCTGAAATAATCGCCCATTGATAATCGGTATCTAAAACTCTACCTTCTTCAATATACTCGTCTTTAAATTCTTCAATTCTTTTCGTGCTATGCATATCAAAAAGAAATGTTCCACCATCATTTAAATGATTATAAACATTCTCAAACATCGTTTTCAATTCATCATTATTTAAGTAATTGATGCTGTCACAAATACACAAGATAATATCAAATTTCTTATCCAGTTTGAAATCAATCATATTTAAAATCTGATATTCACCATCAAAATTAGCTTTTGCCGATTTTTTCATCGCCTCCGAAATATCAGATGCAATTATGTCATATCCTTTTTCCTTTAGAATTCTAGCCATAACACCTGAACCAGAAGCTAACTCTAAAACAGTATTGCCCCTTAATTCAAGAATATAATCTAACCAGAATTTTAGGCTTTCTTCATCTTGCAATAAAGCATCATAATACTTAGCTAAATATTCATAATTATCTACATCTTTAAAACGCCAAGATCCTTCCATAAGCCCTCCAAATCATAGTATTCTCTTTTACCATCATAAAATATATGAACAATAATATCGTTTAAATCCACGAAAAACCAACCTGAATCTTTACTCTTATCAACATTGATTACATCTTGTCCTTTTTCTCTTGCAACCTTAATCGCTTCTTCAACCAATGAATTCGCAAGCCTCTCGTTTAAAGCTGACACAATAAACATATAGTCGTATAAAGGATTGGTATTTGAAAAGTCAATAACCACAATATCATCACCAAGTTTTTCATCTAATTTATCATATAGTATTTTAACAAAATCATTTATGAGCACTATTAATATATTCCTCAACTTTCCTCTTTAGTTTTAAAAAAGCTGCATTAATATCAAGATAAGCCAATTTTAATATTTCATCATCAATATGACGATTGACTTCTCTTTTATCTGCGATATAGATTATTTTTGTAAGTAACGAGTTTGAACTGGCATCAGTATGGTGATATATACTTTCAAGAATATCTTTATCATATAATCCAAGTTTTTCTTTTATGTAATATTTAGCGACATAACCATGTTTAATTTTGTCATCGCTATCCAATTTTGAAATATCGTAATATTGCAAATAAGAATCCATATCTTGAATACTCATCTCTTTACATATATCATGCAACAAACCTGCTAAATAAGCCTTATTTTTATCATATCCATATCTTTTAGCAAGTTTATAAGCTTCGTCAGCTACTCCTAAAGTATGAATAAAACGCTTATTTGACATTTTTTTGCTAATCAGCTCTTTCATCAATTCGATATTATCAACAATTATTTGACGGCGATAATACTTGTAAATGTTATTAAAATCCAAGGGAATGTGAATATCCAATATAATATCAGCATCAGCCTTGTCTTCTGCAATAAATAAATAATCATATTCTTTAACATAACTACTTAAAATATCAATAAAACACCTATTTTCAAAGACAAGGTAAATGTTAGCATCTCTGTTCTGTTTATGAATAGTTCTGATGGCTTTTATCTCATCGTAATTTAAAGGATAAAAATCTCCTTTTACATATATATTTCTCATGGTAGTTTGATTAATTGTTCTTTAGAAGCTTTGTATAAAACAATGCTTCTGCCAATTACTTGAACGATTTCTGAATTGCTGTTAGCACTTAGATCAATAGCAATTGTTCTTATCTCTTCGTCACAACTTTTCAATACTGATACTTTAACCAATTCTCTAGCATCTAAAGCATTCTTTAAAGTATTAAATAAATTATAAGAAAGACCTTCTTTTCCAACTTGAACAATGGCTTTTTCTTTTGAAGCCATTGCTCTTAAAAATCTTTTTTGTTTACCACTCAACATTAAAATATTCCCTTTCTAACACAAATCTCTACACCTTCAATCATATCGATTTTTATACTATCAATATGATGAAAACTTATAAATCCTAAACCATTAATAACCAAATCTTGATAGTCATGCAATTTTATTGTTGAACTGTTCAATTTATAACCACTTTCAAATAATTCATAATTATTTTTCATATAATCATCAGCACGACTAGTTTTAACACGATGAAGTTTAACTTTTGGATCAAAATAAAAGATAACACTACTATTTTTTCTTGTTTTAACGTCTAAACGCATAATGCCTTCAATAAAGAAAGTCTGATCCTCATAAACTTGGTAAACAAGTGGTCTAATAGTCTTTGATGGCACTAATGAAGTTATATCCTTAAACTGTAAGTGTTGCAAAATACTTCCTTCATCAACCAAACCTGGCGTATCGACAAAATTATAATTTTCATATTCAAAAGTATTAAAATCTATCGTTGTACCAGGATAATACGAGGTAGTCAGTTTATTGTCTTTGACAATCTTGTTCAAAAGTGTGCTTTTGCCAGCGTTTGCCAGTCCAGTAAAGATATAAGTACCCATGCCCATATCTTTGATGTCTTCTAAAAATAAATCATTGAAACCAATATCTTTGTCATAGGTAAGAATAACTGATGCAATTTTATTATTCTTAGCAATCATAGATAAAATATCTTTACAATATTTTTCGACTTTTTGAAAATTAATATTTGTTGGAAGTAAATCGATCTTATTAATTACGACCATTATTGGATAATCTGTTAAACTAGCAAATATTTTTTTGTTAACTTTACTAGCTAAATGTAAGATGTCAATAATCAACACTACTCCTGCATCATTATATTTTTTAATTTTATTTAAAACAAATTCTGGCGGTATAGCATCTTTCATATCAATCATCAAATCGCCATAGTGAGCAAGTCTAAAACAACGCATACAATAATCTTGTTTTAACAATTTTACATAACCTATAGCTTTTGGATCTTGATCTTGTAAACTAGCACCACAACCTATACATTTCTTCATTAATAATGCCTCATAATAAATTTCTCGATTTTACGATTTATCTTTGTTGAAAAAGAATCTTTATCAACAAGCGGTTTAGTATAATATACTCGCATATTCGCAAGTCTTGCAGCGATAACATCAGTTAAAACCTGATCGCCCATACACAAAACATTAGTTTTTCTAATATTTAAACGTTTAGCTATTCTGTTATATGCAAATGGGAAAGGTTTTAAAGCGAAGTACTCATAATCCAGATTTAAAGAATCAGCAAAAGTCTTAACTCGCTGTTTTTTATTATTAGAAACAAGCACCACACTAATTCCATTCTTTTTTAATTCATTAATGAAATCAATAGCATTTTTATCGGCAACTTTTTCATAATAGGGAGCTAAAGTATTATCGATATCCATAAAAATATGAGTTATGCCACATCTTTTTAATTCTTCAATATCCAAGTCTTGATATCGATCTAAAATTCTATCTGGTTTAAATAATTTCAACATATTCTATATCATACCATTTCTAGAATAAAGATGTCTGATTATTGCCATCTTCTTCAATTACAAAATCAGCAGGAAAATCTTTGATTTCTACAGTTCTTATATCGTTATTGCCGGTATTCAAGACAAAGAAATGTTCTTTGACATCAATTGGTGAAGAAAAAGTTGCATCAATAGACATAAACGGAATATCTTTAACGGCTAAAAGTTTTAATTCACCATCAAATATCTTTAAATTATCATATGCTTCAATTGAAGATACACACTTTATAAACTGTGGATTAGTCTTAGTCTGCTTATAAAGCCTTCCACCCTTAGCACGACGTTTAGTATGTTCTAATTCACTAATATGAATTCGTTTAAAATTTCCTCTTTCACTTATAACCATCAACGACTCATCGCCATGATTAAGAGCAAGTGCATCAACTACTTCATCATCAGGTTTAAGATCTATTCCATAAACACCCAAGGCCTTTACAGCTAAAGGTGATACTTCATCATGATGATAATAATTGTAGAACCCATTCTTTGATACTAACAATACATCATCGTCTTGATACGCAACGAAAGCTTTGATTAATTCATCATTAGCTTTTAATTTATGAGCTTGTAAAACCTTTGAGTTTCTTGTGACATTCCACAAAGGAAGTAAAGTCTTTTTAATCATTCCCTTAGCAGTAACGGTAAATATGTAAGCATACGATTCAAAACTCTTAACAATTAAAGCACTGACAATTTTTTCTTCACCATCACTTTTTATATAGTGAGAAAAATGAAATCCTAAATCCTTCCACTTAGATTCTTCCAAATTATAAATCGGAATAAGGCCATAATTACCCTTGGATGTAAAAATTAATAATGTATCCAATGTTTCACACTGTTTGATGCCAATTAAGCTATCATTCTCTTTGAAATAAGGAATCGTTCCCTCATTTGATTGATAAGAACGAGAAGAAAAGCGTTTAATATAACCATCTTTACTGATTGAAAGATAAACAGATTCATTAGATATCATCGACATCTTGTCAATTACTATATCACTTACTTCGCTTTCAATCTTTGTCTTTCTATCGACGCCATAATCTTTTATAACCTGTTTTAAATCATTCACAATAACACGATTCAGCAAATCATTAGATGATAAAATGGCCTCAAGTTCCGATATTTCATTGATTAGTTTGGCATATTCATCTCTCAATATTTTTATATCAGTATTTGATAGACGATATAATCGCATCATAACAATGGCTTCAGCCTGTTCGTCACTAAAAAGATATGCCTCACGAAGTTTTGATTTCGCATCAGCTTTATCTTTAGAATTTCTGATCAGTTCAAGTACAGCATCAAGTATTGAAATAGCCTTCATCAGACCTTCCAAAATATGAATTCTTTCTTTTTTCTTATCCTTCAAATATCTGGAAGCATTAATAACCACTTCTTTTCGATGAGCAATAAAAGCATCAATACCGGTTGTTAAATTAATTAATACCGGAGCGTGATTGACAATAGCAATCATATTGTAGTTGTAGTTAATCTGTAAATCGGTGTTCTTATATAGATAATTGAGTACAACATTAGCATCGATATCTTTTTTTAGATCAACAACTATTCTCAAGCCATCTCTGCCTGATTCATCTCGTACATCAATAATGCCATCCAATTCCTTGTTAAGTCTGATATCATCGATCTTTTTAACTAAATTCTTTTTTACTACTTCATAAGGTATTTCACTGACTACAATCGAATTGAGCGTCTTGCTTTCGACTATTTCACATTTTGAGCGAACTATAACTTTTCCTTTGCCAGTCTTAAAGACTTCTTTAATACTTTCAATACCTTGAACAATACCACCAGTTGGAAAATCCGGTCCTTTCACAAATGCCATCAGATCTTCCACACTGCACCCAGGATTAAAAATGCGATAAATAGTCGCTTCTATTATTTCATTCAAGTTGTGTGGTGCAATATTAGTTGCATAGCCGGAAGCAATACCGGTAGAACCGTTTACCAAAAGAAGCGGAAATCTTGCCGGTAAAACAGTAGGTTCTAACTCGGTGTCATCATAGTTATTAGTCATTACAACCGTTTCTTTGTCAATATCCTCCAATAGTAAAGAAGCATACGACGATAGACGAGCCTCAGTATAACGCATAGCTGCGGGTGGATCATCATCAAGACCGCCATTATTGCCATTCATATCAATAAGTGGAAGATTCATTTTCCAATCTTGCGACATTCTGACCATAGCATCATATACTGATGTATCACCGTGTGGATGATAGGTACCGATAACAATACCAACCGTTTTTGCGCTTTTGCGGTGAGGCTTGTCAAATGTATTACCTGCTTCATTCATGGCGTATAATATTCTTCTTTGAACAGGTTTTAAACCATCTCTAGCGTCAGGTAAAGCTCTTTCTTGAATAATGTATTTTGAATAACGCCCAAAACGATCGGACATTATATCATCCAAACTCCAAGAAATGTTATTTTCTACAATTGTTTTATCTTTCTTACTTGCCATGACTTTCAACCTTAAAATCTTCTTCTAGTGTAAAATCAATATTTTTTTCAATCCAGTCTCTTCTAAGATCAGCCTTATTACCCATTAAAACCGATATTTTACGTTCACACATCGCCGCATCTTCTATAGTAACTTGAATCAATGTTCTTTGAGCAGGATCCATTGTAGTGTCCCACAATTGATCGGCATTCATTTCACCTAATCCCTTATATCTTTGAATATCAATCTTACCCCATTTTTCTCTACATTCTTGCAATTCTCTATCGCTATGACAGTATTTGAATTCCTTACCTTTGCTGGCACGATATAATGGTGGCATCGCAATATAGACATGTCCTTGTTCGATAAGTTCGCGCATAAAGCGGTAGAAGAAAGTCAATAATAAAACTTGAATATGAGCACCATCAGTATCAGCATCGGTCATGATGATAACTTTGTTATAATGAATATCTTTAACATCAAAATCAGCGCCAACACCGGCTCCTAGTGCATGTACAATAGTATTTAATTCTTCATTTTTTTCTATTTCATTTAATGAAGCTTTTTCAGTATTTAAAACCTTACCTCTTAGTGGAAGAATAGCTTGAAAATTAGAATCTCTACCTTTTTTAGCACTGCCGCCTGCCGAATCTCCTTCGACTAAAAATAATTCTAATTTGCGGTAATCTTTGCTTTGAGCATTTGATAATTTACCGCTTAATATCTTTTCGGCTTTATTGGAGTTCTTTTTCCCTTTTCTAGCCTCTTCTTTAGCTTTTCTGGCCGCTTCTCGAGCTTGTGAAGCTCTAAAAATCTTCTTGATAATCATTGAAGCCGTTTCTTTATTCTCGGTCAAAAAGTATAAAAGATGTTTTGAAACTAATGATTCAACGGAATTTTTAGCTTCAGGAGTCCCAAGTTTTGACTTTACTTGCCCTTCAAATTGTAGCAAATGTTCAGGAATTGAAATTGAAATTATTGAAGTTAAACCCTCTCTAATGTCGTTGCCATCAAAATTTTTATCCTTTTCTTTTAAAATGCCAATTGTTCTTGCATAATCATTAATAGTTTTAGTGAAGCCATTTCGATATCCAACTTCATGCGTACCACCATCTTTTGTTCTAACCAAATTGACAAAAGAAAACATATTTTCCTGATATGAATCGGTGTATTGAAAAGCTACATCAACCTTTATTTCATTAGCAACGCCAGAAAAAGTTACAGTTTTATGCAATACATCTTTATCTTCATGTAAGTAATCCATAAAAGCCGATAAACCATCATGATATTTAAAAGTATTCTTTGTATCATTTTTATCGATGACACTTATAGCGACATCCTTTAATAAAAAAGCCTGTTCTTGGGCACGTGATAATACTGTTTGATATGAAAATTCGGTTGTTTGAAAAATTTTGGCATCTGGTTTAAAAGTAACTTTAGAACCTGTTTTATTACTGGTACCAATCTGTTTTAAAGGTAATATTTTTTTACCGCCATCTTCAAATCGGATAAAGTATTTTTTATTATCTCTGCAAACTTCCACTTCGAGCCATTCACTGAGCGCATTAACAACCGACGCACCAACACCATGCAAACCGCCAGATGTTTTATATCCAGCTCCTTCAGAAAATTTTCCACCAGCATGTAAAACAGTAAAAATCACTTCCAAGGCACTTTTACCGCTACTATGTTTATCTACCGGCATTCCACGTCCATAGTCCTGAACCGTGACCGATCCATCATTATTCAATTTAATAATTATTTCATTTCCATAGCCATTTAAAGCTTCATCAATAGAGTTATCAACAATTTCCCAAATCAAATGATGCAAACCACGTGAATCAACAGATCCAATGTACATTCCAGGTCTTTTTCTAACCGCTTCAAGTCCCTCTAATATTTGAATACTATCGGCGCTATAATCATTAATTTTAGCGTTATCTATTTGCATTATTACCTCATTTCAACCAAGATATTATAACATAATTTACCTTTTATGATAAAATATCGGTGAGGTTAAATATGGAATTTTTATGGATTATAATATGGATGATATTAGGATATATCATCGGCTCAATATCATGGGCATTAATTATTGGAAAAGTCTTTTTTCACAAGGACATAAGAGAATATGGATCGGGGAATTTAGGCGGCACTAATGCTGGTAGAGTTTTAGGAAAACCAATAGGCATTATTGTCATTGTGTTAGATGCTTTAAAAGCTTTCTTGATAATGTGGGCTTGCTCATATATCTTTCCACCTGCAATACCATTTGCTGGTTTGGCAGTCAGTATTGGACATTGTTTCCCAATATTTGCGAATTTCAGAGGCGGAAAAGGAGTTGCCTGTGCAATTGGATATCTGTTAGCGATGGGATTATTTGTAACACATGATGTCGTATTTATCTTTGTCTATCCGGTTTTAATTTTCTTTTTTGTTTTAGGACTTTCAAAGATGGTTTCCATCTCTTCAATGATAGCTTTAATATCGGCAACAATCATTGCCTTTATTACTTTTAAAAATACTACTTATGCTATATTAATCCTTATCTTAACAATTTTAGTTATATTTAGACACACACCTAATATTAAAAGAATTATCAAGGGCAAAGAAAATAAAATTTCATTTATCAAATAGCAAAATAACGGCGCAGTTCAATACTGTGCCGTTATTTTAATGCATATAATTATTTAAATAAAAACATCAGCTTAGCCGATGTTTATTGTCCCATAGATTTCATAATAGAACGAATTTGTGCTTCAGATGGTTTTCTTCCCATTTGAAGGAACATTGCTCTAACCATCTTTTCAGTAATAGGTGGATTTTCTTTTATTTGTTTTTCAAAATAACGTTTTGTTAAAAAGAAACCGATTAAACCACCGATTAAACCGCCAATGACCAAATACATAATTGATGTCCAAACATTCATTTTTTTACACCTCTTTCAATATTTACTGTTAGTTTATATTCTAACTAAAAAATACTACATTGTAAACCTGATGGGGGGTAATTCCCTGACCCTCCCAGGTGGTTCATCTATACATCCCTTTAGGATCCTCACTTATAGCGAGTCTTCAACACCAGCATGTAACACGAATAGAACCATAATAAACATGTAGGAATTAAGAACCATCAGGCAATATGATTATAATATATAATTTTTTAAATATATAGTCTTGACAAGATATTTTAATATTACTTTGCGAAATCCTTCATAATTCCAACATAGATTTCTTTTAATTCTTTAATGGAATCTTCACTTGGATTTCCAGCTACCCAAGAGTTTACCACTGAGATATGGCCTTCTTGAGGCACGCCATTAACAATTGAAAACACATGAGGAGTATAAATAGTCTTTTCACCTAATTCATTTGTCCTCAATATCGGTTCAAGAATATCAACCACTTTTTCAAACGTTTCGCCTTTCAAAGGATATCTTTCACTTGTGCAATCTAAATAATAAACAGTTACGTCGAGTTCTTCAGCAACTTCATTTACATATTGAGCTGCTTCTTGGCAAACATCGCAACCTTTATAACCCATAAATATAATTGCAGAATTACCATCTTCAACAACTTTCATCATTTCATCAGGACTAATTCCTCTAAAATTGTGTTCAGTTGAGCTAAGACCTTTATATCCGCTCATATCCACCGGATAAGATTCAATCTCCTTTACATTTAACTCCACATTTGACTTTGCACACCCAAACAAAGTGAATAAAACAATTAAATAAAACAGTAATTTTTTCATCCTTTAAAACCTCCGACATTTAACCTATTGAAATTTTCTTCTGTAGCTTCTCTTGTAGCTAAATTACCCGTAAGAACTGTCGCGACACTCGCAGCATTGGCATATCTGAATGCTTCAATCGGTGAAGCACCTTTTTGAATAGCATATAAATAACCAGCAACCATGCTGTCAGCCATCCCAGCGGTATTAGCCTTATCTTTTTCATCGTGTAAGCATTGATATAAACCTTCACTACATGCAAATATCGAACCGAACTCACCAACAGGCACTATTAAATTATTAATACCATTTGCAACTAAATACTTCATCGTTTCAGCTTTATCCTTGTTTTTTCCAAGCTTAAGCAAATCATCCTCGTTTAAACGCACAAGATATGGTCTATATTTCAAACAATTCTCAACCAATTCCACGCTTGTATCTAACACTATCTTTATACCATTACTTGATAAATCACAAATCAAATCAACCATTTTATCAAATATTTCAGTCTGAACATTACCGCTCAATACAAAAATATCATTCGGATAGATACGATATAATCGCTTCCTAAAACGATCGAATTCTTCTTCGCTGATGTGTGGGCCTTTCGCATTGATATCAATAGCCTCATTAGCGAATATCTTTAAATTAATACGTGTATTATCTTTAATACTGGTAAAAAGTGGTTCAATATAAGAATATTTCTTAATAAAAGACAGATAATAATCTTTAGTAAAGCCACCAAGAAAACCAAGCGCAACATTTGGAATCATTAAATTGTTTAAAACGATCGATACATTCACTCCTTTTCCACCTGCATCATAATCTTCTTTTAAAGCACGGTTAATGGTTCCGCCTTGTATATTAGAATCAAATGTTAAATAATAATCCAAAGATGGATTAACTGTACATGTATAAATCATAGCTATATTTTATACCAATATACTTTTTTATAAAAGCGTAACATAAATGATATAATTTGGTTTATGGAAGAATTAAGCTTATTTTTATTTGCAAATAAAGAATTATTAAACATAGTTTTTATCTCTGCTATCCTAATTTTAGGACTCTATCTATTGCTTTATAAACATCTTAAAAAACATTTTTTCATTATCGCTCTCACATGCGTATATGCTGTTTTATCCTTTTATAAACTAGGCTCTTTAAAATCTACAAATACTTTTTATGAAGTAACCAAACAAGATTCTTATGTCATTATGGAAATCCTTGATGAAAATAAACAGTTTGATAAAATTTACACCACATCACTAGAAGGAATCTCTAATGGTGATGGGCGTTATCAAATTTACTATAACGAAATAATAATTGAAGGAAGTAATGATTTAAATAACTATGAATATATCACTATTTTAATTGATAAAGATTTCGGCAAATGGAATGTCTATGAATCCGAAAACATCCTATCGTATAAATATATTAGATTATCTTTTCATAGTACAAAATCATTGATCAACGAGATTGCTTTATATAATTCAGACCAAAAAGAACTTAAGAAGCTCGAAATTTATGAAGCTAGCGATACTACTTATAACCCGAATAATCTAATTGACGAAAACGATAGTGTTGAAATAGATTTCGATTATCAAAACGAAACGTTTTTTGATGAAATATATCATGTGCGAAACGCTTATGAAATAGTAAATCACTTGCCATTA
The DNA here is from genome assembly GCA_964401865.1 of uncultured Erysipelotrichaceae bacterium. Lineage (GTDB taxonomy): Bacteria > Bacillota_I > Bacilli_A > Erysipelotrichales > Erysipelotrichaceae > CALUZH01. The sequence goes on from CAYNZZ010000012.1 coordinate 30,352, forward strand.
TACACTGCTGTTCATCCACTACTCGGTACTAGATTTATCGCTTTAGGCATCAAACTATTCGGCATGAGTCCATTTGGTTACCGTTTTTTCGGTTCGCTTGTATCAGTGCTTTTGATTCCTATTATCTATTATTTAGCTATACTCCTATTTAAAAAGGAAAAATGGGCCAATATAACATCACTTTTATTCGCCTTAGACTTTATGCATTTAACAACCGGAAGAATTGCAACTCTTGAACCGTTTACTATCTTATGGATTCTTTTAATGTATATATTTATGGTTAAATTCGCTCAGACAAATTACCTAGATAAACTTGAAAAAGCGATTTTATATCTGTTTTTATCCGGTTTGATGATGTCGTTTTCTTGGGCTACAAAATGGACAGGAATTTATGCGTCAATTGGTTTAGCTCTGCTATTTTTCTATAGTCTTTGTAAACGATTCAGGCAAAGCAAAGATACAAATAAAATCAAAAAGACAATTATCATTTTATTACTGTGCATAATATTCTTCGTAATTATTCCGTCTGTCATATATGTCTTATCATATCAAGGCATATACATCTATGATGAATTGCCTAGTTCAATTCCTGAAGCAATTAAACAAGTCAGCGATTATATAGGATACTCATTTAAATATCATAGCGGATTAGATAGCACGCATCCGTATTCGTCCAAATGGTATATGTGGCTTTTTGATATAAGACCAATTTGGTACTATGTCAATCGTTTAGATCAAAATATTCAAACCATTTCTTGTTTCAACAATCCAATAATTTCTATTGTTGGTGTTTTCACAATGATTTATACAATTTATTCAGCGATTAAAAGAAAAGACGAAACTGCTATTGCTATTTCTTTAGCTTATCTTTCATCATTAGTCCCTTGGATTTTCATTTCACGAACAACTTTTGCATATCACTACTACCCATGTATTCCTTTTTTAATTCTCGGAATTATATATTACTTTAAAAATAATAAAAAAGAAAAACTACTTAAAGTTTTTCTTTTAATCGCAATTGTTTTATTCGTACTATTTTTACCAGTAATTACCGGTTTTGAAACTTATACTTTCTATGTATCAAAAATTCTAAGATTCTTACCAACTTGGTATTTTGGCTAAAAATTAGCTTCATCAAGTATTCTTAAAGCCAATTTCTTAGTCATATCACCTACATCATTCAACGGATTATATTCAACCAAATCGAATGAAACGATATAATCGCGATACTCTTTAAAAGATATCAGTAAATCTTCATAATCTTTTAAACTGCCACCATTCAAAACATCAGTTGAAACACCAGGAGCAATACTTGGATCAAGAAAATCTAAATCGTAACTTAAATGGATTCCGGTAGTGTTTTTATTGGCAATTGCTATCGCTTCTTTCATTATCACTGGAATGCCTCTAGATTTGACTTCATCCATTGTATAAATTTTTACATTGGTTTTAGCAAGATTAATATATTCTCCATCGTCAATACTCCTAGCACCAATAATGACAGTATTATCTGATTTGATAAAGCTATCTAGATGATAATCAAATAAATCATTTGCACCAAATCCATTTATACAAGCACAAGGCAAACCGTGTAAATTACCAGAAGTGGTAGAAGCCATAGTGTGATAATCAGTATGAGCGTCAATCCATATTAGTCCAATTTCACCATTACGGTGTACGCTCGATAAAGCACTTGGTATCGCAACGCTGTGATCACCACCGATTAGCGAAACAAATTCACCCTTGTCATAAGTATTCATATGATTATACAAGGTTTTTAAATAATCATATAATTCATTAAAGTTTTTCTTTAAATCACGCTTATCTAGACTCTTTTTAACATTAGGCATATCAAAATACTTAATATTAACATTTCTATCTTTAAACAAAACCCTAGGGCCTTTAGAAGCACCATCAATATGCACACCCAAATCTGAGCATGCGCCTACATAGTTAATTTTCATACTCTCAATCATAATCTATAAAGATATTTTTTTCAATATCACATAAAATAATCTATAATAGAAGATGTATGAAAAAACTAAGTGAATTATTTCCTGATTATCAAATTGAAAATGATGTCGAAATACACGGAATCAAGACATCATCGAACGAAATTGAAAATGGTGATTTATTTTTATGTATTAAAGGATTAAATGCGGATAGACACGATTATATTGAAGATGCGATAAAAAAAGGAGCAGTAGCATTGGTCGTTTCAAAAGATGTAAAATCATCAATTCCCTGTATCAAAGTCGAAAATACAAACAAAATCATTGATGAATTATATAGAACGTTTTACGATAATCCCCAAGAAAAATTAAAAATCATCGGCATAACAGGTACCGACGGAAAAACTTCATCTGCGACAATTATTCAAACTCTAATAGGAAACGATATATGTGGATATATCGGAACAAATGGCTACGGTTGTAAATCCTTTAACAAAAGTACAAACAATACCACTCCTGATAAAGATAAACTATATGGATATTTTGATGAATTTGTAAAAGCAGGATGTAAATATGTCGTAATGGAAACATCGTCCGAAGCGTTTTATTACCATCGATTAGATGGAATTAAATTTGAAATATCGGGTATTACAAATATCAGTTCTGAGCATTTAAATACTCATAAAACATTGGATAACTATATCGATTGCAAAAAACAGCTTTTCAGACAAACAAAGAAAGATGGTTTTTGTGTATTAAATCTTGATGATCCCCATTTTTGTGATGTACTAGATGTAGTAAATAATAAAGTCACATATGGAAGAAATCCAAATTGTGACTTATACATAAAAAAAGAAGAACTATATCCAAACAAATCTGTCATTACTTACGAATATAAAGATAAAGAATATATCATAGATTCACCCCTTTTAGGTGCATTTAATACTGAAAATTTAGCTTTAGCTTTACTGATATGTTTAAAACTTGGTTTTAATATCAAAGATTTAATAGAGAATATCGCAAATCTAAATATATCAGGACGTATGGATGTGGTTGATTTAGGGCAAAACTTCTATTGTTTGGTTGATTATGCCCACACGCCTAATGGCATAAGCAAATTACTAGAATTCATCAAATCTTTAAGAGTCAACAAATCAATTGTTGTAATTGGACAAGCCGGCGAAAGAGATCCGTATAAAAGACATGATGTTGGAAGAATAGTGGCAGAATATGCAGATTTAGCGATATTTACATATGAAGATCCAAGGAATGAAGATTTAAAAGAAATATTTAATGATATGACTCAAGATATCAAGGATAGAGATAATTATTTAATCATCGAAGATCGTCATGAGGCAATTGTTAAAGCCATTAATTTAGCTAATGAAAACGATATAGTAATGGTATTAGGCAAAGGAAACGAAACATACCAGAAAATAAAAAATTCAAAAATTTATTTCAACGATGTCGAAGAAGTAAAAAAAGCGATCAACAATAGATTAAATACCAATAAATAATAAAAACCTATATTAAAAGTAGACAACGAAAAATATATCATATGTCTACTTTTCTTTTCCCCCAAAATAAAAAAACCTCACTATTGCTAGTGAGGAATTACCCGGCGATG
>CAYNZZ010000013.1:0-31951 GCA_964401865.1 uncultured Erysipelotrichaceae bacterium
AGGTTTGACGAGCATTGGTATTGGTGGGGGATTATTCTTTAACTCTTTTCTGACACTAGAAAATGATTTTTCACCACTTGAAAGCGAGATGTATAAAGAACATTTTGAACCGGCTGATAATGTCAAACTATCTTTTAATTATTTCGATCCAGCCAATATTATCTATAACATTGTAGATGATTATAACGGGATAGATGTTGAAATCAAACATTCAGTAAATACTATTATTTATAGTTACAGTTTTACAAGGGCTGAAGATGAAACCATTGTTTCATTTGGTTTGCGACAGGATGATTTGAAGACTTTTGAATTAGCTTTAAAAGATATGAAAAATCATAAGATAAGAAAAGATGGTTATCTTTTTGATGGCGAAGAAATAAAAGTAATAATAACTTGTAGTCAGGAGAATTTTGACAAATATATTAGGCAATGAATAAATTAAAGCCACGAAAGTGGCTTTAATTATCTTTGCTATGTTCTTTTTTCCAATTTCGGATATTTTCTAAACGCTCTTTTAGTTTTTGTTCATATCCCTGATTGTTCGGGAAATAGTATCTTTGATTTTTTAAACTGTCAGGCAAGCAATCCATGATAGCTATTTTATCTTTAGTATCGTGAGCATAAATATATCCTTTTGAGTAGCCGGAATCTTCCATCAGTTTAGTCGGTGCGTTTCTTATCTGCATTGGCACAGGTTCGGCGATGGTTTCTAAAGCATCTTTTTTAGCTTTTGAATAAGCAGTATAAAGAGAATTAGATTTAGGAGCTAAAGACATATAAACAACTGCTTCGCTTAAAGCTAAAGAACATTCTGGCATTCCGATATAATGGCAGGCACTATAAGCATCATTAGCTAATTTCAAAGCGTTGATATCGGCTAGACCAATGTCTTCAGATGCAAATCGGATTATTCTTCTAGCGATATATAATGGATCTTCTCCAGCTTCTAACATTCTTGCAAGCCAATATATGGCGGCATCAGGATCAGAGTTACGCATTGATTTATGTAAAGCTGATATAACGTTATAGTGTTCCTCGCCTTTTTTATCATAAATTAAGCTTTTTCTATTTAGACAACCTTCAAGACTTTCGCTATCAATGTATGTAATATCCTTAATCTTTTTAGAATAATTGTAAGTTAATTCTAAAGTGGTAAGAGCATTTCTGGCATCACCATTTGCTAGATAGGCAATTTTTGATATTAAGTCATCATCGATTTCCACTTTGTTGTCATAACCTTTTTGAGAAGTGATAGCCCTTTTTAATAAATCAAAGATATCTTCTTGACTTAATGGCTCTAGAATGAATACACGCATACGTGATAAAAGCGCTGAATTGATTTCAAACGATGGATTTTCAGTTGTTGCACCAATGAGAATGATACTTCCTTTTTCGACATATGGCAAAAAGGCATCTTGTTGAGATTTATTGAAGCGGTGAAATTCGTCGACAAAGATAATTGTCTTTTCGAGATTAAGACCATTATCAACTTCCTCCATGAGATTTTTAATCTCTTTGATTCCATTGCTGACAGCGGAAAAGCTAAAAAAACGAGCTTTAGTTTTCTTGGCTATTACATTGGCTAAACTGGTTTTGCCAATACCGGGCGGACCCCATAAAATCATTGATGGGACATCATCATTTTCAATAAAGTTTCTAAGAATTTTACCTTCGGCTAAGAGTTTTTTCTGCCCGACTATCTCATCTAAACTATCTGGTCGCATTCTAGCTGCAAGGGGTTGAATTGAAGTGTTCATACAATTATTATAACGGATAATTGTTCAAAATGTGATATAGTGTAAATAATAGGAGGTGCTGAATTATGGGCTTAATAAAAGCAACGGTTAACGCAACATTATCAACTTTAAAAGATACTTGGAAAGATTATTTTGTGTGTGAATCTTTGAATCAAGATATATTAATGATTAAGGGTGAAAAGAAGGGTAGCACAGGTTTATTTTCTAAAAGCCAAGATGATATCATTACTAACGGTTCAGGCATCGTGGTAAATGAAGGGCAATGTGCTTTAATAATTGAAGATGGAAAAATATTAGAAGTTGCCGCCGAAACCGGATACTATACATTTGATTCGGAAAAATCACCAAGCGTATTTGATGGTGGTTTTAAAGGGATTAGTGATACATTTAAGGAATTATCAAAGAGAGTTACTTTTGATGGTCATGCCAATACAAGCCAATGTGTGTATTATGTAAACACAAAAGAAATCATGCAAAATTTATTTGGCACTGCTACACCAATTCCATTCCGTGTTATTGATAATAATATTGGTTTAGATATTGATATTTCTATTCGTTGCAATGGCGAATTTTCCTTTAAGATTGTAGATCCACTACTTTTTTATACTAATGTAGCAGGAAACAAAGAAGTGTATTTAAAAAGCGATATTATCAATCAGTTAAAGAGTGAGTTTTTAACTGCTTTGCAACCAGCTTTTGCAACGATTTCTGCTAATGGTGTTCGATATTCAGAAGTTCCTATGCATGCTATAGAACTGGCTGATGCTTTAAATGAACATCTTAGTTCTAAGTGGGGAGCTCTAAGAGGTATTGAAGTCGTATCGATTGGTATTAATTCTATTTCGACTTCTAAAGAAAATGAAGAAATGATTAAAAATATCCAAAAATCAGCAGTATATAGAGATCCATCAATGGCTGCTGCTACTTTAGTAGGTGCACAAGCCGACGCAATGCGTGATGCAGCTAAAAATCAAGCTGGTGCATTTACTGGTTTTATGGGTATGAATATGGCTAATCAAAGTGGCGGTGTAAATGCGGCCGAGTTATTCACGATGGGGCAAAAACAAAATCAAGTCAATGCTTTTTGTCCAAAGTGTGGAAATCCAGTTGGGGCAGATGATCTGTTTTGTTCAAAGTGCGGGAATAAATTAAAATAATATGGAAAATACTATCAGCTCTTATAAATGTCCTAATTGTGGTGCTGATATTCCATATGACCCCAATTCAAGTAATCTAAAATGCAAGTATTGTGGAACGGAATATGAAGTTGAAATACTAAATCAATATAGCGAAGCAATTAAACATCAGGAAGACTCTTACGATTGGGATGAATATAATGGTCAAGAACTAGAATATAATCGTGCGGAATATGTATGTCCTTCATGCGGAGGAAGTGTGATTATGGACGAGGATAGTTCGGCTTCTTATTGTCCTTATTGTGGAAGCACCATCATATTAAATGATAAGGTTTCAGGGATGCTGAAACCTGATTTGGTTGTGCCCTTTAAAGTCAGTAAGGAGGCTGCAAAGAGTGCTTTGAAAAAGGAACTGAGTAACAAAATACTACTTCCTAGCGATTTCGCTAAGCAAGAATATCTTGATAAAATCGAGGGTGTTTATATCCCTTATTGGTTATATGACTGTAATGCCGATTGTCATGCACGTTTTAGAATGACAAGAACTAATTCTTGGCGAAGTGGAGACTATCGTTACACTAAAACCAGTTATTTTATGGGTATAAGAGATGGAAAGATGGAATTTGAAAAAGTGCCGGTTGACGCTTCTTTAAAACTTGATAGCGAATTGTTAGAATCATTAGAACCTTTCGATTATGCTGAGGCAGTTGATTTCAATACTGCTTATTTGGCTGGTTTCTATGCAGATATCAGACAGGAAGATGAAAATGCTTGCAAATCAAAAGCGAACAATAGAATACATCAAAGCATGTTAGATGCGCTATCATCTAGCGTTGTAGGATATAGTTCTTGTATTGTTGAATCATCATCGATTAGTTTTAATAATGGTAAAGCTCATTATGCTTTGTTACCGGTTTATTTGATTTCTAAAAAATATAAGGACAGAGTATATACTTTTGCAATTAATGGTCAAACATCAAAAGTATCGGGTGAAATTCCTTCGGATTATAAAAAATTAGTATTGTATTCTTTATGTTTATTACTGTTTAGTTTCGCTATTATTTTTATTGTTGCGTATTTCTTATTGGGGCCAAGATTATGAAGAAAGTTATATTATTGATTTTGGTATTGGTATTGTTATGGCCGATGAATATTTTTGCTAGTACAAGTGGCGTAGTCGATGAGGCAGATATTTTTGATGAAAATGAAATCGCAAAACTACAAAATCGCATTGATAAAATTGAAGAAAAATATGATGTCAGTATAGTGATATATACCAGTTATGAGTATTATTTTGGCGATGATATCAGAGTATGGGCAGCCGATTATTATGACTATGGCGGATATAAGGATAATGGCTTGATATTCGCTATCAATATGGCTAATCGTGAATATGCCATTGTCTCTAGTGGTGATATCCAAAAGACTTTTAATGCTTCTTGTATCGATAAACTATTAGATTATTCTGAAGATGATATGATTGATGGTGATTATTATGAAGCAGTAGCCACTTTTTTAGATTACTCTAATAATTTATTGAGCAATCCTGACTATTTGAAACAATTAGCTAGAAAAGATAATCTTGTTTTGATTGCTGGATCTTCATTAACTGGTGCAGGAGTTATAACTATTACTTTTATAATCTTTTGTATTAGCAACATGAAGATGAAATCGAAACAGAAAAGAGCGAGTTTTTATATTAAACCACATAGTTTAAGCTTATCTCGTGCTAATGATTTGTATCTTTATTCAACTACTACCAAAACTAGAGTCAATACTCAAAGTAGCAGTTCATCAAGAAGTGGAAGTTTTAAAGGATCAAGTGGCAGATCGCATACTGGTGGTAGTCGCAGGTTTTAAATGTGCAATTTAAAGGTAAAATATGAACTTGATTGATTTCTTTAAAAGATTTGATACATCTAAAAAACTATATCCGGGAGAAGTTGTTGATTTAAGAAAATCTTATGAAATAAGTGAAGAAGAAGCTTACGATGGCATACCGTGTGCATATTATGACATCTATATTCATGATTCTAATATCAAAGTTGGATCGATTGATTTAAGACTTAAGATGGATAAGACGATGCTATATTTCGGTCATATTGGCTATTATGTCATCGAGAAACATCGAGGTCATTCTTATGCGTTTTGGGCTTGTAAAATACTATTTGAAATAGCTAAAAAAGAATATGGACTTAGTTATTTGATACTCACATGTTCACCTGACAATATTGCTTCATACAAGACTTTAGTGCGATTGAATGGGAGATTTTTAGGGATTGTTGATGTTCCTAAAAATCATGAATTATATATGAAAAACGAAAAAGAGAAGTGCATTTTTAGGTATATATTATGAATTTTTTAAAGAAGTTATTAACATATATTTATAGATTTTTGATGTCGAGAACTTTTATGATTTTCACGACTTTATTGTTGCAACTGGTGGTGATGCTATCTTTTTTGTACTCGTTTTCATTAGAATCTCAAGTAATTAAGGTTGCTTTTTTAGCTTTAAACATCATTGTGACGATTTATGTGGTCAATCGTGATACCAATACATCATATAAATTGGCTTGGATTATTTTGATTAATGTAGTGCCTGTTGTTGGCGGTGTATTGTATCTGATGTTTGCAGAATACAAAATACCAAAGAAGCTGAGAAAAGAAACTACAAGACAACTAATTGGGGCTAAAAATTCATATCGTAAATATGCTGATGAAGTAGAAATTGAAGATTTAGATGTTAAACAACAATTTGATTATGTTAAAAACAATGCTTATTATCCATATTATAAAAATACAAAAGTAAGCTATTTTTCTTGTGGTGAAGAATTTTTTAAAGATTTAATTGCTAAATTGAAGAAAGCTAAACATTTTATTTTTATCGAATTCTTTATTGTCAAAGAAGGTAAAATGCTTTCGGAACTATTGGAAGTATTGAACGAGAAAAGACAAGAAGGCGTCGAAGTATATTTTATGTATGATGATGTTGGATGCATAACTGGCTTACCCAAAAATTTTAAAGAGACTTTGAGTTCAATGGGTATTCACTATGCCGTATTCAACAAAGTTTCATTGTGGTTATCATTTTTATCAAAAGCTAATAATCGTGATCATCGTAAGATATGTGTTATTGATAATGAATATGGTTATATGGGTGGTATTAACATCGCTGATGAATACATTAATGAGATTGTTAGGTTTGGATATTGGAAAGATACGGCTATATGTTTAAAAGGAGAGGCAGTTGCATCGTTAACCATTATGTTTATTCAATTTTTTAATGTCTTTTCCAAAGAAAAACTTGCATATCAGGATTTCTTATTGAAAATTCGGAAAATCACCAGTCAAAGCATTGTTTTGCCATTTTCCGATAGTCCTACCGATGAAGAGGATGTTGGTAGAACTGTTCATATGAATCTTATTACCAAGGCTAAAAAATATGTTTACATTCATACACCATATTTAATACTTGATTATGATATGAACCACGCTTTGATAACAGCCGCAAAATCAGGGGTTGAAGTAATAATTACTGTACCAAAGATCCCTGATAAAAAAACTGTTTTTATGGTTACAAGAAAGAACTACGAAAGTCTGTTGAGAGCAGGTGTTAAAATATATGAATATACGCCGGGATTTGTTCATTCAAAATTATTTGTTAGTGATGATAAAATAGCTTTATGCGGAACTATTAATATGGATTATCGTTCTTACTATCTTCACTATGAATGTGGTACACTGATTGCTTTTGATCCCGAGATTAAAAGGATGAAAGATGACTATTTAAAGACATTGGATAAATCTGAAGAGATTACACTATATAAAGCTAGTCAGACAAACTTTATTGTCCGTGTCGCAAGAGCGATACTTGACGTATTTGCACCGCTTCTTTAAAGTTGCAGGTATTATAGATATTTGTTAAGATTTATAGGAATTATTTATGGGGATTTTATGGTAACTTCATTGCTGTTAGGAATAGGGTTAGCAATGGACGCGAGTGCTGTGTCTGTTGTAAACGGAATAAGATATCAAAATTATGGAAAAAGGGAAGCAATTATTTCTTCTTTTTCTTTTGGTATATTTCAAGGCTTAATGCCTTTGATAGGCTACTTTATTATTTTTCCTTTCGTCAGTTATATTGAGAAAATTGATCATTGGATTATTTTTGCCATATTATCATTTTTGGGAATCAAAATGATTGTTGATGGTTTAAAAAAAGATGAAGAAGTTTCAGAAAAAACAGAACAGTTTTCTAGCAAAATACTCTTACTCGAATCATTGGCTACCAGTATTGATGCATTGACAGTCGGTGTTAGCCTGCCTTCTTTAAGTATCAGCCCATTTATTTCCTGTTTAATAATTGGTGTTGTAACGACCTTGATGTGCCTTTTATTTCATGGATTAGGCAAGAAATTAGGAGTGTTGCTCAAAGATAAAGCGGTTGTTTTTGGTGGAACGATACTTGTAGTATTAGGTATTAAAATATTGTTGGAGCATTTATTGGGATGAACGAATTATTAGATTACTATCAGGCACTTGATTTACTTAAAAACGGAGTTGTGCTAATGGATGAAAACGTAAACAGCTTCTATGTATTGAAAAATGACAAGGTAATTAATTATCGTAATGGTTGTCGTTTTGCTATGAGTTTAAATGATTTTGAAACATTGTTTATTAAGCATTGCTTTAAGATTTATGAATATCAGGATGCGATTGATGAGAGTAAAGATATAGAATATTATGGTTTCAAGCATAAATAAGGGGGATCTATGACAAAGAAAATATCATTGGTTTTGGAAGGCGGAGGATTTAGAGGGGCATATACCGCTGGCTGTTTATCTTGGCTCATTGATGAGGGGATAGAGTTTGATAATGCATATGGAATCTCTACTGGAGCAGTTCATTTATGCTCATTCTTGCTCAAAGAAAAAGAGTATCTCTTTGATTTAGCTACCAATTATATTTGTGATAAACAATTAGTAGGTTGGCGCTCGGTGTTAAGAGAGGGTCGCATTGTGGGTTATGATTATCTCTTTGAACATATTTTACCTGAAGTATTTCATTTTGATATTCAAAGAGTGATTAAGTGTAAACAAAACGCCAAGATAGGCATTTACGATTTAAAAAAAGGCTATACCGAATTTGAAAGAGTACAAAATATTGACTTAAAGATGGATTTATTAAAAGGTGCTTGCACACTGCCGATTCTTGGTCGTGTCGTCAATTATCAAGGCAGAGAATTATTGGATGGCGGTATTACTAAAATGATACCGATCGAAGAATCTGTTAAAGATGGAAATGATTTTCATCTTGTGATTACTACCAAACCAAGAGATTTTGTTAGAAAAGAGGCGTCTTGGGTAATCAAATTTTTGATGAAATTCAATTATCTCAATCGTCCGTGTGTTGAAAAAGATTATGCTGTTCGCCACATTAACTATAATAAACAGATTGACATTATTAAAAAGTTGGAAAAAGAAAAAAAAGCTCTATATTTTTATCCCACTGAATCGGTTCCCGTCGATCGTTTGAATGGAGATAAAGAAAATCTCATTAAATTATATGAGCTTGGTCGAAAAGATATGGAAGCCAGAAGAAAAGAAATATATCAGTTTTTGAATAAAGAGTAAAATAAATTTTATAATAATAAGTTTTTAATCAGCGATACATTTTTAAATGAATATGAAATTTCCTGTTTCATCAAATGTTATGATTGTTTCAAATATCAGTATAGGAGATTATACATATCCAATGATATAAAACTTGCCAAAGATGGCAAGTTTTAAAAACTAATTTTATTATTTTTCTTCGTACATATAGAACATATAATACTCATCAAAAGTTAAACCAGATTCATATATTTTTTTAGCTAAGTCTTCACCAACATATCTTAAATAATATGGCATAGCTTTTTGTCCGGTAATGCTTTCTTTGTTATCTGGATAACGGAAGATAAAACCATATTTATGTGCGTTTTCTTGAAGCCATTTGTATTCAGCTGTTTCATTGAATTTGGCTAAACTCTCATTTTCAATGCTTAAGACCGATACCGATAATCCGCTTTGGTTGTCAAGGAATCCTGGTCTAGTCGTATTTCTATCAGCCTCCTGAACAGAATCATACGAATCATAGACAGTCTTTTGATCTTCGTAACTGCGATATGCACTAACAGCATAGATGCCTAAATCTTCCCTGCTGATTGCATCACATAGTTTCTGAAAAGCTTCTAGAGCTTTTGATTCTAGATAAATACCACCGGTTGATAATCGACTTGGTATTTCGACTAATTTGCTTGGTGCATATTCGCCGATCGATGATTTCAAAGAAACAAATACTTCTATACTATCATCGTTACTTTTCTCGATAATATTTTGATATGGATTTAGATAATCATTAGTTAATATAAATGTATCTTTATTATTTTCAGCATGACTAAGGCAATCGTTTATGTATGTGTCGATATTGTCTAATTTGTCAAAAACCAGTAGAGGAGTTAGAGAGTAATAATCTAACTTATCATACAATTTTGTCAATTCTTCTTGATTGTATTTTTTTATTTCGATTAGTCTTTCGTATAAATCGAATGATTTCTGATCTAAATTATCACTCACTGCGTATAAGAAGATATACTTGGCATTAAAAGAATCTTTTGTAACTTCGCTATTCAGATAATCACTGTAGTAGTTATTCTTTAGTATTTCTCTTCTTATTCTTTTTTGATAAATTGATTCAATTGCTTCATCACTGTAACCTAAATTCTCTAATTTAGTTACATTGATAAAGTGAGGAATCTTGTAGATAGATATTCCCACTAGCAAGACAAATGCTAATAAGGAAATGAAAAGACCATTTATTACTCTTTTCTTTTTCATGGTGTCCTCCTTTAAATATCGAATGGATAACGATCAGTTGAAGCTTCAAAACTAATTGTTTCATTTAATGTTGGATGAATGAAACTGATACGATATGCCCATAAAGCGATCTGCTCACCCTTTCTGGCTTTTGGATTATATCTTTGATCGCCATATAGTGGCCAATTTCTGGATGAGAACTGAACTCTGATCTGATGTGATCTTCCGGTTTTTAGAAAGATGTGAACAAGAGCCATATGTTTGGCTTTTTTGATGCAATGATAATCTAATATGGCTAGTTTGCCATTTTTATTGACGGTTACGGTATTGGTTTTAGAATCTTTTAATAAGAAGTCTTCTAAGTGTCCCTCATCTGGTAATTGATCATTATCAATTACAGCTAAATATTCTTTTTTAAATTCGTGATTTTTAATTTGTTTGCTAAGCCTTGAGGCTGCTTTAGAAGTCTTGGCAAAAACACAAACCCCACCAACTGGTCTATCTAGACGATGGACTAATCCGACATAGACATTTCCTGGTTTTTGATATTTTTCTTTGATATAGTTTTTAACCATAGTCAAGAAATCTAAATCTTTAGAATCATCGGCTTGCATGGGTACATTTATCGGTTTAACCGTTACAAGAAGATGATTGTCTTCGTATAGGATATCAATCATTTTCCCACCTTGTAACAAATCCACATGGTAGATAAAAGTTACTATTTTGGATAGGAATAGTAAGTTCGTCAGAAATGATATGGCCTTTTAAATTTTCGGGAATATGCATGCTCAAAACATTTCTTAAAACTGTTTGGCTATAGCCGGTTGTATATGAGTTAATAATTAAAAATAAGGCATTATTTGACAATAGTTTAACGCTTTCTTCTAAAAGATCATTAATCTTATCTTCAAACTTAAATAATTCGTTATTTGGGCCTCTGCCATATGATGGTGGATCCATGATAATGCCATCATATCTATGACCTCTTTTAACCTCTCTTTTTAGGAATTTTAGACAGTCATCAACAATATATCTAATGATATGGTTATCAAGATGATTTAAATGCATGTTTTCTTTTGCCCAATCAATCATGCCTTTTGCAGCATCGACATGAACAACTTCTTTAGCTCCGGCTTTGCTGGCGGCCATAGTGGCAGCGCCGGTATAGGCGAATAAGTTTAATACTTTTACATCATCACGTTTAGATTTTTTTATCTTATCGTAAATAAATTTCCAGTTAGCAGCTTGCTCGGGGAATAGACCGGTATGTTTGAAGTTTGTTGGCGAAACTTTAAAAGTTAAATCATCAAAATCAACAGTCCAAAATGAATCTATTTTTTTAAGATATTCCCAATGCCCGCCACCATTACTGGAGCGATGGTATATTGCATCGGCTTTTTTCCACAATTCTGGATTAGTTTTTGGCCATATTGCCATAGGATCAGGACGTCTTAGAATAATATTTTTCCAAGATTCTAGTTTTTCTTTATCACCTGCATCTAATAATTGATAATCTTTAAAATCGTTATTTGTAATCATGACTAAATTATAACATATTATATGAATAATGATTTCGTGTATAATTATTAAGCAAAAGGAGGATTTGTGATGATAAAGTATTCAAATTTGAATGATGCTCAAAAAAGAGCGGTGATTGATGAGAGCAAGCATTTAAGAATAATTGCTGGAGCAGGAAGCGGCAAGACTCGTGTTTTGACAATGCGCATAGCCTATTTGATTGAAGAATTGAATAAAGATCCACGCAATATTCTAGCTATCACCTTTACAAATAAAGCAGCTAATGAAATGAAATCAAGAATCAACGAGATGTTAAAAGAAAAGGGTACCGGTGCGTTTATTTCGACTATTCACTCTTTATGCGTCAGAATATTAAGTGAAGATATTAGGGCTTTAAATTATCCTAAAAATTTTACTATTGTCGATTCCGATGATCAAAAACAAATCCTTAAAGAAGCTTATAAAGCTCATTCATTAGATAAAAGAGATTATAGCTACGGTTCAATGTTAGAATACATCTCTAATAATAAAAGTGAGGATGTATCGTTTGAAAGAGCTTATGAATTAGCTTTAGGCGACGAAAGACAAACCAATAAAGCGAAGGTGTATGAGTATTACCAAAAAAGATTAGCCAGTGTTTATGGTTTAGATTTTGATGACTTAATAATTTGGACAATCAGACTATTTGATCTGTTTCCAGATATTAAGAATAAATGGTCGTCACGTTTTCATTACATCATGGTCGATGAATTTCAAGATGTCGATCGACTTCAATATAAATTGATCAAGCAATTATCTTGCGTACATGACAATATATATGTCGTAGGCGATCCAGATCAAACTATTTATACATGGCGTGGTGCCGATGTAGGAATCATCATTAACTTTGAAAGAGATTTTAATGACACTAAAACAATTTTTCTAAATGAAAATTATCGTTCGACCGGCAATATTTTAAACGGAGCTAATAGTGTAATTAAGAATAATAAAATGCGTTTAGAAAAAGAGCTTTTTTCTAGTAGTGGTATGGGCGATAAGATAGTTCATAAATCTTTGGGTAGTGAAGATGAAGAAAGCTATTTTGTGGCTGCAAGAATTGAAAAACTGCATGACCAAGGTTATGCCTATAAAGATATTGCTGTTTTATATCGTTCTAATTACTTGTCGAGAAATATCGAAAAAG
Organism: uncultured Erysipelotrichaceae bacterium; assembly: GCA_964401865.1. Lineage (GTDB taxonomy): Bacteria > Bacillota_I > Bacilli_A > Erysipelotrichales > Erysipelotrichaceae > CALUZH01. The sequence goes on from CAYNZZ010000013.1 coordinate 12,449, forward strand.
TATTAATGGAAAAACAGATACCTTATGTGATATATGGTGGCATTCGTTTCTATGAAAGAGCCGAGATTAAAGACATGCTTTCGTATTTGAGAATGATTACGACCAATGATGATTTAGCTTTCATCAGAACGATTAATAATCCCAAAAGAGGCATAGGTCAAAAGACTATTGATAGTATTTTGGAATTAGCTAGACAAGAAGATTCTACGATGTTTGATGTGGTAGCTGCTGGCAAGTATGGCAAAAATAAAGAAGTTTTATCTGGCTATATAAAGATGATTAATCGATGGAAAGAAGCATTGAAAACTAATGATGAGGATTTAGAACATCTATTTCAAATGGTTCTGGATGAAAGTGGATATCGTATGATGCTGGAAAATGAAAAAGAAACCGAAAGACTTGAAAATATCAAGGCTTTAATGGATGATATTGTCAATTATCAAAAAGTATATCCGGGTTCAAAATTAGATGACTACTTGCAGAATATTGCCTTATATACTGAAAAAAATAGTGAAAAAAGCTCTGATTCAGTCAACTTATTGACTGTTCATAGTGCTAAAGGACTTGAGTTCAATGTCGTGTTTGTTATTGGATTATCAGAAAATATATTTCCAAGCCGTATATCAATGGAAGAGGGATTGAAAGGTTTAGAAGAAGAAAGAAGACTTGCGTATGTTGCGTATACAAGAGCGAGAGAAAAGTTGTTTTTAACTGATAATACTGCATATTCGTTTGTCACTCAAACATCTAAGAGTTCTTCTAGGTTTATCGATGAAATCGATGAAAAATGCATTAATCATTTAAATGAAGAAGAAAGAAAGAAATTTTCAATCTTTGATGAACCCATTAATAAAAAGAGTACTGCTTCTTCAGGAAATGTTAAAAGTAAATTTAAAAAAGGTGATATCGTTGTTCATAGTGTATTTAAGGAAGGTGTTGTTCTTAAAGAAGAAAACGGTATATTGGAAATTGCCTTTCCGTTTCCGCATGGTGTTAAAAAGATTTTAGCTTCACATCCTTCGATTAGGAAAAAGGAGTTATTATCATGATTGAGTTAGCTAAGTTGGACGACATATTAGTTTTAGAAAACATTATTGATGAAGCTAAGACTTATATGAAAGAAAATAACATTGATCAATGGCAAGATGGCTATCCTAATGCAGATACTTTGAAGAATGACATTGCCAAGAATCAATTATATGCTTTAAAGGACGAGGGAAAAATCATCGGCTTATTTGCAATGATTGATTATGAAAAAACTTATGAATATATTGAAGATGGTAAATGGGGAAATAACGATAAATATCTAGCTATTCATCGTGTAGCAATTAAAAAAGAACATAAGGGTAAGGGATATGTCAAAGAGATATTTGACTATGCTAAGAGAAAATGCGAACATTTACGAATCGATACTCATAAAGATAACTTGTCGATGCAAAGAGCAATAGTGAAAAACGGTTTTATCTATTGTGGAATTATCTATTTAGAAAGTGGTGCCAAGCGTCTTGCGTATGAATATTGTAGGTAGTTACACAGTTTAAGCGAGATGAGTTCATTTATTGATTAATGAACTATCGAAATTATTGTTTTTCATGCGAAAGATTTATTATCAATTTGTAAAAGATGAATAATAGTAATAAAGTTAAGGTATGTAAATTTAGGAGGAAATTTATGAAAAAATTATTAACGTTTATCGTTACTGGTTTTTTGTGTTTATCAATGGTTGCTTGTTCTAGTAACAATGATCCAAAACCAGTCGAAACCACAACACCTAATCCAACAGAAACTACCGATGGAAGTTTAAAAGTTGGTCTTGGTTCAGTTACAAGTATGAAACTGACTTCTAAGAGTGATGATCAAGAGGCTTCGACTCAATATAATACTACTTATGCATTAGTTGTATTAAATGAAGACGGAACAATCGCTCAAGCTCAAATTGATGTTGCCCAGAATACAGTTGGTTTTGACGGTACTGCCGAAGCTGCTCCTACAAAACTAGAAAAGAAGGGCGACTATGGTATGCAAATCGCTTCTTCACTTGAAAAAGGTGAATGGTTTGAACAAGCCGCTGCTTTTGAAGAATGGTGTGTAGGTAAAACTATTGCTGAAATTAAGAGCGCCGAACTTGGACAAACAGGTAATGGACATGGTGGTGCGGTTGTTGAACTTGCTTCAAGCTGCACAATGTCTGCTGAAGATTTTATTGCTGCATTAGATAAGGCAGCTTCAAATGCTGTTGATGCTAACGGAGCTACAACATTTGGTTTTGCTTCAGTTACAAGTTTAAAATCTGTTGCTGCCAGTGAAGATGTTGCCGCTTCAAATGGCGCTGATACTACAATTTCTGTTGTAGGTATGGACGGAGATAAAGTTAAGGTTGTAATTACCGATGTTGCTCAAAATACTTCAAGCATGGATGCTGACGGTGTTGTAACAGGTGAAGTTGCTCCTACAAAACTAGAAAAACAAGGCGACTATGGTATGCAAATCGCTTCTTCACTTGAAAAAGGCGAATGGTTTGAACAAATCGCTGCATTTAATGAATGGTGTGTAGGTAAAACTATTGCCGAAATTACTGCTGCTGAATTAGGACAAACAGGTAATGGACATGGCGGTGCGGTTGTTGAACTTGCTTCAAGCTGCACAATGTCTGCTGAAGATTTTATTGCTGCACTACAAAAAGCTGTTGAAGCTGCAAAATAGTATTGATATAGAATTGTATGAATCACAAAAAAACCTAGAGTATTCTCTAGGTTTTTTTGTTGAACAAAACCCACAGATTGTCTGCAAGTGGTTAATTATAAGTTTATAGCACATAAGCAATGAAGCAACCTTTTTATTATGAGAAAATATCTACCAATTAAATATTCTCATTTGTATTTATATGTCAAAAAGTATCAAAAAAAGCCCTAAAAACAGGGCTTAATTTTTAACATGGGGCGATTGACGAGACTCGAACTCGCGAATGCCAGAGCCACAATCTGGTGTGTTAACCAGCTTCACCACAACCGCCATACTTTAATATTGTACAAAATATATAGAATAAAGTAAAGCAAAATGTGATACAATTCTTTAAAAGGATATTTTATGCAAAGAAGAGATAAAGTAAATTATTATTTAGATTTAGCTGATGTAGTTTCCAAAAGAGGAACATGTCTTAGAAGACACTATGGCGCAGTTATTGTCAATAACGATGAAGTAATATCGACAGGTTATGTTGGCGCACCTAGGGGAAGAAAGAATTGTTCGGACTTAGGCTACTGTATCAGGCAAGAATTGAATATACCTCGTGGGGAACGATATGAATTATGTCGTAGCGTACATGCCGAAGCTAATGCTATAATAAGTGCTAGTCGAGATAAAATGCTTGGTGCCACTTTATATTTGTCAGGAAGAGAAGTATCAACTGGCAAATATATTAAGAATTCTAATAGTTGTTCGATGTGCAAAAGAATGATTATTAACGCTGGAATAAAAGAGGTTGTAATAAGAGATTCAGAAGATGAATATCGTGTCATAAATGTTGATGACTGGATTAAAGATGATGAATCATTGAATGGTACTCTTGGATATTAATTATGGAAAAGATTTGTATATTAACCGACTCGTCGTGTGACATAGATGATATTGAAGCTTCAAGACTAGGGATTGAAGTTTTGAGAATGCCTGTTGTGATTGAAGGCAAAGAATATATTGATTCCAAAGAAATCGACATTGAAAGAATCAAGACTTTCTTGAAGAATGATATCCCCGTCAAAACATCACAGGCAACTTTAGGCATGCTTGTAAGAACATATGAAACACTTTTAGATAAATATGATCGAATTATTCATATTCCGTTATCTAGTGGTTTAAGCGGCATGTATCAGACCTCTTTAATGCAATCGAAGTTATATGATGGCAGAATTGTGGTAGTGGATGCAAAATGTGCTTGTTACCCTCTTACTCAATTATGTCTGGATGTTAAAACTTTAATCGAAAAAGGATATTCACTAAATAAGATCAAAGATATTATCGAAAGTGAAGATTCAATGCTTGAAGCAATTATTATACCTAACGATTTAAAATATTTAAAAATGGGCGGAAGAATAACACCTTCGGCTGCAGCTTTAGGTAATTTATTAAGAATTACGCCGATATTATATTTAAAAGACGGCATTATTGATGTATATAGTAAAACCCATACTGTTAAAAAAGCTATAAGTAAAGGCTTTGAACCAATCTTAAATGTCGAAGATTATTCTATGTATCATTGGATGGTCATTGCCGATGAAAATGATGAATATGCCGAGGAAATAAAAAATGAGCTCCAAAAGATTACTAAACAAGATGTAAGTATCCATGAATTTGGGGCGGTAATTATTTCACACACTGGCCCGGGAACTATAGCTTATGGAAGGATTAAAAAGATAGCATGATTGAACTTGACGGCTATTTTTTTAATGTTGAAGTAGAAAGAAAAAATAATAAAAATATGTATCTATCTTTAAGTGGCAACACGATAAAGGTTCGTTGTCCTTATACTTTAACTGATAAGATGATTGTCGATTTTATCGTGGCTAAAAAAGATTGGATTATTAAAATTTATAAAAAAAGCTTTGAAAGTCTTTCAACAATCAATGAACATATCTATTATTTGGGTAAAGAGTATTTCTGCATTTATTTAAATGGATCTAATAAAGTTAAGATAACTGATGATACCATATATTTGTATGGCAAAGATTTCGATAGTGCTGTTAAACATTTTTATAAACATTCAGAGAATACCTTGTTTCTAAATCTAAAAGAGTATGATAAAGAGTTTTATAAGATATTGAATGATTATGGATATCATCAGATACCGGAAATAAGTTTTAAATATTTAAAAAGGTCGTGGGGCAACTGCTATCCTAAAAAGAACAAGATAAATCTTAATTATCGATTGATTCATTACCCTCCGATATGTTTAAAAGCAGTGTTCTTACATGAGTGTTTTCATTTTATTTTGCCTAACCACTCTAAAAGATTTCATGATTTGTTGAATTACTATATGCCCGATTATCAAAAGGTTATCAAGATATTGCGATAATTACTCTTGAAAGAAATAGTGATAGCGATTACAATTTAATTAAGGAAAGTAGGACATAATCATGGGAATTGTCGCATTGAGTCAATTAAATCAAAATTGCAGTTTCTTTTATGAATATGTTTTAATGTGAACACATCTGTGTTCTTTTTTATATGTTTGATATAGGAGGTATATAGTTATGAATCAAACTATCAACAAAGAATTCTTTGATGCATGTGCTAGTGGTGATTACGCTAAAGTTTGCGCATGTATAGCAAAGGGTGCCGATGTCAATATGACAAACGGAGATGGTAGAAGTGCATTGATGCGTTCTGCTAAAAGAGGATATGTAGATATCGTAAGAACATTATTGGACAATGGTGCAAATGTTCGTTCACGTGACAAAAATAACAAGACTGCTTTAATGGGGGCTTGTAAGAAGGGTTATTTAGATATTGTTAAATTATTATGCGAAGCAGGGGCTGATGTTAATTCGCATGACAACAATGGTCGTACTTCTTTGATGAGAGCGGCTTTTATGGGAGAAAATGCAGTTGTTGAATATTTAGTTGAACATGGTGCTAATTTAGATACTCAAGACAATAGAGGAAGAACTGCTTTAATGGAAGCTGTCCTTGCGTTCAAAGTTGATGTTGTCGAGTATTTAATTGAAAAGGGAGCTAATGTTAATGCTCAAGATAACAATGGTTGCACATGTTTGATGCGTGCTAGTTATGGCGGATATGGCGATTTGATAAATTATTTGCTTGCAAATGGTGCAGATAAAGAAATCGTAGATAATGATGGTAATAAGGCCATTCATTATTTGCGCACTGAATGCTTTGAAGAACTTAAAGGATCTTTGAAATAGGTGGCATTTATGAAAGACTATTTAGCAAATGATATTCGTAATGTCGTTTTATTAGGGCATTCTGGTGCTGGTAAATCGTCACTTATCGAGGCGGCATTATATTTTACTAAGGCTATTGATAGAATAGGTAGTGCTAGCGACGGTAATTCTATTGTCGATTACGATCCGGAAGAAATTAAAAGAGGGCTATCTATTTATACTGCTATTGCACCTTGCGAGTGGCGCAATTATAAGATTAATTTCATTGATACACCCGGCTATCTTGATTATGAAGGCGAAATGCGCGCCGGATTGTCGGTTGGCGATAATGCTTTAATCGTCGTAAGCGCTAAAGATGGTGTTGAATCAGGAACTGAAAAAGCTATCAAATTAGTTAATAAGAAGAAATTGCCTACTATTTTCTTTGTCAATAAGATTGATGATGAACACGCTTCTTTTGAAAAGACATATGAATCTTTAAGAGATTCGTTTGGAAAATCTATCATTCCTTTTGAAGTACCGATTGTTGAAAATGGCAAAGTAATCGGTTCAATAAATATTTTAAGAAATAAGGCTTGGTACTATGCTGATTTATCAACACCAAAAGAAGTACCGGATGATTATAAAGATGTGGTGGAAGAATATTACAATCAAATTGCTGAAGCTATCGCAATGACTGATGATGAATTGATGGATAAGTTCTTCTCTGGTGAACATTTTGATGAAAACGAGCTTGCAAAAGGTTTGAGAATTGGCGTTAGAAATGGCGATATTAGACCGGTATATTGCGGAAGTGCTACTAATGTTATCGGTATTGAAAGATTATTAGACTTAATTACTGAATATTTTCCTAACTATGCAGAAAAAGGAACAATCACTGCTACTAATGAAAAAGGTGAGGAAATTCTTCTTGAAACAAATGAACACGATAATTTCAGTGCTCAAATCTTTAAGACCGTTGTCGATCCATTTGTTGGTAAAATTTCGTATTTGAAGGTCATGAGTGGTGTTTTAACTAGTGATTCGCAGGTCTATAATCTTAAAAAAGATCAAACTGAAAAGATTAATCAGATTTATGTTGTTAATGGTAAGATGCAAATCGCTGTTGGTAAACTATTCACTGGTGATTTAGGTGCAGTTGTTAAATTACAATATACAGAAACAAATGATACTTTATCAACCAAGGCTTGCCCAGTCAATTATCCAGATATTGAGTTCCCTAAGCCTATGTTAGGCATGGCGATTACTCCAAAGACTAAAGCTGACGAAGATAAGATGTCGTTTGCCATTCAAAGAGTATTAGAAGAAGATCGCACATTGCGTTTAGAAAAGAATGTTGAAACAAAGGAACAAGTTCTTTATGCAATGGGTGAGCAAGCTCTTGATGTTGTGTGCAATAAATTGAAGAATAAGTACAAAGTAGAAATCGAACTTGCACCATACAAGATTCAATATCGTGAAACAATCAGAGGAACTGTTGAAGCTGAGGGTAAACATAAAAAGCAATCAGGAGGAGCTGGTCAATATGGTCATGTATGGATTCGTTTCTCACCATGCGATAGTGAAGATATGGAGTTTGATGAAGAGATTTTCGGTGGTGCAGTTCCAAAACAGTACTTCCCTGCAACTGAACAAGGTTTAAGAGAGTGCATGGAGAAAGGTGTGCTTGCCGGATATAAGGTTGTTGGTGTTAAAGCTACATTGTTTGATGGTTCTTATCATGATGTTGATTCAAAGGAAATTGCCTTTAAAGCAGCTGCTAGACTTGCGTATAAAGCAGGTATGCCAAAGGCAAAACCTATCTTACTAGAACCTATTGGTAAGGTAGAGGTGTTAGTTCCAGAAGAGTACACTGGTACTATCATTGGTGATTTCAATAAACGCCGTGGTATTATCATCGGTATGGAATTAACAGAAGACAATGAACAAAGAATTGAAGTCGAAGTACCGATGTCAGAAATGCAAAGATATTCTACTGAACTCCGTTCAATGACTCAAGGTCGTGGAACATACGTAATTGAATTTGATCGTTATGAACCTGCACCACAACCAGTTGCTGATAAAGTTATCAAAAACGCTAAAATTGAAGAGGACGAAGAATAATATTAAAGTAAAAGGTAGTACATATGCGCTACCTTTTACATAATAGAAACATAAATAAAGCGAGGGTGCTTAATATCCTCGCTTTATATTTATAGATAATTTACTAAAAGTATTGCAACTCCAAGTATGGAAAGTATTGCGCCAGTAACACGATTTAATATGATAGGTGATGTCTTATTGGCAAATCGGGCGGCAATTCTAGCCCACAATAGAGTAAATAAAACGCATAGTATAAGTAAAGTGATATCTGGCAGTCCACCTATCATGAAATGCGATATTGAACCGGTTAAAGCAGTAAATGTCATGATGAATACGCTTGTACCAACTGCTGTTTTTAGTTCGTATCCTAAAACGGATGTTAATATCAGCAACATCATTATTCCGCCACCGGCACCAACAAATCCGCATATGAAACCGACACCTGCACCACATACAATGGATTGAATTGCTCTTTTTTGAAATGATATACTATCCATTGCTTCGCGAGTTGTCATGACTGGTTTAACTAAAAATTTAATTCCCATTAAAAGAGTCATTACGGTAGAAAAACTGCCCATAGTTTGATTAGATACTAAACTTGAAGCCCAACTACCTACTAAAGTAAAAGTTAGCACGCTAATCATCATGATCAATCCATTTTTGATGTCTAGGTTTCCGTTTTTCTTATAAGTATATGCAGATATTGCGCTTGCCAATACATCAGAAGCCAGTGCTATTCCTACGGCTTGATAGGCTGGGACATCTAAAAAAGTGATTAACATTGGCGAAATTACCGCAGCAGCACTCATGCCTGCAAAACCAGTTCCTAGTCCTGCTCCCATTCCGGCAATAAAACAGATAAGAATTTTTGTTATATTCATTTTCTCTGACCTTTCCAAAACTGTTAAAAAAATAAGGATGTTACGAACAATATTATATATGTTAAATAAAAAATAGTGTATAAGAGTAGCCCACTCTATACACTATTTTTATCTGTTCTTTTATTCAACGCTTTGAACATTTTCTTTTAGGGTTATTTCTAAAGTGAGCTCTTCATTATTTCTCACAACTTTAATTGTTGTGGTATCACCGACATTCAATTCATTTAAAGCCGCACTTAATTCGCCATATGTAGAAATTGATTTGCCATTTAACTCGATAATTCTATCATAGACATGAATATCAGCTTCTTGAGCAGCTCCGCCTTTTATTACTTCAATAACATATACTCCTTTAGGAAAACCATTAGCATCTTGATTGATTTGACTTATTTTGACACCAAGAGTAGCACGGTTTTTGACATAGCCGTTACTGATAATATCATTAGCTATTTTTGTCACAGTGTTAGAAGGAATTGCGTAACCTAAGCCTTCAACCGAAACAGATGATGAAGTATTGCCAGACTTAGCATTGACGATGCCGATTAGATTGCCGTTAATATCAAATAATCCTCCGCCGCTATTTCCTTGGTTGACTGCTGCATTGGTTTGAATTAGGTACATTGTCTCGTTTTCGATAGAAATTTCTTTGTTCAATGCAGAAATAATGCCATCAGAAACCGAAATACCATTTCCTAGTGGATTGCCGATAACTATTGCTGTATCGCCGATTTCCAAACTATCGCTATCGGAAATAGTAACATATTTTAAATTATTGGCTTCGATTTTGATTACAGCTAAGTCAGTTTTAGTATCATAACCTATTAATTTAGCGGCATAAATATTGCCGTTTGCATCTTTAACTTTAATTCCGTCACCATCTTTGATGACATGGGCATTAGTAACAATGTATCCGTCTTCGGAAATGACAACTCCAGAACCTTTAGATGTACTTGCTAACTGTTGACCAAAGTAGGTCGAAGACTTATCGACTGATATTTCGACTACTGTTTCATACGCTTTATTGATGCCTTCTTTTAAAGAAGATTCTTCCTTATTGCTGAAAGTAGTATTAACGGTTTGGTTATTTTGAATATCACTATTTTTGATATTATTGGTATTGTATATTGCGTTACCACCATAGCCTCCTAATAAACCGCCTAGCAGTGCTACAAGGAAAACGATGAATAAGTTCTTAAAACTATTTCTCATATTATCACCTCACATTTATCATTATAAGCTGATGTGTGAAATGAAAGTGAATTCTAACTTAATTTATCAAGAATTTTATTAGCTATTCTTATACCGTCAATGGCGCAAGACATAATTCCTCCACCATAACCGCTGCCTTCTCCACATGGATATAGTCCATTTGTACTAACAGATTGTCCACTTTCATTTCTTTCGATTCTGACTGGACAACTACTTCTGGTTTCCGGCGCCACCATAATTCCGTCATTGATAAAACCTTTGATTTTTTGATCGAAATGAGAGATGGCATTTTTAAAATCAATGTTAAATTTCGGATTAAAGAAATTGTTTAAATTGTATAAATAAGTGCCAAGTGGGTAGGTGGAATTGAAGATTAATGGATTTAATTCATTGTTCATATAGTCTTTTATGTTCATGGATAATGCTTTATACGAACCGGATATTTGATAGGCTTTTTCTTCATATTTGTGTAGTAAATTAAAACCGCTCAATACATCCTCACTATCGTAATCATCACTATTGACTTGAACAAGTATTGCGCTATTAGCTATCCCACTATCTCTTTTGGCGTATGACATTCCATTGGTAACAATTGTCTTTTCTTCACTACTCGCTGGTACAACAATTCCTCCTGGGCACATACAGAAACTATAAACACCTCTATTGCCTTGATAACGTAAAAAATACTCAGCATGCGAAAGAGTTTTAACTTTATTTATGTCGCTATATTGATTTATGTCGATGATAGCTTGTGGGTGTTCAACACGAAAGCCAATCGCAAAGTCTTTATTTTTAATGGCTACCTGATGATTTTTTAACATTTTAATTGTTTCAAATGCACTATGACCAGTCGCTAAAATAACAGTGTCTCCATAATATGTATTTTTATCTGTTAATATACCTTTGACTTTATCGTTTTCTATTATCAAATCTTTTAACTCTTCGTCAAAATGGAATTCAGCTCCTTTTTTAATCATTTCATCGGTAATATTAGTGATAATGTTTCTTATTTTATCGGTGCCAATATGAGGATGAGCATCAATCTTAATAGTTTTGTCTGCTCCGTTTTTTACAAATATGTCTAAAATATAGTCGATAAAAGGATTTTTGATTCTGGTGGTTAATTTGGCATCAGAAAAAGTTCCGGCTCCGCCTTCTCCAAATTGGACATTGGAATTAGGATTTAAAATACCTTTTTCAAAGAAGGTTTCAACATCTTTAACTCTCTTTGCGATTCTTGAACCTTTTTCAAAGATGATAGGTTTTAGACCGGCTTCAACTAATCGATAACTAGCGAAGATACCGCTAGGACCATATCCAACTATAATAGGTCGAATGGTTTTGGATATTTTGGGTGCGCTTAAATCTTCTTTGATGTATTTAGTAACGCCAGGAATTTTTAAATATTTGTTTTCCTGTTTAACATCGACAATTATTTGTAGAACATATACTATTTCTTTTCTTGCGTCGATGGAACGCTTGATTATCTTGAAAGATCTAATCTCGCTCTTACTAGTTTTTAGTTTATGACATAGCTTAGAAATAATGATATCATCGCTATATTCTAATGGGCATTTAATTTCATTTATTAGTAACATAGTACTATTATAACCGTTTTACAGAATCTAATAAATGATTTATAATTTCCGTATGAGTAGTAAGACTAAAAGAGTAAGTGTAAATTATATAAAAAATGAGTTCTTTACTGTCGGATTAATATTTTGCGTATACATCTTACTTGTGCTATATCTGTTATCATTTTTAGGGGTATTAGTTAATTCGTCGCCTAATTTATCTTTTATTGCTAATAATGAATATTTATATGTGGGGATAGTGTATTTATTATTCGTAATAGGAACTCTGGTTCCGGTTTTAACGATGGTTCTTTCCTCGAAAGTTAAGATAAGTGAATTTTGGCGGCACAGTAGTTGTAAATTTAGTGATATTATCGTTTCGACGGTCGTGTTTATTTCTTTGGGAACTGCTTCAATGTTTTTGATGGTAGTACTAAATTCATATTTTCCATTAGGAGAAGAACTTGTTTCGCCAATTGGGCTAACTATTAAACAGCAGTTTTTATTTAATCCCTTATATGTATTTTTATTTGTGGTGGTATCGCCGATACTTGAAGAAGTTGCATTTAGAGGAGTTTTACTAAGAGTACTTGGAAAATATGGTAATCAGTTTGCAATGTGGGCGATTGCACTATTTTATGCCTTGTTGCACACATCATTTTCTGAAATATTTCCATCATTTATCATGTCGTTATTTTTGACTAAAGTTACTTTAAGATATCGTAGTGTTCAACCGACTATCGTTATACATGTCTTGTATAATTTATTCCTGTATGCTTTTTCGATTATTTCACCTAAATACTATTTTGTATTGTCGATTGTTCTATTCCTGTTATATTTCTTATCAATCATTTTTATCTTTACGAAAAGATATCGTTTTGTCAAAATCAAAAAGCAAGATAATCCTTCGGTGGTGTGGAAATCTTTTTTAACCTCGCCAACAATCGTGATATCAATTCTATTGGTTATTGCTCATTCTGTTATTATGACTTTATTCTAAATACTTGAGAGTTATTGGTTTATAACTCTTTTATTTTTGTTGCAACACAATTATTGCAAGAGATGAAAAGATAAAATAATCATCTGTTTATATAAATTTATAAAGAAGGGATTAGACTTCTGTTAATCATCTGCCAATAAAAAAAGAAACCTCTAATGAGGTTTTTAAATAATATTAATGGCAGGGGCTGAGGGGATCGAACCCCCATCAACGGTTTTGGAGACCGGTATACTACCATTGTACGAAGCCCCTAACGCATAATTAATCATAATAAAAATATTTTAGAATGTAAAGATAAAATGACTACGATTTATTTTCGTTAGCGTGTTCTATCGCCATGGCAACTATATTTGCAATATGTTCATCATCAAGTGAATAGTATATGGTTCTGCCATCTCTTCTATTTTTGACAAGGTTAGCAGTCCTTAATAGTTTTAACTGATGAGAAATGGTTGATTGAGAAATGTTTAATGTTTCTACGAGTTCTGAAACACATAACTCTCGATGACTTAATGCGATTAAGATATTTAGTCTTGTATTGTCACCCATAATACGAAAAAACTCAGAAACTTTGTTGAGACAATTTTCATCTAAGACGCAACGTTGTATATTATCAATAGCTTTATTCATATCTTTATTATATTTTTTTAAATAATTATTGTCAAAATATATGAATATATTGACATATGAACATATATACATATAATAAAGATATAGGAGGATTAAGTATGAAGAAAGTATTTAATTTAGAAGAGTTGGATTGTGCAAATTGTGCAAGAAAAATGGAAGAAGCTGGAAGAAAAATAGATGGAGTTTTGAATTTATCAATAAATTTCATGACATTAAAAATGAAACTTGAAGCCGAAGATGAAAGATTTGATGAAGTATTAAAAGAAGTTATCAAAGAAATGAAAAAAGTTGAACCAGAATGTAAGGTTATCTATTAATGACAACTAAACAGAAAAAATTACTTTATCAAATTATAATAAGTTTTATTGTTTTTGTTATTTCTATCTTAATTGGAAATGATTTTGCAGTTATCGGATTTGTGGCAGCATACATTATCGTTGGATATGATGTGATTATTAAAGCTTCAAGGAATATTATTCATGGACAGGTTTTTGATGAAAGTTTTTTAATGTTTATTGCGACTTTAGGAGCTTTTCTAACTTATGAATATCCTGAAGCTGTTATGGTTATGTTGCTTTATCAGATTGGAGAATTATTTCAAAGTTATGCAGTAGGAAAATCACGCAAATCAATTCAAGCCTTAGTTGAAATTGCGCCAGAATATGCTAACTTGATTAAAGATGGAAAAGAAGAAAAGGTAGATCCTGAAGAAGTAGGTATCAACGATATCATTTTAGTCAAAGCGGGAGAAAAAGTTCCATTAGATGCTACTTTAATCAAGGGAAAGACTTCGTTAAATTTATCAGCTTTAACTGGTGAATCTAGACCGGTAGAGGTTAGTGCTGGTGATGAGATATTGAGTGGCTCGATTAATTTAACCAGCCCAATCTATTTAAAAGTAAATAAAGAATATGAAGATTCTGCTGTTTCAAAGATATTGGATTTAGTGGAAAATGCTAGTAACAAAAAGTCAAAAAGTGAAAATTTCATTACAAAATTCGCAAAATACTATACACCAACCGTTACGATAATGGCTTTGATGTTGGCGATTATTCCACCACTGTTTAATGGCCAATGGACAGATTATATTTCTAGGGCTTGTTCATTTTTGGTTATTTCGTGTCCGTGTGCTTTAGTCATTTCTGTGCCATTAACTTTCTTTAGTGGCATTGGTGTTTCCAGCAAAAATGGTATTTTAGTTAAAGGAAGTAATTATCTCGAGGCATTAAGTAAAGTGAATACAGTTGCTTTTGATAAAACTGGAACGCTTACTTATGGGGAATTTAGTTTAGATAAAGTATATGCTCAAAATAAAGATGAAGATAGACTTTTAAATTACGCTTTGATTGCTGAAGATAAATCTAATCATCCAATCGCATTATCACTTAGAAAAGCCGTTAATAAAAAGGTTGATACTAGCGATTTTGAATATCAAGAAATAGCTGGTAAAGGTATTATTGCATCAAAAGGCAATGAAACTATTTATGCCGGAAATCTTCAACTTATGAAAGAAAATAACATTGAAGTCGAAGAGCCGTATGTATCGCACACTATTGTTTATGTTGCGGTCAATGATGAATATTTGGGTTACTTAACATATTCAGACAAAGTTAAACCAGAAGCTCAAACGCTAATCAACAATTTAAAAAATAGGAATATTAAAACAGTTATCTTGTCGGGCGATCAAAAAGAATACGCCAATGATTTAGCGAAGGAAATTGGCGTTGATGAAGTTCATGCTGAACTTTTGCCTGAAAATAAGGTCAACGAACTGGAAAGCTTATTAAATGAAAAAGGTAAGGTTGCATTTGTAGGAGATGGAATTAATGATGCTCCTTCATTAATGCGTGCAGATGTTGGTATAGCTATGGGTGCTATTGGCAGCGATGCAGCTATTGAAGTTAGTGACATAGTTATTGTCGATGATGATATCAGTCAAGTTGATAAAGCAATAAAGATAGCAACAAAGACGATGGCTATTGTATGGCAAAATATCATTCTTGCGTTAGGTGCTAAATTAATAGTGTTGATTTTAGGAGCGTTTGGAATTGCAAGTATGTGGATGGCAGTTTTTGCTGATGTGGGAATTGCTTTCATCGCGATACTAAATGCAATGCGTGCTATGAAAGTCTAATAAATGTTATAATTTAATAAAGGAGGATTATGGCGATGATTGATTACAATCAAGGTAATGGAAAAGAGTATCATATCGGAGTTGGAAAAGGGGATGTAGGTGAATATGTTATATTGCCAGGTGATCCAAAAAGATGTGAGAAAATCGCTAAATATTTTGATAATCCAATATTAGTTGGCGATAGTCGAGAATTTGTAACATATACTGGTACACTTAATGGTGTTAAAGTTTCAGTAACTTCTACTGGCATTGGCGGACCAAGTGCTTCAATAGCGATGGAAGAATTGGTTAAATGCGGTGCCCATACTTTTATTCGTGTAGGTACTTGCGGAGGAATGGATATTGATGTAAAAGGCGGAGATATCGTTATCGCTACCGGTGCGATAAGGTTTGATGGCACAAGCAAGGAATATGCACCAATCGAATTTCCAGCAGTTGCCAATTTAGACATTGTCAATTCATTAGTCAAATCTAGTGAGAAATTAAATGTTCCTCATCATGTAGGAATCGTACAATGCAAAGATTCATTTTATGGTCAACATAGGCCAGAAACTCTTCCAAATCATGTTGAGCTTGAAAGCAAGTGGGACGCATGGCTAAGATTACATACCAAGGCAAGTGAAATGGAATCGGCAACTTTATTTATTGTGGCACAGTATTTAAATGTTCGTTGTGGTAGTGTGTTTTTGGTATGCGCTAACCAAGAAAGAGAAAGAGCTGGTTTAGAGAATATTCAGGTTCACGATACAGATAAAGCAATTAGAGTAGCTATTGAATCATTGAAAGACTTAATTGATAATGAAAAGAAATAATTTCTTCATATATCCTATCTTACTAATTATAGAGATCGCACTATGCTTAAAAGGCGATCTTTTTATTGATAATATATCTGGATATGCCGATAATATTTATCGATATATTTTTGTGCTTGGCTTTGGAATAATATTAGGAATATCATTTATGATGGCGGTTAAAAATTTTGTATCTAAAAAAATTCAATCTTTATTGATGATTAGTTCAATTATGCCTGTATATCTTCCATATTTAGGAAGTAATAGTATAATTTCTCAATTACATATATTGTCGGCTTATATCGGTTTTGCTCTGCTTACAACTATTAATATTTATATTTTTTATGGATTAAGTGTTTTATCTAAGAAGATGAAAAATATCTTTAAAGTATATGTGTTTATGCTAACGGTTATTTTGGTTCTGAATCTTTATTTTTTAGGAATAAATAATCTGATGGAGATGATATATTTAGTAACGACCACATTTATTTATGGGCTTGTTTACATAAATCGTGACACTTTGTCGCTTTCTGATTGTAATTAAAAAACAAATAGTGTAAAATGATATAGCAATCCCCGAATGGCGGAATTGGTAGACGCATACGACTCAAAATCGTACGGAGCAATCCATGCCGGTTCAAGTCCGGCTTTGGGGACCATATAGATTGCTAAAAGCCCTTTATATATGGGCTTTTATTATATCTAAATCAAAAATAGCAATAGTTAAAATTTTAATAGCTTTTTTTCATGAGCTCTTTGTTTCTTCTAAATCATTTTGAAGATATGAAGATAATTATATACTACGTTTGTGTACTGGCTTCGATTCTTATACACCGTTGTTATAACATTATTTAAGACGAAAAAAATCCCAAAAAATCTTGAATGTTAATCATTTTTTTTTGCATACTTTAGAAGTATAAGATATTATCAAAAGTACACCTTTTGATAATGGTTAAACGATAAGATATTCATTATTAGATAGTTCGTATTTACGGGGGATTGCGTTATGAAATCATATACACAAAAGAAAAATTATTGGCGCAAAATTGCTAATATTACGCTTTGCATTTTATTGCTTGGAACGAATATGACTATGGTATCAGCAAACGAGGAGCTTAGCGAAGATTCAAACCAAACTATAGAAGAAGTTGAACAAAGCATACAAGAAGAACAAATCGCAGAGGAAAAAGAACAGAATGTAGATTATCTACCTTCAGATAGAGATGGTCTAGAACAACAGATTGACGATGTTCTTGCTAGGATAGAGAATTCAGAGAATTTAGATGAAGATAGCATGCTTAGTCTGTTCAAACAGGCGATTGAAATAAAACGCACATATGAGACTCTTGATCGCGAACAACAGTCTAACATCGATGTCGATAAGGTCGACATGCTTTTAGCGTTTGTGGAGACTTTGAATATTCAGACGCTGGATGTTGGTGATAGTGTTGTTGACGGAATGAAGATTGCCACCGCCGAGATCTGGGCAGAGGGTGTGGACAATCAAACTTTGTCAAATGATGCCACCTTCTTTACCGTTGACTTTTCCAAGCAGTTCACTTTGCACATTGCGGTGGAAAGTAAACTGAATCTGGCAAACAAAAAAGTAGAGATTACCGTGCCTGACGGGTTGACCGTGGTGGAATACCCGATTCCTGAGCGAGGCGGTATGGCAGAGAGCGTAACGCCTGAAAGTATTGACGAGCTGCATAGTAAGAATAACTACGGCGGATACTGTCCTACAAATGGCACTATCACCTATTCCCTCAAAAACACAGCGGAAAAGAACAGTTTTAATATCGTTCTGGCCCCGGACACCGTTCTTTGGAACAGAAGGTCAGAGCAGACACTTACTAATCCGCTCAAAATCAGAGTCTACACAGACGCTCAAACATATCAGACAATCTCCGTAACTCCTAAGATTACAGGCAAATACAATGATACGCCTGGTGACAACAGAGCCATTCAGACCGGTCCAAGACTGTCTAGAGTTGGCGTAAAGAATGGTGTGCCAGTGGCGGCGAACCAGCTATTTGCTCTACGACAAATCTGGATAAATCCAGACAAGGATTACATCGATATGCCCCAGTTCTTTAAGAAGCTGGAGATTACCATCGCCTTGCCATATTATGTAAAAGATGGCACAAATGTTTATGCGAAATTCGACCATGTTACCTATGACCCTGCAGGACAGTCCACTAGGCCTAATATGCTAAATCCAGATAATCACAAGGATGTGAACGGTGATTATTTGAATGGATTTAATTTCGCAGTAATAGAAAACAAAGATAATCATACCATTACACTAGTTTATGAAAACCTTTATTTAGAGTATGGGCAGGAATACTTAACACCTTATTTTATATGGGAATCTGATTGCGACAACACAACTACAAATGCTGTCAAATGGGGTAGTGATTCTATTTTAAATACTGGTAAAACTGCTCCTGGATGCTATGAGGGGAAGACGCCCACTACTGGCGTTGCCTCCGCAGTGGGCGGAACGATCACTTGGCAAGATGATGGTACATGGTATCTCTATAATGGTGACTGTACTACGTTCAGCTTCACCGCTCAAGTAGGAGAAAGCATGAGTGTGAATGGAAAAGCCAACAATCAACCGATTTATAATAATCACGAAGGCGATCCCGATATTATCTATTATTTGGGACAGTTCCATGTGGTCAATCAGGGTGGTGCCGCGAGCGCCGATAAGACCGTGGAATTCACTTATGCATACAACGATAAAATTGGCGTCACCGCCCAGAAGATTCCTGCAACCACGGGCAAAACTGTGGAAGTCTGGTATACGACGACAAAGAACCCTGAACAAAAGTACAACGGTACTCTCACCAGTAGTGGTGGTTTTGTTACCTTTACCGCCCAGATGGCAGGACTTGGCGAGGGCGAGTATTTCACCAAAATCAAGGCCAACGTAGGCAGCTATGAGAAGGATTATGTTGGATATGTGTCCTCCCGTGACCAGGATCCAACGTCGGGATACGCCACCACCTTCGGCAAGCTGCTGACCGAAGATGGGGCTAAGTATTCCAACTTTGCTTCCATGAAAATGTACGATACCGCTTCAGGTGATAGCACGGCCAAATCGGGCAACTATACCGTAGAGGTCACAAACACAAGGGGCGAGATTCCTCTGGCAATGGAGCAGGCGTATAAGAAAGACAGCTTGGAGCGAGTGCCTATTCTGAGTAAGACCTCCGCAACGGCGGGAGAGACCATTACCTTCAATGGCCTGCTCAGCTCGTCCGCTTATCCTTATTCCTCCAACAATGTTACAACGGATC
>CAYNZZ010000014.1:0-30623 GCA_964401865.1 uncultured Erysipelotrichaceae bacterium
TCTTTAGAGTTGAGCCGGTATCAAGCCCTTATAGGGCGTGAACAAACTACCGGCTGAGCCGGTAGTTTTGATTTATTGTTCGCACATTTCGTATATTTTTTCGACATCGCTTTCATTTAATGTCTTAAATCCTTTTATTACTCCTCCTTTAGCTAAGCAGGCTTTTTTAGCCATTTCCTTGAAATCATCGCTATTAATACTTAGCTCGGTAAAATTACTTTGAAGTTTTAATGTGTTATAAAAGAAGTCAGACAGTTTTTTAATACTTAATCTAGCAATTTCCATTGGTTCAAGATTTGAATCAATGCCAAAGACATTGGTTCCGAATTGAACATATTTGAAGACATTGTCATCATCTAAACAGTATTCCATCCATCTTGGAGTAAGAATAGCGAGTCCTAAACCATGAGTAATATCATAAACGGCTGATAGTTGGTGCTCCATAGGGTGACAGCTCCAGCTATGTTTCTTTCCACCATTGATGAATCCATTGATTGCCCATGAAGATGTCCACATCAGATTGGCTCTAGCTTCATAATTAGTAGGATCTTTCATAGCAATGGGGGCGTACTTGATTACAGTTTTCATCATACCTTCGATAAAACAATCTAACATATATAAATCATCTTCACGATTGAAATAGACTTCAATTAAATGGCTTAATATATCAGCTGAACCACAGGCAGTTTGATATTCATTAACGGTGTATGTATTGGTTGGATCTAAAAATGAAACTTTTGGACGTAAAATATTAGATGCTCTTCCGATTTTATCTTTTGTTTCTAAGTTGCTGATAACTCCGCCACCATTCATTTCTGAACCGGTTGCCGCTAATGTGAGTATGCTAATGATAGGAAGGGCCTTTTTGGGTTTGATATCAGTAGTGAAAAAATCCCACACATCATGAGCGACGCAAGCTCCGGCGGCTATCCATTTTGAACAGTCAATTGTCGAACCTCCACCTATAGCTAATATGAGATCAATATTTTTATCCTTACAGATTTGTACACCTTTTCTAACTGACTCCACTCTTGGATTGGGTTCGATGCCACTTAATTCAAAAACATCAATATCGGCTTTATTCAGTTCATTCATCACTTTATCGTATAGGCCAATCTTTTTAATTGAACCACCGCCGTAACATAAAAGGACTCTCTTGCCATATGTTTTTATTTCTTCGCTTAAATGGAATAGTTGATTATCGCCGAAATATACTTTCGTTGGTGCTTGATAAGTAAAATTTCTCATTGTTCTTATATCTCCTTGAATCCATTATACTAGATAAATTTATATAAATATTTATTAGTTTTAACTAACTTTTTATTGACTTTGATATGATGTTAGTTTAAACTAATTATGTTAGATGTAACTAACAAAAGGAGATTGCTTATGCCATTAGGATTAGGAAATTTAGGGGAATCATATACTATTTTAAAAATTCAAGGTCGAGATAAGATTATTAATCATTTAAAAAATCTTGGCTTTATCGAAAATGAGACTGTGTCCATTGTTTCTAGTATCAATGGTAATCTTATCGTAGAAGTAAAAGGTACTAGAGTTGCTCTTGATAAGAGTTTAGCTAATCGTATCATTGTTTAGAAGGGAGCATTTTGCATGACTTTAAAAGATGTGAAGCCAGGTATGACTGTTAAAGTTATAAAAATAAATGGTGAAGGTCCAATTAAGAGAAGAATTATGGATATGGGTATTACTAAAGGTGTAGAACTATTTGTGAGAAAAGTTGCGCCATTGGGTGATCCGATCGAAATTAATTTAAGAGGATATGAGTTATCAATTCGCAAGTTTGATGCGGAAATGATAGAAGTTGCATAATTTTTATTTATATTTATGTTAGTTTAAACTAACAAGGAGGGATATATGATTAAGATTGCATTGGCAGGTAACCCAAACTGTGGCAAGACTACACTTTTTAATTCCTTGACCGGTTCAAGACAAAGAGTTGGTAACTGGCCTGGGGTTACAGTTGAGAAAAAAGAAGGATTATTAAAGGGCAGAGAAGATGTGGTAATTCAGGATTTGCCTGGTATTTATTCCCTTTCGCCATATACTTTAGAAGAAGTTGTGGCTAGAGAATATTTGGTTCATGATAAACCTGATGCCATAATTAATATTGTGGATGGAACAAATATCGAAAGGAGTTTCTATCTCACAAGTCAGTTATTAGAATTAGAAATACCAATGATTATCGCTATCAATATGATGGATTTAGTAAAAAAGAATAACGATCATATTGATATTGAAAAATTATCAAAGGAATTAAATGTTGAGATGGTTGAGATTTCTGCATTAAAAAATAGTAATTTGACATCAATGATTGATAAAGTGATAATGGCGAGCAAAGATAAAAAAATAAGTCATGTAAATATATATGATGGTGAATTACTTAAAGCTTTAGAAAAAATAGGTACACTGATTAAAAATGATATAAATATTGAACAGGTTAATTATTACGCCGTAAAATTATTCGAGAGAGATGAAAAGATCAATGAAGAATTAAAACTAAATAAAAAGATTAGCGATGAAATAGATTTAATAATTAAAAAAACCGAGGATATTTATGACGATGATTCAGAGAGTATTATTGCTTCTTCAAGATATGAATACATCGGTAAGCTGATTGAAAAGACGGTCAAAAAAGGAAAAAGTAAACACGAACTTAGTCTGTCTGACAAAATAGATAAAATTATTACCAATCGCTTCTTGGCTCTTCCGATATTTGTTTTGGTTATGTTTGGGGTATATACCATAGCGATGGGTTCAACATCGATATCATTTGGCACAATGGCGACGGATTGGGTTAATGATGTTTTTTTTGGTGAGATGGTTCCAGAATTTGTGGGAGGCTTACTAAGCACCTTAGGAGTTAGCGAAGCATTGTCATCGTTAATTCTTGATGGCATAATCGCAGGTGTTGGTGCAGTTCTTGGTTTTGTACCACAGATTTTGGTTTTATTCTTGCTTCTTGCGATTATGGAAGATTGCGGATATATGGCTAGAGTTGCCTTTATTATGGATAGAATATTCAGAAAATTCGGCTTATCTGGTAAAAGTTTCATTCCGATGTTGGTGGCGACGGGTTGTGGGGTTCCGGGTATTATGGCATCTAGAACTATCGAACAAGAACGCGATCGCAAGATGACTATCATTACAACCGGTTTTATTCCTTGCAGTGCTAAAATGCCGATTATCGGTTTATTTGCAGGAGCTTTGTTTGGAGAC
Organism: uncultured Erysipelotrichaceae bacterium; assembly: GCA_964401865.1. GTDB lineage: Bacteria > Bacillota_I > Bacilli_A > Erysipelotrichales > Erysipelotrichaceae > CALUZH01. Next base: position 3,241 of record CAYNZZ010000014.1, read on the forward strand.
AATCCTTTGGTGGCGACTTCGAGTTTCTTTATCGGCATTGCGGCAGTTGTGATATCTGGCATTATTTTAAAGAAAACAAAACTGTTTGCTGGAGACGCTGCGCCATTTGTGATGGAACTGCCTGCCTATCATTTGCCTTCTTTATCAAATGTATTAAAGTCAACATTTGAAAAAGGGTGGTCATTCATTAAAAGGGCAGGAACTGTTATTTTATTGAGCTCTATTGTTTTGTGGTTTCTTCAAGGTTTTGGCTTTGTGGATGGCAACTTTGTCATGGTCGAAGACAATAATATGTCGTTACTTGCAAGTATTGGTAATGCAGTTGCGTGGTTATTTTATCCGCTTGGTTGGATTGGTGATATGGCATGGAAGGCAACAGTTGCAACTTTCACTGGATTAATCGCTAAAGAAGAAGTGGTCAATACATTCGGTGTGTTGTATCATACAGCCAGCGAATTATCAGAGGACGGACATGAGATATGGTCTTTGATAGCTCAAGATTTTACTTATTTATCAGCCTATAGTTTTATGATTTTTAATCTATTATGTGCACCATGTTTTGCAGCGATGGGAGCTATCAAGAAAGAGATGAATAGTGGTAAATGGACAATTTTCGCAATAGCTTATATGTGTATATTTGCCTATGTTATTTCAATGATAGTTTATCAAATCGGCGGAATAATTACTGGTGAGACAAGTTTTAACATATTTACATTAATTGCGATAATACTATTAATTACTTTGATTTATCTATTATTTAGAAAGGGGCATAAAAGCGAATGATTGATGCAATTGTAATAATATTGATAATGTTAATATCTTCGCTAGCTATATCTTCTATTATTAAAAATAGACATAGTTGTAACGGCAATTGCAGCAATTGTGGAGCATGTAAGATTGATTTTGATAAAATAAAGCGAGAAATTAAAAAAGTGTAAGAGTCTATCTTACGCTCAAAAATAAAACCCTCATCAGAGGGTTTTTAACATTAGTTAGTATAGTTATCGAAATATCCTTGAACAAGAACGATAGGTGTACCTTTATCGCCTGAACCACTAGTTAAATCACATAACGAACCGATTAAGTCAGTTAATTGACGAGGTGTAGTACCTTGAGATGCCATGTTTCCTACTAAGTTTTTATCTTTATGCTTAATTGCCTCAGAAATGGCATTCTTCAATGCTTCACCACTTAAATCAGCATAGTCATTATCAGCTAAGTATTTTAACTTAAGTTCATTTGGTGTTCCAATTAAACCGTCAGTATAGGCAGGAGATACACATGGATCGGCAAGTTCCCAAATCTTTCCTTGAGGATCCTTGAAAGCTCCATCGCCATAAACCATAACTTCGACGTGTTTTCCGGTTATATTTAAAATATTTTCTTGAATTTTTAATACTAAGCCCTTACATTCCTTAGGGAATAGTTTAATAGAAGTTTCGGTAGATTTATTTGAACCTAAAATACCATATTTTTCGTTATAACCACTGCCATTAATACTTTCGTTCATTAAATCGTCTAATCCTAAAACGATTTCAGCGCCAGCCTCTTTTAGAATACGTTTAGTTCTAGCACGTGAGTGAATATCACAAGTTAGAACTTTTTTAGTGTAGTTTAAGATAGTGCGAGGATTATTAGCGAAGATTACTTCGACTTCAGCCCCCATCTCTTTAATGATATTTGAATAGTATTCAACATAATCTACACCGGTAAATTCATGAATATTATTGCCGAATAATTCACGGTATTTTTCTAAAGTTAATACATCTGAATATGGATTGATATTAGCTTCATCCAATTGATCGTAAGTCAATAGAGCATTACCTACTTCATCGCTTGGGTAGCTTAACATTAATACAATTTTGCGTACACCTGAAGCAATTCCTTTTAAGCAGATTGCAAAACGGTTGCGAGATAGGATAGGGAAAATAACGCCTATTGTGTCGTTACCGAATTTATTACGCACATCCTTCCCAAGTGCTTCGATAGTTGCGTAATTTCCTTGTGATCTTGCAACTACTGATTCAGTAACAGCGATGACATCGCGATCTTTTAATTCAAAGTTTTCACTTTCACTCGCTTCGATTACGCTATTAGTTACGATAGAAGCTAAATCGTCTCCTTCACGAATAATGGGACATCTAACTCCTCTAGATACAGTACCAACTTTTCTTTCCATAATAGCTCCTTAAATGTTTTAAAAAACACTTTATAATTATATAAGAAAGTTTTTAAACAATAAAGATTTTTCATAAAATATCATTCATTTTTTATCATTTTTGCCCCCTGATTATCAATACAATTGATCTTTTTGACTGTTTTTTAAGAATGCGTTGTCATAATAAATATTCGCTTCTAATCATGTTTATATTGTATAGAAAGGATGCGAATAAAAATGTTAAAATCTAAATAAGTAGTTTGGAGAGTGAAGTGAAATAATGATTGAAAGATCAGCTGGTATTTTAATGCATATTACTTCTTTGCCTAGTCCACACGGCATTGGAACGATCGGTAAAGAAGCATTTGAGTTTGTTGACTTTTTAAAGTCTTCTAATATGCGTTATTGGCAGATTTTACCTATTTGCCCGCCAAGTGTTGGAAATTCGCCATATAGTGCTTATTCATCGTTTGCTGGCAATCCTTTGTTGATTGATCTTGATCTGTTGATTGATGATGGACTTTTGGCTAAAGATGAAGTGAATGACATTAAATGGTATGAAGTAGATGATAAAGTCGATTTTGACTTAGTTATTAAAGGGAGACAGCAATTATTTAAATTGGTAGCTGAAAGATTTGATATTGGGAATGATGATTATCAGAATTTTATAGCTGATAATCAGGATTGGTTAGAAGATTATGCGACTTTTATGACTTTGAGTTCAATACATAATGATATGCATTGGTATGAGTGGGAAGATGAATTTAAGAATCCACACAGTGATTTAACGCAAAAAACAATTAAAGATAATTTAGAAATCTATCAATATCATTTGATTTTACAATATCTTTTTTATAAGCAATGGTTTCAATTGCTGGATTATGCTCATCAAAATGGAATCTTAATTATAGGTGACTTACCAATCTATGTTGGGCATAATTCTAGTGATGTCTATGGCAATCAAAAATTATTTAAAATTGGCTTAGATGGAATTCCGAGTGAAGTTTCAGGTGTACCACCAGATGCTTATGCAGTGGATGGTCAAAAGTGGGGCAACCCTTTATATGATTGGGATTATCATAAGGAAACTAATTATGAATGGTGGATTTCTAGAGTCGCCCATCATTTGGCTGTGCATGATGTTTTAAGAATAGATCATTTTAGAGGTTTTGATGCATATTTTTCTATCCCTTATGATGGCATGGCAAAAGATGGTCATTGGGAAAAAGGGCCTGGTATTGAATTTTTTGATGCTTTGAAAGCTGAGTTAGGTGATATCGATCTAATTGCCGAGGATTTAGGCTACAAAACACCATCACTTCAATCCTTATTAGATCAAAGCACTTATCCAGGTATGAAAGTTTTAGAATTTGCTTTTAATTCAATGGATAATATGCCAAGCGAATACTTGCCACATCGTTATGATACTAATTGTATAGCTTATGTTGGGACACATGATAATGACACTTTGTTGGGATGGTTTAATAATGCTTATGAAGGCGATAAAAAGTATGCCAAAGATTATTTTGGTGTAAAGAATGATGAAGATTTTGCAAGATTGGCGATTAAAGGATTATTGATGTCAAAAGCTAAACTAGTAGTAATTCAGGTTCAAGATATATTGGGTTTAGACTCATCATCACGAATGAACATTCCATCTGTTCCTAAAGGTAATTGGGTATGGCGAGCTAAAAAAGGTGTCTTTACTTATGATTTAGCTAATGATTTAGCATTGGAAATGAAATTATATGGTCGTGAAAATGTGAGATAAGTGATGAATATATAAATAAAACTCCATAATGGAGTTTTATTTATAACTTTAACTATTTAAACAATTCAGTATAGATTTCTTTTAGATTTTCTTTTTCTTCATCAGTCATTTTTCTTTCGTGTGCGTCGTGGTCATCAACTGTTCCCAAATTGGCTTTTTTACTGATACCATTTTCAAACGTAATAACTAGCGGAACATATATTTGCTTATTTCCATCGTCATCTGCATCTTCAAATTCGCCAATGTATTTTAATATCTCGGCTTTTTCTTCGTCGGTATAATTAAGATTTCTTTCGCTGTCCCTAGTAGCGACATAGTATATTTTTTTATCCATACTGGCAGCAACTTCATTCATAATCGGTAAGGCTTCAATGCACCAAGGACAAGTTGAAAAACCAAAATAAATAATCCCTGATTCCTGGTTCTTGAATTTATCTATTGCTTCTTGCATAGTTATTTCTTCAAAAACATTATTGCCATTCATAAATTCTTCGTAATCAAATTCTTCGTTTAGACAGCTATCTGATGTGATATCACAATATGGAAGATTGTCATCATTTGTATTATTGGCGGTGTTGGTACAAGCGAATAGACAGAATGCCAGTAATAACAAAACTATTTTTTTCATTTTTTATCTCCTTTTTAATTAAAAGAAATTACATTATAGTTGATGGAAACTTAAATCAAAGTATTTAATTGATTTTAAGTAATGTTCTTTACTATATGTAACTAATTGATAAGCAGTTTTACCGTCGACATATGCGTAATCAAATACAGAATATTCATTTAATTCATGTTCGTCATAGCCTTCTTTGATTAGTTTTTTATAGAATGTTTTTCTTGTTTCTATAGATGGCCGTTCAAATAAAGATTTGGGCTTTTCTTTGAACTGATAATAGTAATCATTCAATAAAAGCTCTCTGGCTAGTTTGACATTGAAATGAATCATGGTTTCATATAATTTAATAAAGTAGTCTTTAACTTGAATTTTATCGACAGCCACTATCTTGCTTCCGAAAGTAGCCATGATTTCAAAAATATCATATCCTTCTTTAAATAAAGTATCGAAAGTAATTCTTAGGCGATGATTATTATAAGTTTTATCAATCACTTTAGCTACCAGTTTGATTTTATTCATCTCTTGTTTACTTATCCATTTAGTTGATAAAACTTCGTACGGTGGTAAAGAATTATATTTTATTTCATATTCGCCGTCTTCAGATTTTAATTTTGTTCCCTTTAGTAACTTTAAAATACCCATTTGTATCTCATCAGTGTTTAACGCAAAGAGTTTAAAGAAGGACTCTTTAAAACTTTGATATCCCTCGTATGGCAAACCAGCAATCAAATCGGTATGCATGACAGTATCATTTTGTTTAAGATATTTAATATTAGCGCATAATTTTTCGGTATTTTGATAGCGGTGAATGGCTTTTAAAGTTTTATCATTAAACGATTGAACGCCGACTTCAAAACGGAATCTGTCTTTGTTTGCTTGATTAAAGAATTCTAATAGTTCTTTAGAGAAGAATTCTAAAGCTACTTCAAACTGAAAAGATGTATTAACATTTAACCCGTTGATAAAGCTTGCAATTTGTAAAGCTCTTTTTGGATTAGAGTTAAACGTGTGGTCTAAAAACTTTACTTGTTTAACCGGATGTGTTTCAATCTTTTTTAGTTCTCTTTTGACATAATCAAGCGAGAAGTTTCTAATGTGATTATCTAAAGAAGATAAACAATACGAACACTGATAAGGACAACCTCTGCTAGTTTCAAAATATAGATAACGATTGGCTCTATTGTCATCGTCAATGCTTAAAAAGTAAGGACTTTCTAAACTTTCTAAGTATGAAATGTCAACGGTGCCTAGTACTTTTGACTCGTAAGTTTTAGTTACCAATCCATCGACATTTTCTTCTTTGTTGCAAGCCTTCCAAAAGCTAATCTCGCCTTCGCCTTTAATGATTCCTTCGATATTTTCATCTAACCAATGATGATACTCATAACTGACCTCTGGGCCACCTAAAAGGATACGATATTTATTTTGCGGTAAAGTTCTGATTAGTTCTTTAGTTATTTCAGCATTCCATATGTAAACGCTCATTCCGATAATGTCGGGACTTAATAATTCTATTTCTTTTTTAACTTTATTTATGTCATCTTTGATAGTATATTCTCTAATTTCGACATCGTAATTTTTATCTCTTGCGACGTATAACCAACGCAGTGCTAAATTAGGATGAATGTAAGATGCATTAAAAGTCATTAATAAAACTTTTGGCATAACACAATTATATATTAAAATATAAATATGAAGAAAGTTAGTTTAGAAATATGTTGTGGCGGTATCGAAGATGTAATGACAGTTAAAGATTTGGACATCGATAGGATCGAGCTTAATTCCGCCTTAGAATTAGGTGGTCTTACACCAAGTATTTCCGTATTGAAAAAGGCGAAAGAAATATGCAATTTACCAATTATGACTATGGTAAGGTCGATGCCCGGTTCTTTTATTTATAGTAAAGAAGAGTTAGGAATAATGTATCAAGATGCTAAAATATTGATTGAAAATGGTAGTGATGGTTTAGTTTTTGGTGTTTTAGATAATGATGGGAATGTCGACATTGAAAATCTGAAACCATTTGTGAAATTATCTAAAGACAATAAGAAACAATTTGTTTTTCATAAGGCTTTTGACTATGTGAAAAATCAGGAAAAAGAAATAAATAGTTTAATTAATCTAGGTGTAGATCGCATACTTTTAATGGGTGAAAAAGATATAGATGATTGTGCCGACAATATTAGATATTTAAATGATAAATATAAGGAAAAAATTGAACTTTTAGCCGGTGGTGGTTTGAATGAAGAAAATATCTTATCTTTTATAAAAAGGAGCGGTATTTCGATGTGCCATGGAACATTTAAAGAAAAAAGATACGATGATATAACTGATTCGAGTAAATATTATGTTTGTCGAAAAAGAGCTCAAGAGATAATAAAGATTATTCAAAATATGTGATGAGGCAAGAATGATTAGAAAATTTAAACTTGATGATATAGATGAAGTAATGCATATTTGGCTTGATGCAAATTTAAAAGTGCATAATTTTATAAAAAGTGGGCACTGGAAAGATAATTATAATTATGTAAAAGAAGCATTGCCTGGGGCAGAAGTATATGTTTATTTAATCGATGATGAAATAGTTGGCTTCATCGGTTTAAATAATAATTATATCGAAGGATTATTTGTACATCAAAGTTTTCAAGGCAAAGGTGTAGGCACTTCTTTGTTGAACAAAGCAAAGGAAAATCAAGACACACTATCTTTAAATGTGTACAAGAAAAATAAAGATGCCATTAAGTTCTATACAAAGAATGGTTTTAGAATTACATATGAAAAGTTTGATGATAGTGTTAAAGAGATAGAATATTTAATGAATTGGGTAAAATAAAAGTAGCACTTTGCTACTCGGCTTGGGCCCAAGAAGGAACTTCTAGACCTCGGTGGATAATAATCGATTTTTGGAATTCAGTTTGATTCAAAAACTGTAATATAGTTTCCTCTTCCTCTTCGCTTACGCCAATTAAGATTTTTACTTCAAGATCTTTCTTCAAAATATCAGCGCAGACGATAATCGCATTGACTTCTTTTCTATTGCTGCCGATAAAACAAGCAATCAAGTCTTCGTTTTCATCTTCTAGCGTCTTTAGATAACCATAATCACATGGATACTGAAGATTAGGGTATTGAGGATGAAGACTTCCTTTTTTGCGAGTCAGTTCAAAACTGCTCGAAAGATAGAGAGTATCTACTTTTTGCCAAAATAAGGCGTTATTTTGAAATTCTTTATTTGTGTACATCAACTAAAATTGTAGTATATTTTCATAATAATGTAAATATGTAATACAATGTAAAATTTACATATTATGTTTTAAAGACATATTAACTGCGCTTAATAATTCGCTGACGTCATAGATGGAAGCCAGTTCCATTGCCTTTAAGACTATCATCATACAACAGTAAGCATCACTGGCGGCATTATGGTGATGAAATGCTAAACCGAGATGTTCACTTACGGTATTTAGCTTGTGATTGATAAGATTAGGGAAAACTTTTCTTGAAAAAATGACAGTATCAAAATAAGAATTTTCAAAATGTTTCAAACCATAGAAATCTAAGGTATTATTTAGCACCGTCAAATCGAATTTAGCATTATGTGCAATAATGATTGCGTCATCAAATACTTTGACTAATTTATCATAGTAAAAATCAAAAGACGGAGCATCTTTAATGTCTTGATATGTAATGCCATGCACAAATGTATTAGTGAAAAAACAGTACTTCTTAGGTGGTTTGATATACCATTCAAATTGATCGTACAAAACGCCATTTTCATAGATGCATATACCAAGTGAACAGGCACTGCAGAAACTGCTATTAGCTGTTTCAAAATCGATAGCTACTATTTTCATTTTTTTCGTGTCACTTTTTTCTTTTTACCTGGCGCATACATATTTAGCAACCTTTCGGTTTTTCGAGGGCCAAAACATTCGATGATGATGGTACTGCCATCCTTTAACTCAAAGCACAATTCATCGTTATATACTTTCTTGATATATAGCCAGTTTACAATTTCGTTATAATAAATCATAAAGCAATCATAGTGATTAGCTTTATTGTAGATGACGGCATAGTCGGAAGAAAATTCTAAAAGAATTCGACGAGGCAAGAAAAAAACAGCGAATATGCCAAGTGAGACGAGGGCAAAACCGGTGACTTTTAGATTATTGATTATTGATAGGCAAAATCCTATGCCAGTCAATACAACAATTGCGGAATATGGTTTTGCGTCAATTCTGAAATCTACAATCCTATCTTGTGGCAAATTATAAGATTTAATCGCTTTACTTTTCATAAACAAATTATAACACAGTTTATGATATGATAATGTAGGTGGAAAAATGAAAAACTTTACATATACAAAAATTCATCAAGACGCCAACAGTAAAGCGCGTCTTGGAAAATTAAACGTTTTTGGCAAAGAGGTGGAAACACCTGTTTTTATGCCGGTTGGAACACAGGCGACAGTTAAATTTTTAGATCGAGAAGATTTAAAGAAAATTAATGCGACTATTATTTTATCTAATACTTACCATTTATGGTTAAGGCCGGGTGAAGATACAGTCGCTAAAGCTGGAGGTATTCATTCGTTTATGAATTATGATGGTCCGGTTTTGACTGATAGTGGTGGATTTCAAGTTTTTTCTTTGGCTAAAAAAAGAAAAATTTCTGAAGAAGGCGTATTATTTCAATCACATCTAGACGGAATGCGTCTATTTATGTCGCCTGAAGACAGTATTCATATTCAAGAGAAAATTGGCAGTGATATCGCGATGTCTTTTGATGAGTGTATCCCATATCCTAGTGATTATAAGTATGTCAAGGATTCAACCGATAGAACAATAAGATGGGCAAAGCGTGGATTAGATGCCCATACAAGAGAAAATCAAGCCCTTTTTGGCATTGTTCAAGGCGGTGAGTTTGAAGATTTAAGAAAGTATTGTGCTTCAAAACTGGTTGAAATGAATTTTGATGGATATTCTATTGGTGGAACATCAGTTGGCGAAGACAAAGAAACGATGTATAAAATGATTGATTATGCTATTAGTGAATTGCCAGAAGATAAACCGAGATACTTAATGGGCGTCGGTGCAGTGAACGATATCCTTGAAGGTATTGAAAGAGGAGTAGATATGTTTGACTGTGTTTTACCTACTAGACTGGCAAGGCACGGAACACTGATGACTAGCAAAGGGCGTATTAATATTAAACGTAGTATTTATAAAGAAGACTTTACGCCACTTGATAATAATTGTGATTGTGAATGTTGCAAAAACTACACTAAGGCGTACTTAAATCATCTTTTTAGAACTAATGAGGGTTTGGGTGCCAGACTAATGTCTATTCATAATCTTCGCTTTTTAATTCGACTAGTTGAAGGGGCAAGAGAAGCGATTAAAGAAGATAGATTTTTAGAATATAAAAAAGAAATACTTAGTAGTTATGGTTTTGATGAAAGAGGCTTTTAATGAATATCGATGAATTTGATTTTGAATTACCTGAAGAATTAATTGCGCAGCATCCAAGCGATAAACGTGATGAATCAAGACTTTTAGTTTTACATAAAAACACAGGCGAAATTGAACACAAACATTTTTTTGATATTATTGATTATCTAAGACCAGGAGATGTTTTAGTGCGCAATAATTCTAAAGTTATTCCGGCAAGACTTCATGGAGTTAAAGAGCCGACAGGGGCAGTGGTAGAACTATTGATTTTAAGCATTAAAGAAAACGATATTTGTGAATGTTTGTGCGGTAATGCCAAAGCAATTAAATTAAACACTATCATAAATTGTAATGATATTTTAAAAGCTGAGTGTATCGAAGTAAAAGATGAAGGTATTAGACTATTTAAAATGCATTATGAGGGTATCTTTTTAGAAGTTTTGGAAAAACTCGGGCAAATGCCTCTACCTCCATATATTCATGAAAAATTGAAGGATCAAAGTCGTTATCAAAACGTATATGCCAAGATACTTGGCAGTGCTGCCTGTCCTACTGCTGGTTTGCATTTTACACCTGAACTTAACGATAGATTATTAAATAAAGGCGTGCAAATCGAAGAAGTTACGCTTCATGTCGGTTTAGGTACTTTCAAACCGGTTAAAGCACAAAATGTTGAAGAACATCATATGCATAAAGAATACTATATGATGTCTGATGAAACGGCGAAAAGATTAAACGATGCCAAAACAGAAGGCAGAAGAATAATTGCCGTAGGAACTACATCAACTCGGACGTTAGAAACAATCTATTCTAAGTATGGTGAATTCAAAGGCTCAGATGGGCAAACGAATATCTTTATCTATCCGCCATACAAAATACAATCAATCGATGCTCAAATTACTAATTTTCATTTGCCTAAATCGACTTTAATTATGATGATATCGGCGTTTGCTGGTAAAGATATGATCATGAACGCATATAAAGAAGCTATAAAAGAGAAATATCGTTTCTTTTCGTTTGGCGACAGTATGTTTATCGATAATGAATAGTAGCAGAATATTAATATAACTCAAAAAAACGAGCTTTATGCATATATGTAAAAGCTCTTTTTTATTATTTAACTTAGATCATAAAAAATTATTGAATAATGGCGAGAACTCGTAAAACAGTTTTTAAAAAATTTAACTATTTTACGGCATCTGCCAGGCAGGGTGCCTTACTTTTTAAATGAATATTCAGTGTAATTTAGCTTATTTTTTTATCGTATTGACAATGTAAGCGTTTTAATTTATTATGTTGTTATAACAAGTGAGGTACTTAATGCTTATTAAATATAGTGGAGAAACCGCTTACAGCCAAGTTAAAAAAGATATTGAGTATAAGATTACGCATGATGTGTATAAGGTTGGAGATAAACTACCGACAAACGTGCAGTTATGTGATATCTACGATGTATCTAGAATAACCATTAATAGAGCATTGGCTGAATTAGAATCTGAAGGCTATATTGAAAAACATCAAGGAAAAGGCTGTTATGTGAAATTTAAAGAAATTAGTCAAGATATGTCTAATTTCTATAGTTTTACCGATGAATTAAAGAAGATGAATATGGAGCCGGGAAGTATTTTTGTATCTTTAAAACTTATGAAACCCGATAATGAAATATCTACGGCCCTAGATATTAGAAATGATGAGATGGTATATCGTTTGAAGAGGTTAAGACTGGCTAATGGTGCAGTAGTGGCTTTTGATAGATCTTATATTCCTGAAAAGTATATTCCCAATTTTAAAAAAGAAATGCTAAATGAAAACAACGGTTCGTTGTATGAAACATTGACTAACAATTATGGTTTTAGACCAAATCATTCTGAAGAAACTATCGAAGCAATTATTATTGATGATTATGCAGCTGAGATTATGAATATGGAAGCTAAAAGTCCGGCTTTGTTAGTTAAACGTGTATCGTATTATAACGATAAAAAAATTGAATTTAACTTTCGTATCGTGAATTCTAAAGTATTCAAATACAAGATGTCATTGAGATGAGAGTTAAAGATATAAAATGCCATTTAATAGGAGGTCATTATGATTAAAAAGGTATTTATGGTTCTAGTTTGTATGCTTATGCTTGTTGCTTGTACAAACGGTGATGACAAGCAAACAAATCCTGGCAAAACAGACGACACTCAAAAAGAAACTCTAAAAGTTGCTTATTCTGTTCAGTCATTAGATAACGAATATTTCGTTACTTTAGCTAATGGCGTAGAAGAATATGCAAAAAGTCTTGGCTATGAAGTAGAAATTACAAACGGTAACCAAGATATTGCTGCTCAAATTTCTCAAGTTGAAAACTTCATCGAAAAAGGTGTTGATATCATCATTATCTCTCCTGTTAGTGATACAGGTTTGGAAGATGTAGTTAAGAGAGCTACTGAAGCAGGTATTACTGTTGTGGCAGCTAACCAAAACTTTGAAGGTTCTCAAGCTTTCGTTACAATCCCTGAATACAATTTAGGTAGAGCTTTGGGTGATGCTTGTGGTAAATATATCGCTGAAACTTGGGGTGATGAAGCTGTTGATGTTTTAGTATTAGATTATCCAGATATCGAATCTATCGTGCCTAGAGGTGATGGTATGAGAGATGGTATCAAAGAATTTGCTCCTAATGCTAATATCGTTCAAAGTATTTCTGCTAATACTGTTGAAAAGGGTACTAACGCAATGGAAACAGCTATTCAAATGTATCCAAATATTCAAGTAGTTATCGGTTGTAATGACGCTGCTGCATTAGGTGCATACAGTGTTGTAGAAGCTAATCATCTAGCTGATGACAATGATAAATTCTATATCGGTGGTATGGATGGTACTGCTCAAGCATTAGATTTAATCAAGAATGGTACTGCATATAAAGCTACAATTGATATTAATGCTTCTGGTACAGGTAAGATTTTAGTAGATACAGCTTTACAAGTTAGAGAATCAGGACCAATTGCTGATCCAGTTGTTATTCCTTTAAATGTTGTTACTCCTACAAATGTTACTGAATTTATTAAATAATAGAAATTAATTATTAAATTGGAGGTTCGATTATGAATGGTGAAAAAGAAGTAATTCTTAGCTTAAAAGATGTAACCAAATCATATTACGGAGTTCCAGCTATCGAAAACATTAGTTTTGACATATATAAGGGTGAAATATATGGTTTAGTTGGTGAAAATGGTGCTGGCAAATCTACGCTTATCAAGACGATTGCCGGTGCCATTGAATCCAATGGCGGAGAAATTTATTTTGATGGTAAAAAGCTCGTTTGTAAGTCTCCAAGTGATGCGATAAAAGCCGGAATAGGGGTTGTATACCAAGAGTTTAATCTATTCCCTAATTTAGCTGTTTATGAAAATATTTTTTATGGTGTTGAAATACAGAAAAATGGTTTTTTAGACAGAAAGGCAATGATTAAAAAAGCGCAGGAGACTATAAGTGAGCTTGGTTTTAATTTTGATGTTAGAACTAGAGTAAGTAAGTTATCGCCAGCTTTCCAACAGGCAACAGAAATTGCTAAGTGTATTAATCATAATGTAAAACTTATGATAATGGACGAGCCAAGTGCACCTTTAACTGAACATGAGGTCGAACAGATGTTTAGGGTTGTTAGAAAACTAAACGATAGTGGAATTACAATTATATATATTTCTCACAAGTTGAATGAAATTTTAGATTTAACTAATCGAATTTCCATTTTGAGAGATGGTCATTACATTAGAACAGTAAATACTTGTGATGTATGTGAAAATGATTTGATTCGCGATATGGTAGGTCGTGAAATTAATGACATTTATCCAGAAAAAGATTTAAGTGCTAAAGAAGTTGTACTTGAATGTGAGAATTTGGAAAACGATAAAGTTCATGGTGTTTCTTTCTCGCTTAGAAAGGGTGAAGTATTAGGCTTTGGTGGTCTTGCAGGAGCAGGACGTACTGAAACAATTAGAATCTTGTTTGGAGCTGACAACAAAACTGCTGGCACAATTAAGATTAAAGGACAAGTTGTGAATATTAAAGGACCAAAAGATGCGGTTAAAAATGGAATAGGTCTTATTCCGGAAGATCGTAAAACTCAAGGTCTTGTATTAAATAAAGATATATTTTTAAATAGTATTTTGCCTTCACAAGATGCTTACAGCAAGTGGGGTTTCATTACATTTAAAAAGGCTAAAGAAGATATCAAAGAATTATATGATCTTTTAAAGATCAAAGCTCGTGGACTCGACCATAAAGTTATCAATCTATCTGGTGGCAATCAACAAAAGATCGTATTGGCTAAATGGTTATTGAAAGACTGTGATATCTTGATACTTGATGAACCGACTAGAGGTATTGATGTTGGGACTAAACAAGAAATATACCAGTTAATTAAAGAATTGGCACAAGAAGGAAAAGCGATTATCGTAATCTCTTCAGAAATGCCTGAATTAATTGGTGTTAGTCATCGTATATTGGTTATGCGTGAAGGTCGTATTACTGGCGAATTGGTTGGCGATGATATTTCACAAGAGGCTATTATGACATTAGCTTCTTAATGAAAGGATTAGTATGAATAATAAGATTAATATAAAAAGCTTTTTAGGAAAATATGCAATATACTTTGTATTGCTATTTGAAATTATTTTCTTTTCTTTAACATCTGAACACTTCTTTTCTGCCAGTAACTTTACTAATATTTTAAGACAAATATCAGTAGTAGGAATAATGGCAGTAGGTATGGCGTTTGTAATATTGACTGGTGGAGTTGATTTATCGGTTGGTGGTGTTACGGCTTGTGTAGGTGTGATATGTGCTAAATTGATGGTGAATGGTGTTCATCCGGTATTTGCTATTCTTGCTTCTTTGGCATTTGCGGCTATTTGCGGTCTAGTAAATGCGTTCTTTGTACAAGAATTTAAATTAAATGCAATGATAGTTACACTTGCAACATTACAGATTTTAAAAGGTATTTCCTACATTATTACTAAAGCTATCCCAGTATATGGTTTTACTAGTGACTTTAAGGTAATTGGGCAAGGTTATGTTTTGGGCATTCCGATTCCGATTATCATCATGTTGATTTTATATGTTTTAGCATATATTGTTTTAAAATACACTAAGTTTGGTCAAAGTATTTATGCGATTGGTGGTAACGAGGAAGCTGTAAGACTTACAGGTATCAATGTAAGAAAACGTCGTTATATAACTTATGTAATTTGTAGTGTAATCGTTGGAATTGCAGGTATCGTTTTATTATCAAGAGCCAATACCGCTCAACCAAGTGCGGGATTTGGTTACGAAATGGATGTTATTGCCGGTTCTGTTCTTGGCGGTATTTCTATGTCTGGTGGCGAAGGTAAGATCAGCGGTGTATTTGCCGGTGTACTTGTTATGGCAGTATTGAGTAATGGTATGTTAATGCTTAATATCAGTGAATACTGGCAATGGGTTGCTAAGGGCGCAGTTATGTTGCTGGCGATTACTTATGATAGAATATTGAAGAAAGGTAAGGTATAATAATGGGCGTTTTAAAAAAAGGTTTAATTGTTTCTTGCCAAGCAACTCCTGAAGAGCCAATGCATGGTTCGGATATTATGGCGAGAATGGCGATAGCTGCTCAAATGGGTGGCGCAGTTGCAGTTAGAGTAAATACTTACAGTGATTTATGTGCTGTAAGGAAAGCGGTCAATATTCCTATTTTAGGTTTAATCAAAACTGTGCATGAAGGGTATTGGCCATATATCACCACAACAATGGAAGATGTCGATTTGGTAGTTAAATCAGGAGCAGAGATTGTATGTATTGATGCAACTACATATCCTCGTTATGATGGCAATGACTTTCCAACATTTTATAAATTGGTAAGAGAAAAATATCCTAATATTGAAATATTGGCGGATATTTCTACTTATGAAGAAGGTGTTATTGCTGATGGTTTAGGTTGTGATTATGTTGCGACAACATTATGGGGCTACACTCCGGATACTACAAATAAGAATACTGATCTTATTCAAGAATTGCGCGAACCTAATGTTGAACTGGTTAGACAATTGGCAAAAGTATGTAAGAGTCCGATAGTGGCGGAAGGTCGTTTTTGGGATTCTACGAAGGCTATTGAGGCTTTGAAGGCTGGTGCTCACGCGGTAACGATTGGCGCAGGTATTACCAGACCTCAAATAATAACTAAGAAGATTGTTGATGACATCAATAAGGCAGTAGGACTATGAAGCACTGTATAGCGATTGACATAGGCGGTACTAAGACAATTGGCGCTTTGTTTCGTGAAGATGCTTCAATCGTTTGCGAGCGTCGTTTTCCTACTAATCCTAAATTAGGTCCTGAAAATTTACTTGCCTCTTTATATGCAGTAATTGAGGAGCTTAAAAAAATAGTGAATGTCGATTGTATCTCGGTAGGATCGGCTGGGAGAATAAATATTGAGACCGGTGATGTATTCTTCGCTAGTGATAATATTCCTGGTTGGACAGGGGTAAAAATAAAAGAGTTATTACAAGAGAGATATCATATTCCGGTAGTGGTTGAAAATGATTGCAAGGTCGCTGGTTATGGTGAACAGTGGCAAGGCTCGGCAAAGGGTTTAAACTCTTATGTTTGCATTTCGTTGGGTACAGGTGTCGGTGCAGCGATTTACTGTGAAGGTCAGATGATACATGGATCGCATTGGAGCGCTGGAGAATTAGGGCATATAACTCTTCATCCAAATGGCAGGCAATGCAATTGTGGTTTAAAGGGTTGTGTTGAACAGTATTGTTCTGGCACGGCACTGGTAAAGATATATAACGATAGATCAAATACTAAGATTGATACTGGTTACGATTTCTTCGGGCTTGTCGAAAGTGAAGATAAGATAGCACTTGAAGTTTTGGATGATTTTATTGATGATATGTATAATCTATGCATGACGATTTATAATTCTTATGATCCTGAAAAGATTATTATCGGTGGTGGATTAGTTGATACCAGAAAATACTGGTGGGATAAATTGTTAGCCAAAATCAGTAACTCTCCACTTAGCTCGCTTTTTAAGCCAGAGATTGTACCGGCTTCTTTGAATAATAGAGCTGCCATATTTGGAGCTGCATATTTAGGATTTAAATATCTAGATAGTATAAAATAATAAAAAGTTTAAAAGAGAAGTTACATAATTACTTCTCTTTTCATTTATGTCAGTGATTACATTGTGATTATGCATTTATTAAATGTTATTAAATAGTTAGATATGTTAAAATCATTAGTGTTATATGGCTAATTATAATTCTTTATTTAAAAAAGAGATTTCTTCTATGATTGGAAGAAAGAAGTTATTGCTGCATGTGTGTTGTGGACCATGCAGTGTTTATCCGCTTATCTTACTAGATGAGTATTTTGATATAACGATTTATTACACTAATGATAATATTTATCCTAATACCGAATACCAAAAACGATTAGGCGAACTTCTAAGATACCTTGACATCATCAAAGATGAACATCAAATAAAAATAGTTGTTCCTGAAAGTAAACAAGAAAAATTTTTAAATAAAATATCTAAATATAAAGATGATAAAGAAGGTTTTAGAAGATGTGTGATGTGTTATGGTTTGAGAATGAAAGAAGCTTTTAAATATGCTAAAAAACACCATTTCGATTATTGCACAACCGTAATGTCAATCTCTAACCATAAAAATGCTAATTATATTAATGAAATAGGTGAAGAATTGGAAAAGAATTACGGAGTAAAGTTTTTGCATAGCGACTTTAAGAAAAATGGCGGCCTAGATAAAAACAATAAAATGAATGCTGAGTTAGATTTATATCATCAGGATTATTGCGGTTGTGTGTATTCATATCAAAACAAAAATGGACAATGAAGTCCATTTTCTTATAGCTTTTCCTTAGCAATAGATAACATTAGTTTGATTCTGTTTTCTTGATTGACATTGCTGGCACCTGGATCGTAGTCAATAGGGACGATGTTACAACTTGGATCTAGCTCTTTGATTTTTCTTATCATGCCCTTACCGACGATATGGTTTGGCAGACAACCAAAAGGTTGAGTACAGATGATGTTTTTAAATCCTGAAGCGTTTAATTCCATCATTTCACCCGTCAACAGCCAGCCTTCGCCCATTTTTGTGCCGATATTGATAATTTTCTTAGCTTCTTCAATCGTGTTTCCGAAAGGATTTGGAGCGTCAAAATCAGAATTATCTTTTATGGCGTCAATGATCATTCTTTCTAGTCCTAAAGCATAGTTATATATTATTTTAAAAGTTAATAATTTGCTGATTTTACCACCATATAGATGATAATCTTCAATTGAATTATATATACAATATAGAGCGAATCCCATTACACCTGGAACTTTTATTTCACATCCTTCATTATTTAAGAAATCTTCTAGATTGTTATTGCCAAGTGCTGAATATTTAATGTAAATCTCTCCGACAATACCGACTTTTACTCTAGGTATTTTATTCAACTTAATCTTGGTAAATGAAATGGTTATTTCTTTAAGTTTTTGTTTCATTTCTTTTTTGTTTAATGAAGTGTTATTCTTAAAATCAATAGAAAGCTTTTTAATCCACTCATCGACAAGATTCATAGTTTCGTTTTTATTTGCTTCATAAGCCTTACATTGATTAGATAAGTCCATCAATAAATCGCCATATACTAAAGCGGCCAATAGACACTTAATAGTATGTAAATCTAATTTGAAACCCGGTTGAGAATCAAGACCAGAAAAATTTAGTGATATAACTGGTATTTGTTCAAGACCGGCTTTTTTTAGCGCTTTTCTAAGCAGGTGAATGTAGTTACTGGCTCTACATCCTCCACCGGTTTGGGTAATGATCAAAGCGGTTTTGTTGACATCGTATTTGCCGCTTTTTAAAGCATCGATCATTTGACCGATTACTAAAAGAGCAGGATAACAAGTATCGTTATGTACATATTCTAGTCCGGCATTTACAACACTAGGACCAGTATTGGTCAATAGTTCGACTTTGTATTTGGAATTAACTAAGACATTTTTAATCAGTTCAAAATGGATAGGGCACATCATAGGGATTAAGATAGTATAATCTTTAGCCATTTCTTTTGTGAATACTATTTTATCAGTCATTTTTTTGCTCCTTCTGTCTTAGTGCAGTTAGCAAAGATCTAAATCTAATCTTAACTGCTCCTAGGTTAGTTATCTCATCTATTTTTAATTGGGTATATATCTTGCCGTGACCTTCTAATATTTCTCTTACTTCATCGGTTGTGATAGCATCAATGCCACAACCAAAAGAAACCAATTGAACAAGGTTCATATTGTCTTTATCTTTGATATAGTGAGCAGCAGAATAAAGTCTAGAATGATATGACCATTGATTTAAAACCTTTAATTTGCTTGCATTAAAGCTACAGTCGATTGCATCTTCAGAGATGATAGCGACATCATAACTAGCTAATAATTTATCGATGTCATGGTTGATGAGCGGATCGATATGGTAAGGTCTGCCTGCCAAAATAATGATCTGTTTATCTAATATTTCAGCTTTGGTAATTATTTCTTGTCCCTTATTTTTAATTTTAATTAAATGATTATCATACGCTTTGTAAGCTACTTTACACGCATGAGCTATTTCATGATTTGAAATATCTGGGAAAACTTCTTTTAAAGCCGCATGTATTTTTGTTGGGAACAATTTACGATTGTGAACAGCAATGAATGGCGAGATAAATGTTGTTTCTTTAATTCTTTTGACATTGGCTGAGATAACTTCCGGATAGTAAGCTACTACTGGGCAGTTATAGTTATTATCAGTATTGTTTTCCTTAATGTTATAGGTCATACAAGGATAGAAAATATATGGAACTTTTTCATCTAATAACGAATAAATAGAAGCGTGAACCATTTTAGCAGGGAAACAAATTGTATCACTTGGAATAGAATTCTGTGCCTTTCTAAAATTCTTCATATCTTTTTCAAATTTACTGACGACTTCAAAACCTAGATCAGTAAAGAAATTAAACCAAAATGGGAGCATTTCATACATATTTAAAGCCATTGGTAAACCAATTTTCCCTCTTTTACCTTTTATTGGTTTAAATTCTGACAATAATTTACGTTTATATTCATAAATATTCAAATCATCGACATTTAATTTATTGGCTATTGGTCTATCACAACGATTGCCACTGATGAAACGTGAATCTTTGCCAAATGTATGAATAGCTAACTCGCAATGATTATTGCACAGACCACATTTAACTTGTCTGACACTATTTTGAAAAGCACACAAGTCATCAAAGCCAAGAATATTTGATTTATCATCAGGGTTGCTGTTTTCTTTGGCGTAAAGAGCACAACCATATGCGCCCATTAAACCAGCGATGTTTGGTCTAATCACCTGAGTGTTTAATTCCATTTCAAAAGCTCTTAGTACAGCATCGTTATAGAAAGTTCCGCCTTGAACAATGATATGTTCGCCTAAATCTTTAGCGCTGGCTCTGATTACTTTATATAGAGCATTTTTAACCACACTGATTGAAAGACCAGCTGAAATATCTTCGATAGTAGCACCATCTTTTTGTGCTTGCTTGACCGAAGAATTCATAAATACTGTACATCTTGAGCCTAAATCAACAGGGTGGGTGGCATAAAGAGCTAACTTAGAAAAATCTTCGATTGAATAGTTTAATGCAGTTGCAAATGTCTGCAAGAAAGAACCGCAACCACTTGAACAAGCTTCATTTAAGAATAAATTGTCAATTGTTCCGTTATGAATTTTAAAACATTTAATATCTTGTCCACCGATATCAATAATAAAGTCAACATCCGGCATAAAAGCTTTAGCAGCAGTGAAGTGAGCCATTGTTTCAACAACACCCATATCAACTTTGAAAGCTGATTTAATCAAATCTTCGCCATATCCAGTGGCGCAAGACGAGATAATGTTCATTTTTGGATTTTTAAGATACAGTTCTTTTAAATCATCCAAGACAAGGTTCAAAGTATTTCCTTTATTTGAACGATACGAAGAATAAACTATCTCTTGTTTTTTATTGATGAGCACAATTTTAAGCGTTGTGCTTCCTGCATCAATACCCAAATAAACATCGCCAACAATTTCATCAGGATTTAAAATATTTACTTTAGCTTTATCATGTCTTTTCTTAAATACTTGATATTCTTCTTCATTATTGAAAAGTGGAGATAGGGAGTGATAATTCATCTTTGAATCAGCGTTTTCTATACCTTTGATAATGTCGCTGATATTCATTTCATCTTCTTTTAAAGCCATGATTGCTGTTCCAAGGGCGACAAAATATAAACTGTTTTCAGGGAAGATACCTTCTAAATCCAAGGTTTCATCAAAGGCTTTTCTAAGTTCACTATTAAAACTTAGTGGTCCGCCTAAATAGACAACCTTACCTTTGATATCTCTTCCTTGAGCTAGTCCGGTTATGGTTTGATTACATACTGCAAAGTAAATACTGCAAGCTAAATCTTCTTTTTTAGCTCCTTGATTAATCAAAGGTTGTATATCTGATTTTGCAAATACACCGCATCTTGATGCGATGGTATATTTCTTTTCGTGTTTTTTTGATAACTCATTGAGCTCGCCAACTTCAACATTTAATAGTTGAGCCATCTGATCAATAAACGCACCGGTTCCGCCAGCACATGTTCCGTTCATTCTGACCTCGACATCATCACTCAAAAATAGAATCTTAGCGTCTTCACCACCTAATTCAATAATGCAATCAGGATGGTCAAGGTAATTATTGGCAGCAATTCTTGTTGCATAGACTTCTTGAACAAAAGGAATATTTAAGCTATTGGCTAACCCCATTCCAGCCGAACCAGAGATAGCGATATTCAGTTTCTCGATATGGTAATCATTTTTGATCTGGTTCAAAAGTTCTTGAAGCGCTTCGTTGACTTGGCAGTTATGCCTTCGATAGGTTTTGAATACAATTTCTCCATTATTTAAGAGTGTACATTTGATGGTTGTAGAACCAATATCAATCCCTAAATTCATCTTATTTGCCTCCTAATGTTTCATTTAATATCGTTAATCCTTCAAGAACTTTGTTATAGGATTCTTTATCTAATGATTTATAAAAATCATTCATTTCATTTAATCTGTGAGTAATATCATCAATAATTTCTAAACTTTTTTTAGTTAAGGTTACTTTGGTGAAACGACGATTATCTTCAAGTTTTTCTCTTTTTAATAATCCGCTATTTTCCATTCTTTTTAATATGTTGGAGCAATTAGGATATGTAAGACCTAAAGTAATCGTTAAATCACAGATAGTATTTACACTATGGTGATATATTTCATAAATTATTTTAGCTTGTGTAGAAGTGATATTTAAAGGTGCAAACTGTTCGCCTATTTGATTATTTATTTTTCTATTTATTAAATAAAGTAAATTAGCTATTTCGTTAATATTTTCTGACATAAAACCTCTACATTTCACGAGTTAAATTTTAAATATCTTCGTTTAAAATGTCAAATATTTAGCCTATAATTATACTTAATAATAAGTATGAGGAATAAGACTATGAAGTATATTTTAGCTATTGACCAAGGAACTACATCGACTAGGGCTATTATCTTTGATAAGGAACAAAATGTCATAAAAAGTGCCCAAAAAGAATTGAAGAATTATTTCCCTGAAGATGGATATGTATTGGCTGATCCTGGCGAAATATGGCTATCAACACTTAGTGTTATTCAAGAATTGTTTTATGATGGACAAATTGATGCTAAGGATGTTGTGTCAATTGGCATCAGCAATCAAAGAGAGACGACAATTATGTGGGACAAAGTAACTGGGAAACCGGTTTATGATGCGATTATATGGCAATCTAAACAGTCCAGCGCCATTGTAGAAAGATATAAAAAGCTGGGATGTGAAGAGGTGATTAAAGAAAAGACCGGATTAATTCTCGACTCATATTTTAGTGCCACAAAGATTAGGTGGATATTTGAAAATGTCGAAGGAGTTAAAGACAATCCTAATATTTTATTTGGCACGGTTGATACATGGCTTTTGTATAAACTCACGGGTGGCAAAGTTCATGCGACTGATGTTACCAATGCATCTAGAACTTGCTTGATGAATATTCATACACTTAGTTGGGATGATGAATTGTTGGAACTTTTTGATATTCCTAAATATATTCTTCCTTCTATCAAAAACACCGCTGATGATTACGGGAGAGTGGAAGAATATTATTTCTTCTCTAATCCTTGTCCTATTAATGCTTTAGTTGGCGATCAACAAGCTGCATTATTTGGACAATCTTGTTTCAAGAAGGGTGAATCAAAGAATACGTATGGTACTGGCGGATTCTTGCTGGTGAACACGGGCGATGAAATTGTTAAATCGAAAAACGGTTTATTATCGACAGTTGCTTGGAGATTGAGCGATGATGTCAAGGGTATTTCTGCTTTGTCATATGCGTTAGAGGGTTCAATATTTGTGTCTGGTTCTTTAATACAATGGTTAAGAGATAGTCTTAAGATAATTGACGATGCCAATCAAACCGAAATGATAGCCAGAAGTGTCGATAGTAATGGTGGTGTATATATCATTCCTGCTTTTGCTGGTATGGGTGCTCCTTATTGGAACGAAAAGGCAAAAGGAGCGATATTTGGGCTTACTAGAGGCAGTGATTATCGTCATATCGTGCGCGCGAGTTTGGAAGCGATGACATATCAGGTTAAAGACTTATTGTTGGCGATTAAGTCAGATTTTGATTTTAAAATTGAATCATTAAAAGTTGATGGTGGGGCATCAGTTAATGACTTTTTGTTGGAATTTCAAAGTAATATTTTGCAGATACCAGTCATTAGAAATAAAATGAAAGAATCGACCGCTTTAGGAGCATGTCGATTCGCTGGATTGTATGCTAATTATTATACGATAGATGATTTTAAAAGGGATGATGTCGATATATTTGAACCGAGCATCAGCGATGCAGATGCTAATGATTTATATGAGATGTGGTTATATTATCTAAATAAATGTTTAAACCAAGATTCTTTTTAAATGTCTTCCAAGGGTTGATAAGAGTTCGCAGGCAACGCTGCCGTATAATGATGATAGATAGGTGGCGTTAGTTAATTTATGATCGCCAATCAATTCGACAATATCATCAACATTGCAGTCAATATCAGAAACATCAATCATCATTTGATCCATACAGATACCACCGATTATTTTTGCATACTGTCCTTTGATTATAACATGCCCATCTTTGGCTAATGCTTTAGGGTAACCGTCTTTATAACCGAGACATATCGTTGCGACCTTCATGTCTTTTTCGGCTTTAAAAATAGTTCCATACGATACATATTCACCACTTTTTATGTGGTT
Organism: uncultured Erysipelotrichaceae bacterium; assembly: GCA_964401865.1. GTDB lineage: Bacteria > Bacillota_I > Bacilli_A > Erysipelotrichales > Erysipelotrichaceae > CALUZH01. The sequence continues at coordinate 27,639 of CAYNZZ010000014.1, forward strand.
GATATGAATGATGTGACTTTTTAAAGAAAGAACAGGTTTTAAATTAATAGGGTATTTCTTATTAGCGTGGCTTGAAATATCATTACCATACATCAACATGCCGATACGCACATAATCATAATTCAATTCAGGATAATTTATTAAGCCGTAACTTCCTTGGATATGGCTTTTTACATTTAAACCATCTTTTTTTAGTTCGTTTGTCAAATAATTAAATTTTTCTATTTGTTTATGAGTGAACGCTATGGCTTCTTCATTTAGGTTATCAGCCATTGAAAAATGCGAGTATATGCCTTTGATGTCTAGACATTTATATGAAAATAGTTCTTTAATTTTATCTATTTCATCAATATTAAATCCTAAGCGATGTAAACCGGTGTCAACTTGAATTTGAACCTTTAATCTTTTCTCCTTGATGAATGGCACAATTTTCAAAGCATAATCATAATCCACTATGCTTTGACATAAATCATAATCTATTAGTTTTTGAATATCACTGGTGTGGGTATAACCTAAGATTAATATTTCGCCAAGTATTTTTTCTTCTCTTAATTTAATAGCCTCATCTATTGATGCTACTGCAAAGTATCTTACGCCTGCATCATTCAACACTTTTGCTACTAAAGGAGCATCGTGGCCATAAGCATTAGCTTTTAATACTGCTATGAACTCTGTATTTGGTTTAAGCATAGATGATAAAACTTGATAGTTATGTAAAAGATTTTCTTTATTTATTTCAATAAATGCGCGTTCGTATTGCATTTTATCTCCTTTGATTAAAACGATGATTCCAGCAGAATGCAAAAGACGATGATTAATGTTGCAACTGCTATGACAATGATGCTTAAAAAGTTTTGATTATTAATGAGTTTTGCCATATTTACCGGTGTATATATAACCATCATAGTTATTAGGACTCATCGTATATCCTTTTATATCTAGTGGTTTTGAATTGTAGAATATTTTGTAATCATCATATATTAGTGGTTTATTTAAAGAATAACTTTTAAGATATTCTAAGTATTCTTCAAGACATAAATTCATCTTTTTCATTATTTTGGAGTGAGGCAAACCGACAAATCTAAAATGCCAAGGTTCATAACCGATTTTAGTGATGCCTTCTTTATCTTTTGGATAACGTAATATAAAACCAAAATCTTGCATATGGTTTAAAAAGTCTTGTCCGATTCCTTCATAAGAAAACTTAGGAGCGATAATATCGCTTTCTTCTTTGTCGGTGGATAAATCAATGGCTAAGCCGCTTTGGTGTTCACTGTGACCGGGAAGGGCTACAAATGTTTTGGTGTATTCAAGCCCGTGTTCTATTACCGAGTCATCAAAGATTTTCTTTTGATAAATTGAACTTCGGTAAGCACTGATAGGGAATATCAAATCTTCGCCATCTATATACTCTAACAGTTCATGGAGCATGCGCGTGACTTCATTGTTTAGTAGATGTTCAGGATATTTATCACTATATGGAACTAGATTAGAAGTGCTTTCATCTAATCCATAGTCAAAATTAATCAGTCTTAAATCAATCATAAATATGTACCAAATAATTAACGATGTCTTTAAAATTCATACCAATTGCATTAAGCATATTGGGTAAGCGAGAATGGTCGGTTAGGCCAGGAATAGTATTTATTTCATTAAAATAGATATCTTGATTTTCATCGATAAACATATCAATGCGGGCAAAATGACGACATTTTAAGATGTGGAATAGTTTGTTGGCAGTATCTTTGATTTCTTGTCTTTTTTCAATTGAAAAGCGAGCAGGAAGATAAACTTTAGATGTATCACTCATATATTTATCTTCATAGTCAAAGAAGTCATGACTCATTTCTATTTCATCGACTTCACCGATGATAGTTTCTTTGTTTTCTAAAATGGCAACGCCAACCTCGACGCCTTTAATCTCTTCTTCAATAATTACTTCATCATCATATTTAAAGGCGTTATCAATTGCACTCATTAAATACTTTTCTTCATTTACTTTAGTAATACCAATAGAAGAACCGGCTTTTAAAGGTTTTACAAATAATGGGTATTTTAAATCGATTTTTTCAATGATGCTTTCTTTATTTAGCAGAATACTTTTTGCGACTTTAATGCCGATACTTTCAGCTACTTTATGGGATAGATATTTATCCATACACAAGGCGCTTCCTAAAATATCACTACCCACAAGAGGAATACCAGCTAATTTGAGTAAGCCCTGTATAGTTCCATCTTCGCCGTTTTTACCATGAATGATAATGATTGCCGAATCCACTTTAATTAATTGTGTGTTTAGATAAAAGCCATGGTCACTTTTATTAGGTGAAAAAATAATCTTATTGCTTCTTTCTTTCCATGAATCATTTTTAATATCATCCAGTTGTCCTTCGAATAGATACATGTTGCCGTTTTTGTCAATTGGCAATAATAACGGTTTTATGTCGTTTGGCATATTAGATATAAAGGCGTATGCACTTTTTAGTGCTATTTCGTATTCGCTTGTTTCGCCTCCAAAAATTATTGCAAAGTTTTTCATATTCTCTCCTAGCTTTCTGCCTCATACAGCAATTTAACTACATTTGTATAAAGCTTTTTTTCTTCAAGGTTTTTATCTGATATTATTTCTTGAAAGATATCTACAGTTTCAAAACGCTCGCCATTGATGGTATTGTAGGTAAGATTTTTATTGATAATGGAATACTTTTCTTTAATTTCTTCTCTGGCGTATAAACCACCAATTATTTCACTGTCAGTAAAAACGATTTTGATCTGTATCGGTTGATTAGATATATTTTTAACTTTGAGATCCAGATATCCTTCTGCCACTGTGGCATCGATTCCTCTGATTGAAGCATTTGGATCATCAAATTCTCTTGTCTGATGGCCATGTCGTTCAATGATTTCAAACGGTCCGTTTAAAAATAGATAGAATAGAAGATTAGATAATTGACATAGTCCGCCACCTGATACAAAAGCCATTTC
>CAYNZZ010000015.1:0-26780 GCA_964401865.1 uncultured Erysipelotrichaceae bacterium
ACGATTTCGAGTCGTTCTCGTTATGACCACTTCGATACCACTCCCCAACCAAGACATTTTATCACAATCTAGCTTAAACAAGTATCTTTTTTAAGCGATTGATTAGAATTTGGATATTTTCTTTAGAAGTGGCTAGATTGATTCTGACCCATGAAGAATAATTATCACCAAAAATCGATCCATCATTGACTAAGATATGAGCTTTTTCTAGTAAGAAATCACTAGCTTTTATATTGTTGATATATTTAGAAAAATCAACAAACAAGAGATAGGTAGCTTCCAATGGAATGATATCTAACTTATCTTTTAACTCATTTTTAAATAAAAGGTAGTTTTCGTATATTTGTCTTCTTATTGCATTAAGCCATGTATCATCGTTTTTATATACATAGTATGATGGTAATGTTGAATATATCTTTTCCCTAAAACCATGAGCAATCTGATACTCTTTGAAAGCATTTTGAATGTCTTTATTCTTGGTTATGAGCATAGCCTGAGCAAGACCGGATAGATTATATGGCTTAGCGATAGAATGTAAGGTGATGATTAAATCACTCATTTTCAATTCTTCAGCGACTTTTAAGACGGAGATACCAACATTATTATTTAAAACGATATCTAGATGAACTTCATCGGCAATTAGATAGACATGGTACTTTTGACACAAAAGGATTAATTTTTTTATTTCGTCATATTTCCACAATCTGCCAATCGGGTTAGATGGTGAACAAAGAATAATCGCTTTAATTTGATTTTCAATAATTTGATTTTCAATATCAATGTAGTCTAAATAAAAATACGTGTCTTTAAAAATTAGATTAGAAGTATATACTTTTCGCTTAGTATTAGTGATGACTTCTTTGAATCGATGATAGACTGGTGCAAAATTTAATATAGCATCGTCTTGATTAAAGAAAGAATAAAGCAAACGGTATAAACCATCCATAGCTCCATCAACTAAAAATATATCGTTTTGACAAAGTGAAACTTCTCTGTGTTTTTGATACCATGATATGAAAACATCATAAAAATCATCAGGCAGAGCCTCATAACCATATATTCCGTAAGACATCTTATCTTTTAATTGTGCGATGATTTTATCATCGGTTAAAAAGTCCATATCAGCAATGTTTAATGGTAATAAATCATCATAAGGATAATTTTTAAAGCTTAAATCCCATTTGATTGAGTTACTGTTTCTTCTGTCTTTATATATAGGATATTTAATACTATTGTTCATCATTCACCTGCATTATCTCACCAATCGTTTGATTGGCGATTTCTTCATTTTTTAGATTTGCGATTATTTTTTTAGAGAATTCAATAGCATGTCCCATTGACTTGGCAGTAATCATATTATCTTTTTGATACACATAAGATTTAGCGGGATGCTTATCATTTTCAAACCCTGGGAATACTGTAAATTCATTATCATTAAGCAGACCTTTAGATATCAAGATATTTGGAGCTGCACAAATAGCCGCAATAAGTTTCTTTTTTTGATAAAAATCATCAATCCATTCATTAACTATTACATGGTTTTTGAGGTTTATAGTCCCCGGCATACCGCCCGGTAAGATAATAGTTGAATAATCATCTTTATTTGCTTCTTTGATGGTCTTTTTACAAATGTAGTTAACACCGTGGCTAGATGTTACGTATTTTGTTTCATTGATTGATATTAATTCTACAGTGATGTTGGCTCTCGATAATAAATCGTAGGGAATTAGAGCTTCGGATTCTTCTGTGCCATCAGCATTTAAAATTGCGACTTTCAGTTCGTTTCTTCTTTTGATGAATCGTGCGTATTTGCTGATTAAATTTTCTATGAAAGTTATATGATATTTTTTTAATAAATCTAAAAATTCATTGATTCCTTCATATCTATGGTCATATAATTCATATTCGATTTCATAATCAATATGACCGAGATATTCAGATTGATCTAAAGCTAATTCGCCATATTGCATCTTATAAATGAGTCTTTTGTTTTTAAGGATGCCAATAGGTCTTGGATTTTCCTGATGAAATCTAGACAATACCTCTTTTACACTCTTATTATCTAAGCTTATTTCATCTAATTGCATTTCATATTCAACATAATTGTTATTTTCATCCTTGACTTTCATTGTAAAAATGTTTGTATCGTTAACTGTTCTTATTCTTATGCCGATATTTTTGTCGTTTGATGAGTAATAATAGTTAGTTTGATGGACTTCCTCGTAGTTAAAAGCTTTAGTTAAGGCAAGATATTCTTCTCTGCTGAGTAAAACTGCGTACTCTTTTTCAATATTTGTTTTCATGACTTAATTATATCTTAAATTGTATTCAAGTTTTGATAATGGTAAAATAAACTTATATTTTATGAAAAGATGGACTTTAATATATGAAAATTTAAAATTGCCGATTCGTATCACTTATTTTGGCTTTGTTATGATTGCCATCGGATCGTTAATATTAAATGAAAATGTAAATATTTTTTATACTTTTACTAGTCCTTTTATATTGTCGTTAGCTAATTTATTATTACAAATTGGACAGACAGTTATTAAAGCTTTACCCTTATTTTTTCTAAGCAATTTGGTAGCTAAAAAGGCAAATAGTGGAGTTCCTATTACAATGGCGGTTATCGGCTACTTGACTTTTTTAGTGGTAACGATGCTATTTTCGACTAACTCAACAATGTCAAGCTTGGCTTATGCGAATGATATTGGTATTTCCTTCAGTTCTGGTAATGTGACATATTATCCACTACACACAGGATTACTAGGGGCTTTTTTGGTGGCGTTTGTAACTAGATATTCATACATCAGGTCACGAAATCGCAGCAATTCATCATTCCTTGGCTTCGTCAATAAAGATACAGCTGCCATTATCTATAATATTTTGTTGTGTGGATTGTTGGGATTTTTGGTTACACTCGTATATCCTTTCTGTTATGCAATCGTACAAGATGTGATTGTTTATGTGGCAAGAGATTTATCCGATCCAATTAGAATAGGCATTTATGGGGTCGCTGATCGTGTGATGTCAATATTTGGCTTGGGTGATATGATTAGAGAACCTTTCTGGTATTCGAGTCAGGGTGGTTCTTACATAACCCTTTCCGGGCAAAATGTGGTTGGAGATGTCAATATATGGCGTTTCATGCAAGAAGCTAATGCGACATATGCGGGATGCGGACGTTTTATTACTCCGTATTATGCAATCAATTTCTTTGTAATTCCCGCTATTTATCTCGGCATGTTTTTTAGCATTAGTGATAAAAAAGAAAAGAAAAGAAGCATTTTATTTTTTGTTTTGGCAATAGTGATATCGGTTTTATATGGCAATCCGTTACCTTTGGAATTATTGCTATTATTTACATCGCCATTATTATTATGTTTTTACTTATTTGTAGTATTGGTTCTATTTTATATATTCTCGTCATTGAACATCTTTTTAGGCTTTATATATTCTGGTTCAACTATTGTAGCGATGCCTGGTTCTTTTCCGGATTACATTATTCAACTTAGAGATCCAATTTTATTTGATTCCGTTTTAGGCATCTTTATTGTTGGGGTAATTGCTTTTGTGATATGTTTCATTGCGACAAAACTATACTATGGTAAATTTGCGTATAATTTATTGAATACCAATAAAGTTAATGATTTGATTGAAAACCTTTCTTTATCGGTTGGTGGTTTAGATAATATCACGCAAGTAACTTGTGGATTGTTCAGGGTTAAATTAGAGCTAGCAAATTTAGAAGCAGTTTCTTTTGCGAAATTGAGCAAGTTGGGTGCAAGTAGAATTACTGAAATAAAAGAAGGATTGATGATTGAATTTGGTTCATCAAGCCCTGTTATTGCTAAAGCATTGAACAAAGAGATTCAACGTTTTAAGCGTGAGATAGATAATTGATTAAATAATCAGAATGCGATTAATTGAGGTTAAAACTACATTAAACAGAGTTAAATACGGCGATGGCTGGTATGGCATTGATTATAATATGAACTTAATAGATAATGTTGATTTAGTCAGAAGGAAAGAAAATGCTTTATTAATTTTAGAACAAGAATTATCAAAAAAAAAATATCGAGCTAAATGTATGTGTATCTTCTAAGAGATTAAAGGTGATTAAATTATTAAGTGATAATGGAATATTTTAGGTATTATGTTGAATCCCGTTTTGATAAGTTAGATAAATATTTTTCTTAACTTAAAGAAAGATATATTGAGTATTCTAAATAAAAGAAAAATTGATTCGAGTGTAAATACCGCAATAGAAAACCATAATGAAATATATTTCACTTTATTGATATTTGTTTTTGTGGCTATCGGAGTATCTGAATTGCTTCTTGGATAATTGCCTGTAATATAGATTTTTATACTGTACAATAATTAGATATTTTTGATATAATACTAAGGCGAATAGAGAAAATGCTATTCCTTGTCTTGAAAAAGACCAATAGACCAAAAGGAGGTAAAATAATGAAACAATACGAAACTATGTATATCGTTAAGTCTTCATTAGATGATGCAAGCCGCACACAATTAATTAGTGATATGCATGCAATTATCACTAATCATGGTGGTAGCATCGATAATGTTGATGAATGGGGAATGCGTGATTTTGCATACCGTATCGACGATATGACAAAGGGTTATTATGTAGTTGTAACCTTTACAGCAAGCGTTGAAGGATTGAATGAGTTTACTCGTTTAATGGGTATCAATGCCAATGTTGTTCGTTTAATGACAATCTGCACAGACGAAAAAAAGAGTAAATAGTTATGATCAATAAAGTTATATTGGTCGGAAGACTTACAAAAGACGTGGAGTTAAGAAGAACTAGTTCGAATAACTCAGTTGTAACTTTTACAGTAGCATGTAATCGTCGCTTTACAAATTCACAAAACAATAACCAACCAACTGCTGATTTTATTAGCTGTGTAGCCTGGAATCAAACTGCTGATTTCTTGGCTAAGTATGCCAGCAAAGGTAGTTTGGTAGGTGTTGAAGGCAGAATTACAACTCGTAATTACGAGGGACAAAATGGTCGAGTATATGTTACAGAAGTTACTTGCGAAAATGTTCAGCTTTTAGGTTCTAAGAGCGAGAACAGAAGCGATGGTACAAAATCAAATCAAACTTTTACACCAAGCGCTAGCAGTAATCAATCATTCGATAATAACGATTTCGATGATGATTTTGCTAATACGCCATCACTTGATATTTCTAGTGATGACTTACCATTTTATTAATAGAAAGGAATGTAATTATGGCTTTCAGAAAACAAAGAGTTGGAATTAAGAAAGTATGCTATTTTACAAAGAATAAAATTACCTATATCGATTATAAGGATGTTGAATTACTAAAGAAATTTATTTCTGCCAATGGTAAAATTACTCCTAGACGCGTTACAGGTACAAGTGCTAAATATCAAAGGATGTTGGCAACTGCTATTAAAAGAGCACGCCAAATGGCATTATTACCTTATATTCAAGACTAATTTAATAAGCCTCCATCATTTGATGGAGGCTTTATGTTTTTAGGATAAGATTATGAAAAATACAAAAAAACTAACAATGGGATCAATGCTTCTGGCTATACTAGGAGCTATTATGGTCATTAATAGATTGTTTGCGTTCGCTTTTGATGAATTGATTTTTTTAGTTGCTGCTGAAATTATCATCATTTATGGAGCGATGTACACAGTTAAAGATGCCTTGATTTTATCATTTGGGGCAATAGTTATTACACTTTTATTGGGTGGAATATTCTCTTATATCTATCTTCCTTTAGGTATTATCGCCGGTCTTACCTATGCCTATGGTATCAGCAAAGATTTTGATCGAAGTCGATTGTTGCTCATGGAAATTTTAATACTGGTTTTGGGCGAAGTGCTGATAATGATGGTAGTTCTTCCGATTTTTGGCTACAGTCTTTTTGAAGAAGTAGCAATAGTTACTAATTCAATGAAAGATGTATTCGCACAAGCAGGAGTTTTAGGATTAGTGGAAGATTTCTTAAATAATATAGCAGTGGTCGCTTTTGTGATCTCGCTGGTTCTAACAGGCGTGCTTGAAGGCGCACTGATACATTTATTATCAATCTACCTATTAAAACGATTAAAGATAAAGAATATAAAGATTATGGTTTTATATTCACTTAAAATATCGCCAGTTCTTACATATATTGCGATGGCTATGGTATTTGCTTTGTTTGCACTTCCGTATGTTAAGACAAATGAATTTATGCAATATTTATGTATTACTATTGGCATATTAGGTGGAACGGTGCTGGTATTCATTGGCTACATCTTTTTCATTGTTTATGGTAGTATTGTCTTAGGTAAAAATATTAGTTTTTATCTAATATTGATAAGTTTTTTATTCTTTCCGTATTCAATTGTTTTATTGTTGATTTTTGGATTTTTATACGGAAGTGGTCCACTTAGAAAATATATCGAAAGGAAAAGTCAAGGCAAATGAGAAAGCTGAAACAAGTAAGATTATTAGCTGCGATTGTTAGCGTTGCGCTATTATTGGGGATGTTATTTCTATCTCTTGTTTTAAAGATGGATGTTTTGATTGCAGCGACAGTCTATTTGATAATGCTTATTGCTTTGGGGATAACGATTTATTCTTTTGACAAGATTCGTTTAGAAACAAGTGAAAAAATAGAGGCCAATTTAGACGCTGGAAGCAAAGAAGCGCTTAAATTCGCCGATGTAGGTGTACTTGTATATAATGAGGAATTTGTCATTACATGGATGTCATCACTTTTTAATGAAAGATCAATGGATCATTCAAATGAAAAACTTTTGACATGGTTGCCTGAACTTTTAGAACTGTTAAAGGGAGAAGTAGATCATGTCACTGTAAAGATAAATGAGGAAACATACGAAGTTAGAAAACCTCGTAATGCTTCGGTTTTATATTTTAAAGATGTCTCCAAAGAAAGTGATTTAGAGGATAAGTTAGAAAGAAGTCAGCTTGTTATCGGTTATGTTAATTTTGATAACTATGATGAAACAGCGGAAGTTGAGGGTGATATTTCTTATGTTAATTTCAACATTAAGGTTCCGGTATTTGAATATTTTAAGCATCATAATATCATTTATAAGTCTTTATATAACGATCGCTTACTTTTGGTGTTGGACGAAAAGAAATATGAGGAACTTAGAAAAGACCGTTTCAGCATTATTAATTTAGTCCGTAAGGAAGCTAAGAAAGCAGGCTTTGATATAACTTTGTCGATGTCTTTTGCCAGAGGTGATGTGAGTAGTGATGAACTTGATGAAATGGCGATGTCGTTAATCGAATTAGCGCAAACCAGAGGCGGTGACCAAGTTGTAGTCAGAAAAAGTGGCGAAGAAGTAGTATTCTTTGGTGGTTCGAGTGAAGCTAGAGAAAAACAATCTAAGGTTCGTGTTCGAGTAATATCTAATACGATACGAGATTTGATACATAAGAGTTCAAATGTTATCGTTGTTGGGCATCAGGATATGGATGCCGATTGTGTTGGTTCGGCTTTGTGTATGTCCTCAATCGTTAAAAGCCACGGTAAAGAAGTGGCAATCATTGGTAAAACCGGTGGTATTGAACCGATGATACAGGATGTTTTGACACACTTTAAGGATGATATTGAACAAAATTATGATTTTGTAACCGAAAGTGAAGCGATTAATCGCTTGAATGATGATAGTTTGGTAATCATGGTCGATCACCATAGTGCCAGCCAATCGAATGGTTCCAATTTATTAAAGGCAGCCAAAAGAGTTGTCATAATTGATCATCATCGAAGAAGTGCTGATTTAGATACTACTCCATTATTGGTATATATTGAAGCGAGCGCTAGTTCAACTTGTGAATTAACTGTTGAGTTTTTGCCATATTTATTAAGAAGAACAACTATTACGCCGAATATCGCTAATATCATGTATTTAGGTCTGGTTATTGATACTAATCACTTCAGAGTAAGAACCGGAGCCAGGACTTTTGATGTCGCAAGAATATTAAGGCAATATGGCGCCGATCCAGTAGTTTGTGAGGAGCTGTCACAAGAACCATTTGAAATGGTAAAAAGAAGAAGTCGTCTAATCAATGGTGCAGAAAGATATTTGAATCGATTTGCGATAAGTGCGATGGATGATGATGTTTATCCGAGGTCGATTATTGCTCAGGCAGCAGATCAGATGTTGCAGATTAAAGAGATTGATGCTTCATTTGTGGTTACTCGCGTTTCAAGAGATGAAGTTGCTATATCTGCTCGCTCAAAGAATAGTTTTAATGTCCAAGTCATCATGGAAAAAATGCATGGTGGTGGGCATATGACCGGTGCAGGCGTACAAAGAAAAGACGAAAGCGTTGATTCGCTTAAAAATGAATTGATGAAAGTGTTAAAAGATACTATTACAAAGGAGAATGAAGATGAAAGTAATTCTGTTGAATGATGTTAAAAAAGTAGGAAAAAAAGGTGAAGTAGTAGAAGTTTCTGATGGGTATGGCAGAAATTTCTTAATTGCTAGAAAATTGGCGGTTGTTGCCAGCGATAAAGGAGTTCAAGTTTTAAATGAACAGAAGAAAGAAGAAAATTTACGCCAAGAAGAATTAAGAAAACAGGCTTTAGAACTTAAACAGGCTTTAGAGAATGAAGAGTTTATTTTTAAGGTGAATTCTAAAAATGGAAAAGTATTTAATTCAATTTCAACTAAACATTTACAAGAAGCTCTTAAGGCTAAAGGCTATACGATTGATAAGCGCAAGATTATCGACAATGAGCCTATTACAAGTCTAGGCTACAGTAATATTAAAGTTGAATTATACAAAGATGTTATCGGAACAATTAAAGTAAAATTAGTAGAAGAATAGAGAAATAAATGACACAAAAAGTTATGCCATATAGCCCGGAAGCTGAAGAATCTTTATTGGGCAACATTATGTTATATGAAGATGCGATGCAGGAAAGTGATGAAGCTGGATTAGTTGCCAGTGACTTTTATTTGGATAAACATCGCCAAATCTACAACATCATGGATAACATGTATCAAAAGAAAGAAAAGATTGATGTAACTTCATTATCTAGTAAACTAAAGGATTTCGAGATATTTGAAAAAATTGGCGGTTTTGAGTATCTTTTGCACCTTACATCATCGACTATTTCAAGAAACAATACTAAAGAATATATTGATATTATTAAAAATAAGTCGATAGCTAGAAAAATTATTGAGGCAGGGCAAAGAATAGCCGACGATGGTTATAACGGAAGTGTGGCGGTCGATGAATTAGTAGATAACGCTGAAAAATACATTTTAGATGTTACTAGAAGCAGAACTGTATCAGACTTTAGAAAAGCTGGTGATGTTTTTGGGGAAACAATTGATAAGATTGAAAAAATTCAAGAACGAGGTTCAACTATTACCGGTGTCAGGTCTTTATTTTCTGCGCTTGATAATATGACTACCGGTTTCCAAAGAGGCGATCTTATCATTTTAGCTGCTAGACCAAGTGTTGGTAAGACGGCTTTTGCGCTAAATGTAGCTTTGAATGCGGCTAGTGTTTCTAGTGATGCGGTTGCCATCTTTTCACTCGAAATGCCTTCTGAACAATTGGCGACTAGAATGTTGGCCATTAAGTCGGAAGTTCAGATTCAGAAATTGAGAACAGGTAAATTAGATGATAACGAGTGGAGTTTAATTCATGAAAGTGTTCAGGAATTAAAACGTCAGAAGCTATATATCGATGATACACCGGGCATTAAAATAAATGACATTTTTGCCAAGTGTCGTAAATTGAAGAATGACCATGGTTTATCATTGGTTATTATCGATTACATGCAGTTAATACTATCTTCTGGCAGAATAGAATCCCGTCAACAGGAAGTATCAGAAATTTCTCGACGTTTAAAGGCTTTAGCTAGAGAACTGGATGTTCCGGTGATTGCCTTATCACAATTGTCTCGTGCAGTTGAACAGAGAAATGATAAAAGACCAATGCTTTCGGACTTGAGAGAATCGGGTTCAATTGAACAGGATGCTGACTTGGTAATGTTTTTATATCGTGATGAGTATTATCAAAAAGAGGAAGAGAAATCTGCAGAAAAAAGAGTTGAAGTTGAACTGAGTTTAGCTAAACATCGTAATGGTCCTACGGGTAAAGTTATTTTGGCTTTCGAAAAAGAGATTAACCGTTTTTATAGTGTCGAAAATAGCAGGGGAATCGAATAATGAAGAAGCTTTTGACTGTTTTTTTGGGCTTTGTAGCTAGTGTTGCTATTGTCTATTTCCCTATGATTATTGATAACAACGGCAACGAAATTGTTGCATATACAAATAATACTTCTGTTTTAGCACAGGATATTTTATATTACAGTGATAAGCCTATTCTTCAACATAAGCTATATCATGACCAAGAACTAATTGGTGTGGTCGAAAATGTTGAATGGTTAAACGAACAAATTGATAGTATTTATCAAAATACTTATTCAAATGTTTATAAAAACACTAAGATGTCACTTGGGCAAGATGTTTATATTGTTGATGAATATTCATATTACAAGACATCTAATATTGATGAAGAAATTTTTGATTATCTAAGGGATAATCAACTGCTGGGAATCGAAGCCACTGCAATTGAATTTTCTACGCGTGATGGCGTATATGACATTATCTATATTGATGATATTGAAAAGTTTTATGAGGCAAGAGATAAATTTTTATTGAATTTTGTATCAGAAGATGCTTTAAAAGCTTTCGGGAATAATGAAGAAAAAGAGATGTCATCGGCATTTGGCTCAAGAGAAATAGGCATGCGTATCGCTGAAACAATCAGATCAAAAAAAGCAGTTGCCAAGACTAATGAACTCATGACTGATGTAAATGACATATATGAATTTTTATGTTACGGAAGAAATAAAGAACGTATATATCATGTTGTTCAAGAGGGAGAAACCTTACAAGGTGTTGGATTCAATTACAGTAATTTATCCCCGCTTCAAATAATGATGTTAAATCCAGACAAGATATATAATGTCGATCAGGTTCTAACTCCTGGAACCAGATTAAACGTTACTTATTTTAGTTCACCAATTACGGTATATGTTACTAAGGAACGTTTGGCTGAAGAAGTTATTTTGCCAGATACGCCAATTTATGTCGAAGATCCAAATATGTATGCCGATGAAGAAGAAGTGCGAGCAGAAGAGAAGAATGGTCGAAAGAATGTATTGTATGAAGAAACATGGGTAAACGGAGTGCTTCAAGGAGCGACGGTTCGATCAGAATATGTTGTTGAAGAACCAATACAAGGCGAGATTGCTGTAGGAACTATCCCAGTGCCAAATGTTGGTACAGGTAACTTCATGTGGCCAATTGAAAGCCCAAGAAAGACTTGTTTGTGGATGTGTTATATAAATCCTTTCCCTCATCAAGCTTTGGATATCGAAAGCATGTATGATAGATGGGGCGATGTATATGCTGCCGATAATGGAACGGTTGTTGATGTATCTTATGATTCTATTGGCGGTAATCATATAACTATTGACCATAATAATGGTTACATGACATATTATGGACATTTGTCCGATGTTGCTATTCCAAGTGTTGGCGATACAGTTCGAAGAGGTCAAAAAATCGGTTTGATTGGCATGACAGGATTGGCAACTGGTCCACACGTTCATTATGCGATGTATCAAAATGGAACTTTAGTAGATCCTTGTACGGTTTTAAATTGTAATTCGATACCTTGATGGAGAGAGATATGAGTAAAAGACTAACGATTATTATTTTTGTGATTCTATTTGCTTGGAATATTATTTTAAGTATTGAGCTTTCTAATAATAAAAATGATTCAAAAAAAGATACTCAAATTATCAACAATGTTGTTGAAGGTTTTTCTACCGATTTGACTAAGGTTTGTGATGAAGTTGCTTCTTCAATTGTGACAATTGAAAGTGGCGGAAGTGTCGCCAGTGGTTTTGTGTATAAGAAACATGATGACACTATCTATCTTTTGTGTGCCAACCACTCAGTTGATAATCCGGAAAATACATATGTAATATTTGATAATCATTTGAAATTTAAAACTGAATTAGTCGGCAAAGATGAAAAGAGTGATGTTGCGGTATTGAAGCTAACTGCTGATTTTGATGTAAAAACAATTGATTTTTCGGATTCATCAACACTAAAAAAAGGAGAATTTCTTTTATCGTTTGGAAGTACTTCTTCGTCTGAATATGCGTCGGTAATTTTTCTTTCTTTGATGAATGATAATGAATTAGTTGTTGAAAGGACTGCTGTTTTACAAGAAGGGATAGTTAGATATTATCAGACATTGATTCAGTTAACTTCTGGTATTGAATCAGGTATGAGTGGCGGTCCGATTATCAATATGAATGGTGATGTAGTCGGTATGACTTTGATGACAAATAATGATAGTGAAATACTACTGGCTTTAAGTTCTAATGAATTGAAATTGATAGCAAACGCAATTATTGAAAATGGTAGAGTCAATAAAATAGAGTTTGGTCTTTCAGGTGTCAGCATTAAAGATTTAGAAAACTATGAGAAAGCAGTTATTGGCATCGATTTCGATATAATTGATGGATATTATGTAAACGAAGTGTTACTAGAAAGCTTTGCAAATGAGATTGGTATTATAGAAGGAGATATAATAGTCGGTATAAACGAACAAAACATTGAAGATTATGAAGATGTTTTAAAGATTCAATATCAAGATGCCAATGCTTTTGAATTTACGATAATTAGAAATGGCGAAAGATTGACATTATCAGGAAATTATAATGATTAAAGTTATTGCGGTCGGAAAAATAAAAAACAAACAACTTGGTGAACTGATTGATGATTATCAAAAAAAGATTAATCTTTATCACAAAATTGAAGTCATTGAGGTCAAAGATGAAGCTATTGTGAGTAATGACAGCCCGTCATCAATTTTAGATAAAGAAGCTTTAAGGGTATTGAAATACATCAAAGACGATGATTATGTAGTGTTATTAGATCTTCATGGTCAGATGATAGATTCAATAGAATTTGCTCAAAAGTTAGAAAAGATGTTTATTACTTATAGCAAGGTTATATTTGTCATAGGTGGTTCTTTAGGCCTTGGTGATAAATTATATACCAGGGCAAATTATAGATTAAAACTATCGCCGATGACCTTTTTACACAGTATGACAAGATTGATTTTGCTTGAGCAAATCTATCGTGCATTTAAAATAAATAATAACGAAACATATCACAAATGATGTTTTGTAATCGTTTTCATTTTTATTGAAAAAAGCGATGTATTGTATTAGAATAAGTATGAGACTAGGAGGATATGATTTTATGGTAGAACTGAAGGTGGTTGTAATTGATCCTGTTGGACTACATGCTCGTCCTGCCACTGTAGCTGTTAATGCAGCAAGCAAGTTTAAAAGCGAAGTAAAGGTGACTTATAAAGACAGAACTGTTAATATGAAGTCTATTATGGGTGTTATGTCTTTGGGCATTCCAACTCAATCAGAAATCGTTATTACTTGCGAGGGCGAAGATGAAGAAGTAGCTGCGCACACAATTGAAGAAATCTTAAAAACACAAAAAGTTATTGCATAATAGAAATAATAATAGAGATTAAGGGAGAGTGTGCTCCCTTTTTTAAAAGGAGAGGAATTATGACTTATATAGATAATCTTAACTATTGGAAAGAACATTCAAATTTAGATTTAGAACTTAGAGAAGAACTCGAAACACTTAACGAAAAACAATTAGAAGATGCTTTTTATACTGATGTCAAGTTTCAGACAGCCGGTATGAGAGGTTTGATGGGTGTTGGAACCAACAGAATAAACATTCATACTATCCGCAAAGCTACCATGGGCTTCATCAATTATTTAAAGAAAATAAGTGATAAACCTTCAGTAGCCATTTCGTATGATAATCGTAAAGATTCTAGAAAATTCGCATATGATTGTGCCGATTTATTAGCCAGTTATGGCGTTGAATCTTATGTTGCATCATCTTTGAGACCTACACCAGAATTATCATTTATGGTTAGGTACTATAAGTGTGATGGTGGAATTATGATTACAGCGAGTCATAATCCAAAAGAATACAATGGTTACAAGTTGTATGATGAAAACGGCTGTCAACTAATTCCTGAATTGGCTGCTAAAGTCATTGATGAAATTGAAAAGCTAAATGATCCTTTATCTATCGTTCCTTTTGATGTAAATAAAGATTTAATCCATGAAGTCGATGAGGAAGTTGATAAAGCATATTATGAAAATGTATTATCAATTCGTTTAAATAAGGACATCAATAAAGATTTTGTGATTGCCTTCTCTCCTGAGCATGGTGCAAGTCATAAACCGGTAGTTGATACATTGAAACTGGCTGGTTATCATGTAGAAAAAGTTGAGTCGCAATGCATCCCTGATCCTGCTTTTTCAAATACTAAGACTCCTAATCCTGAAGAAGCTTTAGCTTATGAGGGGGTATTGAGTTTAGCGAAAGAAGTAAACGCCGATTTGATTTTAGTTTGTGATCCTGATGGCGATAGAATGGGTGTCGGCATTAAACATCAGGGCGAATATATTATCTTTAATGGTAACCAAACTGGCGCTTTATTATTGGAATACATTTTACACTCTCATAAGGAATTAGGAATCAAAGTTAAAAATCCGGTGATGTTCAATACTATCGTAACTAGTGATATCGGTGAAGCAGTTGCATCATATTATGGTGTCGAAACAGAAAAAACATTAACAGGCTTTAAGTATATTGGCGATAAGATCGCTAGATATGAAAATAGCAAAGAAAAAACCTATGTCTTTGGTTATGAAGAATCATATGGTTCTTTGATTAGCCCATTTGTTAGAGATAAAGATGCTACTCAAGCTTGTTTGATGTTAAGTGAAGCGTGTGCATATTATAGAGAACATGGTAAGACATTAAAAGATGTCCTCGATGAAATTTATGCTCGTTTAGGAGTATATCAAGATTCTCAATTATCTATCAGTTTGCCTGGTCAAGATGGTGCAAAGCGTCTTCAAGAAATCATGGCTAACACTAGGATAAATCCAATTGAAAAGATTGAAGATAATCGTGTGGTTAAATGGGAAGACTACTTGAAACAAGAAATTCATACCGAAGATGGTGTAAGTAAATTGAGCGGTTATGATCTTGCTGATGTATTGAAATATTATTTTGAAGATGGTTCATTCATCGCTATCAGACCTAGCGGTACTGAACCAAAATGTAAAGTTTACTTCTCGATTAAAGACAGCACTGTTGAAGAGGCGACTTCTAAAATGGAACGTTATAAAGCATATATGAGTGAATTGTTAAGATGATTGAGAATATAAAAAGCTACGCCAAAGAAAACCATGTCCCCATCATTAAAGATGAGGGGCTTTGGTTTTTATTAAATACCATTAAAGAAAATAAGGCCAAAAAGATACTTGAACTCGGAACAGCTATTGGTTATTCATCAATTGAAATGGCAAAATTGGATAAAGACATCAGAATTGACACAATTGAAAGAGATGCCAAAATGTACGAAGAGGCTATTTCCAATATTAAAAAAGAAGGTATGGGTGAACAGATAAAACCATATTTTATGGATATAGATGATTTTTACACCGATGAAATTTATGATTTAATTTTTGTCGATGCGGCAAAAGGCCATTATCATCAGTATTTGGAACAGTTTTATGATAATTTAAAGGTTGGAGGAATATTCTTTTTCGACAATATGATATTCCATGACATGATATATAATATCGAGGGCATAAAAAACAGGAATACTAGACAATTAGTTAAAAAAATAGTAAAATTTCGACAAATTGTACAAGAAGATAGTCGTTTTGATATAATATTTAAAGATGATATCGGAGATGGAATCTTGATATTAGTGAAGAAGGAGTTTTAATATGAAGGTTAAGAATTTAGTTTTATTTGGTTTTATTCTTTCAGCAATTTCATATCTTTCGAAGCAAATCGAGGAAGAGCAAGAAGATGAAACGAATTTTTTATCTGAATTAGAAGATATAGATTTGCAACAAGTAAAAAATGAATTAGGTTCAAAATTGGAAAAGGCAATCGTTGAATTCGGGGATGTAGTAGGTTCTATTACAAAGATAGGAAGCGATGCTTTTGATCGATTCTTAAAAGATGCAACTGACGATCTTCAAGAAGGTGAATTGGTTGAAAAGTTAAAAGAAGCAATCGTGTCAAAAGAAGTCGAAGAAGAACCTGAAAAAGTTGAAGAAATTGGTGAGGTTGATAAAGTAGAAGCTGAAGCTACTGATGATATTGATGAAGTATTAGAAGTATCAACAAATGATTTTGAGGATTTGTTGGAAGTTATCGAAGAAACAGTTGAAGAAGAAAACGAAGACACAACAGAAGATTTAGATGAAGCGACAGAAGAGGAGTTTTCTGACGAATCAGATGATAGTCTTGAAGAAGCAAACTTTGAAGAGTTCGATAAAACAGAAGAAGCAAGCGAAACACCTTCTGAATGTGAAGAAGTTTCAGAAGAAATTGAAGCTCAAGAAGAACCACAGATTGCAGAAGAAGTTCAAGAAGACTCTATGTGGAATCAACCAGAAGTAAATGCTGATGAACTTTTGAAAGACTTGAAGAACACATTAGATAGTTTCTTTGCCCGCAGCGAAGAAAGCGAACAAGCTAATGTCGAAGAAGAAATGTTCGAGGAAATCAAAAAAGCTACTGAACAGCCTGAGGAACAAAAAGAAATTGAAGATTTGTTCGAAGAATTATTGGTCGATACAAAAGCCAAAGTTGAAAAAGAAGTCAATAAAGATGAAATTGATGCAATTTTAAATGAAATTATCGAACAAGAAAATATCGAAGAAGCTGAAGAACCTGCCAAAGCAGAAGAAACAGTGGATGAAGAAAATGTTTTTGAAACTGAAGAAACAGAAAACGAAGAAAACGCTCAAGAATATGTTCGAGATTTAATTGAAGAACTTCCTCAAGAGGAAGAAGTTGAATACGAAGAAGACATTTATGATCAGATAAATAAGCTTTATCCATATTTGAGCAAGACTTTTGTTCGCTCGGTTTTTGATTTAAAAGAAGTAATTGCTAAAGAATATCCTCAAGATATTGATGTATTAGTACTTCACCGCGTATCATTTGAAAATGTTCTTGACATTCAGCAATTTGTAGAGATTGTTACAAATCATAAATACAGTGTTAATGTTGATGAACGCAAGATGATCGTTGATTTATTCAAAGTTTATCGCAATACTGATGGCAAGATTTTGACTAACATATTTGAAATAGCTAACCAAGCCCGTTTGTTGCACGGCGAATACGAAGGTTACAGAGTAGAAGTTAAAGAATAATATGGACGAAAATAAAGATAAAAAAGATTCTTTTGACATTCCATCTTTTGTGACGAAAGAAGATGAAAATATTGATATGTCAGTATTCTATCTTGATGAAGAAGAACAGAAGGAAGAGCCAAAAAAACCTAAAAAGAATAATAAACAGATTATCTTGATTGTTGTGATTGCAATACTGGCGGTTTTGGTTGCGACAATGGGCATTACATATGCATATAATAGATGTGAGAAAGCTAAGGAAGAAGAGCGTCTGCGTCTAGAAGAGATTGCAAAGCAGGAAGCTGCGCAAAAAGAGGCTCAAAAGAAGGCTGAAGAGGAAGAGAAGCTTAAACAAGAAGAAGCTGCAAGACTTGAAGCTGAAAAGAAGAAAAATCTTGGCAAGTATATGATACAAGTAACTGTTCGTTTACGTCAGGGTCCAAGTACCAATGATAGCCTAGTTGAATATGAAGATTTACCAGATAATCTTTTAGAATTAACTGATGAGGCATTACTTCTAGAGGGAGCTAGTGTTGAAGTTTTGGAATTTAAAGAAGACAGCACTAACAATATGAAGTGGGGAAGAATAGCTGATAATGTTTGGTTCTGTATTCAAAATGGCGATGATATCTACGCATCAAAAGAATAGATTGTCAAACAATTTAATTAAATTAATGATATCCTTACGTTTCAATTTATGAGATGTAAGGATTTTTTTATTTTTTTATTATAAAAGTATTGTTTTTATATGTACTTATAAATATAATAATACTGTTTAATAAACTTATCTTAAATGTTTAGTTATACTAAACGAAAGGAGGGCATTTTGTGGATATAGGCAAAAGGATAAAATCTCTGCGAGTCAAGAACGGTCTTACTTTAGAAGAATTAGCTTCAAGAACAGAGTTAACCAAAGGGTTTTTATCACAATTAGAAAGAAATCTGACATCGCCAAGCATTAGCACTTTAGAAGATATTGTTGAAGTATTAGGTGTTTCGCTGGAAAACTTTTTCAAAGAAGAGAAAACAGCCAAAATATGTTTTGGGACTGATGATTACTTTATTGACGAGAAGGATGATTCTACTGTTACATGGCTTGTACCGAGTGCCCAAAAAAACGAGATGGAACCAATACTATTAAATTTGGCATGTAATGGTTCGTCACATGAAATAAAACCACATGAAGGTGAGGAACTGGCATATGTACTGAAGGGCAGGGTTGTCTTAAAAGATCTTACTAATAAAGTGGATTATGTACTGAAAAAAGGAGAAACCTTTTATATGAAAGGCGATTTCTGCCATATTATTATCAATGAGTCTGAACATGAAGCACAATTGCTTTGGGTTTGTACTCCACCGATTTTTTAGGGGGTTAAAAAATGAAAAAATTAATTGAATTTCGTAACATTGTTAAGGAGTTTGACGGCAACATTATCTTAAAGGGTATCAATCTAGATATTTATGAAAATGAATTTGTAACTTTGCTTGGTCCTTCTGGATGCGGAAAGACAACATTATTAAGAATATTGGGTGGATTTTTGGAACAGAATCAAGGTGAAGTGATTTTTGATGGGCAAGATATTTCTCCTGTTCCTGCATATAAAAGACCAATTAATACAGTATTTCAAAAATATGCGCTTTTCCCACATTTAAATGTATTTGAAAATGTTGCATTTGGGTTAAAGATTAAGAAAATGTCTAAAGATTTAATTAAACCAAAAGTTGAAAGAATGTTGCAGCTTGTAGGTTTAGAGGGCTTTGAGAATCGTGATGTAACTCTTTTATCAGGCGGTCAGCAGCAAAGAGTGGCCATTGCTAGAGCACTAGTCAATGAACCTGATGTATTGTTGCTAGATGAACCGTTGGCTGCTCTTGATCATAAGCTAAGAAAAGAAATGCAACACGAGTTAAAGCGAATTCAAGAAGAAGTTGGCATCACTTTTATCTTTGTAACTCACGACCAAGAAGAAGCGCTGACAATGTCTGATAAGATTGTCGTTATGCGTAACGGTGTCATCGAACAAGTTGGAACACCTATTGAAATTTATAATGAACCAATTAATGAATATGTTGCTAATTTTATTGGGGAGTCAAATATATTGGATGGTGTAATGAAAAAAGATTATCTTGTATCTTTTGACGATAAAGATTACGAGTGTGTTGACTTTGGATTTAAGACTAATGAGAAAGTTGATGTTGTTATCCGACCTGAAGATATTGACATCAAAGAAAAGGGTAAGGGTAAGCTTAATGGTCAAGTCATTTCGGTGTTATTTAAAGGTGTGCACTATGAAGTGGTAGTTGAAACTAAAAAAGGTGCGTCAAAAACCATTACATTGCATGTATTAAAAGACCGTGATATTGAGAATGCGGAAAAGAATGAAAAGATGCATGCCACAGACTTTACAATGGATATCGAAGATGTTGATAGCATTACCGATGAAGAAATTATCCAAAGAGCTAATGCTCAAGCGTGGGATAGCGAGACTAATGAAGATATATCTATTGCTTCACTTGAATATAATATTCAAGCTAATCCAGGTCGATATCCTGTGGTGTTTAAAACCCATAACGGAACATTCATTACTGCCAATGTCAATGTGGTTGAGCCAAAGATAAATAAAGATAAAGATTCTAACATCGGTATTCAAGCTTTTGATGTATATAAGTCAGTTGATGAAATCAAAGAATCAATGGCCATCTCTTTTGATTTAAAGACATGGGCAGATGCTTATGCATGGAATTTAGATAGTGATGATGAAGTAGAGATTGATGATGTTCGTTTTGATTTTGATCCAAACGAAATAGAAGAAGGTGACTATCAAGTAACATTCTTAACAATGGGTAGAGAATATAAAATTCACACCACCGATAAACAAGAAGAAGGCAGTATTGTATCAATTGATTTTGGGGCTGAGGACATTCATGTAATGTCTAAGATGGTGCAAGGATAATGAAAAGCTTTCGTCGTTTAGTTTATCCATATATTGTGTGGTCATCTATTTTCATTGTGATACCGATGCTGCTCATTGTGATGTATGCATTCACAAAAGAGGGTAATTCAACATTGACTTTAAATTTCACAATCGATAATTTTGTACGCTTTTTTCAAGATCAGATTTTTATTCAGGTATTATTGCGCTCGTTTAAATTGGCCGTTGTCACAACGATTATATGTATTATAATTGGTTATCCCTGTGCGTATTTCATTGCATCGCTAAAACCTAACAGCCAAGGAATTATGGTTTTACTTGTTACTTTGCCAATGTGGATTAATATGCTTGTAAGAACATATGCGTGGCGTGGCATTTTATTGACCAGTGGTTTTCCTGAAGAAGTGAAGGTTTATATCGGTATGGTATATAACTTCTTGCCTTTTATGATATTGCAGATTTATACTTCACTATCTAAAATGGATAAGAGTTTACTTACAGCGGCTGAAGATTTAGGCTGTAAACCGCATGAAGTATTTACAAAAGTCATTTTCCCACTTTCAATTCCCGGTGTTATTTCGGGCATCACATTAGTATTTTTGCCGGCCGTATCATCATTCTTTATCCCTAAACTTCTAGGTGGAGGAAGTTACGTATTGATTGGCAACTTGATTGAAAACTATTTTGTGACAACAGGCGATTGGAATTTTGGCAGTGCGATTTCTTTAATTATGACTGTGCTAATTCTAATTTCTATGTACTTTACTCGCAAATTTGACTATGACAAGGAGGCTAGATAATGAAAAAGAAAATATTTCCTAAGTTATATTTATGTATTATGATGGCGTTCTTTTATCTGCCTATCATTTATGTCATTGTCTTTTCATTTAATAACACTAGATCACTTAGCAATTTCACTGGTTTTTCTTTGCGTTGGTATGAACAGATGCTACGTAATAGAACAATGATGGAATCAATTTATTACACGATTATCATTGCTATTTTGGCTACAGTTATTTCAACTATTGTTGGGACTTTGACGGCTATCGGTTTGAGCAGATCAAAAAGAATTATCAAAGAGTCGATAACGCAAGTAAATAATTTACCAATGTTGAACCCTGAGATTGTAACGGCTATCGGGTTGATGTTGTTCTTCACTTCGCTTAATGTTCAATTTGGCTTTGGAACTCTATTAATTGCGCATATTATCTTTTGTATCCCTTATGTAATATTGTCAATTATGCCAAAGCTTAGACAATTAGATGACAATTTGGCGGAAGCAGCTCTAGATTTGGGATGTACTCCGTTTCAGGCTTTAATAAAAGTTATAATCCCTCAAATAATGCCAGGAATTGTATCAGGCGCTTTGATTGCATTTACAATGTCATTTGATGATTTTGTAATTTCATACTTTGTAACAGGACCGGGTATTAATAATATTTCTACATATGTATATTCTTCGGTAAAAAGAATAAATCCTAGTGTTAATGCACTATCTACAATTATTGTTTTGGGAATTACTGTTGTGCTGATTATGGTGAATGTTATTCCTTTAATTAGAGAGAGGAAAAAGAAAAATGAAGCGAGTTATTAGTGTTTTATTAGCTGCCTTGTTGCTTGGTGGATGTTTCAATGGCGCATCACAAAGTGAAGCATTAGAAAAGTATGGCTGCAATGTTATCAATGTATATAACTGGGGTGAATACATCGGTGAAGAAGTAATTTCTAATTTTGAATATCGTTATGGTGCTAGAGTAAACTATTCGTTATTTGCATCCAATGAAGAAATGTACACAAAACTTCTGGGTGGTTCAAAGTATGATATTATCATTCCTTCTGATTACATGATCGAAAAACTATTAGAAGAAAATATGCTTCAGAAATTGGATAAATCAATGATAACAAATATTGGTTATCTATATGAAGGTGTATTAAATAAATCTTATGATTTAGACAACAGTTATTCTATTCCTTATTTTTGGGGAAATGTTGGAATAGTATATGATACTACAATTATCGATAGCAAAGATGTTGAAAGAGAAGGCTGGGAAGTTTTAAGAAATGAAAAGTATCGTGGCATGATTTATATGTATGATTCTGAACGCGATAGTTTTATGGTGGCATTAAAAGCTCTTGGTTACTCAATGAATACTGAAGATGAAAATGAATTGAATGAAGCATATGAGTGGTTATCCGAACTACATAGAAGAATGAATCCTGCCTATGTTACTGATGAAGCAATCGATGGCTTGATTTATGGTGAAAAAGCCATGGGTGTGATGTATAGTGGTGATGCTGCCTACATATTAAGTGAAAATGAAAATATGGCATATTATGTTCCTTGGCAGGGCACTAATGTCTGGAATGATGCTATGGTTATTCCGGCGAATGCTAACTGTCCAAAATTAGCTAATGAATTCATTAATTACATATTGGAATATGATGCATCATATGATAATAGCTCGTATGTTGGATATGCTTCGGCTAATGCTGAAGTATTGAGAGATATGTCAGCTGAGTATGGTGATTATTATGAAAACGATGCATATCTCCCAGATATTAGTAATCCTAAAAATGAAGTATTCCATAATAACGGCAAGACAAGAAGAATATTATCAGAGTTGTGGACAAAAGTTAAAAATCAATAGGTTTTAAAAGGGTTTTAGATTGACATTAAAGTCTAACTACGCTAGAATCTAAGATGACCTTATCTTATTTATGTAGCCCCGGAAACTACAGGAAAGAGGTAAATATGCGTCAAACAACATTATTAAAACCAGCAGATGTAAAAAAAGAATGGTATATTGTTGATGCTAGTGGAATGACTTTGGGACGTCTAGCTACTAAGGTAGCAAATGTTTTAAGAGGAAAACACAAGCCAACATTTACACCAAATGTCGACTGTGGTGATTATGTAATCATCATCAATGCCGCTGAAGTTGTATATAGTGGTGATCAAGAAGAAAAGAAATTCTACTATCAACACTCAATGTACCCAGGTGGATTAAGAACTAGAAGTATTGGTTTAATGAAGAGAGAGTATCCAGTTGAATTAGTGGAAAAGGCTGTACACGGCATGCTTCCACATAATAAACTTGGTGATCGTATGCGTGGTCACTTATTTGTTTACGAAGGTAGTGAACATCCACATCAAGCTCAAAAGCCAATGGAGCTTAAGTAGTAAGGAGTATTAGAGATGGCTAAAAAGAAATCAAATATAACTTATCTTGGTACTGGTAGACGTAAGTCATCAGTAGCACGTGTTTACTTAACTCCAGGTACTGGAAAAATCACTGTAGGTGATAAAACTCTTGAACAATACTTACCACAAGAAATTTTACGTATGGTTGTAAAATCTCCGCTTGTTCTTACAAACACTGAAGGACAATACGATGTTTATATCAATGTTTATGGCGGTGGCTTCACTGGTCAAGCAGGAGCTATGCGTCATGGTATCGCTAGAGCATTGTTAGAAGTTGGCGAAGACTATCGTCCAGTTCTTAAACAAGCTGGTTTCTTAACTCGTGACTCTCGTTGCAAAGAACGTAAGAAATACGGCTTACACGGTGCAAGAAGAGCTCCACAATTCTCGAAGCGTTAATCAATTTTATCGTCAAGAGATACCAAGATCACTCATTTGTTTGGGTGGTCTTTTTCTTTTGTATAAGAAAAGACAGATTTATTAAATTTGTCTTGATGATTAACTCGACAAATTAGAATCTGTTTATATCTTTCATTTAGATAAAAATGTCTATTTATACGTTTTAACTAATCTATGATTTATATGTAGCATATATGCTATTTGTTCCTACAACAGAGACAAAACCTATTGATTCAAGCATTTCGACTTCATCATAACTACTGACATCAACCAAAACCATCATTTTTTTAGGTTTATTCATTTTAATCGCTGCTTGCAACAAGGCTTGCTCATATCCCTTATCTTGAAATTCATTATCTACCCATAAGTCATATGGTTCATTCCTTTCATAGCAGTATGTTACATCAATATAGCCAACGACCTTTTATTCATTATATAGCAAGGCCAAAGTTTGGCACTGGTACATATTCATCGGCCAAATCTTTATAAAATTCACGCTTTAAGACAGTAATCTTACATTTTGTCATGTTATCCCGCCTCAAATAAAAACTTTTGTTTAAATTAGTGTTTATCCTTCTCTTTAAAGTGTTCATTAATCTCTCAAACAACCTAGTGGAATAACAAAAACACCATCTTCGCGCCTGTAACCATATTGAGTACCTGTGATTACCATTTTTAGATCAGGCAATCGTAATGGTGTTTGAGTTTCCGTTTTGTTATACTCTTTAATTAGGCTTTCTATTTTGCATAAGTGTTTTGCTCCTTCATCAACCTCGCTCTGTCCAAGTTTTATTTCAATAAGAGCATATCTTCCATCGTCAAGATGCAGTACGGCATCTGCTTCTAGACCGTATCTGTCATGGTAGTAGGAGACGGTCCCATTGCCCGAAGACGAGTATATCTTCAGGTCCCTGATACATAGGGATTCAAAAAGAAAACCGAGAGTTTTGTAGTCGTTCGCAAAGTATTCAGGTGAAACTCCAAGTGCAGCCGCTGCAATTGATGGATCGATAACATTCCTTTTCCTGGAGGAACGGATGGCAGTCTTGGAACGTATGGAAGGGCACCATGCATCTACATCTTCTATGATCATCAGTTTCTCAAGAGCAGAAATATATTCGTAATATGTCGGCTTCGACATTTCACATGTTGAAACGATATCTCCAAAAATGGTTTTGGTTTCTGCCATGGTACAGAGGTTCCTTGAATAGGACCTGAGCATCGTTCTGGCCCACAGGGGGTTTCTCTTTACATGATCAATATTTGAAATATCGATTTCGCATGTCTGGCTGAACAGATCCTTGGCGATTGCAAGCTTCGCTCTGTCTGTCTGAGCTTTAAGGCTTCCTGGCCATCCACCTCTGCATATTGCAAACTTAATTCTATCAATTGTCAGGTCTGAACGACATCCGCTAAATGATTCAGGGTTATTAAACAGCGCATGCAAAGAAACAGACCCGTTTGATTCACCGCTTTCAAAAAGGCTCATGGGATACATCTTCATCCTTGATATTCTGAGTGTGCCAGTATGAGACGTATCTACTGCTGCTGAACTTGAACCTGTCAGAATATACCGGCCAACTTCGCCTGAATCATCAACATCCTTTCGAATTGCACCCCAGATTTTTGGCGCATCTTGCCACTCATCAAAAAGACGAGGCTTGTCTCCAATCAGCAAATCAGATGGATGCGTATTGGCAATTAAGAGGTAGTTTTCTCTTTCGTCTTCATCCTGGAATTCAACATAGCTTTTTGCCTGTTGCTTGGCTGTTGTTGTTTTCCCGCATCCTTTTGGACCGACAATCAGTGCAGCTCCAAAGGCTTCCAGTTTTAACTTCAACAGTTCATCAGAGATCCTTGGTTTATAGTCTTTCATACCCGTTGCCTCCTTTAACTGGATAGTATACTAATTTAACACATTTGTCAATTTATATTTAATAGATTTGCGGTAAAAAAGCTAACACATTTGTGCAATATAATGTAACATATTTGTGATAGCGGACTTCTCGCCAACTTGGCGAAAAGAAATGCGAGAGAGTAATTTCTGGAAGTCTGGACAAAATTTGCAGATGTGGCTGTGGTAGGGGGCAATAAAGACACAATAAGATTACAAACCCTTTTCTATCCATATGAATTGTGCGAAATATAAGGCAATTTTTGATTTTTCCTTTATTGAAAGTCGTGCGCTAAATTTAACGAAGCGTTAATTTATCGTTTGTCAGAGAGAAATTCAAAGAAACTCAAATCGTCAAAAGCCCTTATTTATTGGCTAAAACTCGATTTGAGTTTTTTTATGTTTGTATAGAATTAAAACGGTATGCAACAAAGTTCTTCACCACAGTTCTTAAATATGCAACAAAAATATATGTTCGTTGAAAACTTGAGGAGAATATTATCGCTTAATAAAAGCCGATCACTATTAATCGGCTTTTTAATACATTCATGTCAATAAATCCCCTAGATAGTCTAGGGGTTAGGATAAGGTTTACCGGAGAGATAATGAAAACTGATTCTTTTTAAACTATGTTGTCTATAATTATCTTGTGGTCTGCGAAATTACAAAGTAATTAAGATAATGTTCGGTAAAAAAGAATCAGTCGTATCATCGTTAGATGATACTCATAGTTTACACACACAAAATGGAATTATAAGTATCATATTATGTTTGTACCAAAGTATCGTCGAAAAGTTTTCTATGAAAGTAAAAGACTTGAAGTCAGAAAGATATTATCAGATCTGTGTAAGTGGAAAGGTGTTAATCTAATAGAACTCAAGCTAGAGGATCCGTTTAAAGAAAAGGGGTAAGTGCTCGTCGCAGACCACTTACGTCTTAAGACGTAGCTATGGCAACAGGGCTATGCCCGCACATTTAAAACCACTAGCTAAGCTAGTGGTTAATTATTGTT
>CAYNZZ010000016.1:0-25810 GCA_964401865.1 uncultured Erysipelotrichaceae bacterium
TTTTTACAATTTCATTTGTGTCTATATTTCTTTTAAAATCTCCTTTATGAATATAGCAATGCAAACATCCATCACTACATTTTTTACAGCCTCGCCAAGGATTCCACATTGTCATAAACATCACTCCTAGAATCTTGATTTTTCGTAATTGTACGGAACACCTGTCCCTACAACAACTTCTTCTATTTTTTCTATAATTAGCCAGTCATCCATATTTCCCTGATGATCAAATCTAATAGCTCAATACTTTCTACATTATCGAATTTCACTAAACATAGGCATTTTTGTGCCATCTTTCTTTTTATTTATCAGTTAATTGTAATTTACTTATCAAAATAGCCTCTCAAGCTGATAAAATCGCTGAATTAAATGAATGGAAATCTGATCATACAGTTCAAATAGCTGAAGCTAATATGAATATTAAACTTTTAGAGGATAAAACAAGTGAAATTAATGATTTAAAAAACGAGCTAGCCATTACTATAGTATCAGTTATTTAAATTACCATAATATTTTTAGCGTTTGTAAACGAATTATATTTATCTAAGAGCATATTTATTCATCAAAAGAATAAATATAGCTGTTGTTAAAATGAAAATTAGCACAATAGGGATAAATATCATATTAAAATATTTAACCTTTTCAACGAAAAGTCCTACCACAAATATAACTAATACAATAACTAAAACTATATATAATTCTTTTTTTAAATTATATATTCTATTTTTTAATACATTTAAACCATCATCACTAGCTTTAACTTTTTTTACAAACGAGTTTATCAAATATACTGCTATTGTGATTCCTAATAAATCGGTCAACAAATAGAACATAAAGTCATCAAATAATTCAAAGAAATCTATCCTGATGCTTGTTAAATTATACAGGAATTCACTTCCTAGAAATTTACCTGTTAAAAACACTATTATCGTAAAAGAAACAGCGGTAAGAAATATGCTTGTATAAATTTTTTTAGTGTTAATCATAACTCGCAAACATCTAATTCTTCATAATAATTTGTGCAAACTTTATCTATGCTGATTTTGCATGCAATCCATACCTCAGCTTTACAAATTATGGCTATTAAAGGTTTTCCAACTAGTGAAAAGTAATTACATTCTTTTCCTACGAAATATGAACAGCCATAATCATTGTGGATTCCGATTTTCGTTTCATATTTTGTACAAGTGTATTTTGAGCAAATATAAACCGGACCTTTAGCATCGAGATAAACATTATTCTTTGTATCTTCAATTAAATCGAAAGATGAAAGAATATTTTCATCAGAATAAACAATCATTGCAACCGAAATATTCCCCTTATCATCTCCAACGATTACCAAGTATTTAGATGTATCTTCTTCATTTAATGTTTCTGTTTTGTGCCTAGGTATGTGATGATAAGTTATTTTAATACATTTTTATCTTTCTATATTTAATTTTAACATTAATGAATTTCTTTGACAATTACTAGGTATAATATTAACTAGAAACACTTATTACAACGAGATAAAAGGTGGCACTAATGAATTATTTAGAGAAATATTTTAAAAAAAATCGTTATACAACGATTATTTAAAAACGATAAAGAGAAAGTAGGGAGTTCTGAATGCAAAGACTTAAAGTAAATAAAGCGAAGTGTAAAAGATGTGGAGATATTATCGAGAGCAAGACTGTTCACGACTTCAAAACTTGCTCGTGTGGAGCTATATCTGTTGATGGCGGACTAGATTATCTTGCTCGTAGTTGTATTAGTAAAGATTACATCATCGAATTAAGCGAATATTACGATGATGAAGTTCAAGAAAAAAGTGTGATATAATAATTATCGTAAGCTTGACCGACTAAACCTTTGGTTTTGGTGATTGGGAGTAGGAGTGACATTACGATAGCTAGGATAATGGATGACTGTCACAGGGGCTATAATCGTTAAATTGAAACAAGACCTTAATTGGTCTTTTCTTTATCGAGAAAGTCGTCTGCAAGACTCCTCGAAGAGTACCCGAGCTTTTGACACTTGTGTCAAAAACCATAGATGAATTGATACAAGCAATTGAAGATTATATTTATTACTATAACAATGATAGAATCAAAAGCAGATTAAAAGGCTTAACACCTATGGAATATAGGGATCAAGCCTTAATTGGTTCTTAGAGCTTAACTTGTCCAAATAACTGGGTTCAGTTCAACTTTTTTGTTTTTTAGCAGTATATTATTTGTCCATTTTCCATAAGCCATGAAGATTGCAATATGCATAAATATCAATAACTTCACATTTCTTACATAATTTAACTTTTGGTTCATCGCCAGCATGGAAATGATATGTGCGATAATGAGTCCCATAATCGACAACAATCCATTCAATGTAATGTTCTTCAGTCATTGGATGAACAACCGATCCAACCACTGCATAGCGTTTTCCGTCTTCTTCAACAATTACTGGTTTATGCTTTTCGACTACCGCTTCTTTAGTGTTTGGCACCAATTCATCCATCATAGAGCCACAGCACATTACCGGAACTCCAGAATCTGTTAGTTTAGTGATGATGTTGCCGCAATGTTTGCAAATATAGAATTTCATATTTATATCCTTCTTTCTTTATTTAATTATAACCCATTTAACAATCATTGTCTCATTCAACGCTCTTCAATGACTCAACCATCTTAACCCTCTTTAGACTCCTAGACATAATTATCAAAACGATAATCGTGAATCCAATGGTAATTAAAAAGGCATAAGTATATGACAGCAACGAGATATTTTCTCCGAACATTATCATATCCATATCAATTATTTTCATGACAAATCCTAGTTCAAGTTTACCCAACGGCATACCGAATATAGCTCCAAGTAAAGTTAAAAACAAGATTTCTTTAAAGATATAGGAATTAACTTCATAATCATAGAATCCTAAAACCTTAAATGTTGCTATCTCTCTAATTCGCTCTGAAATATTTACTTCACTTAAATTAATCAACACAACGAGCGCAAGAGAACCGGCTGCAAATATGATGACTAGAATAATCAAATCCAATGCACCTATCATAGTTTGAAAATTATCGATTACACTATCAAAATTGACAATCGACACAATTTCCTCTCTACCTTCGTAATCATTCATGAGTTGCTTGGAATCATTAGCAATAACAGCTATCTTATCGTTTTCTACCCGCTCATTAAACAATTGCTGATATGTATTTTCGGACATAAACAGATAATGTTGGAAATAAATTTCACATATAGCCTCAACTTTAACATCTTTTTTAATTCCATTAAGCGATTCAATCGTTATTGAATCACCGACTGAAATGTTGTGTAAGCGAGCAAATTTTTCTGAAATAATTACACCATCATTGGCAATATTATATTCCTCGTGTCCATTTCTGCTTCTTAAATTCACCACCCGCTTAATTTCGTTTTCATCAAAGACATTAACAGTAATTATCGGTTCGTTATCTAAATATACTTTTGAAGAGTATTCCATGAATTCGACAGCAGCGTCGACATTTGAATCACTCTTCAATTCATCAATTATCTCCTGAGAATCATCTTTATCTTCTAAGGTGATAGTTTCGTTATAATTAAATATTTCACTATACTGAATATCTATAATATCTGAAATAGAATCTTTAATTCCAAAACCAAGAACTAGAAGCGAAGTACATCCAGCAACGCCAATTACTGTCATTAAAAATCTCGATTTATATCTGAAAATATTTCTGGCATTTATCTTAGTGATAAAAGATAGATTCTTCCAAATAAACGATATTTTTTCTAAAAAGATCTTCTTACCCTTTTTAGGTGCTTTAGGACGCAT
The DNA here is from genome assembly GCA_964401865.1 of uncultured Erysipelotrichaceae bacterium. Taxonomy (GTDB): domain Bacteria; phylum Bacillota_I; class Bacilli_A; order Erysipelotrichales; family Erysipelotrichaceae; genus CALUZH01. Next base: position 3,818 of record CAYNZZ010000016.1, read on the forward strand.
CAATTCTGCCGGTTTAGATTTTAATAAATCAGATGCCACAACATAGGTTACCAACATCATCAAAAGAGTAAACGATAGCGTTCCTAAAAAGAAAATATGAATCGGCATAACCATTTTCATTGACGGAAGAACATACATTAAACCCCAAGTATTGTAAATAATGGTTGGATATATCGCCATACCAATAGGTATACCAATTAGCGAACCGACAATTGAAGCACAGAATGCGTAAATAAGATACTTAGATATAATCTTTTGACGAGAAAATCCCAAAGCACTAAAAATACCAATTTGTCCTCTTTCTTCATCGATCAATCGTGTCATTGTGGTCAAGCAAACAAGAGCTGCGACCAAAAAGAACAGCAACGGAAATACATTACCAATGCTTGCCATTTGATCAATCGTTCCAGAATACAAAGTACCACTAAATGTTTCATTTCGTTTTAAGATCGTCCATTTGGCATCAGGCAAATCTAATATATCCTGCTTCGCCTTAGCAATATCCACTTCAGCATCAGCGACTTTATCGGCTAATTCTTTTTTGGCATCTTTAATTTCTTCAACACCATCATAGTACTCTGCCCAACCTTCTTTTAAGTCAGCCTTAGCTTCTTCTAGCTCGTTTCTAGCATTGGCTAATTGTTTTTCACCATCACTTATTTGTCTTTCACCATCATTTATTTGTTTTTGAGCGTTATTTAAAGTTTCTAGACTTTTTTCTAATCCAATTCTGCCGTTATAGAGTTCATTCAAATCAGATACATTTGACGATATCGCTTCTTGCATACCGATAAGCGATTGTTTCAACGCCTCCATATTATCATCCGTAAAAAAAGCTTGATTCAAAATACCGTCAATGCTTGTTGAATGCTTTATAGTCATTTGAATTGCACTATTCTTGAATTCTTCACTCACTCCATAATTAAGATAAGTTTCTTTAATGGCTGTCGCATCAATAATGAGTGAATTATTAGGCATTTTTAAAGGTTCGATGCTTTTCTCCAAACCTGAAAAAAGATTAGATATTAATGTAGCATTACCAGGATCTTGCTCCTCCATCATTTTTAACAAATACTTAAAACCATCACTAGCTAATGATTTTTGGATAATATCAAGTTCATTATTTATTTCGTTTGTCTGAGTTATTATTTCATCAATTGAAGACGTAAATTCATCTTCTTCAAGTGGTAAAGTCATTGAACTTGTATCTTCCGGAATATTATCAGCTAACTCTATGAGCTTGTTTTTTAAATTGGAATAATCATCAACAAATTTCAAGTTATCTTCGATGTTTTTAGCGCTGCTATCAGCTTCGTTAATGATACGATAGGCTTCATCAAAAGACATTTCAAAACCTTCTTCAACTTTAGCTATTCCATCATTCACTCTATCTAAGCCGTCATTATATTCTTTCCAACCATTTGCAAGTTCTTTTTTAGAATCTTCCAATTTTTGTTTATTCTCAGCTAATAATTTTGTATTATCTGCAATTTCTTTACTTCCATCATCAATTTTTCTTTGTCCATCAAGTAAAGTATAGTAAGCATCAGATAATTTTCTTTCGACATTGGCTATTTCTTTTTCAGCATCAGCTCTTTCTTCATTCAATGTCTTTTCGGCATCGGCTATTTCTTCGTTGACGTCTTTTAAAATATCATTCTTAAGGTAATTTTCCTGAACATTTGCCATTTTTTCTATTTCAGGCATCACAGTATCAATTACATTATCATATTTTTTAGAATAGGATACTTCCTCTTTGGCATCTTCAATTGTCAAATATACCGTTGTGTAGTAATCAGCCACAAAGTTGCTATTATCAACAAATAAAACCGTTCCTAACATCAAGTTCTTAAATGTTGATGTCTCTTGAGTTCTGGCAAGGTATTGTGGCGATTTCACTTTACCCACCACTGTGTACTTGGTATTTTTTAAGTTATCTTCAATTTCATCATCATTATACACTTCAACAAAACTGCCGATATCAACCCTTCCTCCAAGCTGACTGCCATGAAGTACAAGGGCCTCATTAGGATTGGTCGGCATACGTCCTTCAATTAACTCGAACTTATTAATGTTGGTATCTATTTCACTGACTCTTACAACAAATTGCGATGAATCGTCGGTTTTGCCATAAGCATCAACAAACTTAGATCCTTCAACTTCCTTAACCCCTTTAACATTTGCGATGACTTTTAAATCCTCGTCGCAAAAACCAAAAGATGAATATATCTGTACATCCATTAAATTATATTCATCATTATAAACATCGACCGATTCTTCTAACATTGGCGACGAACTCATCAGTCCAACCATAAATCCAGAGCCGATTAAAACCATCAACAATAAAGTGATAAAGCGTTTGATAGTTCGTTTAATCAATCGAAAAGTATCTTTAGTAAACATTAGTACTCTATATCCTCAGCATTCTTTGGATTTTCATTTTTCTTTATTGAAGTTATTTTTCCAGATTTAACACGAATAATCGTATCGCCAATATCTGCCAAAGCACTATTATGAGTAATCATAATAACAGTGATTCCATGTATTTTTGACATATCCTGTAAAACTTTCAGTATTTGTTTACCAGTAACATAATCTAATGCACCAGTTGGTTCGTCACATAATAATAACTTTGGATTTTTGGCAACCGCCCTAGCGATTGCGACACGCTGTTGTTCACCACCAGAAAGCTGGGCAGGGAAGTTAGAAGCACGCTCACTCAATCCAACCATCTTTAAAACTTCATCAGCATCTAAAGGATTCTTACAAATTTGTCTTGCTAACTCGACATTTTCATAGGCAGTCAAATTCTGCACCAAATTATAAAATTGAAAAATAAAGCCAATATCATGACGACGATATTCACATAATTGCTTATCGTTAGCTTTTGAAACATCTCGTCCATCAACAATAATTGAACCTTTTGTGACCGTATCCATACCACCCAAAAGATTCAATATAGTAGTTTTTCCAGCACCAGATGCACCAAGCACAACCACAAAATTTCCCTTTTCAACTGTAAAGGAAATATCATTAACCGCATATATATCGACTTCACCTACACGATATATTTTAGAAACATTATTAAATTCTATAAATGCCATTTCAAACTCCTAATAATTATTATCAAAAATCAAAATAGATGTAAAAGACCTAAAATACGATCTCACAACCCACTTAAGTCTTTCTTTGGAAAGAATTGTATTTTTCAAACATTCAGAAACACCTCTAAAGATAGAAACAGATAAACTTTTGCCCAATAAATCAATTTCTTCTTTTAGTAATTTAAAATGGTTTTTCTTACTGATAAAATAAGAAATCAGCTTTGAAAACCATCCCAAAATATCATCATTAATCATCGAATGCATCATAAGTATTTCCATTTCTTCCTGATGAGCGAAATATATGTCTACTAACGCATCGGCAATATTATCAAAAATATTATCCAATGTTTCGATATTCAACTCAAAATCAAAATCAAGATTATCAAAAGTTATATCAAAATTTGCGCTGTTAGATATACTGTTTTCTATCTCTTTTAAAGTCGGTGATACAATAGTTTGAATCAAAGAGTCTTTACTATCAAAATAGCGATATAAATTCCCTACTGTCATATTAGATAAAGTCGCTATTCTACGCATTGATGCATCACGATATCCGTGATCAAGAAGTTCTTTTTTTGCCGCTTTAATAATCGAATTTCGCATTTCTTCTTTAAGTATCTGAGCCATAAATAAACCTATGTTCATTATTAGTATATTTAAGAATTAAAGATTTGTAAACAAAAAGACTGCAATAGAGCAGTCTTTTTCATTATTTTCTTAATCCTAATTCTTTAACAAGTTCACGATAACGATTTACGTCAGTGTTCTTTAAGTAATTCAAGAAATTCTTTCTCTTACCAACCATCTTTAATAGACCACGGTTAGAATGGAAATCTTTTTTATGTTCCTTCATATGAACAGTTAAACGATTAATCTGTTCAGTTAAGATGGCAACTTGCACTTCAACAGAACCAGTATCTCCTTCTTCACGAGCGAATTTTTTGATGATTTCTTGTTTTTCTTGTTTTGATAACATTTTCTCTTCTCCTTTAATATCTTTTCTTTTATTCCGCGTAAATGATTGGAGACTTCATAAACCCAGCATAAAAGCCACTAAATGATAACACATATTTAATAGATAAGCAACAGTCCGAGAATTAATCCAACAATTAATGAAAAACTAGGCAACTTACTTCTGTACATCAAAATAGATTGCGGAAGTATTTCACCAAACACAACATATAACATTGCTCCTGACGCCAACGATAACGATATCATAAGACCAACAGAACCAATATCGCCCACTAAATAACCAGCAATTGCCCCAATAACTGTCGGAAGGCCACTTAAAGCACTAATGATAACTGCTTTAGCTTTAGACATACCGCCAGATATAAGTGGTACGCTGACTGCCATTCCTTCAGGTATATTATGAAAGCCAATTAATAACGCAATCATTAATGAGGAACCATTTAAACTAGAATTGTTATAAATGTACGAAGCACCAATTGTCATACCCTCAGGCACATTGTGCAGTGCAATTGCACACGCCATTACAACACCCGCTACAAACAGAGATATTTTAGGATCATTATTTTTAACATGTTGATTATAATGGTCGGCATGAATAAGTTCATCAATATCATCGTGAGTTTCTGGATGATCCTTGGTAATATGAGGAACTTCTTTATTAAACCTTACATCAATAAGATAGTTCAAAGTATAAACAATAATCACTCCAGCAACAATAGTTAGAGCAACATATATAGTATCTATGCCGGTGTCTATCGCTCCTTGTATCAAATCAAAACATACTATCGAAAGCATTACACCACCGGCAAAAGATAACAATAAAGAGATCATTCGATTGGAACTGTTTTTAAATAATGCACCGATAAAGCCACCAAAACCAGTTCCAATAACACCAGCAATAAATGTAACAACTATTAAATTAAGCATAAGAATAGAATATATCTATTTCGATGATTTTTCAATATCTCATTTCTTGACATAAATGCATTTATACGAACACTTCTCGTTTTAACAAATACATTTATTAAACTTAAAAAAGAAAAACTGATACCATATTGATATCAGTTTATTTATTGATTAAGCTTGAGAATAATTATGACAATTATTCTTCATTAGGAGAAAGGGTAATCTCTCCGCCGACAGGCATAGTTTTAGGAGCACACAATATTACATTATCACCAATCTTTTTGATTGAACCATCAACACCATAAATTACACCAGAAAGAAAATCAATTATTCTTTGACGATATTCATTTGGCATACGATGGAGATTGACAGCACATGCTTTTTTCAATTTTAAATGATGCCCAATTTCTTCTGCCTCTTCAAAAGTTCTTGGCTCAAATAAAACGATATTCGCATTAGCAGCGATACGTGATGCACCTTCAATTTGCGGTTGTTCATATTGGCTAAGCACGCTTGCTTCTTCTTGACTTAATTCAAGTTCTTCATCGGTCTCTTCTGGAGCGATGAAATTTTTAATTTTTTCTCCAATTCCCACTTTAAAAAACTCCTTTTTTAATATCTATAATTTTATCACAAAGTCTAAAGATAAGAAACACTTTTACAATAAGTTTGCTCGACTGAATAATCGTCATTTAATATAACAATATCAGCATCATATCCTGCTTTGATATAGCCTTTATGATCATCCATTTTTAGATAACGCATTGGATTACAAGTGCATGAAGCCAAAGCGATATCAAATGGAACTTGACAATACTCAACCAAAATCTTTAAACCTTCGTTGATTTTCAAAGTCGAACCAGCCAAACTCTTTGAACCGCTAGTTAGATGTGCGCTACCATCAGGATATATTTCGATTTCTTGACCACCAAATACAAACTTAGAACCAACCGCTTTGCCTTTACACATAAGCGAGTCAGAAATCATTATGCAATTGTAAGGTTTGACAGTAAAATAATTGTTCAACGCAGCATAAGTGGAATGATTGCCATCACAAATTATTTCGCCAAAAGTATCCTTAAAACGATAAGCCGCACCAACAACCCCATTGTTTCGATGATTAAAAGGTGTCATACCATTATATACATGAGTAAAACTTCTCGCACCATTAGCTATTGCAAGTAATGTTTCGTCGTATGTAGCGTTTGAATGTCCAACACTTACATTAACACCATTAGCGGCACAATACTTCGTCAATTCATAATTATCATCATGTTCAGGAGCAAGAGTAATAATTTTGATTAATCCTTCAGCATCACACTGATACTCTTTAAATTCTTCTACTGTTCCTTGCACAATATACTGTTCAGGTTGTGCTCCTTTATACTTCATATCTAAATAAGGTCCTTCAAAGTGAACTCCTAGTATTTCTGCACCCTCACAGTTTTCTTTATAAACCCTAGCCACATTCTTTAAGGCATTGGATAACACTTCGTGTGATTGAGTAATTGTGGTTGGACATATACCACATACGCCCTCTTTAGTTATTTCTTTTAGCCAATGACGAAGCCCTTCTTCAGTGGCATCATTGGTATCCCAACCATCATATCCGTGAGTATGGATATCATAAAAACCAGGAACGATACGCTTTGTTCCATAATCAACATCAACTTCTTTGGTATCGTATGGATAAATGGCTTTTATCTTTCCTTCTTCCATTTCGACTTGTGCTTTCACAAATTGCGAAGCAATCCAAACTCTTTTACTTTGAATAATCATTTTATTACCTCCAACTATTCTATAGTTTATCAATCAAACCATATTTTACTAAACCATTATAAAAACCATCATCTAACACATCATCAGTAACATCATAAGCCAACTCTTTTAATTTCTGATTAGCATTAGCCATAGCAATACCATATTTAACTGATTTAATCATTTCTATATCGTTCAAACCATCGCCAAAACAATATGCATCATTTTTGTCAACATTCAAATATTCCAGTATTTTCCTACAAGCATAGCCTTTGTTGTTGTCGTAAAGATTTACATCCATTGATGTATATCCATGATGATGACGAATGTCAAATCGATTTTTAAATGTATCGTAAAATTCTTTGCAGCTTTCTTCATCATTGCAAGCAATCATGGCGATGTTGATTTTATCATCATTTGAATAAGGTTTAGATATATAAACATCTTTTAAACGCCAAGACTCATTAAATTTAATATGAATATCATTCCCAATACCATTAGTAAATATTTCATTTTGAGTTTCAAAATAGTAATTAATTGAGCGTTTGTTGCAATAATCAGCCATTGCATTCAATTCATCAAAAGTGAAATATTTTTCAAAGATTATTTTTCCATCAAATTCTGCATATGCACCGTTGGCCGATATATATCCGCTGGGTTTAATATCAGAAATGAAATCAGGCATTATGCATTTTGAACGCCCTGATGATAGAATTAGTGAATTATTTTTCAATAGTTCACGCATGGCATAATTAGACCTTTCGCTAATCATTGGCATACCACGCAAATTATCGATCAAAGTACCATCAATATCGCAAAAAATTATTTTTTTCATATCTAAATCATAACAAAACCTCCAACAAAAAAGAAGAGATTTACCCTTCTAATCTAGTCATCAAAATATTGACTCACCGATTTTGTCCGGTCATAATTAAAAATATTTCATCTTGCAAATCAATGGTTTCCTGAATTATACCTGCAATTTATTTGTAGTACTTCTTGTAATCTTCTGAGCTAAAAGCGATCACTTTACATCTTTCGTTTGTAGAAGATATGGCTTCACCAGAATCATAAAAGCGAAAATAAACACCATTATTAGTGTTTTTCAAAATTAAGAATTCAGTTCCACTAGGTTCGCCTTTATTTAATTCAATAAATTCAAGTTTAGAAATCTCATCAATATCATTTAGAACAATCTTACGTTTATATATCAATGCTATAACCAAGATAGAATAGAGGAATAAGAAAACGCCGAAAAATCGGCGTTTATCGTTTTCAAGAAAATATATTACTCAGCACTCCACTCTTTAAGTTTTGCTTCGTATTCTTTCATTTCGCGATCGTTTGCAAACACAAAATGGCCAGGACGAATCTCTTGAAGCTTTGGTTTTTCACCGCTTAAATCTCTAGTAGATTCATCATAAATAACTAATTCCTTAGCTTTTTCAATTCTTGGGTCAGGCATTGGCACAGCCTGCAGCAAAGATTGTGTATATGGATGCAAAGGATACTTAAACAATTCATCAGTTGGCGCAATTTCTACAATTCTACCTTTATGAATAACAGCGATACGATCTGAGAAATATCTTACAACCGATAAATCATGGGCAATAAACATATAAGTTAAACCCTGTTCAGCCTTAAATTTATTCATCAAGTTTAATACTTGAGCACGAATTGAAACGTCTAGGGCAGAAATGGGTTCATCAGCAATAATAAATTCAGGTTCCATAATCATCGCTCTAGCGATACCAATACGTTGTCTTTGTCCGCCAGAGAATTCATGAGGATATCTTGATTTATGCTCAGGTAATAATCCTACGGACTCCAAAGCCTTATCAACTTTATTACGACGATCATCTTCATTTTCATATAAATGGAAATTATATAAGCCTTCAGAAACACAATAATCAATTGTTGCTCTCTCATTCAATGAAGCGGCTGGGTCTTGGAAAATCATCTGGATATTTCTAACGATTTCTCTTTCATCTTCTTTTGAAATTTTACCATTGATTTTCTTACCCTTATAGATGATTTCACCATCCGAAGTAGGATTTAAACGAATGATTGAACGGCCAATAGTGGTTTTACCACTTCCAGATTCTCCTACAAGCGCAAAAGTTTCGCCTTTATAAATATCAAAGTTAGCATCTTTTACTGCTCTAAAACGTTTTTTATTGTTTTGGAAGGTAATTTCTAAGTGTTTAACTGATAACAGCACTTCTTTCTTATCGCTCACCGTAGATACCTCCCTTCGCAGTTAAGGCTAGTATTTTTTCATGCAGATTTTGGATAGCCTTTGGCTTTTCAACTTTAGGTGCACGTGGATCTAATAACCATGTCTTAGCAAAGTGCGTATCGGTCACTTTAAACATTGGTGGTTCTTCAATGAAATCAATTTCCATTGAATAATCGCTTCTAGGTGCGAAAGCGTCACCTTTAATCTCCTCAAATAATGATGGTGGTGTACCTCTAATCGCAAATAATTCACTACCCTTTTCACCTAATTGAGGAAGTGATGACAACAATCCCCATGTATATGGATGTCTTGGATCATAGAATATTTCTTCAACGGTACCATATTCAATAATTTGTCCAGCATACATCACCGCAACAACATCAGCAACATTGGCAACAACACCTAAATCATGAGTGATATAAATAGTTGTAAAGTTATATTCATTAGCCAAATCTTTAATTAAGCGAATAATTTGAGCTTGAATAGTTACATCAAGTGCAGTAGTAGGTTCATCACAAATTAATATTTTTGGATGACAAGCTAAAGCGATAGCGATAACGATTCTTTGACGCATTCCACCTGAATACATGAATGGATATTCATCATAACGTCTTTCAGCATCATAAATACCTACTTTAGTCATTAGCTCAATAGCTTCTTTTTTAGCTTCTTCTTTTGTTTTTCCTTGGTGCTTAATAATTACTTCAGAAATTTGATAACCAATAGTCCTTACTGGATTTAACGATGTCATAGGGTCTTGGAAGACGGTAGCAATCTTTTTACCGCGGATATTCAACCATTCTTCATCATTTTTATAAGTTAAAAGGTTTTCGCCTTCAAACCAAATCTCACCATTGCTAACTTCGCCATTGATTTCTAGCATACCGGTAAAAGTTTTAGTAAATACCGATTTACCGCTTCCTGATTCGCCAACAATAGCAACAACTTTACCATCTTCAAAATCCAGAGAAATATTTCTAATAGCAGTTAAAACGCGATCTCTTACCTTGAATTTAACTTCAAGATCTTTTACAGATAAAATAATATTATTTTCCATCTCTCTTACCTCTAAATCATGTGAGTGCGCGGATCACTTGCGTCAGCCAATGTTTGACCGACAATATATAGTGATATAGAAATAAAGGCACTAATTACAACCGGAATCCAGAATACATATGGTGTCGATGACATATATGCAGAATATTTTTGAATCTGTCTTCCTAAAGAAGCATATTCTTGAGAAAGACCAATTCCAATATATGACAAGAACACTTCATATGAAATAAAGTTAGGAACATCACGAGAAATAGACGTCATAATAACAGAAATCAAATATGGCAAAATATTATGAGTAATAATTTTACTGGTAGATGTGCCTAAACAGCGAGAAGCTAAATTATATTCTCTATCACGGATAATCATTACTTGAACACGAATGAAATAAGCAGTGCCAACCCATGAAGTAACAGATAAGGCAAAAATTAGTTGTAACATACCACTACCTAGTGCATACATCAAAATCATCGCAACTAGAGTCATAGGAATATTGGCAAGCACATTATAGACTTCAATCATAATTGCATCAACACGTTTAGAGAAGCCCCAAAACATGCCAACTACTACACCAACAAATTCAGTGATAATTGTGGCTGAGAAAGAAACAATCAGAGAATTCTTAGTTCCAGCCCATACAGCATCAAATAGAGAATTACCGACATCATCCGTACCAAACCAATACTGAGCATTGGGACGAATAAAACGCATAGAGAAGTTATTTACATTAGGCGTGTACATCGGATCATACTTTGAAATCATTGGTTGAATGAAAGACATAAGTATAACTGCGCACGCTAATATCAACATTACGACAGCTGTTTTAGATGAAAAGAACTTACGAAATACAGATTTCCAATAAGAATAATGTGGAGCAGAGATATGCTCTGAAACACTATCATCAGTTCTCTTAAAAGAGAATAATTCTTGATCAGTCATTATTTCTTCTTCCCTCCTTTCGCTGCTAATTGAATTCTTGGATCGACAACTGTCATTAATAAGTCACCGATCAAGATAGAGAATATTGATAAAGTTGTAAAGATAAATACTAGATTAATAACCATATTGTTGTTGGCAACCTTAATTGCATCGGGAAGCATTTTACCCATACCAGGAATTGCAAATGCAGTTTCAGTAATTAAAGCACCTGAAATACACAAAATAATTGAACTTGGAATACCATTTACAATCGGAATAATTGCGTTTTTCAAAATATGTTTCATAAAGATTTCTTTTTGAGATAAACCTTTAGCTTTAGCGAATTTTGCATAGTCAGCATTAGATTGGTCAATCATGTAACGACGCATCCAAGTCATTAATGACGGAATATTTAATAAAGCCAAGATAATGATTGGAATTATATATGATTTTGGATTGTTGAATCCTAAAATAGGGAATCTATCAGGCAATCCGAAATTCGAACCTATTTGTCTAACAAAGAATATTAAGGCAAGCGATGGTACAGCAATCAAGAAATTGATTAGCACAATACCCATCTTATCAACAAATTTTCCTTTATTTCTAGCCATTGCAATACCAGCAGGTAAAGCGAATGCATAAGCAATAAACAAGGAGATTATACCAAAGAAATAAGAAGTGGAAATCATTGATGGTGATTCATAGTATGATAGACAGCTTGCATAATTATCAGTAAATTTCCTTTGATCTAAACTATCTAAAACTGGTTTGTATTGACAAGTATATTGATTTAAAGCACTCTTTTCAGTAACGCCACTTGGAAAAGTCTGTTCAACAGCTTTTTGTGAACCTTGACCTTGAGAAATTACTTGAGTTGTATTCACACCTTGATTGGTTGGGAATGAAATACCAAAATCTAACTTAATTGTATTTGTATGTATAAAAGGGAAGGAAGAATCAAAATACAATTGATATTTATATTGACAACCAGAACATATAATAGCAGGCATTCCGTTTGGACCGGTGCCAAAAGAATAACCTCTTTCCATATTAGGGTTATTATCATCTTGAACAGCATTTGGAGTGTCTATTTTAACTAGCTTGGAATAGAAATTCCAAATCAATTCAAGAGGATTATATTCGTGGTAAGCAATATAGTCACCACTATTTAATTTTTCAATTTTATAGCCATTATTTTCGTACTCAGCGATTACTCGTTGATTTTCTGCACTACCGCTTACGATACATGCTTCGTAATCATCTGAAGCCGCCTCACACATATCGTTAGTTCTTACATAATATAAATAGCCTAGTTCATCTAGACGATTATACCTATAGACAGTTCGAGTATCCCCAGACATCTTCTTGTATCCTTCGTCTTGTTTAAAGACTTTTTCGCTCGGTATCATAGTATAAAGCATCACTATAACTATTGATACTACCGCTAAAATCGATACGATAGATTTTGCTATACGGGAAAAAACATATTTTCTCATGAGCTTATTCCTTTCTTTCAATCATAAAAATACAACGGAGACGATAGAGCTCCGTTGTATTTAATTATAAACGATTCTTGAGTTAGAAGCAATTATTTTTCCCATTCTGCTTTTGCAGCTTCGTAATCAGCAGTAGTTACAACATCTTCTTGAAGTTGAACGTGTTTGAACTTGTATTGAGAAATACCTGCTACAGAATATGGAGCACTGAATGGCACAACATGGCTAACTCTTTGGCTAAGTCTTTGTTGTTGAGTTGGAATGTATAAGCAGTGTTCGATTAAGTAAGCATCTGCAATTGCATAAGCTTCATAACGAGCATCTAGATCGCCAGTAATAGCGTCAGCAGCTTTATACAATTCTTCGTATTCGTACCAACCAGCAGCAGTCTTAATGTCATCATCGCTACCGAATGCTTCAGGAGACATATTAACGTCAGATAAGCCCATTGCATGCATATAGTAACCAGTTACTGGAGAATAGATTTCAACGAATGTCTTAGGATCTAAGTAGTCAGGAGCCCAACCAGTGAATGTTGAAATATCGAAATCAGCATCTGCAGGGTTAGTTGTTTCATATGCGATGTTTTCAACTGTATCTTGGCTTCTTAATACTAGTTCGATAATAATTTGTCCATCTGTATTTTCTTCGATAGATTGTTTCATTGATTGGCCTTCTTTTACAAGAGAATCAGATGTTTCTGGAACAAGCATATCTAAGTGAACAGGGAATTGAACGCCCTCTGCTTTTGCAGCTTCAATGTAAGCTAGAGCTTCTTCTTTATTTAACCAAGGATATTGTCCATCAGCTAAATCAACAGAGCTTCCATGCATTTCATCGAATGCTTCTTGTACTAATTGATAGTAGTTTCTTCCATCAGTAGTAGATACTAGAGCTGGAACGTCATTGAAGTTACGAGACATTGCTTTTGCAACGCTTTCAACTTGGCTTACAGAGTTCTTAGCAATTACATCGTATGAAGCACGAAGTGCTTTACGGAAGTTTTCATTCATAATTGCGTTATGTGTATTTTCTCTTGCAGCTTCGTCAGTTGCATAGTTTGTTTCATTCCATACTTGACGATTATAGTTGAATACTACACCGAATACATAAGCATTTGGTAAGCTTTCATTGATGTAACCATCATATTTTTCAGCATATGCATCATAGTCTTCCCAAGAAGCATTTAATGCAGCTAATGCATAAGTTCCTTGTTCAAAACCACGGATTGATGAATATGGGTCAGAACCATCATCATAAATATAAGTAACGCTATCTAAATGTACATTTTCGATATCCCAGTAGTTTTCGTTTTTAACCATAACTGTCTTAGATTTTAAGTCAGCCGATTGAAGAACAAAACCACCATTGTATAGAATTGAATCAGGTAAAGTTGTACCAAAATCACAAGCAGTAGAATCAGGAGCCCCTAATTTACATCCAGCACCTTTTGACTCTAAGAATTCTTTATTGATTGGATAAAGAACTGAATAAGTAGTCATTGATGGGAAATAAGGAACAGGTGATTCCATAGTGTATTTAACTGTGTAATCATCAACTGCTTCAATACCTACATTAGCCCAAGCTTCATCAGAATAGTCTTGGTTAGAATAGTATTCTTGGTAACCTTTTACAGCGCCGAAGATTACTGAACCAGTACCACTATTGAATTCAGCACCGTGTCTTAGACCAGTTACGAAGTCATTAGCTGTAACTTCAGCATAAACTTCACCATTATTAGTTACCCATTGAATGCCTGGTTTAATTTTGAAAGTCCATTCAGTTGAGTCTTCGTTTCCTTCCCAACTTTCAGCGATAGCTCCAACTAATTGACCTTTTTGATTGTTTTCAAGCAAGCCATCAACAAAGTTTGCATTAAATTCATGGTCGGCAGCTAAAGCTGTAACTGTATAATCCATAGTTCCAAGTTCTCTAGAACTAGGGATAACATAGTTTTTAGTATCTGTTAATTTCATTCCTTCAACACCAGTGGCAGTATTGTTATTGTTTGAATCTTTCTGTCCACATGCTGCTAAAGAGAAAACCATCATAAATGACAAAATTGCAACAGATAATTTTTTCATAAGATTTTTCCTCCCTTGTTTTATGCATTTTTATGCATATTTTGATTATAAGCATATATATATATATGTCAATAAAAATTTCACATTTCTTTCACATAAAAATGATACTATGCTTTTAAAGAGTATATTTTAATCTCAGCTACAGCATTTCTTCTTTTTCTAACATCGCTAATTCCCAGATTTCTTCCTGATGGTGCAGCAAGTTATGTATATCATCTATCTCTTCATCTAGTGCCTGCATTTTAAAATGATCGTGATAATACTCCGGTTCAAAACGCAAAGCCCTTTTTTCTTCCAACAGTTCCTCTAATCTTGAAATCTCAGCCTCAATCTTTTTAATATTGTATTTAGCTTTCGGTTTAGCACTTAACTCTTTTTTCTTTTCCGGTTTGGCTTCTTTGACTATCTCTTTCTTGGCGTCAATATAATCACCATAACCATCAGGATAATATGTACATTTACCATCATCTAATACTAAGCATGAATTAGCGATCTTTTTAATAAAGTATCTATCATGACTTACAAATAAGATAGTTCCATCATATTCATTAAGAGCGCTTTCTAAAGCTTCTTTTGATATGATATCCAAATGATTTGTCGGTTCATCTAAAATTAAGAAATTAGCTTTTTTGAGCATTAATTTAGCTAGAGTCAACCTAACCTTCTCGCCACCCGATAACACATTAACTTCTTTGAATACCTCGTCAGATGAAAATAAGAAAGCCCCTAAGACATTCCGAATCTCTTGTTTTGTCATATCGGGATATTCATCCCACAATTCTTCAATGACGGTCTTATCACTATTTAGTTTGGCAAGATTTTGATCAAAGTAGGCAACTTCAATTTGATGGCCGAACAACTTATAGCCACCTAAAGCTGGTATCTCATCGATGATGGTCTTTAATAATGTAGATTTACCCGTGCCATTATTGCCCATTACACATATTCTATCACCCTTAATAATATCAAGAGTTACATTGCATAATTCTTTATCGTAGCCGCATGACAAATGGTCTAAACTCAAAACATTTTTGCCACCTTTAGTAGCACATACAAATTTAGCCTTAAAACTTTTAGAATCTTCTTTTTTAGGATCTTCAATCTTATCCATCCGCTCAAGATACTTTATCTTACTTTGAGCAAAAGCAGCTTTATTTTTTTTGTAACGAAATTTTTCGATTAATTCCTCAAGCCGTTTTATCTCTTTTTGCTGACGCTTATAGGCTGATTCCATTTTTATAAAGTCATTCTTCTTCTGTTCGACAAACGAAGTATAATTGCCACTATATCGTCTAATAGATCCATATTCTAATTCATATACCACATTGACAGTTTTATCCAAAAAAGTTCTATCGTGTGATACAAGAATCATGGCTTTTTTATATTTTGCTAAATAAGATTCTAACCATTCAATAGTTGATAAGTCCAAATGATTTGTAGGCTCATCCAACAGTAATAAATCAGGTTTTGAAAGCAATAACTTAGCAAAAGCTATTTTTGTTTTTTCACCACCCGAAAAAGAAGATATAGGTCTATTTATATCTTCTAATTCAAAACCAAAACCGGCAAATACAGTTTTAATTTCGCTTTGATAAGTATATCCACCCAAGTTTTCAAACTCTTCCTGCAAAGCGGAATACTCATTAATCATTTTTTCGCTATGATCATTTTTTAATTGATTAGCTAATTCTTCTAATCTTCTCTCTTTAATAATGAGATCATCGAATACAGAGTTAAATGCTTCTAATGCAGTTATTTCTTCATTACTAAAAGCATTTTGTTCAAGATAAGAAATATTAGCTTTATTATTTTTAAATACTTGTCCTCTAGATAGCTCCACTTTACCCATTATTACTTTCAAAAGTGAAGTTTTCCCAGATCCATTTCTTCCAACCAGAGCAATCTTTTCATTTTCATTGACACAAAAATCAATATTTTCAAATACATCATTAGCGCCAAAAAACAGAGTGCCCCCGCTTATTTGATATAACATTAAACCTCCTAGAAGATTAGGTTTTTAGGAGTTCTTGGAAATGGCAATACATCACGGATATTCTGCATGCCACTTAGATACATAATCAATCTTTCAAAACCGACACCAAATCCAGCGTGCTTGCATCCTCCATATCTTCTTAAATCCAAATACCAATTATAATTTTCTACATCCATTCCTAATTCTTTCATTCTATTTTCTAAAACATCAATGCGTTCTTCACGTTGCGAACCACCAACCAACTCACCGATATGCGGTACTAATAAATCACATGCGGCAACAGTTTTACCGTCATCGTTTAAACGCATATAAAACGCTTTGATGTCTTTTGGATAATCGGTTAAGAACACCGGCCCATCGACAATCTTTTCGCAGATATATTTTTCATGCTCTGAATTTAAATCCATACCCCAGAACACTTTATTTTCGAATTTGACATCAGCTTTGAGCAATATGTCGATCGCTTCAGTATATGTCATTCTTCTAAAATGAGCGTCTTTCAGTTTAGAAATTCTTTCTAACAATGTCTTATCGATAAAATCGTTGAAGAATTTCATTTCTTCAGGACAATTCTCTAGTACATATGCAATGCAATATTTAACCATATCTTCAATCAAATCCATATCATCTTCCAAATCAGCGAACGCAATCTCTGGTTCAATCATCCAGAATTCAGCCGCATGAGTAGTGGTGTTAGAATTTTCGGCTCTAAAAGTTGGTCCAAAAGTATAAACATCTCTAAACGCCATACAAAAAGCTTCGACTTGAAGTTGACCAGTAACCGCTAAATGAGCTTCTTTACCAAAGAAATCTTTTTCAAATTCCTGATTATCAATAGTTGTAACTCTAAACATATTGCCTGCACCTTCGCCATCCATTGAAGTGATGATTGGTGTATGCACATAGACAAATCCTTGATTTTGAAAGAACTCGTGTAGAGCCATTGAAAGCGCACTTCGCAAGCGGAATACCGCATTAAAAGTATTGGTTCTCACTCTTAAATGAGGTATTTCTCTTAAATACTCAAAACTATGTCTTTTCTTCTGCAAAGGATAGCTATCATCACATGCTTCTACAATTTCGATTTCAGTCGCCTCTAGCTCAAATGGTTGCTTATTATCCGGCGTGTAGATAAATTTACCAGTAATAGATACACTCGATCCAGTAAGTAACTTAGAAACCTCTTTATAGTTTGCTAAATTTGGATGATATACCACTTGAACATTGCGGAAATAAGTTCCATCATTTAATTCAATAAAACCAATCGATCCATTATCACGATTGGTTCTTACCCAACCATCCATTTGGATATATTCCATTTGATCTAGTTCTACATGATTCTTGCAGAAAACCAGCTCGTATAATTCTCTTGAAGTTTTAAAATCTAACATATTCTATCCCCCTATTATTTCGTTAGTCGCAAATACTAATTCCTGAATCGTAGATACAACATCAACACTTCTCACATGTATATTTTTTGGCACAATGAAGTGTTCGTGAGTAAAATCAACAATACCAGTGATATTTAATGATACAAGTTTATCCATCACCTCTTGAACATCGTTCGATACGCAAACAATCGCAATATGACAACCATCAGGTATCTTCTTATCTAATTCATCAATATTATATAAAGGTACAGATAACTGACCGCACATCTCTGGATTTTTATCAAAAGCGCACACTATCTCACCAACTATATTATCCCAATGACTATAATTTAATATCGCTTTACCAAAATTTCCAGCACCAACCAAAATAATTTTTTCATTGTAATTTCCACCTAAACGATTAGAAAATATTTCAATCAAAGAATCGATATCATACCCATATCCTTGTTTACCCAAAGTTCCCAAAAGTGAAAAATCTCTTCTGATTGTCGTTGATTTGATCGAAGTAAACAAGGCCAATTCAGATGACATAATCTTGTCCCTACCTAAAAGTTTTATTTTCTTTAATGCTTTTAAATATATTGGATAACGTTGTAATGTTGCTTTTGATATTTTTTTCACCAAATTCACCTCTTATAGAATATATATTACTACATTTGTGAAAAAAATGACATTTTTATTTATTCAATTGACATTGATGGTTTAGAAGAAGAATCAAAATCGACAAATTGATGATGATTCAGATAATGAAAAGCCGCAACTGCAATCATTGTTGCATTGTCAGTACAGTACTTTAACGGCGGTAAAGTAACTTTAATGTCTTTGATGTTTTCAAGCACCAACTCTCTCAATCTGGAATTACATGCCACTCCACCAGCAATGATAAACTGTTTGACATCAAAATCATGAATAACTTTTAGTGATTTATCAATCAGACAATGAAGTGCCGTTTCTTGAAAAGCGTAAGCTAAATCGGCAGGTATTAATTCATCACTAGCCTTCAATTTATTTACCAACTGAATACTGGCGTTTTTAAGTCCAGAAAATGAGAAATTATATCTATCAACTTTAGGAGTCGGCAAAGAATAATTAGCTTTCCCCTCTTTGGCTAACTTATCAATCTTTGGCCCACCGGGATATTCTAATCCCAATACTCTAGCCACTTTATCATATGTTTCACCAATTGCATCATCTAAAGTAGTGCCCAATATTTCAAACGAATTATCATCTTTCATATAGACGAGCTCCGTATGACCGCCACTAACAACTAATGCCAATAAAGGATATGTTAAAGGTTCAATCAGTTCATTGATAAAAATATGACCTCTTAAATGATGAACGCCAATCAAAGGTTTCTGTAAGAAAAAAGCCAACGATTTAGCAGCAGCAGCACCAATGTGTAAAGAACCTATCAAACCGGGTCCTATCGTATAAGCGATAGCATCAAGATCATATATATTAATATTGGCTTTTTCAACCGCTTCCTTAACAATAATCGAAATCTGTTCAATATGCATTCTAGATGCAACTTCAGGAATAACTCCACCAAACCTAGCGTGGATATCGATTTGTGAAGTAACTACGCTGGATAATATGTTTAATTCTTCATCTAAGATTGCACAAGCCGTTTCATCACAACTTGATTCAATCGCTAATATCTTCCTCATTCAAACCTCCTATGACCTTAATCATTTCTAAAGCATCTTCATGATTATCATTGTAATAATTTTTACGTGTTCTCAATACTTCAAAACCTAATTTGTGATATAGATTAATGGCTCTTTCATTTGACACACGTACTTCTAAGCTACATATATCAGCACCTTTTTTAATCGCTTCTTCAATTAGAAACCTAAGCAAAGTTTCACCATATTTTTTTCCTTGATATTTAGTGGTGATGGCAATAGTAGTTATCTCAGCACGCTCAAATAAAATCCACAAACCAGCGTAACCGATTATTTCCTCATCTTCTTTAATGACATACATATTAGAAAACTCGTTTTCTAATAATTCATACTCAAACTGTTCTCTATTCCAACACGATGTGAACACTTCGTTTTCAATTTCGATTATTTTATCCAAATCCTCAATCTTTGCTTCAAGAATCATTTTAGATAAGCATCACTTTCTTTTAGATAACTTGGAACTAAATGGTCAATACCTTCTTCTTTATGCCATACGCTCTTGGTCTTTAAAAAACATTCACTTATATTTGGCATATAGTCCTCAGCTCCAATTAACGCTCCATCCCCGACAACAAAATAATCATCTTTATCAATTTTATCTATTTCTAGCACTCTGTCATCAAGAATAATATCATCTTTATCATAAATACCAACATAAGCTCGATTAGCTCTAGCATCCATAACGGTCATTGTTCTTGAATTTAAACCAGCATACAGTCTTAAAGTGGATATTGTATATAGGTCGAGCTTTTTAAGGCTGGCAATAACTTTGGCAATTGTCATCGCAATTCTAACACCGGTATATGAGCCAGGGCCTTTAGTAATACAAAAACTATCAATATCAAGTAGTTTTCGATTACTCTTATCTAGCAGTTCATTCATCACAACAAAAACTTCTTCTGATTGCCTTTTAAAACATTCAGCACTATATGAACAAATGATTTTATCATCTTCAATTAATGCACAAGTCAAATATTTATATGCAGTATCTATACATAATGTCAGCATAATTCTAACTCCTTCAACAATTCTTCATATCTTTTGCCAACAGGATTAAAAACCAAGTTACGACTGTTTTCATCAAGATAGACAAAATTAATTTCTAAAAATTCCTTAGGTAAATAATTTTTAAAATACTCAGGCCATTCAACAACGATGACACCTTCATCCAAAAATTCATCAAATCCTAAATCGTAGTCTGAATTATTCAAACGATAGGCATCAATATGATATAAAGTTAAATCTCCTTCGTATATCTTTAAAATATTAAATGTCGGAGAATTAATTACTTCTTTAATATTTAAAGCTTGACCTATTCCCTTAGTAAAAGTAGTTTTACCACCTGCAAGATCACCTTTCAAGCATAAAACATCACCTTTTTTAAGTAATAAACCAAGTTTATTTGCTAAGGAAATAGTATCTACATAACTATTAGAAATATATTCCATATCAATCTCCTCTATAACTATTTAAAAAATTATCGTCAGCCTCTAAAATGCCTCCATCAGCATAAGCTACCAATAATTTTATAACACCATTATCATAAATCGCAAATGGAAAAGGATTAATTGAAGTATAAGCATAATAATTGCCATTTATATCCATCGCAATCGCACAAAAATCGGCATCATAATCAAGATTGTTTTTCTGTTTAATGCATGCCTTTAACAACGCCTCTTTAACCGTTAAACCATAAGACATATGCATTACGATTTCTTTAGACAAACAAGCTCTAAGTATCGCCTCACCATCGCCAGTCGCACATGCAGCGCCAACATCAATATCTGCGTAATAGCCTGAACCAATAAGTGGTGAATCGCCAATTCGACCCAAATGCTTATTCTTTCTTCCGGAAGAAGAAATACCAGTATAGATATTTTTATCATCTAAACCAATTACCGCAAAAGTGTCATGACTTAATACATCAAATTCATTTTGTACAAATTCTAATGAATCACTGGTTTTAAAACCATGCTTTTTCGCGTATCTATCAGCTCCAAAGGAAGTCAGAATATTATTTTCTCTATACTTCATCAAATCAAAAGCAACCTCGATTGGATTTACAATTTCCCTGCAAGCAAGGACGGCCCCGACATTTCCTCTGCCATCCATAAATGCAGCATCTAATTCCAAAAAGCCTTCATCATTTGGATACGAGTATCTTCCAACGGTATGTACTGTTTTATCATCTTCATTATATTTGATTGCATCAATAATCATTTTTCCAATATCTTTACAATCTTTATCAATATTGGAAAATGCTCTTTCAGACATTCTCCAAGTACCAATCATTTTAACATTATTTGTCATATATCTTCTCCAACATCAACATAATAACATTTCCCCCAAAATAAAAAAACCTCACTATTGCTAGTGAGGAATTACCCGGCGATG
>CAYNZZ010000017.1:0-23130 GCA_964401865.1 uncultured Erysipelotrichaceae bacterium
ACACTATTGAATTATCAACAAGACCATTAGAAAACTACATTGGTGATTTAGAAGTTTGGGATAAAGCAGAAAAAGCCCTTGAAAATGCATGTCATAGTGCAGGCAAAGACTGCAAGATCAATCCTGGTGATGGAGCTTTCTATGGTCCAAAACTAGATTTCCACATTCAAGATTCTTTAGGAAGAGTATGGCAATGTGGAACAATACAATTAGATATGAATTTGCCTGAAAGATTTGATATCAATTATGTTGATGCTGATGGTAATAAGAAACGTCCGTTAATGCTTCATCGTGTTATTTATGGTTCAATCGAAAGGTTTATGGGTATCTTGATTGAACATTATGGCGGAGCTTTCCCATTATGGCTCGCTCCTGAACAGGTTAAGATAATTCCTGTTCACCATGAATTACACTTGGATTATGCATTAAAAGTTAAAGAAAAATTAGAAAAATCAGGTTTTAGAGTTTCTGTTGACGATAGAAATGAAAAACTTGGATATCGTATCAGAGAAGCACAAATGCATAAGATTCCGGTTCAGATTGTTGTCGGCGATGGCGAAATTAATGATGAAACAGTTAATGTTCGTCGTTTCGCATCAAAAGACAGTAAGATTATGAAACTTGATGAGATGGTTGATAGCTTAATTACTGAAAGAGAAGAAAAACTTTATGTTCGTTAGAAAGTTTTTCATCCTTGCGATTAGTTTATTGCTTCTTACTTCATGCAAACCTGTTGCTAATAAAGATAGTCTTAATAACGATATCGATTATGAGTTTAGTATTATCTCTCCGAGTGGTGCTCCAGCTTTATCTTTATTGGATTTTATTGATGATGAAACAATAACTTACGAGATTGTTGATGGATCTGATATATTGGCAGCTGAATTTTCTTCGGGAGAAAAAGATTTTATTATCGCACCTATCAACCTAGGTATGAATTTAATTAATAAAGGTTCAGATTATACTTTAGTTTCAGTTTTGACATGGGGCAATTTATATTTAGTTAGCACTAATGAACATTTAAATTCCGATAAAGTTGCTGCATTTGGTGAAGCAGCAGTTCCTGGCAAAATTATTAGTACAATTGAAAGTTATTTTGAAGGTGTGCAAATTGATTATTTTGCATCGGTGCAGGAAGTTTCATCAGCGCTTTTGTCTGGTCAGTATGACACAGCCATCTTAGCTGAACCATTTCTCACTATGACTAAAAATCAATGGTCCAGCACTCATGGAGAGGAATTAAACGAAATAGCTAATATTCAGGAAATCTATTCAGGTATTAAAGGACAATCATCTTATCCTCAAGCTGCCTTATTTGTAAAAACATCACTTTTGAGTTCTGATTTAGAAGCGGTAATGTCTTTTGCGAATAGAATGGATTCTTCTATTGATAAGTATAACAATAATGAATCGGCGCTTAATGAACGTATTGATGAGATCGATTTAAGTTTATTGGGTTTCGCTAATAAGGATTTAATCAAACAATCATATAGTCGTATCGCTTTAGACTTTGTCTATGCCTATGATTGTGTTGATAGCGTTAATACTTTCTTGGATTTGTTTGAAATCGAATTAAAATCATCTACATATATTAAATAAAATGAAAAGAATGCATATTATATCAATCTTGACCATGGTATTAATTTACATTGTTGCATCTAACCTTGTAAATGTGTCTTTTATCTTGCCAAGAATAAGTGAAATTATGCATTCTTTTTTTGTGATTGTTTTGGATGTCAAATTTTTTTCTGCTGTATTTGCTACTATATATAGGTTTTTAATTGGAGTATCAATCAGCTTTATCTTGGCATTAGTGTTATCGGTTTTTTCGTTTTATTCGAAGAAATTTAGAGAATTTATGGAACCGATATATATATTTTTAAAAACTATACCAAATATAACTTATATTATTGTTTCTATATTATGGTTAGGGAGAAATGGCAGTGTAATACTTGTCAGTTCACTTGTAATATTCCCGATAATGTATAATAGCTTTTTGACAGCTTTTGAAAATATTGATCATGAGTTAATGCAAATCACAAGATTATATGACTTTAGTTTTTTATATAAATTAAGGGTTGTCTATCTTCCTTTGATTAATAAATCGATGCTATTGGCTTTAAGTAATAGTTTATCTCTTGCGTTTAAAGTATCGGTAATGGCTGAAATATTAGGACAAGTAAGTGTTGGGATAGGTAAACAGATATACTTTGCGAAGATAAACTATTTAATGGGTGATGTCTTTGCATGGACAATTATTATAATTATCATATCGGCCATTATTGATTTGATATTTAAAATCATAATTAAAAAGATGAGTTATTAAAGGGAGATTGATATGCGAAGAATTGATAGAGAAATAAAAAATCCCGCAACAATTAAGGATATTATCAATCGTTGCCAATACTGCCGAATTGGTTTTAACGATGAAGGTGAAGTTTATATTGTACCTTTAAGCTTTGGCTACGAATTGATCGAAGACAACTATATATTTTATTTTCATGGTGCTAAAGAAGGTCGGAAAGCTACTTTGATTAGAAAAAGTCCGACTGTCGGCTTTGAATTAGATACTAATTACGCTCTTAATGAATCGACAATCGCTTGTGGTTTTTCTACAAGCTTTCAAAGCATTATAGGAACGGGCATTATAAGTGAAGTGGTTGATAATGATGAAAAGTTAAAGGGTCTTTCAATTATTATGAAACACTATACAGATAAATATAATTGGGAGTACAATAAAAAATTATTTGATGAAGTTATGATTTTTAAACTTCGAGTCTTAAAAATGGACTGTAAAGAACATAAATAGTTATTCTAGTTTAAAAAATATCGGTTTTTACCGATATTTTATAAGGTATTACGAATTCGGGGATGGGCACTTTCTACCGATAAATAAAGGGCTTTCACCAGTTTTGAGGTCTTGAAATTCCTAAAAAGCACGGCAAAATATAATTTCTGGTGTAATGCTTGAAGAGCATCAATTCCAACAGACAATAGAGCCAAAACAAGAATAACTTCAGTGTGTTTGACTTCTATTTTTCCTTTTGCCACGAAAAAAGCAGGGTCCGAAACCCTGCTTCTATTCGACTTATTGGACTTGGCTTACTTCTTTTTTACAAAGAACAAGGGAATTACACCAAATATAATTGCAACGACAAGAGATATCATCGTTTTGAAAAACACCATATGGGTGATACTCTTAAAGAATATTTCTATCGGTTCTGCTTCTAACTTAATTCTCATGCCAGGGATTGCAAAGCAAATAATCAAATAAGTTGCAATAAAGGCAATCAAAAACAACACTATGGATACAGTTTTCTTTTTCATATAAACACATTCCTTTATCAAATATAAGTTTGTCTACTACTTAGTATATTCGTAGTGTAGGGGAAAATCAATTCTCCTGTCATCAATTTTTGCCATATCTGAAGCCCTCTATATACTACTTTATGATACTTACACCCAAAATAGCATTTTGCCGTCCTTATGACAAAATTTTACCTTATTTTTAAACTTTAGTCCTTAGAAAGTAGGCATAAATAAAGGGGATTCTCAAAATCCCCCAGATTCGTAATACCTTAATATTTTATATGATTTATTTACTTATTATTGATTGAACTACGCTTATGATATCTTCGATTTTAACTTCTTGAACTTCTTCTTTGCTTCTAAGCTTTAATTCAACATATCCATCATTTACTTTTTTACCAACAGTAATTCTTAATGGGATACCAATTAATTCTGAATCATTGAATTTTACACCAGGTCTTTCATCTCTATTGTCTAGCAATACATCAATCCCTTGTGCTGTTAATTGGTTATATAATTCATTAGCAACTTCAACTTGCCTTTCATCCTTAGTAATAGCGATAATGATTTCAACTGGGTATGGAGCGATATTTATAGGCCATATGATACCTTTATCATCGTGATTTTGTTCAACGATGGCTGCCATACACCTGCCTATTCCTATGCCGTAAGAACCCATCCAAACTAAGTTTGTCTTATTATCTTTATCTAAGTATGTTAAATCAAGGGCTTCAGAATACTTTGTTCCCAGTTTGAATGTATTACCGATTTCAATACCTTTTGTGAAACTTATTGGTTTTCCGCAGATTGGACAAACATCTCCGTTGCTAGCTTGTCTAATATCGCCAATCATATGTGGTTCAAAGTCAGCTCTAGAAACGTTGATATAATGGTAATCAGTTTTGTTGGCGCCGACAATATAATACTGCATTTTGCTTACTTCATCATCAAGAATGATAGGGCATTTAATATCAATTGGTCCAGCGAATCCCACTTTGGCATGAGTGACTTCTTCAACAGTTTCATTATCAGCTAAAATAACTTCGCTGACTTGCAAGAATTTTTGAAGTTTTACCTCCGATACTTCTCTATCGCCTCTAACCATTACTGCGTAAGGTTTGTTGTCACATAGATATATCAGCGTTTTAACGAATTGTTCTTTTGGCTCATTTAAGAATGCGCATACTTCTTCGATAGTTCCGGCATTTGGTGTATGTACCATTTCTTTTTCTTTGTAAATTAATGGTGTAGGACGATCAGGATTAATACATTCACATACTTCGATATTTGAAGTAAAACCACAATGATCACAATATACTACCGTATCTTCGCCGATTGGTGTAATGGCTTGGAACTCTTCGGATAAAAGCCCGCCCATAACACCGGTATCAGCTTTCACTATACGATAGTCAATACCCATTTCGTCAAATGATTTCTTATATACATCGACCATCTTTTGATACGAAATATCTAGAGCTTGTTTATCGACATCGAAACTATAAGCATCTTTCATAACGAATTCTTTTACTCTGATCAATCCAAAACGTGCTCTTGGTTCATCGCGATATTTTGTTTGGAATTGATATAAGTTAAATGGCATATTCTTGTATGAACGAATCATTGATTTTCCAGCTAGTACAAATAATTCTTCGTGAGTTGGTCCCAATACCATATCTTTATTAGTGCGATCTTTTAAACGGAAAATACTTGGACCGAAGTTTTTGATTCTTCCAGATTTTTCATAATATTCTTGGGCTATCAGAGCGGGCATTTTAATTTCTTGACAGCCATAACTATTCATATGTTTACGTATAATTGACTCAATTTTTTCTTGAACCTTTAATCCTAAAGGCAACATCATATATATTCCGGCGCTAGTCTTTTTAATGTAACCGGCTTTTACGAGCAGATTGCCACTCACTGAATCTTCATCTTTAGCATCTTCTCTTAATGTATAAAAATAAGCATCTTTTAATTTCATGATATGTTTCCTTCCAATTGTAAGAAATTATACCATAATTAATATGATATTTAAATATTTCATATGGTTTAAAAGGTATGCATTCAGTCATATAGCAACTTGTTTAAAAATAGATTATTTTATCGTGCATTTTATGTCTTATTGTGCTATCATATTTTAAAAATGAAAGGGAATGAAAATGGCAAAGTACTTTAAAGATGTATCACGTACATTCAATGAATACCTTTTAGTCCCTGGTTATTCATCTCGTGAATGTACTCCAGACAAAGTTGATTTAAGCACTCCTTTAGTAAGATTTAAAAAGGGTGAAAAGAGTGAAATTGAACTTAAAATACCTATGGTAAGTGCAATTATGCAATCTGTTTCTGATGATAGAATGGCAATAGCGCTTGCTAAAGAGGGAGGGCTATCGTTTATATATGGTTCTCAAACTGTTGAGAATCAAGCTGAAATGGTTAGAAGTGTAAAGAATCACAAAGCTGGTTTTGTAATTTCTGATTCTAATATCAAACCCGATCAAACATTAAATGAGCTTATTGAATTAGTTGAAAGAACAGGACATTCAACTGTCGCTGTCACTGACGATGGTAAGAATCATGGTAAATTATTGGGTATTATCACTAGCCGTGATTATCGTTTAGGCCATGTTGATTTAAATGATCCGGTATCTAAATATATGACTAAACTTGAAGATTTGATTTATGGTCATGTTTCTTTAGATTTAAGCGAATGTAATGATTTAATTTGGGAAAAGAAATTAAATACACTTCCTATCGTTGATGACGAAGGAAGCTTGGTTTACATGGTGTTTAGAAAAGACTATGATTCACACAAAGATAATCCAAACGAATTATTAGATGAACACAAGAGATTTATCGTTGGTGCTGGTATCAATACTCGCGATTATGAAACAAGAGTTCCTGCTTTGGTAAATGCAGGAGTCGATGTGTTATGTATTGATTCATCTGAAGGATATACTGATTTCCAAAAAGATACTATTGCATGGATTAAAGAGAAATATGACGGCAAGGTGAAAGTTGGCGCAGGTAATGTTGTTGACGCTGAAGGATTTAGATTCTTAGCTGAGGCAGGTGCTGACTTTGTTAAGATTGGTATTGGTGGTGGTTCTATCTGTATCACTCGTGAAACAAAAGGTATTGGTAGAGGACAGGCTACTGCTGTAATTCATGTTGCAAAAGCTAGAGATGAATATTTTAAAGAAACTGGCATTTATGTTCCAATTTGTTCTGATGGCGGAATCGTATTTGATCATCATATTTCTTTGGCTCTAGGTATGGGTGCTGACTTTGTAATGTTAGGAAGATATTTCTCTCGCTTTGAAGAGTCTCCAACATCTAAGATTATGATGAATGGTTCATACTATAAAGAGTATTGGGGTGAAGGCTCAAATCGTGCTAGAAACTGGCAAAGATATGATTTAGGCGGTCAAAAGAAATTATCTTTTGAAGAGGGTGTAGATTCATATGTTCCTTATGCTGGGTTATTAAAAGATAATGTTGCCATTACTACATCTAAGATTAAATCAACAATGTGCAACTGTGGTGCTTTGACTATCCCAGAATTCCAAGAAAAAGCTAAATTCACTCTTGTTTCTTCGACTTCAATTGTTGAAGGCGGAGCACACGATGTTATTGTTAAAAATGCTAACAAGTCTAATTAATTAGCTATATCATATCGAAAGAAAAAGCCAATGATTATTTACCATTGGCTTTTATTTTTTCGGTGTTTTTAAAATGCAATTTTGCAACTTTATATAGGTTATTGAAACCATATTTTTCGACATATTTTTTAGCATCTTCATCTACTAGCGTTCCTGCTCCTTTATGAAACACCATATCATATGTTTTTTCTAATTTTTCCATTGATTTAATAAAAGCATATCTTGCAATAATTGAAGCACAAGCAACAGAAATATATTTATCTTCGGCCTTTGTTTCAAAGATTAAATCGTGGAAGACCTCTTTTTCGTCTGCAAGATATCTAAAATATGTATCTTTGGCAACGAATTGATCGACATAACAGGCTTTAGGCAGTTTATAACCTTTATGAATTAAGTTGATATATGCTTGATTGTGCATTTTAGTCTTTATCTGCACCATATGATTTGACCTTTGAACATGGTTATATTTTTCGTTATCTAAGATAAGCAAAGAATATTTCAATTTAGACATTAGAATAGGAGCTAATTCTAGTATTTTAGTATCACTTAATTTTTTGGAATCGCATATTTGATATTGTTTTAAAAAGTCTAAATCTTCTTTTAAAACTATACAAGCACACACACATACAGGGCCAAAATAATCGCCAGTTCCTACTTCATCAGAACCGGCTTGGTCATTTTCTTTTTTAGGAATAAAACCAGAAGCGTAAACAAAAGCGTCTTTGCCTTGGAAAACAACTTTGTCATTAGTGTAAATACTAATAGTGCAATCTTCAACCTTGATTATTGTATCAATATATTCATTATTGTTGGAAACGATGTATTCTTTAAGATTTGTTTTTAATTTATTGAGATCATCTTTATTTAGTTTTAAGCTAATTGTGTTCATAAAGACATCTTAACACAATTGTTGCGAAAAAGGGTTTATTCTTTTAAAATTATTAAGTGAGAGGTGAAATGTATGATTATTCCTGAAAATGCTTATATTATAATCAATATTGCGATTGTAATATTGTATATATTATTTATTGTTCAAGCATATAGAAAAGGTTTTTTATATGAGCTTTTGAGTTTTTTTGGTTTTGTAGCAACCTTTTTTGTTTCGTGGTTTTTATCGCCAATTTTATCTAAACATTTTCCAATTATCACTGTTTTACTTACTGAGGGAGTAACGGATGAACTTTTTAAAGCAATGGTTGTTCCACTTATAAATACTTTAATTTGGTTTGTAATTATTTTTATTATTGTAAGAATTATTATTTCTTTAATTCTTTCGATCTTTAAATCGATATCAAAGATACCATATTTAGGTTTTGTGAATAGAATTATGGGAACGGTGTTTGGGGTTATCAATGCTACCATTTGGGTTATCGTGCTATCGATGATCTTATCATTACCATATTTTACTAATGGCAACGAAGTACGCGACAATACACTCATAAAAAATGTTAGCAATTTAGCTGATCAGACCATTATTGTGATTTCTCATAAAATAGATTTTGAAGAAGTCAGTGAGAACTTTGGCGAACAGATAGATGATGTTGACGAATTACGTGAACAGTTTACCGAATGGTTAAAAGAACAAGGAATTATTCATGAATAATTTAGAATATAGCGGTTTAGAATTATCGTCACTGTTATCAATAGTGGCAGGGAACACTAACTTCGAGGCATCTAGGAAAGCTATTTTATCTTTGGAAGTTTCATATAATCCTTTGATTATCAAAAGAAATATTAATATGACTAAAGAAGCCATGCAGCTTTTAAATCATAATCAGTATGTTAATTTTTATGGAATTGAAGATGTTAGGGAACAACTTTTAAAAGCGAGTAAAGGCGTATGTTTAAGTACTTATGAATTACTTTTATGTCTAAATTTTCATAAGGCTTGTCATAGAATCAAAAAAGCATTTGAAAAGATCGAAGAATTGGATTTATTGAAAGAATATTCTGATGCCATTGATTTAGATAATAATACATTTAATAAAATAGATGAAATTATTGACAGCAATGGCAACATTTTAAAAACTGCTAGTTTGAAGTTAGAGTCTTTATACGAAAAAGAAGATATCATCAATCAGGAGCTTAATCAAAAAGCTAAAACATTTATTGATAATCACAATACTTCTTTACAGGAACAAAATATTTTTTATCGTGATGATCGTTTATCTTTTCTACTTAAAAATTCAGATAAATATAAGTATGATGGACTTTTACACGGACAATCTTCATCAGGACAAGCGTCATATGTAGAGCCTAAAGAATTCGTTGATTTAAACAATAGCAAGATAGACATTAATGATCAAAAAGATAAAGAAATTGAAAAAATATTGGTAAGTGCCTCTTTTTTGATTTCCAAATGTGCGAGCGCTTATATTCATAATTTTGAAACACTAATAATACTAGATGGTATATTTGCGAAAGCTAGATATGGTTATGACAATGCTGGTGTATTAGCTGATATTTCCCACGATAAACATTTATTATTAGAAAATGTTGCTCATCCATTGATTGATGCTAAAAAAGTTGTTTCTAACACTTATGAATTATCAAATGATTATAAAGGAATATTAATTAGCGGTGCTAATACAGGCGGCAAAACAGTGTCTTTAAAAGTTATCGGTTTATCGATAATAATGTCGTACTTAGGTATACCACTTTTAGCTTCCAAAGCCATTGTTCCATTATACGATGGTATTTATATTGATATTGATGATAATCAGTCATTAGAAAGCTCTTTAAGCACATTTTCATCACAACTTGTAAAACTTGATGAGATATTGAATTTGATAAGCAAGAATTCGCTAGTATTGGTTGATGAATTGGGAAATGGAACCGATCCAAAACAGGCTCAGGCGCTATCGATTGCTATTGTAGACAAATTCTTACAAAAAGGTGCCGATTTTGTTCTTACAACTCATTTTGACGAATTAAAAAATTATGCTTTAAATAATTCCGATATCTTGGTTTCATCAGTTAGTTTCAATGAAGAAAAACTAATGCCAACCTATCACTACATCGAAAATTCAGTTGGTTCATCTAATGCTTTGAGAATTGCATCCTTTTATTTGAATGATAAAAGCATAGTTGATTTTGCATATAATTATTTAAATAGTAATATATCAAAAGAAGAAGAGATGTTAAAACAACTAGAAGAAAAAATCAATGAAAATGAACAATTACAAAAAGATTTAGAACTTCAATTAAACGAAAACGAAAAAATAAAAAAAGATTATGAGAACATGATTAAGAGTTTTAAGGCTGAAAAGGAAGAACTATTAAATCGATATAAAGAAGAACTTAATGAGCAAATTGAAATCAAGATTGCTGAAATTAATAAGTTAGCTTCATCAAATCTTCATAATAAAAAAGAAATTGTAGATAAAATTAAGGAACATAGACAAGAAATAATATATCAAGATGAAGCTCAAGAATTGTCTGTTGGCGATAATGTAAGAATAAATGATTCTGAGCAAATAGGTCAGATTGTAGAAATAAGTGGCAATAATGCGGTAATCAATCTAAGAGGAATGAAAATCAGAGCTAAGTTAAAAGATCTTAAAAAGATGCCGAAGACCAATATCACAAAGACGCATAAGAACAAAGAACGAAAGGCTCGTGTCAATAAAGAATTAGTTCTTATTGGTATGCGAGTCGAAGAAGCTTTACCTTTGCTGGAAAAGTATCTAGATGATGCTTATGCTGCTAAAATGCCTAATGTGAGAATTATACACGGCATAGGGACAGGGACTTTAAGAAAGGCGGTTCATGAAAGACTTAAAAAGACATCTTTTGTAAAGAATTATCATCTTGCCGATTACTATGATGGAGGTTCAGCTATAACAATAGTTGAATTATAGTATGAAATTAAGAGATAAATTATCTACACTTCCTAAAAGACCAGGATGCTACTTAATGAAAAACAAGGACGGTATCATTATTTATGTTGGTAAGGCGATAAATCTTAAAAACAGAGTTAATTCATATTTTAAGGGTGCTCACGATTATAAGACAACTAAATTAGTTTCTAATATTGTGGATTTTGATTACATAGTTACTAAAAGTGAAAAAGAAGCCTTGATTTTAGAATATAACTTAATAAAGGAACATGATCCTGAATTCAATATTGTCTTTAAAGATGATAAGTCATATCCGTACATATTAGTGAGCGATGGTGAAATACCTTATTGTTCAGTTGTTCGTTTAAAAAAGAATAGCAAATATCAAGGTTATCTTTTTGGTCCTTATCCAGATGTATTAGCAGCAAGAAATACTGTTAATCTAATTAATAAGTTATTTAAGACCAGAAAATGTGAAAAACTTCAAAAGGATTTGTGTCTTTATTATCACATTGGTCAATGTTTAGGATATTGTAAATATGATGTTGATAAAAATGAGACATCAAAAATTAAAAATAAGATTATTTCTTTGTTGAATGGCGATACTAGGGATATTAAAAAAGATTTGCATGAAAAAATGATTTCTGCTAGAGATGAATTAAAATTTGAAAAAGCAATTGAATATCGTGATTTGATAAACGATCTTGAACACATTGTATTAAAACAGGATGTGCAATTATCAAATAAAGAGTCATTTGATATTTTTGCATACGATATGAAAGATGGATATATTTCAATCGTAGCTTTATTTATCAGGAATGGTCGCATATTAAATTCACATAGCTATTTAGATTATTTAATTGGCGATGCAGAAAGTACTGTTTCGTCATATATTTATCAGTTTTACAGCATTAACTATCATCCTAAAAAGCTATATGTCAGCGCTGATATCTTGCCGTATTTAAAAGATGCCTTTGATTTTGAAGTTTTGACAGTCACTAGAGGTCATAAAAAAGCGATGTTGAAACAGGCTTCTTTAAATGCCTTGACCTACCTCGAACAAAATAAATCGATAATAGAAAAAAGTGAAAGCTATTATGATGAAGTTAGCAAAGAATTAAAAAGGATTTTTAGCAAAGAAATCAAACGCATTGAATTGTTCGATAACTCACATACAGCAGGTAAAAATACTGTCTCCGCAATGGTTGTTTATGAAGATTTAAAACCATCTAAAAAAGATTATCGTTTATATAAACTTGATGACGGAGCAGACGATATTAAGTCAATGCAAGAAGTTTTATATCGAAGATATTTTAGGTTGATTAAAGAGAATCTAAAAAAACCTGATTTACTTATTGTTGATGGAGCTAGAACACAAATAAAAATAGCTAAAGAAATTTTGTCTAGTTTAGATTTAGAAATAGATATTGCAGGTTTAGGTAAAGATGATCATCATAACACATCTTATTTGATGGATAGTAATTATTCTAAAATTGAAATAAAAAAAGACTCGAATTTATTTTTCTTTTTAACGAATATGCAAGATGAAGTTCATCGCTTTGCGATAACTTATCATCGAAAACTTAGAGCCAAGTCGATGACAAAGTCAGTGCTTGATGATGTCGAGGGATTGGGTAATAAGCGAAAAGTATTGCTAAGAAGAAAATATTCTAGTATTCTAGCTATGAGAAAAGCTAGTTTGAACGAATTGGAAACAATTTTGCCTAAGAATGTTGCATCAAATCTATATGAAAAGTTACACAAGGAGGATTAGATGTTAGAAAATTTTAATGATTATATGTCTTTAATTGCTTTAGTTCTTATGACTTTGATTTCTTTGCGTGTTCTTTTTGGTTTTCTGTTCGACCATAGCGACAGCAATTCGGCTATACGTATCAAAGCTTTAATGAACTACAGTGATAATGAAGATGAATAGGATTTTTAATTATTTCATTTAATAATGAAATATGGAAGAAATGTTATATTTATCAAATGATTATTTTTTAAATGAAAAAGGGGGAAAGGTTGTTTGTAATATCACGCCCCTTTATTTTGTTAGGGAGCAAGCATTACAGTTTGGTTCGTCGATTGACGGAAGAATTAAAGCGATGACTTTTTATACAGGATATAAAAGTGTTTTGCCATTAGTTATTTCTGACAAGTATCACATCTATTATTTATGTACCAGATCTTATAAGGCTAAAGATGCAAAGTTTATCAATTATGATAAATTGCTATATTATGCAAAAATAGATGATAGCACTACAAGATTGTCGTTTATGAATGGAATTCAGATCGATATTGATGTTAACTATCGAATTATTAAAAGGCAGTTAAAGATAATAAGAATTTATCTACAAAATTATCATCAAACAACTAAATTTAGATTATAATAAATGCGGTTATGGAAAAACAAGATTTGATTTTTTTAGTACTTATTATCGTGATTGTTATATTGATAATGATACTTTTTTATATGCTGATTAGCAATTTCAAAACAAGAAAAGCCAGTGAAGATTTTAAACGTTTTTTGAAAGATGAGTTAAACATTCATTCAAATAACATACATCAGAGTTCGCTTATTACTAATCAATCTATTGGCGATATTAAAAACTCTTTGAATAAAGATATATTGTCTTTTAATAATTATTTGCAAGAAGAATTTAGACAACTAGAAAATCGAACGATAAACAGATTAAATAATTTTGAAAATAATCTAAATATTAATCTTAATGAATCATATAAGAATCAAAACGAAACTTTTAATAAGATAAATGAGAAAATGGTCGGTATTACCGAGACGCAAAAGAATTTAGATTCAATATCGCATGATATCTTAACATTGCAATCACTACTTCAAGATAAAAAGAGTAGGGGAATATTTGGTGAGATTGAATTGTATTCTTTACTTGAAAAAGCGTATGGTTTAGATGATAGGTTTTGGAAAAGACAGTATAAATTGTCCAATGGCAATATTGCTGATGCGGTTATTATGGGAAATGACAACTTAGGATTGTTGGTAATCGATTCCAAGTTTCCGCTTGACAATTATCGTAAAATGTTTGATAAATCCATTGATAAAGTAGACAGAGAGTATGCCAGTAAAGCATTTAAAAAGGATGTCATCAAACATATCGATGACATAGCATATAAGTATTTAAATGCTGAAGGTGTCGCTACAGTTGCTTATATGTTTATTCCTGCTGAAGCAATTTATGCAGAGATTAATTCCAATTATCCTGAACTGCTTGATTATTCATTTGGCAAGCATGTATATATGGTTTCTCCATCTACTTTGATGGCCTATATCACAACAATTAAGAGTATTCATCTCAATCAAAGAAAAGAACACTATGCTAGAGAAATGATTAATGCTCTTAAAAATCTAAGCCAGGAATTTCGACGTTTTGAGGAAAGAGAAGGAAAGCTATATCAAGATTTTCAAAAGTTAATTAATGATTTTGAAACTTTAAAAATTACTAGCAATAAAATAGTTAAAAGCTTTAATATGATAAATAATGCTACATTTAATGAGAATGAGAGAGGTTAAAACGATGGACAAGAGTAAAAATTCTTTGAAAAAAGATATATATATATATGCTTTTTTGGGTAACGTTGTCAGCAACAATTCAAGCAATATCTTTAACTAGTTTTTCAATGCCACAGAAATTATATCCCTCTGGTTTTTCAGGTATAAGTAGAATTATTTGCGACCTATCTTTGGACTTTTTGAACATCAATCTTCCGTTCGGTGTCGTTTATGTATTATTAAATATCGTTCCGACTATTGTGGTCTTTAATTCGATTGGAAAACGTTTTACAATTTTCTCTATTGTTCAGTATTTATTAGTTTCAATTTTTTCGGGAATTTTTCCGCCAATAATTAATGTCAGTGACAAAATATTGTTATCGGTATTTGGTGGTATTATCAATGGTATTGGTGTTGGAATAGCGCTATCTCATAATACCAGCAGCGGTGGCGTTGATTTTGTGGCTATATATGTATCAAATAAATTTCACCGTTCTATTTGGAATTATGTAATGTATGGCAATATATTTATTCTAACTATTGCTGGTTTGATTTATGGTTGGGAAAAAGCGCTTTATTCTATTATTTTACAGTTCTGCTCAACACAAATGGTTCAGAAAATGCATAAACGATACACTATGAAAACTATGACTATTATTACTAGTAAAGCTGATGAAGTCGTAACCAATGTATTAAAAAATACTCGCCACGGAATTACTGAAATTAAAGCCGAGGGAGCATTTTTACATCAAGATAAAACAATGTTATATACAGTTGTAAATTCATTCCAAACCAAAGATGTAATTCACTCTGTTTTGGAAGTGGATAGTAAAGCCTTTATCAATATCCAAGATACTGAAAGGGTCATAGGTAATTACTATCAAAAGCCGCTTGATTAGCGAATTTCTAAACCGATTTTCTTTCTAACTTTCATAATTTTCTTATTAGCAATTTTAGATGCTTTTTCAGCACCGTCTTTTAATATCTCTTCAATCATATTGGAATTAATGATTTCTTGATATCGACTTTGAATTTTGCTAAGTTCATCGACAACTACATCAGCGACATATTTCTTTAACTCTCCGTATCCTTTTCCTTTAAATTTAGCGACGATGTCTTCCATTGGAATATTTTCTAAAGCTGCGGCTATTTCAATTAAATTGTAAAGACCTGGCTGATTAACTTTATCAAGTTTTATTTCGCCTAATGAATCGGTTACGGCTGACATTATTTTTTTTCTAGCTACATTTAAATCATCTAATAAGTAAATGCATCCTTTATCGCTGTGCTCGGACTTTGACATCTTTTTACTAGGATCGCTTAATGACATAATACGAGCTCCAACTTTTTCTGCTAGAGGCTCTGGAATTTTAAAAGTATCGCCATACTTATGATTAAATCTAATTGCGATATCTCTAGTGAGTTCAACATGTTGTTTTTGATCGTCGCCAACTGGTACAAAATCTGGGTCATATAGCAATATATCGGCTGCCATTAAACATGGATAAGTGAATAAACCAGAAGTAAGATTTGTTTCGCCCTTAGCTACTTTATCTTTGAATTGAGTCATACGATTTAGTTCACCTAAATATGTATTACATTGTAAGATGTAGCCTAGTTCTGCATGGGCAGGAACATCATTCTGTAAAAAGATGGTCGATTTATTGGGATCTAGTCCACATGCTAAGTATAGTGCGACAGCATCTTTAAGATTTTTTCTTAAATCTTTTGGTTCTTGGTAAACGGTTATGCAGTGTAGATTTGCGATGAAAACTATCATCTCATAGTCTTCTTGATATTTTACAAAATTTCTAAGTGCGCCAATATAATTTCCAAGTGTTAATTGGCCGGTCGGTTTGATTCCTGATAACATTCTCTGCATGATTTTCCTCCAATTAAAAAGGTGTCACCCATGGGACGATTAAGTCGTGGTGCCACCCAATTTTATTCTTTTTGCGATAACGAGCATGCCGTTGATAAACTAACGCTTATCAAAACTAGAAGATCCCAATTCGAAATTAAGCTTCCCATTGATTTCACCGTAGTTCAATGTCTCTTTTTTGAAAGTATATAATTTCTACTTCATCTTAACATACATATTAATCTATTTAGTTTTTAAGTTCAATATTTTAACTTTAATTTTCATTATTTATGTTTATAATATTTGTAAAGAGGTATTTATCATGATAGTAATTTATACATCACCAGGATGCGCATCTTGTAGAAAAGTAAAAGCGTGGTTGAAGGAAAGAAATTTGCCATATGTCGAAAAGAATATTTTTCAAGTGCTGCTTAACAAAACAGAGGTTAAGTATCTTTTAATGCGTTCTGAAAATGGTAGTGATGACATTATTTCGAAAAGGAGCAAAATCATTCAAGAAAACAACTATGATATAGATAATATGTCAACTAATGAATTGGTTGATTTTATTATTGAAAATCCATCTGTTTTGAGAAGACCTATTATTTTGAATGATAAGAATTTTCAAATTGGTTATGATTCCGAAGAAATAGATGCCTTTGTACCTGCTGAACTTAGAAAGATTGCTAAATGTGATAAAGATTGTCCACATTTTGAACATTGTGGAAAACTTAGAAATGAGTGTTAGTTTGTGAGTAAAGTTTTAGTTGGTTTATCAGGTGGAGTGGATTCTGCTGTTGCTGCATATTTATTAAAAGAGCATGGTTATGATGTTACCTGCTGTTTTATGCGTAATTGGGATTCGGCATTGAATAATGATACATTGGGCAACCCCACATTAAATGATGATATCTGCCCACAAGAAAAAGATTACAATGATGCATTGGCAGTCAGCGAAAAATTAGGCTTGCCTCTATTAAGAGTAGATTATATTGAAGAATATTGGAATAATGTTTTTCAGAACTTTATTGATGAATATAAAAAGGGAAGAACACCGAATCCTGATATTTTATGCAACAAATATATTAAGTTTGATGCTTTTTTAAAATTTGCACTTGAACACGATTTTGACTATATAGCTACTGGTCATTATGTTAAAAAATCTAATATCAATGGAAAAGATTGCCTTTTAAAAGCAGTTGATACCAATAAAGATCAATCTTACTTTTTAGCACAGATTGCTTATTCAGCTTTAGAAAAGTCGATATTTCCGCTAGGGGATTTAACAAAACAGGAAGTTAGAAAAATTGCTCATGATTTAGATTTACCAGTTGCTGATAAGAAAGATTCAACGGGAGTCTGTTTTATTGGAGAACGCAATTTTAGAGAGTTTTTAAAGAATTATATTCCAATGAAAGAAGGGAAGATTATCGATATCGAAACCAGAGAAGTCATTGGCAATCATCAAGGCGTTTATTACTATACGATAGGTCAGAGAAAAGGTTTTGGCGTTGGTGGCAATCATGGTCCATATTTTTGTGTAGGTAAAGATGTTTTTAAAAACGAATTATATTTGGCTAGTCAAGATGATAAAACTTGGCTATATTCTGATGCTTGTTTAGTTAACGGCTTTAATTTCCTTCACCATTTAGATAGTGATGAGTTTGATTGTGTGGCTAAATTCAGATACCGCCAAAAAGATATTCCTGTTCATGTTAAATTTACTGATAAAGAGACTTGCTATATCACATCATATGGACTGATGAAAGCAACTACTGTTGGTCAACAAGCTGTTTTATATTTAAATGACATCTGTATCGGTGGAGGAGTTATTGATAAAACTTTCTTAGAAGGAAAAGATAAAGATGAATTACTTAAAGAATCATTAGATAATGGAAGAAAATAAATTTGATGAATTATATGGCAGATTTACTCGTCTAATCTATTCTAATGGATTATATTCTGTTTATCGTTTCGAGGATAAACAAGAAGGAGCAATTACTGTTACTGGATACATCGACGAAGAAATCGACATAAAAAGCGATTATTTTCTTTATGGTGAATTTATCAATCATCCAAAATTCGGCTTTCAATTTAATATTTCTAGAATTAGCAGGTCCTTGCCAAATAGCTATGATGGAATTATTTCATACCTATCGAGTGATATTTTTAAAGGAATAGGTAAGAAAAAAGCGATGAAAATAGTTGAACATTTTAAAGATGATTGCTTGGCTATCTTAAAGAAAGATCCATATCGAATCGAAGAAGTAGAATTGAATGATAAAGATAAAGAAACAATTATTGAAGTTTTCAAAACAGATATGTCCTATGAGGAGACTTTTTATTTTTTAACAACCATAGGTTTAAGTGCGTTAGAAATTAATTTGATAGTCAATAAATATAAGGATAATATCATCGAACTCATTAAAGAAAATCCATATCGACTTTATTTTGATATTAATGGCATCGGGTTTAAAAAAGCAGACGATATTGCTCGCAAATTAAATATTGAAAATGATAATCCTTATCGTTTAGTGGCATTAATGTCTTTTGTGGCGTCAGATTTATCATTTAGAACCGGTAACACTTTTCACTACTACAATGAACTTTTTAATCATTTTGTAAGATTTGAAAATCATTCTTTGTTTGATATCGCCATCGAAAAAGCAATTGAACAGGAAAAGATTTACTGTGTCAATGATAGGTTTTATCATTTTAAAGAATATATTGCCGAAAGAGAAATCGCTAAATTCTTAATTGATTTAAATAATCAGGTTACTGATTTTGAGAGCGATGATTTATTAAATGAGGAAATCGAAAGAATTGAAAATGAAGAGTCAATAGTTTACGACGATAAACAGTTTGAAGCTATTAGAGCTTTTTATAGTTACCCAGTATCAATTATTATCGGTGGGCCAGGAACTGGTAAAACAACCATTGTAAAGGCAATGGTAAAAAGTATTAAGAAAATATTTCCTTTATATGAGCTGCATATTGTTGCACCGACTGGTCGAGCAGCAAAAAGAATAGGAGAATTATGTGATGTGAAAGCATCGACAATCCATTCACTTTTAAAGTGGGATAAAGAGAGTAATTCTTTTACACATGGCATTGATAATCCTTTGTTAATTGATATGTTGATTGTTGATGAGTTTTCAATGGTTGATAACTGGTTGTTCTATAAACTTATTTCTGCTTTATATCATGTGAAGAAGATATGTATTATTGGCGATCACAACCAGCTTCCAAGCGTTGGTCCTGGTAACTTATTGCATGATTTGATTACTTCTGATCTATTTCATGTTACACATTTAAATCACATTTTTAGACAGAGTGACGGAAGCGGAATAATCTCATTAGCTGATGATATTTTAAATAACGATGTTAATTTCAACCGTTATCAAGATGATGTTTTATTTATCGATGATGTATCGATAAATGTTCAGAAAAGATTAGTTGAAATGATTAAAAATAATTTAAATAATGGTTATACACTTGATGATATACAGGTCTTATCGCCAATGTATAAGGGAGCTATGGGCATTGATGCATCAAACTCTTTACTTCAGGATACCTTTAATCCTAAAAGTTCTTTTAAAAATGAGTATCGTAGTAAATATCGTATTTTTAGGGAGAATGATAAGATACTGCAATTAAAGAATCAAAGTAGTGACGATATATTTAATGGCGATATTGGATTTATTCAAGCGATCGAGAAGAATTTGAATAAAAATATTATCATTGGGAGATTTGATGATAATTTTATTGAATATGATGAAAGTGAATTAAATAAGATTGCTCTAGCCTATTGTATATCGGTACATAAATCTCAAGGTAGTGAATATGATATCGTTTATTTCTTGGTATCTAATGAACATCAGATAATGATGTATAAGAAACTCATTTACACCGCCATTTCCCGTGCTAGTCATAAGCTAATAATCGTGGGCAGCAAGGAAGCTTTTCTTAAAGGCATAAGTAAAGAAATCAAAAATAGACAGACTTCACTTATATTGTTTTTAAATCAGTATAGTTAATTATTATGTTTTAGGTGAAACTATGGAAATTAAAATTGGATTAATAGGATTAGGAACAATAGCTGATAGAATCCCTAAAGGAATAATTTGTTCAGACAATGGAACTCTTTATGCTGTGGCGTCTAGAAGTTATGAGAAGGCAGTGACTTTTAAAGAAAAATATCAGGCTAAAAAAGCTTATGGAAGTTATGAAGAGTTGTTAAATGATAAAGAGATTGATTTAGTTTACATTGCAACGATTAATCAAAGCCATTATGAATTAATTAAAAAATGTGTGGATTATGGAAAACATATAATCTGTGAAAAACCCTTGGTTAAGAATTGTGAACAAACTAAGGAAGTTTATGCATATGCATTAAGTAAAAATATCTTTTTAATGGAAGCACAAAAAGCTTGTTTTACTGCTTTGACAAGAAAGATTATCGCGCTGATTGATAATGATTTAATTGGGAAAATTCAAACGATTAATGCTTCTTATTGTACATACGCGAATCATCCAATTAAACACTGGGTGATGGATAGAGAATACGGAGGAGTTATGAAGGATATTGGTGTATATCCTTTGGCATACGCTAATTTAATCGCTAATTCTAAAATTAAAGATGTTAATGTGCCTTTGATAGAAAAAGTAGGTGAAACCGATGTTAAAGTTCGACTTATGATCAAATATGTCAACGGAATTATCGCCAATATAGAGGCAAGTTTTAAAGATGAAATTCATAACTTTGCGATTATCTGCGGTACAAAGGGTAAAATAGTCGTTGAAAATTTTTGGAAAAATGACATTGCCAAATTGTTTATTGATAACGAAGTTTATGATATTAAAGTTGTTCAAGAATCGGAATTTCAAGCTGAAATCGATCATGCTTGTATGTGTGTTGCAAATAATTTAAAAGAAGCTAAATATTATAGTCATTTTGATAGTATTGAGGTCGCTAGAATTGTCGATATCGTCAAAAATAGTTAAGTTATAATTGATTTATTATTGATATTTACAAATTATTGATTGTTAGGTAAAATGTTAAAGTACTTAAAAAAGATGAGTAATTTTGATTTTGTAGTATAGAGAAAAGGTGGATGGTGAAAACCTTATGCAAATCGAAATGAAGCTACTTTTTAGTCTGGCTAATAACTAGCGTACATTCTGCGTTAAAGAATAATGAGTCATAAACAAAGGTGGTACCGCGCTGATTGCGCCCTTGGTAGCACCTTTTTATTTTAGGAGGGAATATGAAAGAACTTAAAGGAAATGAAGTAAGACAAATGTTTTTGGATTATTTTGCATCTAAAGGACATATGATTGAACCTGGTGCAAGCTTAATTCCACTTAATGATCCAACTTTGCTATGGATTAATGCCGGTGTTGCCGCTTTGAAGAAATATTTTGATGGTCGCGAAAAACCACGCAATAATCGTATATGTAATGCACAAAAATCAATTCGTACTAATGATATCGAAAATGTCGGTAAGACCGCTAGACACCACACATTCTTTGAAATGTTAGGCAATTTTTCGATTGGCGATTATTTTAAGGAAGATGCTCTAAAATTTGCGTGGGAATTTTTGACAAGTGAAGAATGGATTGGTTTTGAT
This sequence comes from uncultured Erysipelotrichaceae bacterium, assembly GCA_964401865.1. Taxonomy (GTDB): domain Bacteria; phylum Bacillota_I; class Bacilli_A; order Erysipelotrichales; family Erysipelotrichaceae; genus CALUZH01. Next base: position 21,831 of record CAYNZZ010000017.1, read on the forward strand.
CCTAAAAAATTATATGTAACTGTATATACTGATGACACCGAAGCATATCGTATTTGGACTGAAGAAATTAAAATTGATCCGAGTCATATTTTAAAGACATATGATAATTTCTGGCAAATTGGTGAAGGACCTAGTGGCCCAGATTCAGAGATTTTCTATGATCGGGGAGAAAAATATGATCCTCAACACTTGGGTGAAAAATTGTTTTTTGAAGAAATGGAAAACGATCGATATATTGAAGTTTGGAATGTAGTATTTTCACAATATGATGCCAAAGAAGGTGTAGATAGAAAAGATTTCAAAGAATTACCACAGAAAAATATTGATACAGGAATGGGCTTAGAAAGACTTGTCGCTCTAATTCAAGATGGCGAAACAAATTTTGATACCGATTTATTCTTACCTATTATTCATGAAGTCGAAAAACTATCTAAGTATCCTTATGAAGGCGAATATAAAATGGCTTACCGAGTTATTGCTGATCATATTAGAACTGTTACTTTCGCATTATCTGATGGTGCCACATTCTCTAATGAAGGAAGAGGATATGTTCTTCGTCGTGTTTTAAGAAGAGCGATGCGTTATGCAAGAGTATTGGGTATTGAAAAGCCATTTATGTACAACTTAGTTGATACAGTATGCGACATTATGAAAGACTTCTACCCATACTTGTTAGATAAGAAAGAATTTGTTAAAAAACTTATCACGAAAGAAGAAGAAGCTTTCTTACAAACTTTAAATAATGGCGAAAAATTGCTTCAAAATGAAATAGAAAAAGCTGAAAACGGTATTTTAAGTGGTGAAGTTATTTTTAAATTATATGATACTTATGGTTATCCAAAAGAAATCACTATCGAAGTTTGTGAAGAAAAAGGGTTGAAATGTGACATCGACGGTTTCAATGAATGCATGGAACGCCAAAGAAATATGGCAAGAAATTCTCGTGATGCACAAGAATCAATGCATAATCAAGCCAAGGATTTACTAGATTTAGATACTGAGTTTAAGTTTAGTGGTTATCATAATTTTGACGATAAAGGAATTGTGGTTGCTTTATTTAAAGATGGAAGGACTATTGACAAACTCGAAGATGAAGGCGATATAGTTTTAAATAATACATGTTTTTATGCTGAAAGTGGCGGGCAAGTAGCTGATACGGGAATTTTATTTAATGACGAAGTTTCTCTAGAAGTTAAAGATGTCAAAAAAGCTCCTAATGGTCAATTCCTACACCATGTAATCGTTAAAAAAGGTAGTGTAAAAGTAGGTCAAGAACTCAATGAACAAATCGCTGCTGAAC
>CAYNZZ010000018.1:0-22142 GCA_964401865.1 uncultured Erysipelotrichaceae bacterium
AGGGCTATGCCCGCACATTTAAAACCACTAGCTAAGCTAGTGGTTAATTATTGTTTAAATTTTCGCGAGAAATTTTTATATTGTATCTTTGTCAAACAGAAACAAGAATGTAATTAAATTAGAAGAGTGTGAATGTCTGAACGATTTGAGTCATCTAAGGTTTTTTAACTTCGAACGATTAAAAGTATCAACGATTTAAAATTTTGGCATGGCAAACTTAGAAATATCATGTCCTTCAAGCTTTAAAAGTTCAATCTTATTATTTATTCCGCCACCATAGCCGGTTATATTTAAATTTGCACCGATTACTCTGTGACAGGGGATGATGATACTAATGGGATTAGAGCCAACTGCTCCGCCTACTGCTTGGGCTGACATTTTTTTAATACCTCTTTTGTTGGCGATAATTTTTGCAATATCGTTATATGTCATCGTCTCACCATAACCAATATTGTTTAAAATATTAGTAACTTCTTTTCTAAAAGCAGTGGAGTTATTGATTTTATATTCAGGAGTAAAATTTGGGATTTTGCCACTAAAGTAAATGTCTAACCATCTACATGTTTTATCAAATATATTGAGTTTTTTATCCATACAGTTAGCACTATATTTTAATGAATCGTTTGATTCTTCAAACCACAGACCAGTTAAATATAAGCCATCACTGATCATGATTATGTTTGAGAAATTATTTGGTGTGTCATACATATGTTTATAGGTCATTATCTTCTCCTGCTGTCTCTTAATGTTATACTAGTTTTTATTGAATTGCTATATCGCTATGTTAGAAAAAATGGCAAAGATGTAAAGATGTATCGCTAGAAAGATATTACATAATATTGTAGATTAAAAGTAATGATCGGAGGGAAACATGAGTATCGGTAATAATTTATTTAAGTTTAGAAAAAAGATCGGACTTTCGCAAGAAAATGTTGCAGATAAACTAGGTGTTAGTCGTCAAACAATATCAAAGTGGGAAACCGATGAAACATTGCCGGACATTTATCAGGCTAAGAAATTAGCGAAATTATATAATATGTCTTTGGATGATTTAATTGAATTTGATATCGAAATGGCAAGGATTGAAGAAATAATTGAAAACAGCGATGAAGAAAAAGAAAATAAAATCGATTGGACGAGTGTCTGGAGTAAGAAGTATCCTATACTTGCTGAATATCAAAAAGAAGTAAATATTGATGAATATGCCAGTAAAATAAGTGCCATGTTGGCAAAACTTCAAAGTGATTATGGTTTTACTTATCTTGACAGTATGCTGGTGTTAAAAGATATTTTATATCACGTTTATAAAGCGAATAAGTAACAGGTGTATAATAATGGTAATTAAAGGAGTCAATTATGAATAAGAAATTACATGTTATCAAAGAAAAATGTCCACAGAATCATAAATGCCCATCGGTTGATATTTGTCCTGTTCAAGCGTTGACACAGATAGATTTTAATGCGCCTGAAGTCGATCATGATAAATGTATAAGATGTGGCAAATGTGCTAATTTTTGTCCCAAGAAAGCATTGGTATTGGACTAACTTATGGCTTTTGATTATAAAAAAGAGTATAAAGAATTCTATCTGCCAAGTAAAAAACCTAGCATCATTGAAATACCTAGCATGAATTACATCGCTGTTAAAGGTAAAGGAAATCCCAATGATGATCATGGCGAATATAAACAAAGTATTGGTTTATTATACGCCATCGCTTTTACAATTAAGATGAGTTATAAAGGCGGTCATAAGATTGAAGGCTATTTTGAGTATGTTGTCCCGCCATTGGAGGGTTTTTGGTGGCAAGATGGTATAAAAGGTATTGATTACAGTAGAAAAGAAGATTTTAACTTTATTTCACTAATTAGATTACCTGATTTTGTTACGAAAAAAGATTTTGATTGGGCGATAGAAGAGGCAACCAAAAAGAAGAAACAAGATTTTTCCAAAGTTGAGTTTTTAACATATGATGAAGGACTTTGTGTGCAATGTATGCATATCGGTTCATATGATGATGAACCGGCAACAGTTAATTTGATGCACGAATACGCAAAAGAAAATGGCTATGTATTAGATATAACAGACACTAGATTTCATCATGAAATATATTTGAGCGATCCTAGAAGATGTGATGTCGCAAAATTAAAAACTGTTGTTCGCCATCCTATAAAAGAAGATAAATCAAAAAATGAGTAGGTAAGACTATGAAAATTACTATTGAAGAATTACAAGCGTATTTATTAGATCATTATAGTATCAATGGTATAGATCAAAGTTTATTTATGAAATTAGTTGAAGAAATAGGTGAAGTAGCAGAAGTTTTAAATAAAAAAGTCGGGAGAAAATCATCGAATAACGAAGATTTAAAAACCCAATTAGGCAATGAATTAGCTGATGTTATTCATTATAGTATTGCGATTGCAGCATTGAATGATATCGATATGAATGATTTTATCCTTAGCAAAGATAAGGTGGCGTCTATCAAATATAATCACAAAACTAATCTTGAACAATTTGTTTTAAATAAAAGAAGCAGCAATAAATAACTTCCCGAATTAAAAGTACCTAAATGTTACAAAGGCAATATGAACTTCCGTGTAGGTATAGTATAAGGTAGAGGGTGCGGACAATTTTAAATGATTACTTAAATATTGAAATGAATGATGAAATTATATCGATACCTGATACAAATGTACCGATAGTTGAAAAGACATTCGCAAGTATTACAACCAATAATATGCGAGTTACTCTGTTGGTCCAAAAACCTTTAATTGTTGCGGTATCGTTAGCTAGATTTTCAAAATCTTTGACTTTTGGCTTACGTATTGTTGCTTCGACGAGACCAGCAAACCAACCGGCAGCTAATAATGGGTTTAATGAAGTTATGGGTGCAGCTATGAAGGCAGTTAATATTGAAAGTGGATGCCCAAACGCTAACAGTACACCTATGGCACTCAATGTACCGTTCCATAACCACCACGAGTATATCTGATTGATGCCGACATCTTTATTTACGAATAATGTATAAGCAACAATGGCGATTAGTAAGATAGGGATAGCCCATTTAATGATGGTGCCAATACCTTTTTTCTTACTTGTGTCATCTAATTCATCAATCGAATAATCAAGAGGGATATTTTTGATGATACCATTAGCATGAGCTGCTCCGATGACAGCGACGATTTTGTTGCCGGGAGCATTTTTAATTTTATAGGCAAGATACATATCTCTTTCATCGACAAGAACTTTTTTAACAATTGGAAAATCTTTTCCGATATCGTTCAGCGCCGCCTCTAAAGCATCGCTTTTTTTTAACTGTTCTAAGTCCTCTTCGGTTATTTCTTCATCTTCAAAAATAGACATGAAGATAGTCGTGATAAGTTTAGCTTTTTCAATAAAACCAAGCTTATTCCAAATACGTGAGAAAGTATTTTTTATCGATCTATCAGCCAAAACTAAATTTAAATTATTTTCTTGAGCCAGATTGATACCGGTAATCATTTCTTGTCCTGAAGTATTATCCATTTTCTTAGCCATTCTTTTTTGAAAGGAAGCCAAGATAATATTGGCAAGAAGAAAGCCGGTTTTCTTTTCTTTTATAACTTTTACGATATCCTGTTCACGCCAATCATCCTGATTTTTAACTGAATTGTAACGATCTTCATCGAGTTCAACACAGATACTGTCAGGGTTGATTTCACTTATAGCATTTTTTACATCCTCAACACTATTTTTTGAGATATGGGCAGTCTTTACTAGAGTTATTTCTTTATCCTTGTAATTGATAGTAACTATATTTTCATTCATAGTATCATTCTATAAAAAAATAAATTCATTTTCTAGTCTTATTCATCAATGGTTTGCAAGTATGATATAATTTAAAAATGTAAGAAGGAGGATTCATCATGCCTGATTATAATATTAATTTAACAATTCAAAGCATTTGGACCATTTCAAGAATCTTCTTTGATATCGCAATCATGTGGTTTGTGCTTTATTATGCAATTAAATTCGTTAGAAATAATGCTCGAACCATTCAAATATTTAAGGGTATAATAGTAGTTTTGTTAGTCAATGGTATAGCTAAATTCTTAGGTTTTACAACTATATCATATTTTACTGATATGTTTATTAACTGGGGATTCTTAGCTGTTATTGTAATATTTCAACCCGAGATTAGAGGTTTGCTAGAAAGACTGGGCAAAACTAACGCCTTTTCTAGTATTTCAACTCTTTTGTCAAACGAAAAAGAACAATTGGTCAATGAGATTTATGATGCTGTAATAGCTTTATCAAGAGCTAGAGTTGGCGCACTGATCTCTGTGGAGCAATCTCAATCAATGCAGGATTATGTCCGTACAGGTATTAAAGTAAATGCTACTGTAAGCAAAGAACTGTTGTGTTCTATTTTTATGACCACCACCCCTTTGCATGATGGAGCAGTGATAATTCAAGGCGATAAGATAACTTGTGCTAGTGCATATTTTCCGCCGACAAACGCTAACTTGTCATCTAGATATGGTGCAAGACATAGAGCGGCTTTGGGTATTGCCGAAGTTTGCGATGCGCTTACGATTGTGGTATCTGAAGAAACGAGTGCTATTTCTATTGCCGAAAAGGGTAAAATATTTCAAGTCGATGAAAACCAATTAAAAGATTATTTGCGCCGTGTAATATGCAATGACGAAATTGAAATCAAGAAAGATGCTAAACAGCGTCGAAGTATAACTATTCTTGGTGAACCTGAGATCATCGTTGACAAAGAAGAAGAAAAGAATAATAGTAGTGGATTCTTTGCAAATATATTTCAGTCAAGAAATCGTTTTAAAGGTTTGACAAAGGAAGAAAAAGAAGACAAAAACGGCGAACTTGATATGAAACTTCCCATTAATAACCGTTTAAAATATGAACAAAATCATCAGGAAGAAAACGGAGAAGGAAACGTTATTGAAAATAAGAATGATGATAACGAAGAGATTTTAGATGCCGATATTCACATTAAAGTTGAAGAAGGCTTTAATGAGGAAGACGATGACATGGAAGGAGATGTAGAAGATGAAAGATAATAAACATATTCAAGATCCTTCTGAAAAGGTTGAATTGGCTAAAAAAATCGCCAATCAAAGTAAGAAAGTAACCAATGCATATACCAGTTTTGAAGAGGGCATATTTAGAGTTTTGCGATTCTTATCTTCTTTGATCGATCGCCTGTTTTTCTCGCAGAGATATTTGTTATTAGTGTCGTTGATATTGGCTGTTTTGTTGTATGCATCAGTTAATGTTTCTGATTTAAATGGTTTTTTAAATGCCCCATTATTAAGTGCCAAAACGATCTCGGGAGCCAGCGTTAACGCCAGATATAATTCTGAATCGTTTGAGATTAGTGGACTACCTAGCAGTTGTGAAATCGTCATTACCGGTGAAGTCAGCAATGTTACAAATGCTGCTGGTAAAAATGGTTATTGTTTAGTTAATTTAGAAGGTTATACAGAGGGTACACATTCGATTAAGTTGGTCGCTAGTGGATATGGCGATAACGTTACCGCTACTGTTACGCCAAGCGAAGCACTGATTACTTTAAAACGCAAAACGACCAGACAATTTACGTTGGGTTATGAGTATATCAATCAAAATTCTTTAGATTCCAAGTTTATTCTGGGCGTTCCGACATTCTCTACTGATAATGTAGTTAACATTCGTGCTTCAGAAGATACCTTAAATTCTATTGCTTTTGTTAAGGCGTTGATTGATGTTTCCGGACAAAGCTCAGATTTTGAAGTTGAAGCTCCACTTGTTGCTTATAATAAATCTGGCCAAGCTGTTGACACTGAAATCGTTCCTAGTACCGTGACGGCTAAGGTTACAGTGTCTTCACCGAGCAAAACAGTTCCGATCGTATTAAAAGTAACTGGTGAAATGGCCGAAGGATTAGCAATCGATTCTGTGCAAATGGATCACCAGACAACGACTATTTATGCGCCAGAATCAGTATTAGCTACAGTTAACAGTGTCGAGGTTAATCTTGATGCTTCAACATTGACCAGAAATACCGAGATTGTGCAACCTATCACACTCCCTAATGGTGTTAGCGGTTCACAGGTTAATAGAGTAAATTTATCAGTTCAAGTAAGTGAAGCTCGAAGCAAGATACTTGAAAATGTTCCTATTGTTTACCGTAACAACACACAAGGTTATGGTGCTCAGGATGTAAGTTTAACATCGGTGAATTTGACTGTTACTGGCAGCGAGAATAACATTGCTGGTGTATCGGCTAGTGATTATGTTGTATTCTTTGATGTTGCAGGACTTGAGCCGGGCACATATGAACTTCCATTACAAATTGAACAGAACACAAGCAGTTTTGTAACTGCGACACTAAATGAAATGACAGTGACAATTACACTTGTCGAACAGTAGGAGATATTATGGGAAAATATTTTGGTACAGATGGCATTCGTGGAAATGCTAATGAAAAATTGACTGTCGATATGGCATTTAAAGTTGGAAGATTTATTGGTCATTATTTCAATAAAGAACATAGAGCGAAAATAGTTATCGGGAAAGACACAAGATTATCGAGCAGTATGTTTGAAAATGCTATTGCTAGCGGTATTAGTGCCAGTGGCGGTGATGCTTATTTAGTTGGTTACACAAGCACGCCATGTCTTGCGTATCTCGCTTCGAATAAGGACTTTGATTGTGGCGTTATGATTTCAGCCAGCCATAATCCCTTCCATGATAATGGTATAAAATTATTTTCAAAAAGTGGTTTGAAGATAGACGGGCAAATTGAAAAAATGATTGAAGATTACATCGACAATCCGGTTGGAATCGATTATGCGGTTAATGAAAATATTGGTAATATTTATCCATACCATGAGGGAATAACTCAATATCAAGAATGGCTGTATTCTCTGTTTGATATTGATTTATCTGATATGAAAATATTATTAGATTTAGCTAATGGTTCAAACTGTTATACAGCTAAAGAAGTTTTAAAACATTACAATGCTGATTGGGCTATCATTAACGATAGCCCAAATGGTATCAATATCAATACTGATTGCGGTTCTACGCATTTAACCGCTTTGAAAGAAGCGATTAAAAAGGGAACATACGATATCGGTTTCGCTTTTGATGGCGATGCTGATCGTGTGTTAGCTGTCGATAGAAATGGCAATGAGGTCGATGGCGATAAAATTATGTACGCTATTGCGGTGTATGAAAAATCAATGGGTACACTAAATGGTAATTCTTTAGTTACGACTGTAATGTCAAATATTGGTTTATTTAAAGCTCTTAAAGTTCAAGGCATTGATAGTGTTATTACACCGGTTGGCGATAAGAATGTCGTAGATGCAATGGTTAAAAATGATTACATTGTTGGCGGTGAGCAATCTGGACACATTATCAACAAAAAACATTCTAAGTTTGGTGACGGTTTAAAAACAGCTTTAAATGTGCTTACTGTAATGGTAAAGACCGGTAAGAGCATCGAGGAGCTTACAGGTGATGTAGTTATCTATCCGCAATTATTAGTCAATGAGAGAGTTGTCGATAAAAATATCGTTTTAAATGACGAAACAATCAATAAAAAAATCGATGATATTGCTGAGCGGCTCAAAGATAATGGTCGCATCTTGGTAAGACCTAGTGGTACTGAACCATTGATTAGAGTAATGGTTGAAGCGCCTGATGAAAAACTATGTCACGATTTAGTGTATGAAGTAATCGACCTTATCAAAGAGAAGGGTTATAGCGCTAATTGAGAATGACGTTGTCATTCTTTTTTTCTCAATGTAGGCTTTGTGTTAAAATAATCTTAGGTAAAAAACATGAAAAAAGTAATAAGTGTAGTAGAAGACGAAAAAGATTTAAATGAGCTAGTTAAACGTTATCTAGAGAAAGAAGGATATGCAGTGAATTCTTATCTAACTTTTGATGAGGCTTATTCGCACCTTGACGATAATTGTGATTTATGGATTTTGGATATCATGCTGGACGACAAGAGCGGATTTGATTTGATTGACGAAATAAAAGAACGCAATCAGAATATTCCGGTTATTTTTATGAGTGCCCGTGATAAAGAGTTCGATCGTATCATCGGACTTGAAAGGGGAAGTGAAGACTATATTACAAAACCATTCTCACCCAAAGAACTTGTTTTGAGAGTTAACAATATTATTAAAAGAGTGTATAAAGATAATGATACTATTAGCATTTACGGATATGAGATTGATAAAAATCAAAGACTTGTTACATATCAAGGTCAAGCTATCGATTTGACAACTAAAGAGTTTGATTTATTAATGCTATTTGTAAAAAATAGAGGTAAAGCATTTTTGAGAGAAGAAATACTCGAAAGAGTTTGGGAAGATAATTTCTATGGTTCTGACCGCGTTGTTGACGATACAATGCGACGCTTACGCAAGAAAATGCCTAATATAGGTATTCAGACCATTTATGGTTTTGGTTACCGTTTATCATAATGAAAAGACTTAGAATTTGGCTTAAAGGTTTAAACCTTATCCAGCAGTTTCTTACGGTATGCTTCTTGGTTGTGACAAGTTTTATGGTTATCTTTTATACCTTTATCTACAACAATCTTGATACATTCGTAAATCAACAGATATATAATTATTTACACCGTGCACAGTCTGATTATATGCGCGGCTTTGCTGATGAGAATGTGGTATATCTCATTTATTCCAATAAATTAGAGCGTTATTTAAGTGATGTTGATGCTTCGGGTGTTGATGAAGATATAATAGCGATAATTGAAGAAGACTTTGAAGGAGAATTGAAGGACGATACTTTTGATTATCAAGGCAGGAGTGTTGTATATTCTGTTCAAAAATATAATCGTAACAATATTTACGATGATAATGGCGAATATTCTTTAGTGGCAATAATAAGAAATTCATATCGTACTGAGTTTAGAGCTGCTTTGATGAATGGGGTTATTAACTCTTTGGTCATTATTTTAATGATTTTATTCATGATTTTTATGTTGTGGGTATTATCGCTCATTACACCACTGAATTCAATAAGGAATTACATTACTAGATTAAAACGTGGTGAAAAGCCTATTTTGAATATTAAACGCCGTGATGAGATAGGCGAAGTTGCTGAAGCACTGGTTGAGATGCAGGAAGAATTGGATCATCAAGATGCTATTAGACAAGAGATGATTCAAAATATTTCACACGATTTAAAAACACCTATCGCAACAATAAAGTCTTATTCCGAGAGTATAAAAGATGGAATTTATCCATACGACAATCTTGAAAAAAGTGTTGATGTCATTATCGAACACGCCGATCGATTAGAGAAAAAAGTATATAGTCTTATTACTTACAATAAGATGAACTATCTAATGGATAGTGCTCCAGAAGGAGATACTTTGCCAATGATTTCTGTTATTCAAAAAGCTATTTTGGCTTGTAAAGTTTTAAGAAGCGACATAACAATCAAAACCGATTTAGATGATGTAAGTTTCCACGGTGATGAAGAACCTTGGCGTATTGTGGTAGAAAATCTACTGGATAATGCTCTAAGATATGCTAGAAGTATCGTAAAAATCAATTTAAAAGATAATCTTTTAGAGATATATAATGATGGCGATTTGATGCCCGAAGATCAAATAGATAAATTATTTAAACCGTATGAAAAAGGCAATAAAGGGAATTTTGGCTTAGGATTATCAATTGTTAAGCGAGTTTGCGATACTTATGGATATATAGTTATGGGTGAAAATATGAATGATGGTGTCGTGTTTAGAATTGTGAAGACGGGTAAGAGGTATCATAAAGTAATTGCTAAATCAAATGGGAAATAATATATAATAGGGGCATGAGTTATAAGATTATTAATGATATAAAGGTGTATTTTGAACAAAAGGGAGACATGGGCAAAGATGTTATTTTGTTGCATGGATGGGGTCAAAATACTATTATGATGGATAATATCGCTGAATTTTTAAAGGAACATTTTAGAGTCTATAATATTGATCTTCCGGGTTTTGGCAGAAGCGAAGAGCCTAAAGTGCCATATTCAGTTGAGGATTATTGCGAGTTAGTTAGAAAATTTGTAGTTGAAGAAAAAATAGATGAGCCAATCATAATTGCTCATTCTTTTGGTTGTCGTATAGCTTTGCACTATGCTTATAAGTATCCGGTTAGAAGAATGGCCTTAACTGGTGCTGCTGGTGTTAGAGACAAAAGAGGATTTAAATATTATTTTAAAACATATACATATAAACTTGGAAAAAAGATATTATCATTTCCTCTTTTAAAATCATATAAAGAAAAATGGCAGAACAAAGTTGGCAGTGAAGACTATAAAAATGCTAGTGGTGTTATGCGTGCTACTTTGGTGAAGGTAGTTAATGACGATGTTTCTTCGCTTTTGAAAGATATTGATGTTGAAACATTGCTGGTGTTTGGCGAAAAAGATGAAGCTACACCTTTAAGCAAGGGTAAGTATATGGAAAAACAAATGCCTGATGCGACTTTAATTGTCTTTGGTGGCGATGATCACTATGCTTATTTTCATCAGGCTGATCGTTTTAACAGAGTGTTGGATGCGTTTTTGAGGAGAGATTATGATTAATTACTTTTATATATTTTGTTTATTGATGCTTTCGTTACCATACATTAAAAATGCCATGCACATGTTCCAGCAAAACCGCTATGAGTTTTATCGTTATACAAAATGGCTATTTTCTTTTAAAAATATTCATTTTAGTGTAAGTATTATTTTTGTATTGGCGATGTTAGTGATAGGTTTTTTTGATTTTGACTATGCGAAGACGATTATTTCAATTGCCTGCTTGATATTTGGTATTTATCTTTTATATCTTGACACCAAAAAAGAATACATAAAACCATTAGTCTTTACTCAAAGAGTAAAGCGTACGATGTTTGTATATTTGATTTTAGAATTGGTATTAATTAATCTATTATACTATCATCTTTCTTATCATATTGTGGCAATCGTCTGCGTGTTTATGCCGTATTTATCAATATATCTAGCTTTTGTGTTAATGATGCCGGTTGAAAAGGCAATTAAGAATCATTACATCAATGAGGCAAGGAATATTTTAAATGATATGAGTGATTTAAAAACCATTGGAATAACTGGTAGTTTTGGCAAGACTTCGGTTAAGAATATCGTTCATGATATTATGAACGAATCTTTTTATACTTTAATGACACCCGCTTCATACAATACACCGATGGGTATAACAATTACTGTTAGAGAGTATCTGAAACCAATTCACGAAGTATTTGTCTGTGAGATGGGTGCTGACCATGTGGGCGAAATTACTTATCTGATGAATTTTGTCAAACCAAAATATGGGGTTGTTACATCCATTGGCCCTCAACATTTAAACACATTTCATAACATAGAAAACATCATCAATGAGAAGATGCAAGCGATTGAACTACTTCCGAGTGATGGTGTGGGTATTTTGAATGTCGATAATGAATATATTGCCAATTATAAAGTAAAAAATAATTGCCGATTGATAAAGGTTGCTATTCATAATACTAAGGGTGCAGACTATGTGGCAAAAGACATCGCCTATAATAAAAGAGGTTCATCTTTTGTGATTGAAAAGGATGACAAAGAATATCACTATGAAACAATATTATTAGGCGAACATAATGTAATGAATATTTTAATCGCTGTGGCAATTGCTCATGAAATGGGTGTATCAATGGAAAAGACAGTGTCTGCCGTTAGAAACGTCAAACAGGTTGAACACCGTTTGGAAATCAAAAATATTAATGGATATACCTTTATTGATAATGCCTTTAATTCTAACCCGGTATCTTCAAAACACTCTCTTGATGTGCTTAAAAATATGGAAGGTATGCGTGTTATCATAACACCCGGTCTAATTGATTTAGGGAAAGACGAGTTTGCGTATAATAAAGAGTTTGGTAAATATATGCTAAATCGTTGTGATGTAGTTTTATTGGTTGGCCCCAAACAAACTGAAGCAATTAGATTAGGATTAGAAGAGGTTGGTTTTAATAATAATGATGTACACACCTTTGACAGTGTGAAAGAAGCGTTTAACTATGTTTATACTAATCTTCCTAAGAACGCTACGGTGCTTTTAGAGAACGATTTGCCTGATGCATTCTCGAAGTAGTTTTGATATAATCGTTTAGAGGTGATTTAATGAAATTAAATGTTGCGGTTTTCTTTGGCGGTGAATCTTGTGAACATGAAATAAGTTGTATAAGTGCTAACCAAGTATTACACGCATTAGATCAAGATAAATATGAGATAATCCCAGTTTATATTGCTAAAAATATGGACTTATATGTTGGCGATGAACTATGGGATTTGTCTAATTATTATGATTTGAATAAAATGTGCCAAGGATTAAAAAAAGTCAGTTTGGTCAAAGACAATAATAAGGTTTACATTAAACCAGTTAAGACATCTTTATTGCAAAAGAATTATCCTAGTGTTGATGTAGCTTTTTTGGTAATGCATGGAACAAATGGCGAAGACGGTACTCTTCAAGGCTACATGGAAATGCTCAAGCTGCCATATACTTCTAGTAATATTTTAGGTAGTGCTATCGGTCAAGATAAAGCGATCATGAAAATCGTTTTGCAATCACAAAATATACCGACAGTACCATGGTTTTATTTCTTGTATAGTGATTTTGAAAAAGATAATGAATTATATATTAATAAGGCTGATGAAATTGGTTATCCGCTAATCATTAAGCCTGCTAATTTAGGCTCTAGTATTGGTATCGAAATAGTTCATAGCAAAGAAGAATTTGTTGATAAAGTTCGTGAAGCCAGCAAATATGACTTTAAACTAGTTGTAGAGCAAATGGTTAAAGACTTAAAAGAGGTGAATATCTCGGTTATGGGCGATCTAAATGATGCTAAACTAAGTGCTATTGAAGAAGTGCTAAAAGGCGATGAGATACTAAGTTTTGAAAATAAGTATTCCGGTGGCGGTAAGGGCACAAAAACCAAAGGAGCTACCAAAACAAAAGGTTCAAAGGGTATGGCTTCGACTAGTAGAAGAGTACCAGCTCTAATTGACAAAAATCAAGAAGATGAAGTTAGACATTTAGCACTTGAAACATTTAAAGTATTAAATGCTAGCGGATGCGTCAGAATAGATTTTATGATTGATAATGCTGATGGAAAGGTATATGTCAATGAAATTAATTCAATACCGGGATCGCTTGCTTTCTATTTGTGGCAAGAAGAAGGAATTAATTTTAGTGATGAATGTGATGAATTAATTAAAAATGCACTAAAGAGGTACCATGAAAAAGAGAGAAAGACTTTCTCTTTTGATACAAATATATTGAGTTCATTTAGGAGGAAATAGTATGTCAACACCACACAATCAAGCTAGTATAGGCGAAATAGCTAAAACTGTATTGATGCCCGGAGATCCATTAAGAGCTAAATTTATTGCTGAAACTTTTTTAGAAAATCCGGTTCAATTTAATTCAACGAGAAATATGTTTGGTTATACAGGAACATACAAAGGTAAAAAGGTTTCAGTCATGGGTTCCGGTATGGGTATGCCGAGTATTGGAATTTATTCTTATGAGTTGTTTTCTCAATATGGAGTTGAAAATATTATTCGTATTGGTTCAGCTGGCGCATATAGTGATGAAGTAAATATTTATGATGTTGTGATGGCTACAAAAGCATTTAGTGAATCATCTTTTGCGAAAACTCAAAATGGATATGCAGATGAATATACATATCCAAGTGAAGTATTAAATAGTAAATTGAGAAGAGCGGCTGAAAAATTAGACATTCCTTTACATGAAGGTTGTATCCATTCTTCGGATGTTTTCTATCGTGAAAAAGAAGATAGAACCGATGGAAGAACTTATATTGATGATTTATTGGATAGAGGATGTTTGGCGGTTGAAATGGAAAGCTTTGCCCTTTTCCATAATGCGAAAGTATTAGGTAAAAACGCTGCATGTTTAGTTACTATTTCTGATTCCTTCGTAACTAATGAAATCACTACTGCCGAAGAAAGACAGAACAGTTTTACCAATATGATGAAAATAGCTTTGGAGTCGATTGAAGAATAATATGAATAGTAGTCGCTTGTTTGCTCGTCGATTGATTGTGCTTGTTTTGGTTGCGTTTATGATGTTGATGACTTTTCTTCCTTATTTAGTGCAATTGATGAAATAAGATATGAAAAAAATATTATTAGTTTTAGTTTTGTTGTTAGGTTTGACAGCTTGCTTTAAAGACCCTTTGGAAAAAATAGGTTACAGTAAAGATGATGTAACATTGATAAAATCGTTGGATCCTGCTGTTCAGGAACTGTTTAAGACAGAATATAACGAAAGATATCTCGATATTATTAAAAATGATAATTTTAACGTCAAGAAAGCAGAACTATATTTTGAAGCGATTGATTTGTTTGACATAAATGATTTAATTGAATATGTCAATGCCGGATATAACCTTGAACAATTGAAAAAAATATATGCATTAAGTCAAGAAAAATATTTTGTTAAAGATGATTTGGCTGAGTATTTAAGCAATTACATGGGGAATGCGGAAGATACTGTTGAGTATGTGAACCGTCAAAAGTTTAATAATAAGCCATATGTCGATGTCAAGGAATCAGATGATTCAAAGGGAATATTGATTCTTGTGAACAAAAATAATTATTTGAGTAGTGATTATGTTCCTGAAAATTTAGTTGAAATCGAAAGTAAATATGGCATCAGAGCTAAATTAAAATCAGAAGCATACGAAGCTTATAAAAAAATGAGCGACGCTGCTGAAGAAGATGAAATGTCATTTTACATTACTTCTCCATATCGACCATATTCAAGCCAGGAAAGAATATATAATTCCTATCTCAATTCATATACCCAAAAGGAAGTTGATACTTTTAGTGCGCGACCTGGCTATTCAGAACATCAAACTGGTTTGGCAGTTGATATTTTAACTAGAAATTCTAATTTTGGGAATTTTGAATATACAAAAGAGGCTAAATGGTTATTGGATAATGCGCATAAATATGGTTTTATTTTACGATATCCGAAAGATAAAGAAGATATCACAGGTTATACATATGAGCCTTGGCATTATCGATATGTTGGCGATATTGCTGAAGACGTATATAATAGTGGTTTAACTTATGATGAGTATTACTATTATTATATTGAACATTAGGGGAAAATAGGTTGGAATGCAAAAGAAAAAATATCTAGTTCTTGTATTATCGTTGTTGTTAGTGATGCTATCAGCAGTTTTATATTATCTAGTTAATAATTTACAACCATCGTTTGAAAATACTGCAACAATTTCTGACAATACTAACGATATAGTGGTAGATAAGAATATTCATTATGATGATTATCATAGCAAAAATGAAGACTATATAGCTTATTTGAAATTTGAAAATGGTTTGCTAGAATATCCGGTTTTTCAAGGTGATTCAAATGATGCATATATAGTTACAAATTGGGAAAATATGGAATACGACATTGAGGGTTCTATCTTTATGGATTACCGAAATAAATTCGATGGTAATGATAGAGATCAGAATTTAATTATATACGGCCATTATGTTTATGCTGATGAAGAAGCTAAATTTGGACCCTTACATGATCTTAAAGATGTAGAAAACTATGAAAAGAATAAGTATCTCACTTTAGAATTTAAAGATGAATTAAGGAGATATGAGGTTGCTTATGCATATTATTGTATTTTAGTTGATGATGGGAATGGTGAATATTTATACACTGTTGATGATATGCAATTCAATATGACTAATTATGATGATGATTATTTTGATATTTATATGAAGACTGTAAACGATAATAAATTTTACAGTACAGGTGTGGATATTAGCTATGATGACAAAATGTTGACATTGCAGACCTGTGTAAAAGATCATCCTGAATTAAGGCTAATTGTAATTGCCAAAGAAATAGAAATTAAAGAATTGAATTAATTTTTGATATTAAATAGAGTTTTTACCAGTCTAAACTTGTGGATTGTGTAAATGCTCTTTTTTATTGAGAAAGCTATTTAGCGATACTGGTACATTTAAGCTTCATTGCGCTTAAGATTATATTATGAAAAAATTTACATAAAAAATGAAATTATTTTAATAATTTTTGAAAATTATATTGAGAACTTTTACAATTCGTATTAAACTAGAAACATATTTATTGAAAATAAGGGAGAGCTAAAATGAAAAAAATATTATTAAGTGTATTTGCCATGTTTATGGTAATATCGCTAGCTGCTTGTGGTAATATCGCTAGCTGCTTGTGGAAAAAGCAACGAGACAACAAACGACTCTAACACGCCAAAATCAATCAAGATTGGTGGTTCTGGGCCACTAACTGGTAAAAATGCAGTCTATGGTGAAAATGTTAGAGATGCATTTATGTTGGCGGTTGAAGAGATAAACGAAAAGGAAGGTTATGCTTTTTTTGAAGCCAATATGGAAGATGATGAGGCTGATCCGACAAAATCTCCTAATGCTTATGGTTCGCTGAAGGATTGGGGCATGCAAGTTTCAATTTATACTACTACTTCGGCTGCTGGTATTGCTGTGGCAGAAGATTATTATAATGACCGTATTTTTGCAATTACACCATCTGGTTCCAATCCACAATTGGTATATAGTTCTGAGAAAAACTATGATAATCTGTTCCAGGTGTGCTTTACAGATCCAAACCAAGGTATTGCTGCTGCTGATTATATCGCAAGTAATAATTTAGGTTCTAAAGTAGCGGTTATTTATCGTTCTGATGACGATTTTTCAACATCAATATACAATACTTTTATTTCTAAGGCAGAAAAATTAAATATCAACGTTGTTTATGAAGGTTCGTTTACATCAGTTGATAGCGATTTTTCGATTCAATTAAAAGATGCCCAGTCTAAGGGCGCTGATTTAGTTTTCTTGCCAATTTACTATGATCCTGCTGCTATTATTCTTACTCAAGCAAATAAGCTAGATTATAAACCTGTCTTCTTTGGTGTTGATGGTATGGACGGCGTTCTATCAGTCAAAGGTTTTGATGCAAGTTTAGCTGAAGGTGTATATCTTTTGACACCATTTGCAGCCGATGCCAGTGATGAGGCAACCGTACACTTTGTAACTGCATTTAAAGAAAAATATGGTTATACTCCTTCACAATTTGCAGCTGATGCTTATGATGCTGTTTATGCAATTTATCAAGCCTGCAAAGCTGAAAACATCACTGGTGAAATGTCGAGTGAAGAGATATGTGAATTATTGATTAAACAATTTACATCAATGTCTTTTGAGGGAGTTACAGGAACATCTACTTGGTCTGCAAATGGCGAAGTATCGAAAACTCCTAAAGCAGTTATAATTAATAATGGCGTTTATGTAGCTGCTGAATAATAAAAATATACTTACTAAGGTTGCATCTTGGCGCAACCTTAGTTTTATAAATTTAATAGGGGGATATTATGACTTTTCTATCGTATTTAATATCAGGAATAGGTTTAGGATCGGTGTATGCAATTATTGCTCTGGGTTATTCTATGGTTTATGGTATTGCTAAGATGTTGAACTTTGCTCATGGTGATGTAATTATGATTGGGGCGTATGTTGCTTATTTTATGGTCAATTCTTTCGGCATGCCGAACATCGTCATGATACTGGTTTCAATCTTAGTTTGCGCTTTGCTTGGCATCTTAATCGAAAGATTGGCTTATAAACCTTTAAGGCAAGCTTCTTCTCTGTCGGTTTTAATTACGGCAATAGGCGTTTCTTATCTTTTACAAAACTCAGCCCAATTATTTTGGGGATCATCTAGCAGAATGTTTACATCTATTGTTGGCGATGGCTCACTTTCTTTATTTGAAGGTAGGTTATTGATTTCTTATATCAATATCGTGACCATTGTGGTATGTATTTTAGTTATGATTTTTCTAACGCTTTTTATCAATCACACTTCTACTGGTCGTGCAATGCGTGCTTGTTCTGAAGATAAAGATACGGCTATGTTGATGGGGATTAATGTAGATACCACTATTTCGATCACATTTGCAATTGGTTCTGTTTTGGCTGCTATTGCGGCTGTATTGTTATGTTCAACATATCCATCTATCACTCCAACCATGGGTTCTATGCCGGGTATTAGAGCTTTTACAGCAGCGGTATTTGGGGGTATTGGCTCTATTCCCGGAGCATTTATAGGCGGAATATTACTGGGCATCATTGAATGTTTAGCTAAGGCTTATATTTCTACCCAATTATCAGATGCGATTGTTTTTATGGTTTTAATTATCGTTCTTTTACTTAAACCTACTGGTTTATTGGGCAAAAAGATTTCCGAAAAGGTATAGGTGTGAGTATGAACAAAATTAAAAATTCTTTTAAAAAAATGTTTGGCCACAAACATCGTTCAATGACAATTTCGTATCTTTTGGTTATAGTCTTATACTTAGGCATTGAGGCTAGCTTGAATTTTGGCAAAATGCCTTCATTATTTAAGAACTTATTAGTTCCTTGTTGCTGTTATATCGTTTGTGCTCTTGCATTAAATTTGTGTGTAGGTCTATCAGGTGAGTTGTCTTTAGGACACGCCGGTTTTATGTCGATCGGAGCTTTTTCTGCCATTATTTTTTCTGGCTTGACGCAGTCGAGTGTTGATAACGGAATTTTGAGATTGATTTTAGCCATTATTGTTGCAGCTTGTGTATCGGCGGTTTTTGGCTTTTTGATTGGAATACCGGTTTTAAAACTAACTGGTGATTATCTGGCTATTGTTACTTTGGCTTTTTGCCAAATTATAGTGTCTTTGCTCAATAACTGTTACTTAGGTTTTGATTCTGACGGAGTAAAGTTTTCATTTATTAAAAATACCGTGGAACTTAAAGAAGGTGGCAAGATGTTGTTAGGCGGGCCAATTGGGGCTTCGGGCACAAGTCGTATCTCTACATTTACAGTCGGGGTAATCTTAATTTTAATTACATTAGCCATTATCTATAACTTGATTCATTCCAAGAATGGACGTGCTATTATGGCATGTCGCGATAATCGCATTGCAGCTTTGTCGGTTGGTATCAATGTCACAAGGACTAAGATGCTGGCTTTTGTCTTGTCAGCAGCTATCGCTGGAGCGTCAGGTGCATTATATGGGTTAAATTTTTCAACCTTAGCCCCTTCTTCTTTTACTTTTAATCAGTCGATATTGATATTGGTTTATGTTGTTTTGGGTGGTTTGGGCAATATTAATGGCACTATAATATCCACTATTGTTCTATATGTTCTTCCTGAAACATTGAGATCATTAAACGATTATCGAATGATTATTTATTCAATTGTCCTGATATTAATGATGATTATTTCCAATAATGATAAATTTAAAACATTCTTTACCAATTGCATCGATAAGATCAAAACTAAGTTTCGCAGAAAATTAAAGGAGGTTGACTAATGTCTGATTATATTTTACTGGTTAAGGACTTAGGTATTGACTTCGGAGGTCTTACTGCGGTTAATGGTTTTGACTTAAAGATTGGCAAAAATGAGATTTATGGTCTGATAGGTCCTAATGGAGCTGGTAAAACGACAGTGTTTAATATGCTTACCAAGGTTTACCAGCCCACAAGAGGTACAATTATTTTTGATGGTCAAGATACAAAAAATATGACTACTATTGATGTTAGTAAAGCCGGGATTGCTAGGACTTTTCAAAATATTCGTCTATTTCAAGAACTAAGTGTTATAGATAATGTGAAAGTCGGAATGCACAATGAATTGAGTTACTTTACTATAGCTGGAATTCTAAAAACCAAGAAATATCGTGAACAAGAAAAAAGGGTTCATGATAAAGCGCTGGAATTATTAAAAATATTTAATCTAGAATCTTTTGCGGATATAAAATCAAAAAATCTTCCATATGGTGCGCAAAGGAAATTAGAAATTGTCAGAGCATTAGCTACTAACCCTAAATTGTTATTACTGGATGAACCGGCAGCTGGCATGAACCCTACTGAAACCGAAGAACTGATGCAAATTATTCGCTTGTTACGTGATAAGTTCAATATTGCGGTATTGCTTATTGAACACGATATGAAACTAGTGATGGGTGTTTGCGAAAGGATTACCGTGTTAAATTTTGGACAAGTTTTAATGGAAGGAACGCCTAGTCAGGTTCAAAATGATCCGGAAGTTATTAAGGCATATATAGGTGATTGATATGTTAGAAGTCAGAGATTTACATGTTTCTTACGGCATGATTGATGCAGTAAAAGGGATTGATTTTAAGGTCAATGATTCTCAAATCGTTGCCTTGATTGGTGCGAATGGCGCCGGTAAAACCACCACCATGCATGCACTGTCTGGTTTATTGAAGGTTAAACAAGGAGAAATACTGCTTGATGGTGTTGATTTAGTAAAAATTAAACCGAATAAGATTGTTGGTATGGGTCTTATACAAGTTCCGGAGGGAAGACATGTATTTACACAAATGAGTGTCGAAGAAAATTTGATGTTAGGTTCTTATCTAAGAAAAGATAAAGATAGTATTGCAAATGATTTCAAGTATATATATGATTTATTTCCAAGGCTATCAGAAAGAAAAAAACAATTAGCGGGTACATTGTCTGGTGGCGAGCAACAAATGTTGGCAATAGCGAGAGCGTTGATGTCAAAACCAAAAGTATTATTGTTAGATGAACCGTCAATGGGTTTGTCTCCGTTACTGGTAAAAGAAATATTCGCGATAATTAAAGATGTAAATAAAAGAGGTACTACTGTTTTTGTGGTTGAACAAAATGCCAAGATGGTGCTAGAGATTGCCGACTATGCGTATGTAATGGAAACGGGTAAAATTGTATTAGAAGGCAGCGGAAAGAAATTGGCTACTTCGCCAGAAGTTCAAAAGGCATATTTAGGAGGATAATTATATGTATGTTAAAGATTGGATGACATCGGATCCGGTATGTTTAAAAGCGAGCGATTCAATAAACTTAGCTTTTAAAGCGATGAAAGAAGGACAATTTCATCGTGTTCCTATTGTTGAAGGAAAGAAACTTATTGGGCTAATCACTGAATCAACATTGGCTGATTATACTCCGAGTAAGGCGACTACACTTTCAATTTATGAGATGAACTCTATCTTGCAAAAAACTACATGTGGCGATGTGATGATTAGAAATGTAGTGACAATTAATGAAGACGCTCTGTTGGAAGAAGCGGCTGACAAAATGAATGTTAATGGTGTTGCCTGTTTGCCGGTGGTTAATGAAAACAATATTGTTATTGGTATTATTACCCAAAAAGCTATATTTAAAGCATTCGTTGAACTGATGGGTTATTATTCTAATGGTTCGAGAATTGTTGTTGAAGTTAAGAAAGATGAGTGTGGCATCTTAAAAGATATTGCTAGTATTATCTCTGAAGCTGGTATAAGCATTACTCATATGAATGTTTATCGTGGTACTGAAATTAAGATAGTGATAAGAAATGATGAAACTGATGCTGATAAAGTGGCGACTTTGCTAAGAGCGAATGGATATTATGTAAGTGATGCTCGTAGTGCAAAGAAATAAAAATAAAAAGGTTTTGGCAAATATATTCCAAAGCCTTTTATTTTATCGAATTTGAGTAAAATGATAAAAACGAGACGATTATCGTTTTTCATGCAAAGGATTTCCTTGTGTAGGGAATCCTCTTTTCTTTTGGTTAAAAAAACCTGATGATCAATTCATCAGGTAATCATTTTATGACTTTCCAATAACCATTTTTGTTTGAACCAACTCTTTCGATAAATCCTTTTTCTTTTAGATTGGAAAAATATCTCTGCACACTTCTAAATGGAATATTTAATTCTTCGCTCATATTTTTAGCTGAGAGATAAGGGGATTCTTCTAGCTTTGATAAGATCAAGTTTTCTCTCGGGTCAAGATCTTCTCTATTTACGCCATTTATTGCGCCATTATTACACTTAATTTATAGTTATAGGATATTAAAAAACTCCTTTCCCATAACCACCAGCTAGTAGCGGATATGTAAAGGAGTTAAAATTATTCTTACTTAATAGATAAATTGGAATTTGAATAACACAATTTTATAGCCTCTTAGCAGAGGTTATAGTCTATCAATAA
>CAYNZZ010000019.1:0-21265 GCA_964401865.1 uncultured Erysipelotrichaceae bacterium
TATATCCTGTTTAAGTTTTCCATATGCAACCATTCTTCTATATTTTGGTGCAAATACTATATGATACTTACATGTCCATTTAGTATGTGATAGACTATCATTATCCAATTGGATAATGATACCATTTACTCAAGTGTGTTATGTCACACCTGCATAGCAGGTGGATTTATGGTTTATAACCATTAAAAAAGTGCCTGTTTAAGGCACTTTTTAAGTATATTTTCTTATTCCCACTCAATAGTTGCGCATGGTTTTGGTGACAAATCATAACATACGCGATTTACATTTTCTACTTCGTTCAAAATACGATCTGTAATCTTCTTCAAGATTGGCCATTCAATCTCTTCAATTGAAGCACTCATAGCATCAATAGTATTGATAGCTCTAATAATAACTGGATATTCATAACATCTAGCATTATCTTTTACACCGACTGATTTAAAATCAGGAACAATAGTGAAATATTGCCATACTTTCTTATCCAAACCTGCCTTAGCAAATTCTTCTCTTAAAATAGCATCAGCCTCTCTTACGCATGTCAATCTTTCACGAGTAATGGCTCCAAGACATCTAACTCCAAGTCCTGGTCCTGGGAATGGTTGACGATAAACCATTTCATATGGAAGGCCTAATTCAGTTCCGCACGCTCTAACTTCGTCCTTAAACAAATAATATAAAGGTTCAACTAATTCAAATTTCAAATCTTCAGGCAACCCACCAACATTATGATGTGACTTAACAACTTTAGCAGTCTTGGTTCCGGACTCTACGATATCCGGATAAATTGTTCCTTGAGCCAAGAAATCAATGCCATCAAGTTTCCTTGCTTCTTCTTCAAATACGCGAATGAACTCAGCGCCTATAATCTTACGTTTTTGTTCAGGATCTGCCACACCTGCAAGTTTATCCAAAAATCTATCGGTTGCATCAACATATACTAAATTTGCATGCATTTGATTCTTGAATACTTCAATAACAGCTTCTGACTCACCTTTTCTCATTAAACCATGATTAACATGAACGCAAGTCAATTGACTACCGATTGCCTTAATTAATAATGCTGCAACTACCGATGAATCAACGCCACCAGAAAGAGCTAGCAATACTTTTTTATCGCCAACCTGTCTTTTAATTAGCTCAACTTGGTCAGCAATGAAATTCTTCATATTCCAATTCGCTTCAGCATGACATTTTTCGAATAAGAATCGTTTTAAAACTTCTTTTGTTTCTTCTTTACTTAACCAATCAGCTAATGTTTCGCATTTATCTGTTGCATAATTTACAGCCAACACCGGAACACCAACTTCATATATATAGTCATTAACATGTATTTCTTTACCATCAACTACATTTAATGGTCCACCATTAATGATGATGCCTTTAACATTATCTAACTTTTTGAATTCTTCAGCAGTGATATCATGAGCCTTGATTTCGCTATAAACACCTAATTCACGAACTGTACGCGCAATTACAGTATTTTCTTTGCTACCAAGGTCGAGGATTAAAATCATATCTTGTTTCATAAAGTGTGCTCCTTTTTTTAACAAAAAAATTTTACAACAAAATCTAATAATAGTATAGAAAAAAGTACATTTTTTGATGTTTTTTGCACATTTTTATACGCACCTATAAATAATATAGAAAGGCCAATTAATGCGCAGAAATAAACAAAAGGTTATAATTGGTTCAAACACATAAATAGATTTGTAATGTGACAAAAGAAAAACATTTACAAAACAAGTTCATCGAAGTAATAACTGTGTTTTCCCATTATACATGTCTTCATTTTTTCGAATATAACTTGCAGTTATTAACCCATTTTCTTCTTGGATATCCTTTAATTTTAAACGGTACCTTACATTATTGCCTTCAAATAGTCTAATGCCTTTTCCTAATAATATCGGAATAGTTGTTATGCAATACTCGTCAATCAAATCATTTTTCATGAACTCGCCAACGACATTGCTTCCGCCACAAATCCAAATATTTTTGCCAGGTTCTTTTTTTAAATCATTAATCAATTCTTTGATATTTATTTCAACAAAACTGATGTCTTTTAAATCATTTAACTTTTTATGCGTTAAAACATAGGTTTGTATTCCTTTATAAACCCATTCGTTTTTAGACAATTCGTTAGCAATTTGATGATATGTGTTATATTCCATGATTATAACATCGATGTTTGGAATAAAATTCGTACAGGTAAGCAAGAAAAGACATTTCACGAAATAATTGTTCAAGTTGGAAACAAAGACACAATGAACACTAAATCCGACGATGGAATGCTCGCTAGAGAAATTCCTATTCAATATATGAATGAATTTATTAAAAGAAATAATAGTTTGTTTATATGTCTTCTCTTCTCATCTTCGTATGGATGAAGAAACGCCACATTTGCATATCGATTTTATCCCTTATACAACCAATAGTAAACGAGGATTAGAAACTCGTGTTTCATTAAAACAAGCTTTAAATAAATTGGGCTTTAAAGGTAACGGAAAACACGAAACAGAATTTCTTTTATGGAAACATTTCGAAGAAGAACAACTTGCTAAAATAATGAAATCTTATGATATCGAATTGGAAAAGTTAGATACTCACAATGAGCATTTAAGTGTCTATGACTATAAAAACAAGAGAGAGTTAAAGAAGTTGAAACGTTAGAAAGGCAAGTAGATCAACTTTCACAAAAACTTGATTCGTATAAAAGAGATATCGATGAAACAGAAACAATTTCAAACGAAGTTAATAATGATATCTGGGCTGTTCCAGAACCCAAACGTTTTATGAGTGCTAATGCTTATAAAAAAGAAATTGTAGATGTTTTTTAGAAAATACTGGTTGTATTCCAAAAACTTCTAGAATAATTCAATGTATTATTATCTAATAACAACAATTCTATTTTTCTAACATCAATATCCAGACTTTTAAATATACTTTAGTTATAATTATCTGTAAAATCCTTATTTTATAAAGGATATTACGCTATTATTTAACTAGGTGATATAGTATGAAATATTATGATGAGATTTTAGATTTAGGAGTTTTCACAAGACGAGATATAGAAGAAATTATTCAAAATCCTAAAACAGCAGATTCTTTTATATCACGTTCCTTAAAAAACGGATATATCAAAAGAGTTAAACAGAATTATTATGTTGCAATGGATATTGTAAACAATAATCCACTTTATAATAAATATTTAATTGCTACAAAGTTAGATAAAAGCAACTATATATCATATCACTCAGCTTTAGAATATTATGGTTACAACAATCAAGTATTTAATGAAGTCGTATATTCTGGAAATAACAGAGTGAGTGATTTTGATTTTGAATGTATCACTTATCATTTTGTTCAAAGCAAATGCGATCTCCAAATAGAAACAAAATATGATGGCACAAAAGTAACTAGCATTGAAAGAACGGTTATCGATTGTATTGATCAAATAGATTTAGCAGGTGGTATAGAAGAAATTTATCGAGCTTTAGATTCTATTCATAATATAAACGAGAGCAAATTAATTGAAATATTACACTTTTACAATAAAAAGGTTTTATTCCAAAGAACAGGTTATATTTTAGAAACATTTAAAAATAATTTAGGCATTAGCGATACTACCCTTAATTACATTCAAACTAAAATTGGTTCTTCAAAATGTTATTTAAACTCATCTAGAAAAATTGGTAATACTGCATTAAATAAGAAATGGAATGTATGTGTTCCTAACTACACTTCAACAATACTGAGTAAAGGAAGTGATGATAATGAACTTTAATAAAAGACAACTATAAAAAGAAGCCAATAAATATCATTATGTCAGGGATACTTATGAGAAAGTTGTTCGCTTAACTGATATATTATCTTACATCCACTCTGAACCTTTATTATTTAATAATTTAGCTTTAAAAGGTGGAACAGCTATAAATTTAACTATATTTAATCTACCCCGTTTATCTGTTGATATCGATTTAGATTTCACCATCAATTCCTCAAGAGATGAAATGATGAAAACAAGAAAGCAAATAAAAGCATTGCTTGTAAATTACTTAGAAAAAATGATTACAAACTAGGCAAAAATACTCGTGAACATCACGCTCTTGATAGCCTTAAAGCTACATATTTTAATGCCAGTGGAAATCTTGATAGCATCAAAATAGAAATAAACTATATGTTAAGAGCTCATATCTATGAACCTGTCATCGTAAAAACACAAAACTATGGATTGATTGGTGAAGTAGAGGTTAGAACCATCAACCCAATTGAGATATTCGGAAGTAAACTAGCAGCCCTAATGACTCGTTCAACACCAAGAGATCTTTATGATTTTTTATATATGAAAACCACAAAAATTATAGCAGTGGTTAACCAGAAAGGTGGCGTTGGTAAAACAACAACAGCCATGAATCTTGGCATAGGATTATCCAAGAATGGCTATAAGACATTGCTTGTTGATTTTGATCCACAAGGAGATTTAACCTGCTGCTTAGGATGGAAAGACAGTGACTCATTTAATCTGACAACATCTACATTATTAATGAATACCATGAACAATATAGAAACAGATTTTAACGAGCTGATTCTTCATCACAACGAAGTAGTTGACCTTATTACTTCAAATATTGATCTGGCTTCTACTGAGGTAAATCTTATCCAGGCATTTACTCGAGAAACCATTCTTAGGAACAGTTTAAATCAAGTAAAGAACAATTATGACTATGTGATTATCGACTGTCCCCCTACTCTAGGCTTATTAACAGTAAACGCTTTAAGTGCAGCATCAGATGTTATCATCCCTGTTCAGACGCATTACTTATCTACTAAGGGTATGACAAGACTAATTGGATCTATCAGCCAGGTAAAGAATCACGTTAATCCTGATTTGAATATTGCTGGTATCTGCTTAACCTTATATGACGCCAGAACCAATGTTGCCAAGAGCACTGTTGAAGCAGTTAAAGATGGATTCGAAAAGCATATCAAAATCTTTAATACCATTATTCCAATGGGCATAAAAGCCAGTGAATCAGGTATAGATGGAAAAAGCGTATATGAATATGCGAAATCATCTGATGTTGTGCTGCCTATGGCAAATTAACAAAAGAAATTATTAACGTAACTCAGAAAAACAAAACTGAATTAATGAGGTGATGACATGGCTAAACTGAACCTTGGTCTCCCCTCTTATGAGGACAGTATCTTCTCTACCCAACAGGAAAGAAATGCTCTAAAAGCTGAAAGAGTTACAAAATACCAATTGCACAAATTAGAGATTTTGAAGGTCATCCATTTAGTGTTGTTCTGGATGATGATATGAAAAAAACTGATGGAATCAATTCAAACCAGCGGTATGAATACACCAGCTATCGTTCGTCCTGCTAAATATGGCAATGGATATGAAATGATTGCTGGACACCGAAGAAAATTTGCATTGAATCAATTAGGGATTGCAGATATGGATGTCATCATTCGTAATTATGACGATGATGATGCAGTAATCCATATGGTTGATACAAATATTCAAAGAGAAACCATAAAACCTACTGAGCGTGGATATGCATATAAGATGCGTTTGGATGCAATGGTTCATCAAGGTAAGAAAAAAGATTTTTCAGATGTTGATGTTGGTGTTGAGTATAACTCAACTTCTCGACAAGTTGGCGAAAAGTATACAAGCGTTGCTGTACTCGCATCACAACTGAATGAAAGCGAAAGACAGATACAGCGATTTATCCGATTAACATATCTGAACAAGGATCTGCAACAAATGGTTGACCACATTCATCCTGAAGATATAACAATAGCATTCAATCCAGCAGTTGAACTGTCATTTCTTAATTTGGATGAGCAAAACGATTTAACAGAATTAATTCTGGAAAAACTGGCAACGCCATCACTGGCTCAGTGTCAGGATTTCAAAAAGAAAAGCAAAGAAGGCATTCTCACTAAGAGCTATATGGATAGGGTTCTTAGTTTGGAGAAACCAAACTAAAGGGAAACGATAAATATTCCATTCAGTGAAACGAATGAGATTTATCCAAAAGACATCACTCCCAGAGGAAGACGACTTCATCTTAAGAAGCTCTGGAAGATTTGGAAGAATAGCACGGAATATGAAAAGGACATCAAAGAAATTCGTGATGCAAGAAAGAAAAGTCACGAAAGATAGTCCAGGTACAAATTATGAATTTGCACATATTCCTTGAAAACAGGTAATGAGGGGGGCCTGGCTATGCGTTTCAACGTGACTGTCTTTTCCCCCTGAAACCCCTCTACAACCCGAAAGAATATCTTTCGTTACTAACCGAAAGAAAAAAATAACTGTTATTCATATATTTGAATATCTGCAGTATTAACAATACCTTCTAACTGAAAGGAACTGGATAAATATCCAGAATATGAAACATTATGAAATCTAAAAAACTATCAGTTGTATTTATTTCATTACTATTGGTTGGTTGTTCAGCAAGAACTGATCCTGTATTACTAGTAGAACCTACACAGAACGATACAGAATCAATACAAAGCACAATTCAGGAAACTATTGTTGATGAGGAAAATGCTGAAGAACTTTTAGAAGAGGAAACAAAAGAAGAAACAAGTAATTCTTTTTCTTCGGAAAGTAATTCACCAGCTCCATCTTCTAATGAACAGCCTAAATCAAAGGAACCAGAGGTAAAAAAAGAAGAGGAAAAGAAACCTGATCCTAAACCTGCTCCTGATCCAGTTATTGAAGTTCCTGCTCCACAGCCTGAACCACCAAAGCCTGATCCTACACCAACTCCTGCACCAGAACCACCTAAAGAAGAACCTAAAAAGACATTTGTTCTTCCAGCAAACTGGAGTAATGGTGATGAGCATCATGAATATTACCTGACAACAGCAGAAGCAGCTGCAAGAGTTAAAGAGCTATGGGATCAGAGGAAAGATGCAGGATACAGTGAACTGTATGATGCAGAAACCAATACAACATACGCCTGGGTTACCTGGTGGGAATAAATACAATTACGGCAATCGTTACGGTTTCCTTTTTTAATGAAAGGAAAGAATTATTATGAGTAAAACAAAAGAGATCTTTAGAAAAATACTACTAACCTTTTTCTCTTTAGCCATGATCATAGCTACAATGCCTATGACTAAAGTATTCGCAGAGGAAGGCAGTCTTCATGTCACTTACTATGATGGTTATACCAATACAGGAGTTACTTTTACCGGCTATGATGGAAACCAGCATGGATTGCTATTTGTTTATGGACCAGATGGCGTCAAGCATAACGTATCTACTTCAGGCTATGACATCAATGGTGAAGTAGTATTCTGCATCCAGCCAAATATCTATACAGAAAACGGCTACTACTACGCTTCCGATGGAAACCTGTACAACCATTTAACAGATTCCCAAGCAAGAAGATTAGAGATGATCTCCTGGTTCGGTTATGGATACAATGGAGATTATTCACCAGAAGCAAGAATTGCCACACAGTTATTAATCTGGGAAACAATGGGTTTCTCAATCACTGGATATATTGACTCAGTTGGATCAAAGATGGGAACAATCAGTTCAAGAGTCAATAAATATAACAATCGAGCTGTACCATCATTTGCCAAGAAAACTCATACTCTCTATGGCGTTGGTGAAGAATATGCTATCACTCTTACCGATACAAACAATGCAGTATCAAGCTGGTATAAAACATCTTCTCCAGATGGAATCAGCTATGAAATTAATGGCAATACAATCAGAGTCTGGGCAAATAAAGATATTACTGGAACCAAGACAATCAATTATGATCTTATCAATCCAAATGATTCAAGACAGGATGGTGCATCAGTAGTTTATGTAAATCCAAATAACGCTCGGAAATTAGTCAGATTAAGAGACCCATTCAAGAGATATACAGATGTATCGTTCAGACTTGTTACCGGTTCTTTCAACCTTACAAAGGTTGATTCAGAGGGTTGATTAGATGGAGATAGAGCTACACCTCAGGGCGATGCTACATTAAATGGTGCTGAGTATGCGTTAATTAATGACAGTGAAAAAGCTATCTCTAATACCGTTGATCATCTTGATATCAGAGACACTTACACATTAAAGGAAACAAAAGCTCCAGTTGGTTATTTAACAGACAAATCGGAATATAAAGTAACTTTCACAGATGATGGAACCAGCAATGTCATCAAGGTTAGAAGAGATTTATCTGATGATGTTATCAAGTTCAATCTTGCTGTATATAAAGTCACTACAGATCGAGAAGAATCAGAATCAATCCCACCTGTTAGTGCTGCCGAGTTCACATTAACGCTTAAGAGCTCCGGCGAGGTTGATGCCGTCAAAGAAACTGACAGCAATGGACAGTTAACCTTCGATAGCTTATACACCGTTACAGAGACTAAAACACCACAGGGATTAGAAACTGTTAAACCATTTGATTTTGATGGAAGAATCAGTGAAGAAGAACACACTTATACTTTCCACCGTTATGCAAATGATGCACCATTCAGGGCATGGGTTGGCATTTACAAGGTGGATGCCGAAACAGGAAAGAAGATTCCAGCAGCTGGTGTTGAATTCAAAGTCAAAGACAGTGCAGGCAACTACATTACTCAAACAGTCAGCTACCAGTCAAGACATGAAACAGATACTTTCGTCACTAATGAAGATGGTTTCGTTAATCTTCCAGAAAAGCTTCTTTATGGAAAATAAACTATCTGTGAAATCAAAGCACCATATGGTTATGTTTTGGCGAAAAAAGAATTCCCATTGAATGTAGATGGATCTGAAACCGAAATCTTTATTGAATTTGAAAATAAACAGCAGCATGGTCAGCTTCATGCAGAAAAGTTTGGTGAATTCTTTACCGGATCCGAAAAAGAAGAAAATAAGTATGGCGATTTATATACTCCTGTTTACTCAGAAAAATATCTTGAGGGTGTCACTTATGAAATCATTGCCAGAGAGGATATTGTTGGTCAGGAAGGCACAGTATTCTTCAACAAAGGTGATGTCGTAGATACATTTACAACAAAGAACGAAATCACTAAATCTGCTCTTCTTCATTTAGGTGCATACAGCATTAAGGAAACAGCAACTCTTCCTGGTTATGTTCTTGATGAAACAGCATATGACTTCGATATTGAATATGCTGGTCAGTTAGTAGAAATCGTACAGATTGATAAATCATTCAAGAATGAAGGACAGAAACTTGATCTTGTTATCAGCAAAAAATTTGAAGATGCAGAATATGAGAAGGGTTCAAAAGCATATGAAGATATTGTCTTTGGCATTTACACAAACGAGAACTTTGTTATTGGTGAAGAAATTGTTATTCCCGTTGATTCATTAGTTGGCTTACTTACAATTGATGAAAATGGTCACAATAAAGAACAATATGACTTACCTTGTGGAACTACTATGTTAAGGAATTAGAAACAAATGTAGGCTTTGTGATAAATGAAGAAAAGCATGAATTCACATTCAATACTGATGATTCGGGTAAAGCAACTGTAACAGTAAAGCTTGATTCAATCGAAAATAACAAACGTCGTTTAGATATCGAAGTAACAAAGGTTGATGCAAAGCACACAGAACACTTACTAAATGGTGCAATCTTTGAAGTATACGATAAGACAACCGAAACTTATGTAATTACGCTTTGCTCAGGTAAGTTAATGATCAAGGATTCTAAGTCTGGAGTTGAATATGAGATAGCTACAGACGAATCATTTGAAAACATCATCAAGACAGTTAAAACAGATTTTGATAAAGAAATAATTCTTGAGCTTGATGAAGGAACTTATTACTCAAGAAAAGCTCTGATCGTAACAGAAGATGATGTTGATCTGGAATTTATGATCAATAACAATCCTGTAACAAGACATGTAGTAAATCATGGAAAAGCAACTCTTACAGATGCTATTTATGGACATGAATATGAATTCAAGGAAATTGTTGCTCCAACTTCATATCACATTAACGCCAAGCCATTGACGGTTGAAGTGATTGCAGACAGAAATACTGCAATTATCCGAAAGACATATGTTAACTACAGAATCGAAATTCCAAATACAGGTATCTAAAGATGAAAAAGAAAAAAGTTATTATTTTAGTGATATCAGTCCTGGTTCTAGCTTCAGCCGAGGATTTTATCTATCATAAAGCAAACGATAAACAGGCTTATGACTATTCAGAATTCTATGAGGAAGTTACACCTGATGAAGAATCGGAAATAGAAGAAACGATGATTGAGGAAGAACTAGAAATGGTTCTTTCTTTGCAATTGCTGTATGAAAGAAACAGCGATATTGTAGGAATCCTGAAGTTTGATGACAA
Source organism: uncultured Erysipelotrichaceae bacterium (assembly GCA_964401865.1). Classification (GTDB taxonomy): domain Bacteria; phylum Bacillota_I; class Bacilli_A; order Erysipelotrichales; family Erysipelotrichaceae; genus CALUZH01. The sequence continues at coordinate 10,337 of CAYNZZ010000019.1, forward strand.
AGTTATCTATGAACCAGTTGCCCAGGCCCCAGATAATAAATTTTATGAGCGCAAAAATATTGATAGATCCTATGCTGCAGCAGGCATCCCTTTCGTGTCAGCTGATGGCAATATCTATTCCAAAAATGTCGTCATCTTCGGGCATTCCTTAGCTTGCAGAGATATTATCTTTACCCCATTAATGAACTACCTCAATATGGCTTATTACAATGAACATCCAACATTTACCTTTGAAACATTCAATGGTAATCGTACCTATGAAATCTTTGCGGTGATTGGATACGATACAAACAATGTTGATGATTCACTTGAATTTATTCAAACTTCCTGGAGAAAACAATCTGAGTTTGAATCATTTATTAGAAATATCAAGGCAAAAAGCTTTTACAAAACAAATGTAGTAGTCGATGCATACGATGACATCGTGACTCTAGTTACCTGTGATAACAGAGATAATTCAAAACGTGTTGTTGTTTTAGCAAAGCTACTATCAGAATAAGGAGAACAAATGAAATACAGAAAAGAAAAGAAGAAATCGAAGTAATTAATAACGCACTTAAGCTTCAGGCTTTCCTGAAGTCAGATGCTGCATTTGAAGACTCAAATGGCTTTAGTGTAAAGCCATCGAGCCGTTCTAAGTTTAATGATTACTTGTCAAAAATCAGTAACTACAGAAAGGAAGATTAACTATGGAATTACGAGATATCCTGGCAACACTTGCCATGAAGTATGATGGTGAATTAGTACCATTAATTAATGCTTTAGAAAATAATGAGCGCGTTGATGCAACACAGTTTGAAACATTCAAAGCAAAACTCAAATACAATTATGTCACTCTAATCGACGACAATTACCCTGAAATTCTTAAGCACGTTGAGAATCCTCCCATCGTGCTTTTTTATAAAGGCAACCTTGATTTGATTAACTTTGGCCATCAGATTATCGCAAAGGAAAGTGATGAAGGTGTAAGAATGCTACATGTCATTGATCCAGAACTTACCCCAAGAGGAATTAAGATGGACTATGTAATGGCATGCGAATGTCATGATGATATGAATCTTTTAATGAGCAAAATGCACGAAACCCAGGAAGACCTAAATCAGTGTATGGACTTTCTAAAAAGCAGAACAAATAAAGAAAAACTGTTCATTAATCTCTCATATTCAAAGATAATCGCACATATTTATAGATATTTTACGAGATTATTCTCGTAAACCGTTGATATTACTCGTAATTGCGTGTATTATATACGAGAAAGATGGTGATTTTATGAGATTCTTTGATTATTCGAAACTAGAAAAGCTGCAGTTTGATAGCGCTATTATCAATCTTTTGACTAGTATTCACGAGGCAAAAGGAAGACAGGAGCTTTATTTAGCAAGGCAACCAGAAGAACTTAATAGACTGGTAGAAATTGCGAAGATACAGAGTGTTGATGCAAGTAATGATATTGAAGGCATTCGTACAACTGAAACAAGACTTAAGCAATTAGTCAGTGAAAAGACAACTCCAAAAAACAGAGATGAAGAAGAAATCTCCGGATACAGGGATGCGCTAAATATTATTCATGAAAGCTTCGATTATATTGCATTGACACCTAATTATATTCTTCAGTTACATGGCATAATGTTTAAACATGTTCATGGAAATAACTTCGGTGGTCATTTCAAGAATGTACAAAACTATATTCAGGGAATTGATGGTGCCGGCAATTCATATACAGTCTTTACACCCTTAGCTCCATATGAAACTGCACCAGCTATTGAGAACTTGTGTGAAACATTCAATAAAGCAATGGAAGAAGGAAAGGTTGATCCATTAATTCTGATTCCGGTATTTGTGCACGATTTCCTGTGTATTCATCCGTTCAGAGATGGAAATGGTAGAATGAGCAGATTACTGACTACCCTGCTCTTATATCGAAGTGGGTATTATGTTGGAAAATATATTTCCTTAGAAGCTAAGATTGCTAAGATCAAAGACTCTTACTACGATGCCTTGAGTGAAAGTCAGGATGGATGGCATGAGGAAAGAGACAATCCAGTTCCATTCATCAAGTATTTGCTATCAATTATCGATATGTCATACAGAGACTTTGAAGACCGTTTGGAATTGGTACAAAAGAAAACAAACGCAAGTAAACTGGTTGAACTGGCATTTGAAAGAAAGATTGGTAAGATCAGAAAATCTGACATTGTTGAACTATGTCCTAACATTTCCGTCAGCGCAGTAGAAAAAGGAATTAAGAAACTTCTTGATGAAGGAAAAATCAGAAAAGAAGGTAATGGTAAGAATACCTTCTACGTTAAGAACTAACTTTTTCAATAGCAAATCGAGGTGATATTTTTGAAATTTACAAAATTGACCGATGATAAAAGAGACATTACATTTGAGGTGAAAGGAGAACTGCCTATGACAGATAAAAGCAATATCATTTACATGAATATCCCAAGCTTTACTGGACGCAATGTACCAATCACCGAAATAGCCAATGTAATTGGTAAATCGCCAGAAACCATCAGATATGCACTTAGAGAAGGAATATTTCACTTTGGCGTTGCTATACAATCTGATAAATCCGATGGTTATAGTTACTATTGCCCTGATAAACGAGTATGGGAAGAAACTGGATATTTTAGTGATAACTATTCTTAGCGTTGTCACCAAACCACTTCGTAAAATTTAATCTACTGTTTATCACTTTATGAAGCAGATTCAGAAATGGATCTGTTTTTCTTATTGGCAAAAAGGAGGTGATATTTTTTGCCACAATACGATAAAACAAAAGAAGCATTTGAAAAGATTGAACAAGGTGTTAAAGAGGTTTATCAATCAGATAACTTTAGGCAATATCTTTCAATGTTAACCAAATTTCATGATTATTGTTAGAACATTAATTACTGAATCATTATCTGCTTTTGTACCATTCAGAGCACAGGAAATTCTTGAACAAGGCGGTATCTGGTATGGTCAAAACGCTATTACAAATAATCCAATTCTCATTAATCGAGAGAACCTTCAGAATGCAAACACCTGGGTATTAGGTGTACCCGGATCGGGCAAGTCGTTCTTATCAAAGGAAATTCTGGAATTTGTCATTGCCAGCACTAATGATGATGTCATCATCGTTGATTCTGAAGGAGAGTACGATATTATCATCAAAGCACTCAAAGGCCAGATTATTGAAATTGGTACATCAACAAATGATCATATCAATGCAATGGATATGACAGAAGGATATGGAGAAAGTGGCAATGCCATTGCAGATAAATCACAATTCATTATGTCGTTGTTTGAACAATTAGAAACCACAAGAAAGAACAGTGGCATATCTGCTTTGGACAGATCAATCATTGATAGATGTGTAGCATTGGTATACAAGGATTCATATGAAAACAACTACACCCCTACTCTTAAGAATCTGTATAGGAAACTACTCGAACAGCCTGAACCTGAAGCTAAAACACTGGCAATCAAATTGGAGCTGTTTACTAATGGTTCGTTAAATATCTTTGCTCATGAGACCAATGTTGATATCAATAACAGAATTCTTTCGTTCAATATCTTTAAACTAGGCAAGCAGCTAAAGGCAATGGGCTTGCTGGTTATTACCGATGCAATTATCAACAGAGTCAATGAAAACTGGAAGAAAGGCAAACGAACTCATGTCTTCATTGATGAAGTTCATGTTGTATTTGAAAACGAAGAATCAGCAACATTCTTTGCTTCGGCTTGGAGACAGTTTAGAAAAAGAGATGCCTACCCTACAGGAATCACACAGAATGTTAAATATCTGTTGGATTCACAACAGGGAACATCGATGTTCTCAAACTCACAGTTCATCATTATGCTGAACCAGTCACCAAATGACCGTGAAAAACTTGGCCATTTATTGAATATTCCTGATGAGCAAATGCGATTTATTACTGATGTCTCTGAAGGACATGGTTTGATTAAATATGGATCTGCAATTGTACCTTTTGTTAATGAAATGCCAGCAAGCTGGTTAAAAGATCTAAACAGCACTAAGCCATCTGATCGAAAAGAAATGATGCTAAGAACTAATGGCAATTAGAACAAAAGAAAGCGTACAATACGTCAGATACCATAACAATGTTGCAAAACTGAACCATATTCTACAGCAGCATGCGATCCATTCATCTAATAACAAGAGTAATAAAGATGCTTCAGCAGAATCCTCTGCAACAAATAATGTTCAATAAACAGCTATATCCTCGTCATCAGAGCTAGCATATAAGATCAAGAGACACATAACTAATCAGTCCGAAAAGAAATATTATGCTAAGCAAGAAAGAATCAATAACACCAGAAACAGAAATCCTATTACCACCAAAAAACAGGAAATGCCAAAAAGAACTCCCAAACCTGATTACAACCAGGTTACTGTTCAGGCACGAAACAGCACAATTAACAAAACGAAACAGGAAACTGCCAACAAAGCAAAAGATGCCTCCACTTATATAATAGATAAGGCAGAATCTATGATTATTGCTGCCTTCAACGCTATCAAAGCAGGTCTTGCTTCATCATCAAATGCATTGATAATGGGAATTGCTGGAGCAGCACTTGTTATTGTCATCGTTATTTGTTCTTGTTTTGGAACCGGAGGCGGTGAGGCATTGGATCAACCAAACTTCTTTAACATGGATGCCTATGTAATAAAAAATCCATATGCACAATCTGGGCTATATGGACAATGTACCTGGTTTGCCTGGGGAAGGTTTTATGAATTATATGGTTATTCACCTGGTTTTACCGGTGATGGATGGCATTGTGCGGAACAACTAGTTGCTGCTCATCCTGACACCTGGGAACTATCTGAAACACCCACTGATTTATGTGTCTTCTCTGGTGTAGGTTTTAATCATGTTGGCATTGTTCTCTATTACCATAATGGTATTTTAACCATTCAACATGGCAATATGGATGGTGAAACCAATACCTTTGAAGATGCAACAAAAGACTGTGTGAAATGCAAATATCTTTGGAAGATATCCAGAAAAGATATGACGGTGTGATATTCGCTATACCTAAATGATGAAAGGGAGATTCCTCAGTGGAGTCTCCCCTATTTTTTATAATTAACAATCAATCCATTGCTAAATCATCCAGCTTTGTTCACTGCCATTCTTCACTATCAAAGGTTATTAACCCCTCAGCAGTCATTCTTGCTATTGCACTCAATGAATGATTTTCTTGTTTCGATATATGAACATTTACCTTTTTACCGGTATTTATATCAATTCCTAAATAAAATCTATGGCATACAACATGAATATACTCAAAAACCGGCTGTTTACACTCTAAAGATTCCATAATCCAATCAACAATGTTATTCTCTGCATCTTTTGTTGGCATTTCAGGCAAAATAACAACTAACTCCACTCTTTCATAATGGCATAAATAGCAGGGGAGTTTCTCCAATTTTCTATAAATGCTATATTGAATAAATTGTTTTTCATTGACAGATGTAGATGCTGGAGCAACGGCGATATACCCAATTTCTGACTTAGCAACAGAATAATTCTCTTTCTCTATTGCGGAAAGAAGTTTTTTATCATATGTGTTACTGTCATCTTCGCAAAGCTGTGCAAATAATCTAGAAGTTTTCATATCTCTTTCCTGAACAGCTGCCGTCACTTCTATACCGGTTTTATTATCAGGATCTTGCAAATCTGGTGCGTCTCTCGCAATAAAAGAACCATATTTAATAGGATTAATATATTTTAATGTAGCTAAAACCCGATATTCTTGAGATAGTTTTAACAGTTGTGGAGATATACTTCTCTTAGGCTTATATTGCAATATACGCTCTGTAAAGAGATTCATATCCAAATTAGCCTCTATTTGTTAATAGCAGGAGGAATACATCCACATACGTCAGACAGTTCACTAACAGAATTTAGAGGTACCCAATCTACCATCCCCGGTTTCCATACCAAGCTATTGCTTATTATTTGTCCAGTTATAGCCATCTGCTTCAAAGCATCTAAATTAAATGGACCTGTTGCCTGGTTGTTGATAGCAACATAATACCCAACAGCAGGAACAGGAGGCGGAGTAGTGGTTGACTGAACAGTCTGATTCACATTTGACATCATTCCACCCATGATTCCTGCTACATTTTGTCCAACAGCACTTCCGATAGCCATACCAGCCATCATTGTTGCGGGATTAAATCCAGTATTATTACCACCTAGATCAACACCCGATGCACCACTTGCGCCCATTCCGCCAAGAGCTTCTGCTCCTGCAATGCCAACACTTGCCTGCATTTCAGTTTGATAAGCAGCAAAGTTCGATGTCTGCGTTTGTTTGTGCTGCGCATATTGTGCTTCCTCGCGTTGAATTCGAAGTGTTTCTGCATAATTTTCTGCCTCTATGCGTTGATTGTCCTGCATTTGTTTAATGTTAACAGCTGTTTGGGCTTTCACCATTTCTGTAGTCATGGTTTGAGTAATAGCCATTAGCTTAGCATAACCCTCAGACGATTTATCAATTTCTATTGCTCCAATATCAACACCTGATACTTCTACACCAAAATCTTCTTTCAATCGTTGGCAAATATCATATTCAACAGCATCGTTTATTTGTGCAATTTTGCTTTCAAGTTGAACAACAGGTATGTTATGAATAGAAGGAGCATTGGCAACTGCATCTTTTACATATCGGATCACAGAATCACGAATCTGCTTTTCAAAATCTTCTAAACTAAAAGTATTCAGTCTATGCAATTTAATAAACTCTCTGTAATTTTCGATTCTAAAGCTGATTGTTCCGCGCACAGCGACAGGAACAGTGAAATCTAAAAAGCGTGGGTCACATACATCAAAAAATGGTACCCCAAATCTCACTTGAGTAATTCGAGCTAGGTTGATAAAATATACTTCTGCCTGAAATGGTGATCCACCTTCATAAGCAAGTCCAATAATACTGGCAATAATAGGAAGGTTTTCTGTATTTAGAACATTATCATATGGACCTTCGACAAAGTCTTGATAAACACCATTTCGCTGATCATATACAAATACAGCCACTTCGCCATCTTTTACACGCAAAGGCGAACCCCATCGAATGGCATTTTCTCTACCGTTGTTTCCAGCCTGCGAACCAGCTGGATGCCACTTCCATATCAAATATGATGGTTCATCACAGCGAATTTCATCCATAAAACCGCCTGCTTTTTTTTCTTCTATCAAATAAATTCATATTATTTCCTCCTATTGTTGTATAGGTCTACCTTTTAGTTTTGGACAATTTGCAAAAGCATCTTTCCCAATAATTGTGTCATCGTTCCAAATAGTTGCACTGCTCAATTCCGAACAACCATCAAATGCGTGTTCACCAACTTCTTTTGTATTGAATCCAATACTAATACTAGGCAATGAGCTACAATCTGCGAATGCGTAATCATCTATATCTGGATCGCCCCATAAAATTACGCTTGTCAAATCAGTGCATTTTTCAAAGGCATGTTTTCCAATATATGTTGTTTCATTTGGAATACTTATTTTTTGAAGAGATGTACATCCGTAGAAAGCGTAATCACCTATGGTTTCTATATCTGCCCAGAAAATAACGTTTTCTAGTGTCGTGCAATTTTTAAATGCAGATTCTCCAATACTTGTAACTTTATGCCCATCTATTTTACTATCTATTGTTAAATGGTTTCCGTCTCCACTAAATCCAGTAATCTCAGCATTTCCATTTTTTAAAACTTTGTATTCAACAGTTAACTCAACTGTCTTGCTGGATTCAACTTCCTGATTTGCATTATTCAGTTCTGGCATTTTATTTACGACATCTTCATCCAATCGCCTTACAACTAAGTTTATTTCCTCATAATTTTGGCTGCGGATTAAATTATCATATTCCTGTCCTTTGCTATCTGTTTCATATTGCAAACGTAGTTCGGTATTAACCTTAATATCCTGTGAAACGACAATATATTGTTTAAGACTATCTTCACTGCTATCATCAATGAAAGAACCGTCTTCTGATGTAAATGATATTCGAAGTTTCCCTTTACCATAGTAATCAACTCGATCATTTCCGTAATAATCACCAAATGAAGCTGCATTCCTACCAACATAGTCACGAATATAATACAAATGCCTATCTAAAGATGGAGAGATTTCAACATACTCAGGCTGATAGCCTGCAGAACCTATAGCGGAAACATATAACACAATTTCCTCATAACTTTGATAATCAACTAAGTTACTATATGGTCTACCTTTGCTATCTCGTAGATGAACAATAGTTAGATTTGTTCCAGCTCGCAAGTTTTGTTCAACGACAGTATATTGCTTCTTTATTTCATCATTTTTAAAGAAGACCATCCCATCTTCTGAGACAAACACAATACGCAAACGCCCTTTTCCATATTCATCAATTAGATAATCTCCGTATTCTTTTCCTATAGAAGCCACATTTTTTCCTATGTAATTGCGAATTTGATAAGTATAGATTCCCTGGGAATCATCAGACTCCATGTTTTCTGTAATCGTTGGACTTTCATGTTTTGAACTTACCATATTCTTTGGCGCTACTAAGTTACCTATTGCATATGTCACAAAAAGAATCAACAAACAAACAACTGTAACAACTAGCGATGTTACATTTAGTGATGTATTTCTTTCAGGGATTTTCTTACCATTTTTAACCGTTCTAACCAAAATGATAATACAACAAATAACTTCAACAATAAGTATCAACTGGAATGCGTTTGTTCCAACACTATCTAAATTTTCCCTACATAAAGGAATCATTACAATAATGTTTAATATCAATCCGGATAATGTTACAAACTTTGGAAGTATATCCTTACATTTAAGAACTATCGGAATAAAAATAGCACCAGCAACAAAATCAAGCATTAGAAGTAACTGAAAACCATTTGTTCCAACATTGTCAAGATTAACTCTACACATAGGAAGCAAAATAAAAATACTAAGAAGCCAACCAAAAACGATAATAAGTCGAGGAAGTGTCGGGATAATTTCAGCGAATGCGAATCCTATTTTTTTTACGCTTTGTATGGTCCTTTTATGCTCTAGTTGTTTCAAAATTGCTTGATATTGCGCTTCAATTTCATTCAAGTCATTCTTTTCACGGAACACAAGTTTCGCTTTCTGCATAACCTGCTCTAGTTTAGCTTGCCAAGCTGCAGATATTTCTCCATCTAAACTTTGGTTAATATTTGATGATGCAAGAATCAAAAACTCCCATATGTCTTCTTTAGCATTAGGAATAGGAAAATGACGAATTACGGATATTTTTTCCAATTCGCCTGAAGCTTTGGACAATTGATCTGCAAACACTTTCACGGAGTCAGTTGCCTCGGCACCTCGAATTTCATAACCGCAAGTTGGACATCTTGATGCAAAAGAATCAAGTAACTCACCACAATTCGGACATTTATATATTTTTCCTTCATATATAGGTTTTCGGATTGATTGTATTTCATCCGGTTTAATTGCAGTCCCACAATTATCACAGAATTTCGCACCATCACGTAGTTTTTGACCACAATTCGGACAGTAATTCATATTCATCATCTTCCTTTCATTTATAATCCCAAAATCAATCAACGCTATCTTCTACTGCATCGCAAATATCTCCAATATTGCATTCAAGGTACTCACAAATTCGAAGAAGCACCGATAATGCTACTTCTTCGTTCTTTCTCAGCTTTGTCATAGTACCTGTTGCAATACACAAGTCTCTTCGCATAGTCACAGGAGATATGTCTTTCTCAATCAGTAGTATCCATAGCTTTTTATAGCTTATTTTCATAGAAATGGCCCTTTCACACTCCAAACTATTTATATTATTTAAATATATCATCGATATACAAAGAATTCAAGATTTCCATGCATATAATAAGCATTAATTCGCAAGACATTGCGATATTTTAGTGTAAACTTCAATTATCATCCGAAATAATCTTTGCATATTTTACAAATGTGTTACGTGTTATTTTATGTTTTTTCAACAAATCAGATATCTTTAGATTTCTATTCCCAACTGACTGATTTAGATACTTAATAATATCTTCCCTTAATTCATCACTCATCTTATCGAGTTTACCAATGGCTCTACCTGGTTTCTTTTCCGAAAAAGATAATCCATCTTTTATTCTCTTCGATAAGATTAATCTTTCTTGTTCAACACGATTAAGTTCAACGATTAAAAGTAGCTTAACCGTTGATTCTAACGATACCTGAGCAACTAGATCCTGCTGTTCAGCCACATGAAGTAATTCCTTTATATATGTGTTGATACTGTTGGATTATCAATAAAGACTAATTCGATCCCTTTTCTCATCAACTCCATATACTTGTCATAGCCGTTTAGAGCTTCTCTCGTAAAACGAGAAATGTCTTTAAAAACAATGGTGTCACCTTCTCTTGCCAAAGATTCCAGTTTCTTCCATTCTTTTCTGTTGTCAAAAGATTTGCCAGATTCATCTTCTTTATATTCAGCAGCAAAAACAACACCATTATCTTTTGCATATTGAGCTAAATCCTTTTCCTGTCTATTAAACTTTTGCTTCTGACGTTCTTCTTTCGTTGAAATTCTCATATAACTTAAATAAGCCATAAGCACCCCCAAGTATAGTGAATATATCGTGCCTTTGATGGAACGGCTCGGCTTTGATCAAACGCCTCATTGTTGTAGACATACCTTTATTTCTTTACTTGCCGAAGCAAAAATATCACCAACATATACAAAACTGATTGTTGGCCATAAAGGTGCTATGTCATTGACTGAAAAGGTATATACGCATATCGACATGAGCCATCTTCTTGAAGCGGTAAACTCAATTTACTATCCGAAAATAAACCAATAACAATAATTAACCACTAGCTTAGCTAGTGGTTTTAAATGTGCGGGCATAGCCCT
>CAYNZZ010000020.1:0-20846 GCA_964401865.1 uncultured Erysipelotrichaceae bacterium
GCTAATGGTCAAGTGGTTGCACAGGATCAAAGAACATATGATATTATCTGTTATTTGGATAAAAATCGTTTGAGCAATAATAATCAGATTGCGTATGTTGATGATCCCTTATATACATCGCAGGTTTTATCTAATATTTTAGATATGGATCAAAGTGAAATATTCAAATATCTAACTCAGACCAACTTATATCAGACTGAACTTGGAATTAAGGGTAGAAATCTATCAGAAGAAGTAAAAGATGAAATATTAAACTATCCAGGAATTCATGGAATTTCATTTAGAGAATCAACAAAGCGTATTTATCCTTTGGGCAAAAACTTTGCTCCATATTTAGTCGGCTTTGCTCAAAGTGATGAAAATGGCAAATTAATTGGTAGAATGGGTATTGAACAGTATCTAAATGACGAACTATCAGGTAAAGATGGAAAACATGTATATCAGGCTGATAAAAAGGGATATGTACTACCGGGAATGTATGACAGTGTAACTGAAGAAAGAAATGGCTACAATGTTTATTTGACTATTGATACTGCTATTCAGCAAGCTTTAGAGACATCATTCGAAGATGTAGTTAGGGATAATAGCGCTACAAAAGCATGGGGTGCAGTAATGGAGATTGAGACTGGCAAAATATTGGCTTGGGGTCAAACTCCTGGATTTGATCCAAACGAATTAAATATTGAGGAGTATATGAACTTCGGTTCACAGATGTTATATGAACCAGGTTCGGTCATGAAGAGTATTATATATGCTGCAGCAATGGATATGGGTGTATATGATGGTGACGCTCTGTTTGATTCTTCGCCATATTGTTATTATGGCAATAATCCGTATCGTGTTTATAGTGGCAGTACATATGGTTGCATTTATAACGCCGGTCAAAAAAATTGGGGTTCAATACCTTTGGATTATGGATTGATTTATTCATCAAATGTTGCGACTAGTACACTATTAAGTGATTATGTCGGTGTAGATAAATTTGAAGAATATTTGGATGCTTTTGGATTTTTTAAAGCAGTTGAAACCGATGGAATATTAGAAGAAATAGGTTATAAGAATTATACTTGGCCTTCAGAAAAATTGTCTTTGACTTATGGACAAGGATCAAGTGTTACGATGCTTCAAATGTTACAAGCTTATAGTGCTATTTTTGGCAATGGAGAAATGGTTAAACCATATTTCATTGATAAGGTTGTTGATAGTTATGATTCGTCAAAAATTATTTATCAAGGTGAAAGAACAGTGAGTGGCACGCCAATCAAAGATAGTACCGCCAAGCAAATGCAATCCTTGCTGGCAAGAGTTGTAAGTGATCCGGCTGGTACGGCCCAGTATTATGGCATTGACGAAGTGGATATCATGGCAAAAACCGGAACATCGGAAATTGCATCATTGAGTGGCGGATATAACGAGGGTGATTCTATTACGTCGGTTATGTTGGCATTTCCGGTTGAAAATCCGAAATATATGATTTATTACGCCTATGTATCTCCTTATGATTACTATCGTCATACATATTCGGAACCGATTACAAACTTTATCAAAAGAGTAGCTATTCTTACTAAGGTCGGATATAATTCAACCGATAATCAAATAGAGAACACAATATACGAATACACAATGCCTTCTTTAATTAATCGTGATAAGACTTATGTAAGTAAGACTCTAGGTGATTATAATCTAGATGTCATTTATATTGGTGATGGAGAAACTGTTATTGAACAATATCCTAAAGATGGAACCAAGGTTTATACTGGCCAAAAAGTATTCTTAAAAACCGATTCAGATAGCATTGAATGTCCGGATTTTATATCATGGACAAGAAAAGAAGTGATTGAATACTGGTCAACTAGTGGTTTGCCGTTTGTGCTTGATGGCTATGGAGTAGTATATGAACAAAGTGTAGAACCGGGAACTATTATTAATGACGATGTAGAGATTGTGGTTAAACTCAAGGATATCAAACAGGATGTAGCTGAAGATAACTTTGATGAACTTGATGATGAATTAGATGAATGAAGAGCCTATATAGGCTCTTTTAGTATGACATCAAGAATAAGCTATGCAACAAGATTGCTATTTTATAATTGAAGATTCAATATATAAATTGTATAATTCTTTAAGTATGAAATTATCGATGTATGTTGCAATAGTTGCGTTATTATCTTTGGGATTAGTGTTAGTGTTGATGCCAAAATTTATCAGATTATTAAAATCTAAAGACTTGTTTCAAGAAGTAAGTGAATATGCGATTGAAGAATATAAAAACAAAGCTAAGACACCAGCGATGGGAGGAGTTTTGTTTGTAGTAGTGCCGATTATTGTATTATTGGTAGTATGTCCAAATATATTGTCAGATCATAAATCGTTGATGATTTTACTTAGTTATTTCTTATTTGCACTTATTGGTTTTTTAGATGATTTTTTAATTATCTATTATAAAAATAATAACGGTTTGTCACCAAAGCTTAAATTGTTGATGCAGCTTTTATTTGCGATTGTTATTTATTTCTTATTTAAAGATGTAATCGATGGAACTGTATCGATTCCGTATACTGATATTGAAGTTTCTTTTGGTATCTTATATTTACCATTTATGGTGCTTTTGTATTCTGCTGAAGCGAATGCTGTTAATTTTACCGATGGAATGGATGGTCTATGTGCAGGCGTATCTTTTATCGCTTTAATTCCTTTTTTGATTTTTGCTTTTCTTCAAAAAGAGAATAATATTGTGTTAATTATTGTTGCAATACTTGCAAGTTTACTTGGATATTTAAAATACAATAAAGCCCCAGCGAAGATTTATATGGGCGATAGTGGATCCCTAGCTTTAGGCGCACTTTTTTCTTCCTTAGCCATTGTGTTAAATCAAGAGATAGCTTTATTTTTTGTTGGCGGAGTATTTGTAGTAGAAATGTTATGTGTATGTATTCAACTAAGTTCGGTAAAATTATTTCATAAGCGTGTATTCTCATATACTCCTATTCATTACGCATTTCGTTTAAAGGGTATTAAAGATAGAAATATAATTTTAGGTTTCTATTTAGCTGAGGCAATAGTAGGAGTTATAGGTTTGTTGATTGGAGTAGGTTTATGAGCAAGATTTTGGTTATAGGGGCAGCTAAAAGTGGTGAGGCAGTAGCTAAGTTTTTAACAAATGAAGGATATGATGTATTTTTAACTGACAGTAAGCTTATTGATAATAAAGAAGAATTAGAAGCCAGTGGTATTCATGTTTATGACGGTGGGCATCCTGAATTTTTAAAAGAAGTAGAATATGATTTTATTGTTAAAAATCCAGGTATTCCATACCATGTTCCTTTCATTAAATATTTTAATGACAAAAAAGTGCCTATTTATAACGAAATAGAAGTAGCTTCTAGGTTTGTCGATTGGGAATATGGAGCTATCACTGGTACCAATGGCAAGACAACTGTCACAACTTTATTAGGCTTATTTTTAAAGACCTTGAATAGTCGTAATGAAGCCGTTGGTAATATTGGCTTGCCATTAAGTGAAGTGGTGATGAAAAATAAAGAAGAAAAAAACTTAAAAATGGCAGTTGAAATTGCCGCTTTTCAGCTTTTGGGGACTAAGACATTTCATCCAACAGTTGCCGTGTGTTTAAATTTAACTCCTGATCATATAGATTATTTTAAAGAATTAGATTTATACTATCGTGCCAAGATGATAATTTATCAAAATATGCGTGATGATGATTGGTTCTTGCTTAATATTGATGACGAAAATGTTATCAAATATGCTAAAGATGTTAAATGTAAAATTATTACTTATTCTTTGTCTAAAGGTGCTGATTTGCGTTTAGAAAATGACAAGATTTATTTATTTGATCAAGTGTTGTTTGATAGAAAAGATTTAAAGATTGTCGGCATGCACAATGTTCAGAATGCTATGGTGGCGTCTTGCATGGCGTATAAAATGGGTGTTCCTATAGAAAATATTAGGGAAGTGATTAAAAACTTTAAGGGTGTCGAACATCGCATTGAATATGTCGATACTGTGAATGGTGTGCTTTTTTATAATGATTCTAAGGGAACTAATCCTGATTCAACAATTGTAGCTTTAAATGCTTTTGAAAAACCGGTATTACTTTTGGCTGGTGGTTATGATAAAAAAACCGGATTCAATCAGATTATTCCATATCTGGATAAAGTTAAAATGATGTATATTTATGGGGCAACCAGAGAAGAATTGAAGACTATCTATCCAAATGCTCAGGTTTTCGATACGCTTGACCAAGCACTAACCAAGGCTTATCAAGACAGCGAAAATAATGATGTCATACTCCTATCGCCAATGTGTGCTAGTTGGGATCAATATCCTAATTATGAAGTTAGAGGCGAACACTTTAAAGAATTAGTGAAGAAACTATGAACTATCGTTTTATAGATTCTCCTTTATCTCTTAAAGATCGCATTTTGAATACATATTTAGATTCAATCGATTTTAACGATATTTTTAATAGTGACTTCATGCTTGATTTAAATCAAAATATCTTAATCGAGGCTAAAAAAGAGATTGAAGGTTTAAGGGGAAAAAGAGTATTAATCATTGGCGATTATGATTGTGATGGTATTTGTGCCACCACTATCATGAAGGATTTACTTGATTATTTAGGCATTCATAATAATTATTATATTCCTTCACGTTTTAACGAGGGTTATGGTTTATCTTTTGACCATGTTAAAAAGGCGGTAGATTACAATTTTGATGTCCTTATTACGGTCGATAATGGCATTGTCGCTAACGATGCACTAAGGGAACTTAAAAAGGCCAATATTAAAACTATAGTAATCGATCATCACGAATATGAAGAGCTGCCTTGTGCAGATTTTATCTTGCATGGCCGACTTTTATATAAAGATTATCGCAAAGCATGTGCTAGTGGTTTATGCTATCTTTTATCGGCAATGTTTAAAAGTGATGATAAGATTTTGGCTTTGGCCGGTATTGCAACTAATGCAGATATGGTAGAAGTCTTCGGTTATAATCGATGGTTGATCAAAAAAGCGAGAGAAATCTTAAATCGAGGTGGTATTACCTGTATTAATGCCCTTAGTGGCAAAAAGAATGGTTATACATATGATGATTTGTCTTTTATGGTAGCTTCCAAACTCAATTCGGTATCGAGAATAGATAAGGGATCGAATGTAAATGCGATACCTTATTTCTTGCTAGAAAAAGACGAAAAAAAGATTTATGAAGAAGCAGAAAAAATCAAAAAAATAAATGATTTAAGAAAGAATTTAAGCGATGTCATGTCTAAAAAAGCGATGTCTTTAACTGATGAGAGCGATTTCTGCATTATATATGATGACCATTTCTTGGAGGGTCTTTGCGGATTGGTGGCGAATAGAGTTGGAAAGGCAATTAACAAACCATGTCTTGTATTAGCACCGGGTAAAGATTTGATCAAGGGAAGTGGCAGAAGTATTGGTGAATTTGATATTTTAAATCATTTAAAACAATTTGAAGGATACTTTGAAACGTTGGGAGGACATAAACAAGCAGTCGGCGTTTCGCTAAAAAAAGAAGCCCTGCACAGTCTAATAAACACAGTTAAAACTTCACCGTGCGCTTTTATCGAAAAGAGTGTTGAATGTATCGTGGTTAAAGATGATGAAATAAATGATGAAACACTAAATCTTTTATCTAGCATGCAGCCGTTTGGCACGGGATTTGAAGAACCGTTATTTTATATGAATGATATTTGTGTTAAGTCTAAATATCTCATTAAACAGATGTATGCCAAATATTTGTTTACTAATGGCTTAAATGCTATTAGTTTCAATCGTGAAGATTATGATAAAAACTTCAGTTGTGTTGTAGGTTATCTAAAAGAAGATTCGTATCGAAAAAACCGTCTTTCAATGCAAATTCAAGCTTTATTTTAGGCTAGGAATGATATGATAATGTTGTTTTTATATAATGGGGGAAGGTTATGAATTTAAAAGAATATATATCAGAAGTACCTGATTTTCCTAAAAAGGGAATTTTGTTTTATGATATTACTACTTTGATGCAGGATGGCGAAGCCTTCCATGAAGCTACAAGTCATATTGTGGAATTTGCAAAAAATATTAATGCTGAAGTAGTTGTTGGTCCTGAATCAAGAGGTTTCATTTTTGGATGCCCAGTCAGCTATGAATTAAATATTGGATTCGTGCCAGTTAGAAAACCTAATAAATTACCTCGTGAAACAATATCTTATTCATATGATCTTGAATATGGTAGCAATGAGTTGCACATGCATAAAGATGCTATTAAAAAAGGTCAAAAAGTATTGATTGTTGACGATTTATTAGCTACAGGTGGAACTATTGAAGCTGCTATCAAATTGGTTGAAAGTTTAGGTGGCGAAGTTGTTGGTTGTGCTTTTTTAATTGAACTTAAAGAATTACACGGCAGAGACAAATTGAAAGATTATCAAGTATTGACATTGATGGAGTATTAATTTATTTTTATCGTATGAAACAAATCGTTCTAACAAGGGATATTTTTTACGATCAGGTTAAATCTTATATAAAAAACGAAGAATCGATTAATCTGATTGAAAAATCATATAGATATGCTGAGCAAAAGCATAGCGGTCAATTTAGGAAGAGTGGTGAACCGTATTTTGTTCATGTCTTCAATGTTGCTTATGTATTAGCTCAACTGCATTCATCACCAGTTACTATCAGTGCTGGTTTTTTGCATGATGTCGTAGAGGACTGTGGTGTTACAAAAGAGGAATTTGTCGAAGAATTCGGCGAAGAAATCTATAATATCGTCGAAGCTGTTACAAAAATTGGTAATCTGGAGTTCAAAGATGAAAAAGAATATTTAGCCGCTAATCATCGCAAGATTTTTATTGCGATGGCAAAAGATGTGCGCGTTATTTTGGTTAAATTGGTTGATAGACTTCATAATATGCGCACTTTACAGTATCAACCAGTGGAAAAACAAAGAAAAATCGCTCAGGAAACACTAGAAGTATATGCTCCAATTGCTCACCGTTTAGGTATTGCGGAAATAAAGAACGAACTAGAAGATTTATGTTTCTATTATTTGAATAATGAGAAATATCACGAAATTGCAAGACTAGTTGAAAATAAGAAATCAGAACGTGATGCTTATGTCAAAACAATGATTGAAGATATTTCTAAATCATTGAATGAGCACAATATTCCATTTAGGATTTTTGGTCGTAGTAAACATCTTTATTCAATTTATAAAAAGATGGAAACTAAGCATAAGCGTTTTGAAGAAATCTTGGATTTATTAGCTATTCGTATCGTCACACAAACTGAACTTAACTGTTATGAAATATTAGGATATATTCATGCTTCATACCGTCCAATACCCGGTCGTTTGAAAGATTATATCGCTATGCCTAAGACCAATATGTATCAGTCGTTACATACAACTGTTGTCGGTATTGAAGGGTGTATTTTTGAGGTTCAAATCAGAACCGAAGAGATGGATTCAATTGCTGAAAAAGGTATTGCTGCTCACTGGTCATATAAAGAGGGAAAAACTACTAATCACACCAAGGAGCAAAGCGAAATTGTTAAGGAATTAGAATGGCTTAAAGCTTTTGAAGAAAGCAGCATTGATGCAAATACGTACATGAATACTGTTATTGAAGATGTCTTTCATGCCAATATATACTGTATGACACCAAAGGGAAGAATCATCGACTTGCCTAATGGTTCGACGCCTATTGACTTTGCTTATCGTATTCATACCGAAGTAGGACATCAGACGGTTGGTGCTACTGTCAATTCAACGCTTGTACCATTAAATACCAAATTAAAAACTGGCGATGTGGTAGAATTGAAGACCAATAAGAATTCCGGACCTAGTGAAGATTGGCTTAAGATAGTTAAGACTAATAATGCAAGAAATAAAATTAGAGCTTATTTGACTAAGAAGGAAACTGAACAGCGTCAGGAAATGATCAAACAGGGCGAAGTTATGCTTAAAGAGGATATGAAACGCCGCGATATTGATCCTGAAGAATACTTTGACACTAAGAAGTTCGAAAGTATTTATGGCCAATTTCAAATCGCTAACTACAATGAGTTTATGTATGCAATCGCCTGTAAGTCTCTTTCTACTCAGGCAGTAATTGAAAAATTAGTTAAAGTTTCTAAAAAAGGTTTAAATAAAGATACATTAAATCAGATTTTAGAGAAAAATAAGACTCACAGAAAAGCATCGACATCAAAAACTGGCATTGTGGTCGATGGTGTCGATTCAATGAAGATTTCTATGGCTGCTTGTTGCAACCCGATATACAACGACGAAATAGTTGGTTATGTTACAAAAGGCCAGGGTATCAAAGTTCATCGCAAGGATTGTCCAAATATCAAAAATGAAAAGAGCAGATTGATAAGTGTCAGTTGGGATGAAGAAAGAGATCCAAATATTAAATATGAAACCGATATTCGCATATTCTGTAAAGATAGAAACTTCTTACTCACTGATTTAATTACCGTAATTGCTCAATATAAAGCGAGATTATTGGATGTTAATGTAACAGTGAATAAAGAGGATTTCACTGCGACCGCCAATATGACATTGGTAGTTAAAGATACCGAACATCTACAGACTATCATCTCTAATTTGAAAAAGATTAATAGTGTTCTATTAGTTGAAAGAGTTATCAAATAGTTATCTTAATTGATAACTTTTTTATTTATTGAGTTCATTAACTAATTAAAGTAGAATGATAATGTAAGTAAAACGCTTTCATTGGGGATTGTATGAAAAAAATATTAGAAAAATATAATGGAATTGATTACTATCTTTACATTTTAAAGAATGACGATATTGAAGTCAGTGTTTGTAATTATGGTGCAACTTTATGTAATTTTAAGTATAAAGGAACAGATATTGTTCAAGGTTTTGAAAATGTGTCTTCTTATGTCGAAGATGTCAAATATATGAATGCGACGATAGGCAGAGTATGTAATCGCATTGAAAAGGGTAGATTCTTTTTAAATGGACAAGAATATCGCGTGCCTATCAATAATGGTCCCAATTCTCTTCATGGAGGGATTGATGGATTTGACAGCAAATATTTTGATATTAAGGAAGATGGAAACAAGCTAGTATGTACTTATGAGTCAAAAGACATGGAAGAAGGCTATCCAGGCAATCTTTCTTTAAAAGTAATATATGAACTATTAGATGATGGTTTGTGTTTTGCGTACGAGGCTACTAGTGATAAAGATACTTTGGTAAATATTTGTAATCATGCGTTTTTTAATATCGATGGTCCAAAAAGCGAAACAGTGTTAAATGATTATTTGATGATTAATGCTGATTATATCGGAAAGATTGATAAAGACGGTTGTACACATGATGAAATAATGAATGTTAAAGATACGCCATTTGATTTTAGTGTTCGGAAAAGAATTGGTCAAAATATTGATGATAGACATGAACAGATTTTAAATGCCAATGGTTATGATCATCATTATCTAATAAAAGGTGAAGGTTTAAGATGGTTTTGCTCATATGATAACGAAAAGATTAGATTAGATGTTTATTCAGATTTACCGGGTATGCATGTTTATTCGTCTAATTATTTAAATGGTACATCAAAAGGCAAAGAGGGAGGGAGATATCCTAAACGTTCATCGATTTGCTTTGAAACACAATATTATCCCAATGCCATAAATTGTATTAATCATAAAAAACCGATTTTAAAGGCTGGTGATACAATAAAACATAAGACTATTTTTAAAGTGGAGGAGATTTGATATGCGTATAACAGAAATTGAAAAAGCATTACTTAATGGAGAGTTTGATGAGCAATTGAAGATGCTCGCCTGTTTCGATGACATAAGTGGGGAGAAGGAAAGATATTTAGATTTATTAAACAAAGCCTTAGCTAAATTCGGTGATGAAGAAGCCCATTTAATTACTGCGCCAGGTAGAACGGAGATTGGTGGTAATCATACCGACCATCAGTTGGGCAGAGTATTAGCGGGAAGCGTTAATATGGATATTGCCTGTGTCGTGTGTAAAAACGAAAAGACATGTGAATACTACGCCGACGATTTTGAGGTTAAGCCTGTTTCGATTGATGATTTAAGTATTAAAGAAGATGAAAAGTTTACCAGTGAATCGTTGATTAGAGGCACTTTGTATCGTTTTAAAGAACTAGGTTACAATATCGGTGGTTTTAAAGCCTACACTCACAGCACTGTCTTAAAAGGTTCGGGTATTTCTTCAAGTGCAGCTTTTGAAGTTTTGCTAGGGAATATTATTTCTCACTTCTATAATGACGGTAAAGTAGATCCTATTGTTATCGCTCAAGTTGGACAATATGCTGAAAATAATTATTTTATGAAAGCGTGCGGTTTAATGGACCAGATGGCTTGTTCGGTTGGTGGATTTGTAACTATTGACTTCTATCATCCAGAAAATCCTAAAGTAGAAAAGATTGATTTTGATTTTACACATAGTGATTACGCTTTATGTATCGTTAATACAAAGGGCGATCATGTTGATTTATCGGATGAATATAGTTTAATGCCATATGAGATGAAACAAGTAGCAAATCTTTTGGGTCAGGAAGTATTGTCGAGAGTCAGTAAACAAGAGATACTTGATAATATAGCTTATTTGCGCACAAAACTTTCGGATCGTTGTATTTTAAGGGCACTACATTTTGTCGATGAAACAGATAGAGTGATTGAAGAAGTTAGCGCATTAAAGAACAGGGATATGGAAAGATTTAAAAAAGTTGTTGTTGAATCCGGCTATTCAAGTTATATGTACTTACAAAATGTATATACTTCTAAAGATATAACAAAACAAGGACTAGCTATCGCCCTATGTGTGTCTGAATCATTATTAAAAGGCAAGGGTGCATATCGAGTTCATGGTGGAGGTTTAGCCGGTACAATTCAAGCTTTTGTGCCAAAGATTATGTTAGAAGAATATAAGAAACAAATGGAGGCGATATATGGAGATGATTCTTGCTTCGTCTTTAGTATCAGACCGGTCGGTGGATATAAGATTATTTAGTTTTTCTGTTTCTAATACATTGATAAATGGCTAATTGTTAAAAAAACACGAATTAGTGATATACCTATTCGTGTTTTTAAATACTTATTTTTCTACAAATTTTAGATTAGGGAAAATCTTTTCCATTCTTTCATTAGGGTAATGAGCATCAGCGTATTCACCGATTGAAGTAGCAGGTGGAAGATTGTTAATACGATTAGACCATCTATATACCATAATTCCGGACATACAAGAGTTAAATATCATGAATGCCAATAGTACCATAGTTAGTGATTTACCTATTTTATTAGGAATTTTAAGTATCTGTCTTGCCATTCTTGGATAAACTTCTTTAATCCAAAGAACACCTAGTATGCCCCAAAATATAGAATATAATAAACATATTCTGCCGTTTAAATTAAATGGCATTTTTGAATAATCCCAAGATACTGAACCAAACACCATCTCTTGAAAAAATGAGCATAAATATTCGATGATACTACCAACGATAAAGCCACCGGCAAAAGAATAAATCTTGGAACGATTACGATAAGGGTATAAAACAAGTGACAAAGCTAGAGCACCGAAACCATATACTAAATTAAATGGACCGTATATGAGTCCGACTCTGCTCTCATAGTGACCTCTTGTGACGATACAGAATATCGTTTCAATTATTACTCCAGCGAAGCAGCCGATAAAAAATACCCAAAATAATTTATAGAAAGTATTTCCTTGAGCAAAGTGATTAATCTTCTTCTCCTCGTAATCAATTTGGGCATTAGTCATATTGATAAATTTCTTGCCTTTATCGCTTTTCATCTGGTGGTGTTCGGCTTCTTTAATAGAGGTTTTAATAATGTCTGATGTTTCTTTAGTTTTTTTAGCAACTCTTTCAAACATTTCGGTCGCTTCATCAAGAAACACTGTTTCATCTAAAAGAGCGCTTTTGAGTCTAGGATATTTATTAATACCTTCATTAGTTTTTTCAGCTAGTGCTTGAAGTTGGGAGTTAATTGTCTCATTAGTATCATCTTCTAAATCTAACAATTTCTCTTTCATTTCGTTATATCTGATCTTTAATTTCTGATTCATATTAATTTCCTCATATTTAAATAATATAAGAAAATGAAAATTATTGAAATATTGATATTGAAATGATATATTTATCGTGTCAGAGAAGAAAAGAATTGATTAGTTTTCTTAATAGAGAGTGGATGTTTGGTGTAAATCCTAAGAAAGAGATCAAGGGATAATTTGGAGATTCAATTAGACGTGACTTCGCGTTAAGAAGAAAAGGGCTTGGGCTCATGTCCATGAACTAAGGTGGCACCGCGTTTTTAACGTCTTTAGAAGAGGACTTTTTTTAATATTTAGGAGGAGATTATGATTTATCAGACAATTAAGGGCACATATGATATTTTACCTGATGAGATGCTTAAATTTGAAAAGATTAATACCTTATTTAAACATTTTTTAGATTTGTATGGCTATAAGTTGATGAAGACACCGGTATTTGAAGATACTAGGGTTTTTGCGAAAGATAATGATACTAGCGATATGGTAACTAAAGAAATGTACACTTTTAGCATTGGTTCAAATGATAGTTTGACTCTAAGACCTGAAGGCACAGCCGGAATAATCAGATCTTTTGTACAGAATAAAATGTATGCTAATGAATTACCGGTTAAACTTGCATATATCGAAGAAATGTTTAGGTATGAAAGGCCACAAAAGGGTCGTCAAAGGCAATTTACTCAATTGGGAATTGAAGCGGTTGGCGATAAAAATCCGCTGATTGATGCCGAAGTAATAGCTTTAGGTTATTCATTTATCAAGGCGTTAGGACTTCAATCAATTAAAGTGTGCATTAATACTTTAGGAGATAGTGCATCGCGTATCGCTTATAAAAAAGCTTTAGAAGAGTATTTTGTTCAATATGAAGATGAATTGTGCAATGATTGCAAGAATCGTTTACACAAAAATCCTTTAAGAATACTAGATTGCAAGATTGACCATGACCAAGTATTTATGAAGAATGCTCCGGCTATTAGTGATTTCTTATCGGAAGAATCAAAGGCTTATTTTAATAAGGTTTTGGCTTACCTAGATGCTTTAGAGATTCCTTATATTATCGATAATTCATTAGTTCGTGGATTGGATTATTATACCGATACGGTGTTTGAAGTCATTTCTACTCACTCGGAATCAGGATCGCAAAGCACTATTTTTGGTGGTGGCAGATATGATAGCTTAGTTGAAGAATTGGGTGGACCATCACTTAGTGGTATCGGTTTTGCCATCGGTGAAGAAAGATTAGTCATTTTAGGTGAGGCAGAGGGAATATTCGACGAAGAACCGGAAGGCTTAGATGCTTATGTGATAGATATGACCAAAGGTTCACCGTTTGCCTTAGAAGTTGCTACTGTAATTCGTGCTAATGCTTATACTTGTGAACTTAATTTTATTGATAGGTCTATGAAATCACAGTTTAAATCATGTGATAGAAAAAAAGCTAGATTTATTATCATCTTAGGTGAAGATGAGCTAGAAAATAGAAGAGTAACTGTAAAAGATACATCAGATCAAAGTCAAGAAACAATCGCTTTTGATGATTTGATCGACTATTTAGATTCAAAGACAATAGGGGGGAATTAAAATGTATAGAACACACACTTGCGGTGAATTAAATGAGAATTTTGTTGGTCAAAGAGTTACTTTGGCTGGCTGGGTTGCTAAAAGAAGAAATTTAGGCTCGATCTGTTTTATGGATTTAAGAGATCGTTATGGTATTACGCAAATAATCTTTAAAGAAGATATGGCTGAAACAATAAAGGATGTCAGAAATGAATATGTTATTCAGATTGAAGGTGTCGTTTCTTTAAAAGAAGTGGCTAATCCAAAATTAAAGACCGGCAAGATCGAAGTAGTTGTCGATAAATTTAAACAGTTATCAAGCGCTAAGACAACGCCGATGATTATTGCTGACGAGACGGATGCCTTAGAAGAAACAAGATTAAAATATCGTTACTTAGATATTAGAAGAACACCAATTCAAGAGAAGTTGATGCTTCGTGATAAAGTTTGCACTATCTTTAGAAATCATCTTCATGAACAGGATTTCGTCGAAGTCGAAACACCTATTTTATCTAAATCTACTCCTGAAGGAGCTAGAGATTATTTGGTTCCATCAAGACTTTATAATGGTAAATTTTACGCATTGCCACAATCACCACAAATCTATAAACAATTATTGATGATTGGTGGAATGGATAGATATTTTCAAATTGCCAGATGTTTTCGTGATGAAGATTTAAGAGCCGATCGTCAACCTGAATTTACTCAAATTGATATTGAAATGTCTTTTGCATCAGAGGAAGATATTTTCAAGGTGGTAGAAGGATGTATGAAAGATGTTTTTAAAGAAATCAAAAATGTCGATTTGCCAGTATTTGAAAGAATTAAATATGTTGATGCGATGGAATATTATGGCAGTGATAAACCAGATTTAAGATTTGATTTGAAACTTCAAAATATTTCTGATGTATTCTCTAATACTGATTTTTCTATTTTTAGAAATGTTTTAGATAATAGTGGAGTTATTAAAGCGGTTGTAATTAATAAAGCCAATGAATTGTCGAGAAAAGACATTGATAAACTAACTGAATTCGTCAAGGTATATCAAGCTAAAGCACTTGCTTACTTAAAGTATGCAAATAATGAATTCAGTGGTTCAATCGCTAAAGCGATAAGTGATGATGAAAAGAGTGCATTAGTTAATAAATTGGACTTAAAAGAAAATGATATCGTGTTTGTTATTGCTGATGAAGCTAAGGTTGTCAATCAGGCATTGGGCGCTTTGAGATGCAAACTTGCAAGACATTTTAACATGATTGATGAAAACGAATACAAGTTTGCATGGATTATCGATTTCCCTATGTATGAGTATTCAAGCGAAGAGAATCGTTATGTAGCTTGTCATCATCCATTCACCGCTCCAAAAGAAGAAGATATTGATAAAATGTTAGATGACAAGGCTAATTGTTATTCAAGAGCTTATGACCTTGTGCTAAATGGATATGAATTATTATCTGGTTCAGTAAGAATTCATGACCAAGATATGCAAGCGAAAGTATTTGAAGCATTGGGATTGTCTAAACAAGAAGCGAAAGCTAAATTTGGTTTCTTCTTAGAAGCTTTTGAATATGGTGTACCACCACATTTAGGAGTAGGTATCGGACTTGAAAGATTGGTAATGATTTTAAGTGGAACTGATAATATTAAAGATGTAGTTGCTTTCCCTAAGACTGCAAGTGCAATGTGTTTGATGTCAGAAGCTCCTAATGTCGTCGATGAAGTTCAACTAAATGAATTAGGCATCAAAATTAAATGAAGTTAAAAAAATTATTTTTAGTCATATTTTTAGTCATATTATTATTTTACCTATTTGCGTGCAATAAAGATGTTCAAACTGTTCACATAGATTTAGATACATACCAATATAGTGGCGAAGTCTATGAGATAGTTAATGAAAATGTACCATTTTTCTCAATCGATGAGATAAATGAGGCTAAACATTCATATGAGTATTATGCTGATTTGGATGAACTAGATAGAGTGACTTATGCGATTGCTAGTATCGGTAAAGATTTGATGCCGACTGAGAAAAGGAAAGATATATCTTCTGTTCGTCCAACTGGCTTTAATCAATATTTTGATGATGAATTAATCGAAGGTGGAAGCTTATATACTAGAAGTCATTTAATAGCTTTTATGCTTACTGGTGAAAATGCTAATGAGCGTAATTTAATAACCGGCACTAGATTTATGAATGAAGATTTGATGTTACCCTTTGAAAAGATTGTCTATAATTATATTCGCTTCAATAATAATCATGTTTTATATCGAGTAACGCCTCATTATGATGGCAATGATTTAGTGGCTGATTATATCTTGCTGGAAGCCATGTCGATTGAAGATGATGATATAAGTTTGTGTGTGGTTATATATAATGTAGAGCCTTGTTTTTCCATTGATTATGCTAGTGGTGAGGTCATAGATGTTGATAGAAGTTGCGAACTTACGCAAGGTATTGACAGTGATATTAAAGATAATTATTTGGTGCTCAATACGAATACATTAAAGTTTCATCGCGTTGGTTGTAAAAATATTGATGATATGTCTGATTTCAATAGGGAAAATTTGTATTGTGATAAATCAATAGCTATAAATCTTGGATTTTCGCCATGCCAAAGCTGTAATCCTTGATTTTTAATCGCAAAAAATATATGATAAATTCATAGCATAATTAAAGAAGTAGTAGTCTTGATAAACCGAAAAGCGATAGATGAGATGGTGGGAGCATCTAATGGTGGAATTGATGAATTCATCTTTATAGCAGAGCTAATCACTCTCGGTTAAGACCGTTATATCTAAATTAAGTGCACCTTTGGTGAATTGTTAGGATGGTACCGCGGATTTCATTCGTTCCTTGAAGTCGGCGGTTTTTATTTTATGTTTTAATAACAGGAGGAAATATGGATATTAAAGAGATGAGAGAGATGGCAATTTCAAGAATTAGAAATTGCCATAGTTTGCAAGAACTGGAAGAGTTACGCATTGAATATTTGTCAAAAAAGGGAAAAGTACAAGAATTGATGTTACAGATGAAAGATTTGCCAAAAGAGGAAAAACCTAAATTTGGTCAAGTTGTCAATGAATGTAAACAAGTTATCACTACAACACTTGAAGAAAAAATAAAAGAATTAGAAGAAGCAAAGATGAATGCTCAATTAGAAAAAGAAAAAATTGACATTTCATTGGATGCTTACACACCAGTCGTAGGAACTGTTCACCCATTAAATCTAGTAGTTAGAGCGATAGAAGATTGTTTCATCGGTATGGGATACAAAGTAGCCGAAGGACCTGAAGTGGAACTTGACTACTACAACTTTGAAAAAGCTAATATTCCAAAGGATCATCCATCAAGAGATATGCAGGATTCTTTATTTATTGATCCAAATACATTACTTAGAACACACACAACAGCCATTCAAATGCGTGAATTAGAAAAATCGCATGGTGAAATGCCAATTAAACTTATCTGTCCTGGTAAGGTATATCGCCGTGATGATGATGACGCAACTCATTCACATCAATTTATGCAGGCTGAAGGACTGGTTGTTGGTGAAAGCATCACTTTGTCTGATTTGAAGGGTACATTACAATTTATGGTGGACTCATTGTTTGGTGAGGGCAAAAAGATTAGATTTAGACCTTCATACTTTCCGTTTACTGAGCCATCGGTAGAAGTTGATATGACTTGTCATGTTTGCGGTGGAAAGGGATGTCCGACTTGTAAAGGGACTGGATATATCGAAATATTAGGTAGTGGTATGGTTCATCCTCGTGTATTAGAAACAAATGGAATTGATTCTAAGAAGTATAGCGGATTTGCGTTTGGTATCGGACTTGAAAGAGTTGCCATGATTAAGTATGGCATTAAAGATATTCGTGATTTATATACTAATGATGTTCGTTTTTTGAGAAACTTCAAACGTTTTGATTAGAAGGGGTATAAAGTATGAATTTAAGTTTAAATTGGTTAAGTCATTTTGTTGATCTTGATGGTTTATCTAAAGATGAAATAGTTGAAAGAATTATTAAGGCTGGTTTTGAAGTCGAATCAATTAGCGAACTTGGAAAAGGCACTAATTTAATTGTCGGTAAAGTTATTGAGTGTCACGATCATCCTGATTCTGATCATTTACATGTTACGAAGGTTGATATTGGAAAAGAAGTTCTCAATATCGTTTGTGGAGCTCCTAATTGTCGAGAAGGGATCAAAGTAATTGTTGCTCAAGTTGGTGCGAAACTTGTTGGTGGCGAGATAAAAAAAGGAATTATTAGAGGAGCTGAATCCAATGGCATGTTATGTTCTTTGCTAGAGCTAAATGTGCCAAAAGAATTATTAGAAAACGATAGCCCTTCATTGAATGGTATTGAAGAATTAGATGATAGCTTTGAAGTGGGCGAAGAAGACATCTTAAATAAATTGGGATATGAAGATACAATTCTTGAATTATCAATTTATGCTAATAGGCCTGATTGTTTATCGATGTTTGCATTATCTAAGGAAATTGCCGCAATACTTAATCGACCATGTATTTTACCAGATGTTAAAGAGTGGAATGATGATGGTAAAGAAACTAATTTTAAGTTAACTTCTCTGACTTCAAAATGTCCTCATTTCTTAGCTAAAGTAATTAATCATATCGAAATAAAGGATTCACCTAAATGGATTAAAGACATTCTTAAATCTAACGGTATTAAGTCGATTAATAATGTTGTCGATATCTCTAATTTAGTTATGTTAGAAACTGGACAACCATTACATTTTTACGATTTGAGAAGCAATAAAAATAAAGAGATTACTGTTAGAGATGATATGGAACTAGATTATGTGGCCTTGGATGGAAACAGCTATCATATCACTAATGGTGATATCATGATTACTAATGGTGAGGATGTCGTCGGTATTGCCGGGATTATGGGTGGTGACGCTAGTAAGATTATGGATGATACTTCTTCAATCATCATTGAATCAGCGCTGTTTGACCAAGCACAAATCAGAAGGACTGCCAATCGTTTAGGATTACAGACCGAAGCAGCTATGCGTTTTGCGAAAGGACTTGATCCTTTAGCTCAACAAAACGCTATGGATAGAGCAGTTAGTTTACTCATAGAATATGCTAATGCCAGTGATTTAGAAAAAACTGCTATATACGGAAGTGATAACTATAAACCGGTTGTTGTTAAAGAAACATTAGAACACTTAAATGCTTTAATTGGTAAAGAGTACTGCATTGAAGAAGTAAAAGATATTTTGACTCGTCTTGATTTCAAACCGGAGATAAACGGGAATGAATTCATTAGTCACATTCCAAGTTATCGTAGCGATATTACTATTCGTGAAGATATTGATGAAGAAATTGTCAGAATCAGTGGTTTTGATGATTTAGCTACCACATTACCTTTAATGCCACAAACAATTGGTAAATTGAGTGTAAGACAGAATATGCGTCGTGTTATTGAAGACTATTTGGTTAATGCTGGATTAAATGAAACAATTAGCTATACATTGACTGATGAAAAGACTAGTCAAGATACGATGATGCCATTAGGCGAAAGCATTGAACTGATGTCGCCGCTTAATGATGCAAGAAGATTTATTAGAACTGGTTTAATGCCATCAATGCTAGAAAGCTTATTATATAATGCAGCACATAATAACGAAAATGTTAATCTGTTTGAAATTTCATCCATTTATGCTCAAGGTGCGACCGAAGAAAGATTGGCCATTATTTTAAGCGGCAAGTTGCAAGAGTCTAAAGTATTGCATACTTCAACAGATACTAATTTCTATGTGTTAAAAGGTATGATTATGGAATTGTTAGACCACTTAGGATTTGCTAAAGGTCGTA
This sequence comes from uncultured Erysipelotrichaceae bacterium, assembly GCA_964401865.1. Lineage (GTDB taxonomy): Bacteria > Bacillota_I > Bacilli_A > Erysipelotrichales > Erysipelotrichaceae > CALUZH01. The sequence goes on from CAYNZZ010000020.1 coordinate 19,512, forward strand.
TTAGAATTGTTGAAAATGATTTAGACACTAAACATATGCATCCTTATCAGTCGGCTTTGATCAAAATGAATAACAAGGTTATTGGTATTTTTGGTAAAGTTCATCCAAATGTTATTAAAGCCAAAAAACTTCCTACTTGTTTCTATCTAGAGATGACATTAGAACCTCTTGTTTTATCTAAACCATCAAAGATAAAAGCTACCGAGATAAATCGTTATCCTTCGATCTCTAGAGATATTTCTCTTGTGGTTAAAGATGATGTAAAAAGCAGTGATTTGATTGCGATTGTTGAAAAAGCTGGAGGATCACTAGTATCAAATGTTCGAGTGTTTGATATTTATAAGGGTGAGCATATTGATGAAGGGTATATGTCTATTTCTTTAAATATTGTCTATGAGTCAAAAGATAAGACTTTAAAGATAGAAGATATTACACCAATTCATGAAAAGATTTTGGCTGAACTAAATAAATATTACAAAGCGAATTTACGATCATAGTCAATTACAAAGCAAGCCTTATTGAAGGTTTGCTTTTTTAAGTTAAATATATTCAACTTAAATATTTGTTATTCTTTAATTATCCTAGTATAGCCGCTTACGTCTTGATAAAATAAATAAAAGAGGTTTATTTATGTCAAAAAATGGTGTTGCACAGTGTCTGACGATACTACAGAAATATTCGGATGTTAATCATCCGCTATCAACTGAAGAAATAATCGATTTATTTAACAAAAATAATAATAATAATAATAACGATCAACCCAAAGTTCTTGAGGATTGATTTGTTTGGTATTTTTTTAAGAACAGTTCTTAGTTAGGCACTAGATATGCATTTGAAATATATTTAATCATTAAAAGAGTGCGAGGACTTAAAATCAGCTTATATCATTATCTTCCAATGAAACATGAATTAGAATTTATTAAAGATATAGATAATGTTGAATATGTTATGAATTATTCTATAGAATGCAATTATTGAGTTCAAATTCAGTATTATGTTTTTGTTTACATGTGTTATATAGGAGATATGCTATTAGGGCTCATCATCCAGCATTGATAGATCTTGGACACGTTGGTGAAAATTTTTATTTATCTAGTACAACGTTGGGACTTGGAACATGTGGTTTAGTTTCTTTTGATGGTGATTATATAAATAGTTTAATCGGGATTGATGGAGATGAAGAATATACAGTTTACGTTCAGTCGGTTAGAACAATGTGGGAAGAAGATAAAGTTAAAGAGGATGGCTTTTATTCTTTTTGTAAAGAAAATACCAAATAATCACTTTTCTTCACTTTTTTCAACTTTTTTCAATTTTCCTATTGATTTTAATATT
>CAYNZZ010000021.1:0-15609 GCA_964401865.1 uncultured Erysipelotrichaceae bacterium
GTAAACTTACTGAACGGAAAAGATTTAATACCTACACTCTTACAAGTTTGTGATGCAACCGCAATAGGTTTTCTTTTTACAATTATTTTTTACAAAGGAAAGAGCCTTTTACCGTGTATTATTGCACATAGTTTTGTAAATTCTTCGAGCGTTTTTGCTGTTGAAAATTCTTCAATGAAGTTTCATATTATTTCAAGTGCAGTATTATGTATTATTAGCTTAAGTTACGCACTGTGGATATTGAAAAAAACAAAACAATTTGATGAATATGAAAATAATGATAGGCGGTGATGATATTGTATGCCAACTATTATTTCAGAATGGATATATCGCTCTGTATGTGGCAATAAAACCCGTGCTATGATACGGGAAGATACGGAATTAAAAAACTTTCCTCTCTACTGTCCGAAATGTAAGCAGGAAACAATCATCAATGTTCAGGATATGAAAATTACACTTGCAGACAGTAAATAATTATGTATACCGCCGCTATGGATAACACCATACACGGCGTTTTTGAATGCCTATCGGCTATCTCTGTCAAAGGATTTCTTACGCTGTCTTTGGGGCGGTTTCTGCTTATTGCGTTCCTGTATCTCACGCAGATGTTTTAACACGCTTTGCTTTTCGGGCGGTCTGTACTGTGCCTTAGCGGTGGCTGTCGGTTTCCTGCTGACTTGACGTTCCCATTCGGCTTTTCAAGACATCCATGATCATAGTCGTCCAACATTGAAATGGCATCTGCATATGTTTCAACAACATTCAGTACCTCTTCTTCATCCAACTCTATAGTTGATGCGATAATCCTTGATTGGATCTTAACTGTTCGATCCAAAGCTTCTAGTCTTTTCTGATTAATAGCATAGCCTTTGAGCATATAGTCTTTCAGTATCGATGTTGCCCATTTACGAAAGACAATACCATTTGGTGATTTAACACGATATCCAATTGCAAGTATCATATCAAGATTGTAAAACTGAACTTTATATTTTTTTCCGTCAGAACCAGTATGCTCAAAAAACGAGCATACTGAATTCTGTTCAAGTTCATTATCTTTATATATGTTTTGAATATGTCTAGTTATCGTTCTTCGATCTTTACCGAATAGCTCAGCAATTTGTTTTTGAGTCAGCCATACAGTTTCTCTGTCTTCACTAACAGATACTTCCAATTCCAATTATCCATTTTTAAAGATTACAATATCATTGTTCATGTAATCAACCCCTCTCATAATGTCATGAACGACAAGGTGGATAAAATAAATGTACCCATAGTACAACATTTCCAGCAATCCATTATAAGATGTTGCTTTCACTGTTTTTAGGTTGGACTTCACGAATGATTTATGAAATACTGTTATCAGTGAATGCAACATCATACATATCCTTAAAGATGTTATTTGCTCTTCAGGATATGTAACAATGCTTTAAAACCATTTTCTGTGAAAACATTTTTGAAAACATTTTTTGTAGACGTATGAGAAATAGGGGATATTTCATGGAATTGCACCTGTAAATAAGCGACAAAAAGGGTGTGTTTTAGACCATTTGGAAAATAATACAATCGAGTTTGAATAATTCAATAAACATCAAAAATCCTTTATATAAGGGCTTTTTTACATGCCAATTTTGGCCGTGAGTACAAAATGAGTACATAAATTATTGGATATGAATAATTAAATAAATTGAAGTCGATTTACATTCTCACTAATATAAAGTATAATATTAGCAAGAATGTAAAAGGCGGTGAGAGTGTGGAAGGAGTAATGGATTCTAAAAAAATTGAGGTTTTGAATGTTAAAAAATTAAAGAATGTGAACGTATCGAGACAGTCTATTTATAATTTTATAAAAAGGAATTGTATGGAAAAAGTTGGCCCAGGTATTTATATTTCAAAAGATGTGTTGGAAGATGAAGCTTATGTTTTGTCACAGCGTTGTCCAAAAGGAGTTATTTCTCATGATGATGCCTTATATTATTATGGTCTGGTTGATCGAGAACCTTTTGTGCATTGTATTACAATTTATAGTGGATATAATCCTTCTGCTTTAACAAACTCAGGTTACAAGGTTTATACTGTAAAAAAGGAGCTTTTGGATCTAGGAAAGACTACAATCACAAATCAATTTGGTCATGAAATCCCAATGTATGATTTGGAAAGAACAATTTGTGATTTAGTGAGAAGTAGACGTAATTTCGAAATTCAGGATTTTAATATGGCGATTAAAACTTATTTACAAAGAAGTGATAAAGATCTGAATTGTTTAATGGTGTATGCAAAAGCATTTCGAATTGAAAAGATAATTAGACAATATATGGAGGTTTTATTGTAATGTATCTAACTCCAGCACAAATAAAAGGTAGAATTAAAAATGTCGCCAAACAAAATGGATCGGATCCTATAACTTTGTTACGTATTTATATGATGGAACGTTTTCTTGAAAGAATAACGTATTCTAAATATAAAGACGATTTCATTGTTAAGGGTGGAATCTTGGTTACTTCTATGATTGGTATATCGATGCGATCGACTATAGATATTGATACAACAATACGTAATTTTGATTTAACCAAAGAAGAAACCACAAGGATTGTAAATGAAATTAAAGATATTTCTCTTGATGATCACATTGAATTTATCTTAAATGATGTATCTGATATCATGGACAATATGGAGTATCCAGGAATAAGAATTCATATGGATGCAAAATTAGAAAATTTAATAGTGCCAATCAAAATAGATATATCAACAGGTGATGTGATTACACCTAGAGAAATAAGATATGAATATCCGTTGTTGTTAGAAGACAAATCAATACAACTCTGGTCATATAATTTAGAGACAATACTTGCAGAAAAAATTCAAACAATTCTTTCTAGAGGATTGTTGAATACACGTATGCGTGATTTTTATGATGTAACGACTTTATTTGATCGTTATAACGTTCAAATAAACTATAATGATTTATCATTGGCATTTGATAAAACATGTAGAAAAAGAGAGACACTTTCTTTATTGGAGCATTATGAAGAAATATTATGCTCAATAAGTGAAGATTCAACGTTGCAGAATTTATGGAAGAATTATTGTCGTAAATATAAATATGCTAGTCATATTGAGTTTTCTACAAATTTAGAAATAATAAAACAATTGATGAGTCAAATGTTAGAAATTGAGTGAAACAATATCTTAATTGTATGTATTGTTAGAATGAAATGGTTTGTACTCAATATGTACTCACAGTGACTCCAAAATGAGTACAAAATATATGTAAAAGATTTGGAAAATAAAATAATACAGGAAGTAATTGTATAAATAACCATATAATGTATATGTTGTATGGATTTAAAAGTATACAAAATTGAGTTTGAGTAAAATGCCGAGTAATCGGCGTTTTCTTTTACCCATTTTTCATCATGTTTTTAGAGCCTAAGCAGTAATTGTAATCACTTTGTGGATTAAAGTCAGCAATTGATACTTCGTTTTCAGCATTGATGATCTTGAAAAACTCTACCTGTTTTGGTTTGTCGCTGTAATTAGTTTGTATTTAGACATAAAAAACTCCTTTCCCATAACCACCAGCTAGTAGTGGATATGTAAAGGAGTTAAAATTATTCTTGCTTAATAGATAAATTGGAATTTATCTAACTGTTTTATGAATTAAAATCTACTGATTGTAATGATACAACACTTCTTTTCCATGCCTTTCAGCATACTCAATTTCTTTTTTCACAGATGTTCCAATATAACCATCCATATTTACAACATATATTCCATCACTTAAATCTATTTTTCTGTAATGAGCATCTGCAAGTTTTAAAAGTTCATCTTCAGTTGGAACAATATTATCTTCACAATAAACACATTGTAATATATTATATCCTTTGCTTATTTCAAGGTCATAAGCAATTTTTTTCATATCTTCGGCAAATTTCATGCTTCCACAAATTGTATAAGTTTTCACCCAATCACCTCATCAAATCCCGATTTGTATAAATCTACTTATTTAAAATTACATGGATTATAACATTTATTTATAAATCTGAATAGACGGTATAAATTAGTTAAACCATAACGGATTCTATTTGATTCAGTTGTAATAATATAATTAATCAATAGAATAGAGTGGAGATTTAATTGAGAACTAGATTGATTTTCATGACATGCAACAATCACACCAAAACCATCTCCCGTGAAAACATTTTTGAAAACATTTTTTGTAGACGCATAGGAAAACGGCCTGCTTTGATGGAATTGTACCTGTAAATAAGGGCCAAAAAGGGCACATTTTCGACCATTTGGAGAATAATACAATTGAGTTTGAATAAATATAGGCTTTAATGGGGTATAAATTTAAAAATATATGAAACATACCCCTTTAACTTGAAAAAATATAACACCTCAATTAGAATGTTCCAGGAACAATCGAATTCGAGTAAAATGATAAAACGCCGAGAAATCGGCGTTTTTAACTGGTTTATAAGTCGTTTTTATCGTCAACTAATATGAATACTGAATATGGAGATTTAGGATTTCCTTCTCTTTTAATAATATTTTTTTCAATAAGTGGGTTTATTACCCTAGATAAAAATGTTGATCTACTTTTATAAGGAGTAACACCTTGTAATTCGTTTATTTGTTTTGGACCGCTTTTAAGCGAATGTATTATCACTTCTTCATAATTTTTTAAGTCTGTAATATTATCGACGTCTAATTCTTTCACCTCTTCGTTGTACAAAAGATCATAAAGCTTTAAGGATAGAAAACCTGGATATGCAGAGACAACTGGTTGTTTGTTTTCAGGTGCTTTCTTATAACACTCTACGATTGTCTGAAATCCTGTGCCACCACGTTCCATTAGATTTGCAACATCCAGACATGCTGCTATTATTTTGTTTCTTCTAATGGAAGGAATGGTGCCAACAGGATATTCTTCGTATGGCTTTGGAAGCAACCATGACCCAGGGGATACAACTTCAATTCTATCATCATAAATATCTACATCAATCTGCGTTCCCATGATTGAATAATCACGATGTGCTATTGCATTAACCAGTATTTCTCTTATTGCTTCTTTAGGATAGGAACGTACTTCTTCTCTTCCTCCATTTGCTGCCTTTTTCCATCCGGATTTTGTGTTTCTTTCAATAAAATTGAGTGTTGAAGAAAAAACATCTAATAAAGGTCCTTTATATCTACCAGTATCTAAAACAGTGCCCACTTTGTTAATTCCTTTCCAAAGTCTGCAACATATTAAAGAATCATCGTTAGCATAGTCATCTTTAAACATTAGTAGCCCGGTTGATGAATATCCGTCCTTTGATACAATTTGTTCATTTTGTAATTCTTTTAAGCTCGGGATGCTGTGGTCGGTTCGATAAATGCTACATGTCGAAAGATATTTGCTCCAGTCTGATTCTTTATATAAGATTTCACTTATTGAATTATCGACACCATATTTACGCTTAGATAGTGAGATAATGTCTTCTGGAGTGGCAGGAGTTGTATTTCCATCGCCTTTAATATAAACAGTTTCGTTAAAATCTCCATCTCTATATCTCACAACAGAGTCGGAAGAATATATTTTTACTGCCAAAACAAATTTTTCAGCATCGTTATCAACGCTCCTCATAGAATATGATATTTTTGCATGTGGAAAAATGTGTCTATCATTAATAATTGCAATAAGATTTTTGGTCTTATCAATCTCTTCAATCGATAGTCCAAAAACATCTCGATTATTGGAAACACCAACAAAGATTATTCCACCATCACCATTAGCATATCCAACAATAGTTTTTGCCCATTTCAATGGGTTATCGGATGATAAAATGCTTTTGAGTTCATAGTGCAAATCTTCTGTTATGACATCTAGATATAGTTCGTTAATTTTCAAATTAATCACCTCGCAATAATTATATCAACATTTCGCAAACATTTCGATAACATTTCGCAAACATTTCGAATTACGAATAGTTAAAGTAATGCTTGTTGGATATAGTCCAAAAACAATACGCATTTCAAAATTTGTCAGTTCAATGTTTGCTGGAATTACATCGGCATCCTCTTCATGTTTTAAGATTAGAGATGCATAGTTGATATCCTTATCGTTGATGTAATCATCAAGCATGGTTGAAACAGTATTATCCAATGAGTCATTGTTCTTCCAACCAAGACATGCAGTAAGATCTCCCTGAGGGTCAAAGTATACAATCAATACTTCATTGCCGTTTCTTGCTAGGCCAATTGCAACATTCTCGGTTGTAGTGGTCTTGCCAACGCCGCCTTTCTGGTTGGCAACTGCAATTACTTTGCATTTGGACATAATAAAAAATCCTTTCCCATAACCACCAGCTAGTAGTGGATATGTAAAGGAGTATTTTGTATCTTGTTAGATAGATAAATTGGAATTTATCTATGTTGCCTATAACATAATAATGTATTCTTCTTTATCTGAATTTTCACTCTTTATTATACGATTTAGTTTTCCTCCACAAGCTATTATAGTTTTTCTGGAAGGCATATTATCAGCAGAACACACAACTTTCACTTCCGAAAGATTATGCATTTTAAATCTTTTTAAAGCTTCTTTTAGCATTTCAGTTGCATATCCTTTCATACGTTCTTCCGGAACAACACTATAACCGACATGCCCGCTATCCTTATAAAACTCTGTCATATCATAACGGATATTAATGATACCAACAATTTTATTTTCCTCATTCATCGCAAATAGCGTATCAGATACTCCAAATTTAGGATTAGCAGTACTGAAACTTGCATTATTTATAATTATCTCTAACCATTCAAGATAAGAATATTTATCTACATCTAATTTGTAACTACCGAAAATTGTTTTTTCTCCATTATTATAAAATTTCATTTTAAATTCTTGAGCATCTTTTTCCATCTCAATAGTTGGAAATACTAAATTTACTCTTTTCATTTCTGCTTTTCCTCCTGAACTCACCAAATCCCGATTTTTATAAATCAATTCTTTTAAAATCACCTAGAGTATAACATTTATTTAAAGCTCTGAATAGTTGAAAAAACCTGATAAATTCAAACTGGATTCTACTTGAAACGAATATGAAAATATAATTAATTGGTAGATGAAAGCAAAGATCTATCTAAGAAGGAATCCTTTCTTCATGACACGCAATAATTACATCAAAATCATCATCTGTGAAAACATTTTTGAAAACATTTTTTGTAGACGCATGAGAAAAAGCCCTGTTTTGGTGGAGTTGTACCTTTAAATAAGTGTCAAAAAGGGCACTTTTTAGACCATTTGGAAAATAATACAATCGAGTTTGAATAAAATATAGGCTTTAACGGGGGGTATAATTTTAAAAATATATAAAAAATGCCCCTTTAACTTGAAAAAAAATAACACCTCTTTACTGAAATAAAAGTAAAGAGATTTTTTTATGAAAGTAGGGTGACCTACTTCTTTTAATTTAGTCATTTATTTTGAAAATGACAAAATTAAAGTGAGAAACTTAAAAAAATTTTAAAAGTGAAAGAAATAAAATATATAATCATAGATAGTATAGAAGTAATAGAATTTGTGAAGATGGAAAAATGATATAGGTTGAACTTCAAATATATAAAATATAAATGGAGGATGTTTCATGCAAAAAGCAATAAAAGAAATCATAGAGTTTAATAGAGAAAGAGAGTGGGATCAATTTCATTCGCCCGAAAATTTAGCAAAATCTATAGTCATAGAAGCAGGAGAACTCTTGGAATGTTTTCAATGGAATAATAACTATGATAAAGAAAAAGTATGTGAGGAATTAGCCGATGTAGTGAATTATTGCGTTGTAATGGCAGATCGTTTACAAGTGGATTTAGAAACAATAGTGTTAGATAAATTAGAGAAAAATCGTCAAAAATATCCAGTCGAAAAAGCGAAAGGAAATTCAAAGAAGTATAATGAATTATGATTGTATACCAAGAAACAAAAAAGAAATTTTTAACAGATGTAAGACTGGATTTAATTGAGGATAAAATAGAACAAAAGGTACTCGAACGGTTGCATAAAAAGACTGCTCATAATGAATTTTTATCTTGGATGAATTCGATGCAGTATATGTATAAAGTCTTGGAAGCTAAAAGTATTCCAGATGATAGTGTAATTGCAATCGAGTATAGGATACCTAATTCAAATAAGCGGGTGGATTTCATCATTAGTGGTGAAAATGAATTAGGACAAGAAAGTGCAGTTATTATAGAACTGAAGCAATGGCAAAAATTAGAAAAAGTGGACTCCAAAGAAGCGGTTGTCAAAACTCATTTACAAGGAAGAATGGTGGAGACAACGCATCCTTCATATCAGGCTTGGTCTTACGTAAGTATGATAGAAGACTATAATGAAGATGTTAGAAAATATAAAATCAATTTGCAACCATGTGCTTATTTACACAATTATAGGCTTCAAGAGCATGATGATTTAACAGATTTATGTTATGAATATTATATTGATAAGGCACCAGTATTCACCAGAGGAGATACAGATAAATTAGCGAAGTTTATCTCGAAATATGTGAAAAAAGGGAATCCTGATGTGCTTTATCATATTGAACAAGGAAGAATTGTTCCAAGCAAATCTTTACAAGACAGTTTATCATCCATGTTAAAAGGTAATAGAGAATTTACATTGATTGATGAACAAAAAGTAGTGTTTGAAAGGGCATTAGAAATTGTAAGAAATCAAAACAAGAAAAAAGTATATATAATTCATGGAGGTCCGGGTACTGGGAAAACGGTTTTAGCAATAAATATGCTTGTTGCGATATTGAACATGAATCAAAATGTGATGTATGTAACAAAGAATTCTGCGCCTCGAGAAGTGTACCGGAAAAAATTGACAGAAGGAAAATATCGAAAAGCATATATCGATAATTTATTTAAAGGATCAGGAGCTTTTACAGAAGCCATATCAGATGATTTTGATTGTTTAATTGTCGATGAGGCTCATCGGTTAAACGAAAAATCTGGAATGTTTCAAAATTTAGGGGAAAACCAAGTAAAAGAAATTATAAATGCAGCGAAAACAAGTATATTTTTCGTTGATGATTTTCAAATCGTAACTACTAAAGATATTGGAAGTACAAATGAAATAAAAAAATGGTGTCTTTTCTTTGATGCTCAAGTATATGAAGATACACTTATATCACAATTTAGATGCAATGGTAGTGACTCTTATCTTTCATGGATAGATAATGTCTTGGAAATCAATCCAGAAGCAACAGATGACTTTGATTGTGATTATGATATTCGCATTTGCGATACTCCAGACGAAGTAAGACAATTAATTTTAGAAAAAAATAAAACTAATAATAAATCGAGAATGGTTGCTGGTTATTGTTGGAAATGGATTAAAGAAGGGAAAAATGATAGTCATGTTCATGACATACAAATTGGAGATTTTGGAATGTCATGGAATCTTGGGTCTTCTTCAACATGGGCTATCGATTCTGAATCTGTAAATGAAATAGGTTGTATTCATACCTGTCAAGGATTAGAGTTTGATTATGTTGGAGTTATTATCGGCGATGATATGCGTTATGACAATGGCATTATTACTGATTTTATGAAAAGGGCTAGTACTGATCAATCTATTAAAGGGTTAAAAGGTTTATATAAAAAAGATAAAGATAGAGCTAAAAAAATTGCAGATCAAATTATAAAAAACACATATAGAACATTATTAACAAGAGGGCAAAAAGGATGTTATATCTATTGCGTTGATGGTAGTTTAAAATCGTATTTGAAAGAAAGATTAACAAAATCTATTCAAAATTGAAAATAAAATGTAATCTTTTGAAAAATCTTTTAGACAATAGAAAAATGATAAAGATAAGCTTGTATGGAAGATAGATACCATTTTGCTACCAACACCAGAAAAATAAGTAATAATGCAGAGAAAATAGCTTTATTATCTAATAAACGCCTAAAAAACGTTAACAAATATGTTCGCTATAATCGTTTCATTTCGGAGTTCGAATAATTTCGATATTAATCATTATCAAAGAAACGATAATAATCATAGTACATAATATTTTTACTCATGTTTATCATATTGGCAACATTCTGGTTGATAGCATCGACATATGAATCGCCGACATCTAAACCAGAAATAAAAGGTTCAAAAGTATTGGTACTGGCATAGTATTTTCCTAGATTGCTAACCCAGCTTCTATCGTTAAATATAGCTAGTTTTAGTGTAGAATTATCCAATATGTCTTTGCCAATAATCAATCTAGAATCATAAGCTATATCAAATAAATTATAAATAGTGGGAAGTACGTCGATTTGACTGCCCACATTGTTGATGTGTTTAGTTTCCATTTCACTATTGTATAGAATGAAATTAGAACGGTTTATTTCGATGATACCGTCTTTTTGCGTATCAGACATCTCGTTCATTTCATCTAAGCTCAAGGCATATGGATAATGATCGCCAACAAGAGCGATGACAGTATTCTCCAATTGTCCGTTTTCTTCTAGCTTACTAAGCAGACTTTCTAATGCTCGATCTAGTTCGATTTGAGTAGCAATATATGCTTTTACGCGATAAGAATAGGGTAAGTCTTTAACCTCTTCCTGATGTTTAATACTCATGGCGTTATCGGTAAAATCATAATTCATATGACCGCTTACAGTTGCGTAATATACTAAAAATTTATCATCATTGATATATTCATCAATTGTAGAATCTATCATTTCTTGGTCACTTTTTGGAAAAATGGAGCAGTCAATCTTTTCTTCTAGACCATTTCCGCATGCTTCATAATAATCGAAACCTATAGAATTTAAATATATATTCCTCTCTTGAAAAGAGTAATCGTGATTATGATAACTGTAAGCACTATAACCGTTTTCTTTAAATAGTGTAGCTAGTCCAAATGGATATGAGTTTTTGCCTGTTCGCCACACATATGACAACATACTTAAATCAGGATATAAGCCAGTCAATTCTTGAAATTCTCCGCCAATTGTCGAAAGTATTACCGGTGAGTAGAAATTGTCAAATACGAATCCATTATTTACTAGCTTATATAACGTCGGAGTAAGCTCTCTATCTACTACAACACCATTAAAACTCTCGGCCATAAACAGAATTAAGTTTTTATCTTTAAAAAAACCAGTATATTCATTTTTGTTGCCAGCTTTATTATTCGCAAAATATTCATGCATTGTTTTGATGTCATGGTTTTTCTCGTTTTCAATTAATGAATTAAAATCAATGTCTAATATTTGTTTTTCATATTCAAATTTTTTTATTTCTTCTTCATCGCCGTCGATATCTTTCTCAGGATTTACTATAACTATTTCTTCTTTAAAGCTGGTTACATTTTTTCTCATCTCAATAATTGTGGATGGAATAACACCAAAATACTGATGATTCAGAGCGTTGTTTTGAGTGTATAAATATAGAGATTTTAAAGAATTGGTACCATTATTGATTAAGGAATTATAAAAGCACAAATACGAGCATATTGCGATTGTGAGAAGTATTAATTTTGCATCGTTAGCGAACTTGATTCTTTTATAAAAAATGATAGCCAAGAAAAAAGGAATAAACATCAAGACAATGATTAAGAAATTGGATTTTATAATTGATATGGCTTGGGCAAAAAAACCAAGCGCTTGATCGGCGAATCCAGTTGCAGATAAGGAAAAATAGACACCGAATGTTTTGTAAAAAATAGTTTCTATACAAAACCAAAGCGAGATTAAAAAAACAATGATTAAAAAGACAAACTTCTGTATTCTAGTTGGCAAAGATTTGGTTAAGATACTTAACAAAGCAGATAGGAAGATTATATATAATAAATTGAGCAATAAATATATTCCGAAAGTATTACTTACCAGTATTTTGAAAATTAATTCCAGATAGCTGAAAATAAACAAGTAAAAAATAAACAATCTCATGTCGTAAGTATATTACAAAATATTTATTAAAACATAAAAAAAGATTCCATCGGAATCATATTTTTAATGGCGGTCCGGACGGGGATCGAACCCGCGATCTCCTCCGTGACAGGGAGGCATGTTAAACCACTACACCACCGGACCATGGAGCAGATGAAGGGAATCGAACCCTCGTGTCGACCTTGGCAAGGTCGCGTTCTACCATTGAACTACATCTGCATTTATTATGGCGAAGAAGGAGGGATTTGAACCCTCGCGCCGGTTTCCCGACCTATGCCCTTAGCAGGGGCACCTCTTCGGCCTCTTGAGTACTTCTTCACTCTACGCTTGCCGTTTAGCGCTTTTTAATATTAGCATAGTGATTTTATTTTTGCAAGTATTTATGATATTATTTTTTTGAGGTGAGTATTATGGCTATTGCAGAATTTATGAAAGTTAGTGCTGAACAGTTTGAAAAAGATTGTTTAAAGGTAAATGGTAATTATCAAAAAGAATGGTATGAAGACATCATTTTGCCGAAAAGAGCGACCAAAGGTTCTGCTGGCTATGATTTTCATTGTCCCTATGATGTAGTTATCAAGCCTCAGGAAATGGTTAAAATCCCATTAGGTATCAGAGTGAAGATGGAAGAAGGCTATGTGTTAAATTTGTATCCTAGATCTTCTATGGGTTTCAAATATCAGATGACTTTAGCTAATACGACCGGAATCATTGATAGCGACTATTTTAATGCTGATAATGAAGGACACATTCTTGCTGCTATCGTTAATAGAGGAAATAAAGATATCATTTTAAACAAAGGAGATCGCTTTGTTCAAGGAATCTTTTTAGCTTACTATCTTGCAAAAGAAGATGAAGACTTTAAACTTAGAACTGGTGGCTATGGAAGTAGTGGTAAATAGCTTTTGTGTCTATAGCTCAATGGATAGAGTATTTGATTCCGATTCAAAAGATGTAGGTTCGATTCCTACTAGGCACGCCATATTGCTGACTTGTGTGAGCGGTTGAAACAACCGTCTTGGAAAGGCGGCGTACGTCAAAAGCGTACCACAGGTTCGAATCCTGTAGTCAGCGCCATTTTTAAGCACTTAGGTGCTTTTTATTATTTTAGTGGTGTATAATAATTTTATATTATAAGGAGGTTAGTTATGGAAACAATTTGGAAAAAGTATGAAGATGAAAAAATTAAGCCAGTAATGGAATTTTCTGAAGGCTATAAGAATTTCTTAGATAACGGAAAAACAGAAAGAGAATGTGTTACAAAAGCTATCGAACTGGCTGAAGCACATGGATTTAAAGATTTGAATTCGGTTGATAAATTAAAAGCCAATGATAAAGTATATGTAAATAATCGTGGTAAGAATATTTGCTTATTTGTTATCGGTAAAGAAGGCATTACAAACGGTATGAATGTTTTGGGCGCTCATATAGATTCGCCACGTGTTGATTTAAAGCCAAATCCTGTGTATGAAAGTGACGGTTTATGTCTTTTGGATACACATTATTACGGTGGCATTAAGAAGTATCAATGGGTTGCTCATCCAATGGCTCTACATGGTGTAGTATGCAAAAAAGATGGAACAAAGGTAACTGTAAGCATTGGTGATGATGAAAAAGATCCAGTTATCGGTTTTACGGATCTACTTATCCACTTGGCTCAAGACCAGATGAAAAAGTCTGGTGCCACAGTAGTTGAGGGCGAAGATTTAAATGTATTATGCGGTTCAATTCCTGCTAAAAATGAAGAAAAAGATGCTGTAAAAACCAATATTTTAAATATTTTAAAATCAAAGTATGATATTGAAGAAAAAGACTTCTTATCAGCCGAACTATCTGTTGTGCCTGCTGGAAAGGCTAGAGATTACGGTTTAGATTCTAGTATGGTTATGGCATATGGTCACGATGACAGAGTTTGTGCCTATACATCTTTGATGGCTATTTTAGATACAGAAAATCCAGAAAGAACTTCTTGTTGTATCTTAGTTGATAAAGAAGAAGTTGGCTCACAAGGCAATACTGGTATGCAATCAAGATTTTTTGAAAATGTCGTTGCGGAATTAATCGGCAAGATGGAAGAATATAATGATTTAAAACTTCGCCATACATTGACTAATTCTAAGATGTTATCATCAGATGTATCTGCTGGTTATGATCCAAATTATGCATCGGTATTTGAAGCGAAGAATGCAGCATTTATCGGTGGTGGTTTGTGCTTCAACAAATATACAGGTTCAAGAGGCAAGAGTGGATGTAATGATGCAAATGCCGAATATGTTGCAAAGGTCAGAAAAGTCATGGATCAAAACGATGTCAATTTTCAATTAGCTGAATTAGGAAAAGTTGATCAAGGCGGTGGCGGAACTATCGCTTATATCTTAGCTAATTTAAATATGGATGTCATTGATGCTGGTGTAGCTGTGTTAAATATGCACGCTTGTTACGAGGTTGCTTCTAAAGCTGATATTTATGAAGCGTATCGTGGATATGTTGCTTTCTTGAAGGACATGCAGTAATGTTTGTTTATTATGATGAAAGTATTTTGACAATAAGTTCAAGCGTTCGCAAGTATTTTAAGTTAAATACTTATTATCCAAGCGATAAAGAACTAGATGCTTTCCTTGATAAACAGAAACCTAAGAAAATTATTAATATCATAATTGATGGTTTAGGAGCTAATGCATTAAATAGAACTTTAGCTCCTACTTCTTTTTTGATTGAGCGTCAATTTAAAAAGCTGCAGACCGTTATGCCAAGTAATTATGCGGCAGAAGCAATTATTTCTGGCAAGACATTTAATCTATGCAGTAATGGTGATGTTCAAACAATTAAAATAGTTGACATCAACGATTTAAAGCTTTTGTATAAAGGTAACAATAATCTTGTATATGTTCAAATTGATGAGTATAAAAAGATGATAATCAAACATAATGTTGATAGTTTTGAAGCAAATAACTGTTTAAATGAAATAAACGAAAAAATTAAGGAATTGAAAGAAAACATTGATAATGACACTTTGATTATTGTGTACGGTAATTGTGGCTATATCAAAATCAATAGAAGATGCAACCTTGATGAATCGTATTCCAAATATTTCAATTTGCCACCAGTTTTAGAAAATAGATGTATTTCTTTTTTTGTAAGAGAAGATAAAACTTTGGAATTTGAAAAATCATTTAAACGTGATTTTGAAAAAGATTATATATTGTTGAATAAAAAACAGGTAATTGATTCCAAAATGTTTGGTTATGATGATAATTGTCAAACTTTCATTGATATGTTAGGCAGTCATTTAGCGGTCGCAAAAAATGATTTAATTCTTGAAAGTGAGAAAATGTTAT
Organism: uncultured Erysipelotrichaceae bacterium; assembly: GCA_964401865.1. GTDB lineage: Bacteria > Bacillota_I > Bacilli_A > Erysipelotrichales > Erysipelotrichaceae > CALUZH01. Next base: position 15,282 of record CAYNZZ010000021.1, read on the forward strand.
ATCCATATGATTATTCTTCTGGCGGAATACTGGACGATGAACTTTATGTACCGATTATTGTGATTAAATGATGTAAATAACAAGCAAAACAAAAAGTCCTTTATTAAGGACTTTTTTAGATGCTTAAACTGTATAAATATAGTTCCGTAAAGAAGAATGAACAACAACTTTTTATTTTATAACCTCATATTTTAATTGAATATATGAATTGTCTAGTTGTTTACACTCGATCAACTTCAATGCTTTTAATTTACCAAGTTCTTTAGAAGAAACAATTGATTCTCCATCTATAAGAGTTGATGTATCTTTGCCTCCTACCAATAACGGA
>CAYNZZ010000022.1:0-14182 GCA_964401865.1 uncultured Erysipelotrichaceae bacterium
CATGTATTTGATGGATACTGCAAATAAAGTAGTTAGGTATGATGATTTTAAAGAATTGGTTTTAGATGATCTTGTTGAAGGGATTTATAAGATATATTTTTCTAATGATATCATCGATGATTATAAAGACATTAATTGGATAGAAAAGAAAGTGATTGAGGGAGGCTTTGTGATTGAAAATTTGATGTATGACTTCTATTTAGATTTAAAAGAAATAGAAGCCCCTAATGGTTATGTTTTGGATGATGATGTATTTAAAATAATGCCAAATTTAGAGTATGGAAGATTAGAGATGAATAATTATCGCATTAATCAAGCTATAATTATTCCTAACACAAGTGCTTAGTAAATTATTAATTATCTTACTTATTATTTTGATATACATTGGCGGAAACATTAAAATTGGTGATAGCTTTACAATTGATGAATATGTTGATGTCGAGATTAGAGGAGAAATAAGAAATCCCGGTATATTTCATGTCGCAAGAAATTCATCATTTAATGATTTATTGACACAAATTGAATTAACTGATGATGCTGATATCTCGTCAATTTCTTTGTTTGAAAGATTAAATTATCATGATGTTATTGTCATTCCGAAAAAGACTGAAGATAAAAAGATTTCAATAAATAGTGCCGATTTAAACGAATTAATGGATTTACCAGGAATAGGCGAAAAAACTGCTATGAAAATAATTGAATATCGAATTTCTAATGGTGGTTTTAAAAATATTGAGGACATTAAAAATGTTTCAGGGATCAAAGAAAAGACTTTTGATAAATTTAAAGACTTTATCACTCTTTAAATTATCTGTTTGTTTAATTATATATGTATTTAAGCCACATTATTTAATTTTGTTCCTGGCCTTAATATATTTGTTTTTGGAAGATAAAAGAATATTTATCATTTCAATACCGTTATTTTTATACATATTTCTAGGGATTAATTACTCAATCAATGTAATGGATATCGGTGTTGTTGAAAGGATTGAAGACAATTATATAATAGTTCAAAAGCCTTTCTATAAAGTTAAGTTATATACCAATGAAAAGATGGAATATGGAAGCCTTATTTCTTACAAATATGTAGAAAACGATTTAAAAAAGGCTCAAGACATCGATAAACTAAGGGAAAATATATTTTATGACGGAAAGATGATTTCCTATAAAACTATTAGAAGAAATAATAGTTTCAGAATTAAAATTCATAATTATATTGAACAGTCATACGATCAAATAACCAGTGCTTATCTGAAAAAGTTTTTACTTAATGAGAATGGCTTTGATAATCTAAGTGATTTTTATTTAAGCATGGGTTTTATATATTATTCTGTCCTTCGCTTTTTACTAAAAAGATTGAAAAATAAAAAAATAATATATCTATTTATAATGATTAATACTATTTTGTTTGGTCTAAAAGAACATTTCATACTGTTGCTCATCGATGAAACAGTGAAAAAAATTACCATTGACAAAACAGAAAGATTTTCTTTATTTATCATTATCATTACATTAATTAATCCTTATCTATTATGTTCTTATACATATATGATTGTATGGATCATCAAATTATTTAGATTGATTGATAATTCTTTAAACTTTAAATGTTTTATGATTATTCTGCAAAGTTTTTTATTTTCAAAAGTTAGCTTGTTTAAAAGCTTCTTATATCATTTTTATATTTTAATGTGTTGTACCATTTATTCATTGAGTATTTTGACATTGGTTATAAAAACCTTTTCATATAAATATCTTGAAATTCTTTCTTTTATTGAAGGATTATTACTAAAATACGACATTGTCATCAAAGGGAAAATAAATATTATATGCATACTATTGGTTTTAATTGTTACTATAAAATTTGAATTATTTAAAAATAAATATATGCAAACAATAATGATAATTATCATTTTACAGTTTAAATTATTCGCTCCCTTTACATCAATTAGTTTTATTGATGTTGGGCAGGGTGATGCAATATTGATAAGTGAGAGATTTAATATGACAAATATACTGATAGACACAGGCAGTTCATATGAATATTATCAATTAAAAAAGTCTTTAGACGAAAGAGGAATAGAAAGAATTGACTGTCTAATTATTACTCATTTAGATGAAGACCACAGTGGAAATATTGAGAATTTATTACATGATTATGAGATTGATGAAATAAATTATAATAAAAAAGATATCATCATTCATCCATTTCATTTATTTAGCTTAAATAACCAAGATTATGAAAACGAAAATGATAATAGCTTAGTTTATTATTTATCATTAAACGGTATATCTTTTATTTTCATGGCAGATGTATCTAAAAGCGTTGAAAGAGACATTATTAGAAACTATGGACCAATAACATCAGATTTTATCAAAATCGGACATCATGGTTCAAAAAGTTCATCAGATTTATTATTTTTGACCGAGTTAAATGCGAGAGGTGCTATTATTTCCACTAACGGAAGATATAATCATCCTCACAACGAAACAATAGATAGATTAAACAAATTAAATATCAATTATTATAGTACGGCAACATCACAAGATATCTCTTTTTTCTTTACAAATGTAATTGATTTTATGATAACAGGCAATGGAGAATTTGTTATAATAAATGACAGATGATTTATATATTTAGCGGTGATGAAAACTACCAAAAAAAACAAAAAATAAAAGAGATTATTAAAAATGATAATGGTTTTAATGTGGATTTTTTTGAAGGGGAAGATCCAAATTTTAAAGTTGAGGATTTATTTATCGCTTTAGATAATGTCGGTTTATTTGCTGAGAAAAAATATGTCATAATTCGGAATCCTTTCTTTCTTATCAAGAAAGATGGCTTACCTGAAAATTATGAAAAAAGATTTTTTGAATATGTTGAAAACCCTAGTTACTATACTGATTTAATAATATATAGTGAAGATAGAAACTTTATTGAATCATCAAAATTGTTTAAGAAAATTGCTTCAAATGGTCAAGTAATCAAATTCAATACCCTTGATTTAAAAAGTTTTAGATTAGAGTGCAGAAGAATCGTTAATAGCGAAAAGATTGTCATTGACGATAGAGCTTTTGATTATTTGGTTAATTCATGCAATGGGAGATTAGATAAATTGCATAATTATATTGAAGTTTTTAAATTATATGGTGACAAAATTGATATCAATAATATTAATTATTTTGTCGAAAGAAGAGTAGAAGATGATACTTTTAAACTCATTAACGCTTTTACGAGTAAAAACATTAATAACACAATTAAACTACTCAACGATATATTATCGACTATTGAATCTCCTTTCATTCTAATTGCGTCACTTGCCAGTCAATTGAGGTACCTTTATTTAGTTGCTTATTTGCATAATGAACGATATTCCTTTAATGAAATTAAAGTAATGAGCAAAACTAAAAATGATTATCGATTAGAAATGGCTCTAAGGACAATTGATAATTTTCCTAAAAACGAATTGTTAAAAACGCTTTATGAATTATCAAATTTAGATTCTTTATTAAAGAGTAATGATTCATTAGATGGCAAGAAATATTTTGAAATTTTTGTAATTAATTTAATGCGGAGGGATTATGCAATCAATTAAAGATATATATCGTATAGGATATGGACCTAGTTCTTCTCACACTATTGCCCCAGCAAGAGCGATGAACTTCTTTATCGAACAATATGGATTGTTGAAAAGATATGAAGTAGAACTGTTCGGATCCTTGGCTTTAACTGGTAAAGGACATAGAACAGATGAAATCATTAAAGAAGTGGCTGCGGGTGCTGATGTAGATATCATTTTTAATATGAAAGGTCTAGAGAACAAATTAATTATTAAAGGCTTTGATAAAAACGATAATCTAGTTGATACTTGGGAAGTATTTTCACTTGGTGGAGGAAGTATTAAAACCGATAAGTATGATACTAAAGATGAATTAGATATATACCCTTTAGATAGTTTAAACGAAATAAAAAGTTATATTGAAGATAAAAATATTAGTTTGTTAGAATACATCTACTCGATCGAAACTGACTTAAAAGAATATCTATCAAATGCTTTTGAAAGAATGATTAACGAAATAGAAAGCGGTCTTAAAGATGAAGGTTTAATCAACAAGGAATTGAACTATTATCGTGTGGCAAAACAACTATATTCAAACGCAAAAGATGATAAGAGTAAACTTATTGCTTATGCTTACGCAGCAGGAGAAGAAAATGCTAGTGGACATTTAGTGTGTACAGCACCTACTTTGGGTTCTTGCGGTATTGTCGCTTCACTTATGTATCATTTGTACAAAGATAAAGGGTATGATAAAGAAAAATTGTTGGATTCAATGGCAATCGGTGGTCTTTTCGGCAATTTGATCAAAAAAAATGCATCTATTTCTGGAGCAATAGGAGGATGCCAAGCCGAGGTTGGGACCGCTTGCTCAATGGCTTCTAGTATGATTGCATACCTAAATGGTGCTAGTTTAGATTTAATTGAATATTCGGCAGAAGTTGGTATTGAACATCATTTAGGTTTAACCTGCGATCCAGTATTGGGATATGTTATAGTACCATGTATCGAAAGAAATGCTGCTGCTATTTTAAGAGCCTTTGATGCATATATGATTGCCGAAAATCTTCTAAGCGTTAAAAAGAATGTTATTGATTTTGATACTGTTGTTAGATCGATGAATGATACAGCCGAGAAAATGCCTAACGAATTAAAAGAAACTAGTTTAGGCGGTTTGGCTATAGGATATAATCATGCAAAATGTTGAGTTGCTTGCCCCAGCTGGTAATTTAGATATTTTAAAATCAGCTATTTTATCTGGAGCTGATGCTGTTTATATTGGTGGAAAAAATTTTGGTGCCAGAGCATACGCAGGCAATTTTTCTCATGACGAAATAATTGAAGCGGTAAATTTCGCTCATCATTATGGTGTAAGAATATATGTTACAATGAACACACTATTAAATGAATTTGAAATTGAAAGTGCGATGAAAGAAGTGGATTTTTTATATAAAGCCAAAGTAGATGCTTTAATCATTCAAGACTTAGGTTTATATTATCGTATTATAAATGAATATAGAGATATGGAGATTCACGCTTCAACACAAATGCATATTCATAATTTAAGCGGTGTTGAAACATGTAAACGATTAGGTTTTAAAAGAGTTGTTCTCGCTAGAGAATCTTCTCTAAACTTAATAAAAGAAGCTACTAAAAAAGGCATTGAAATTGAAGTATTCGTTCACGGAGCAATATGTGTTAGCTACTCTGGACAATGTTTGATGTCTGCCAAGATGAAAAATAGAAGTGGTAATAAAGGAATTTGTGCTCAATGTTGTCGTTTGCCTTATGATTTAGTCGATAAAAATGATACTAAGGTCGATTGCAAAGATAAGTATTTGTTGTCGCCAAAAGATATGAATCTATTGAAACATGTTCCGTCTTTAATTAATGCTGGAGTTACTAGTTTTAAAATCGAAGGAAGAATGAAGAAAAAAGCATACGTGTGCTTGGTTACTGGCTTGTATCGTCAGGCAATTGATGCGTTTTATCATAATGAAAAATTTATTTATACCGATAAGATGGATCGTGATTTACACGCGCTTTTTCAAAGAGATTTTACTGATGAATATTTATTAGATGTTGATAATAAGTCGTTTTTTGCATCTAATAGACCGAATCATAACGGTATTTCAATTGGAAAGGTTGTCGATGTAAATAAGTCATATGTAAGCATCAAACTAAGTGATGATTTAAACCAGTTTGATGGCATTAGATTTATTAATAAATTTGATGATGGTTGTATAGTTAATTATTTATATCGTGATGGTCTTTTGGTTAATAGTGCTAAATGTGGCGATATTGTTAATATCAAAAATAAAACGAAAGCTCAAATTGGCGATGAAGTTATCAAGACATCGGATTATTTTCTAGAAAATAGTTTCGAAAACTTAAAACCAATTCAAAGATTGGATATTGAACTAAAGGTATATGCAAAAGCTGGTTCAAAATTAAGAATTGATGTTAAATATAAGGACGTTATCTTTTCTGTGTATTCTGATATAGAACTTTCAAAAGCTTTGAATATCGCTTCAAATAATGAAGATATTTTAAAACAACTTAATAAATTAAAAGACACTCCATATTATATTTCATCTATTGCATATGAAATTGACAAAGTTTTTATTCCAAACAAAGTTTTGAATAAAGCTCGTCGTGATTTTGTCGAAAAATTAGATGAGTTCAAAGATAATTCTTTTAAACGTGCTTTAAATGCTATAGATTATGATTTGGTAGAACCTATAAAAAGCAAAATATCTAATATGAGTCAAAGAAGCAATTTAATCCAATATGATAATAGAGAATATGTTTTGAATAATGTGATTAATCCAAAATCAGAATACATCGATGGTGATTGTATGGTGGTATCTGAGCTTGGTGCATTATTAAATGATTGCGAACATAAAATTGCTTATTATACTTTAAATGTTTCTAATTCTTATGCCTATGAACTATTAAGAAAATTAGGATATGAGGCAATTATATTATCTTCTGAATTGAATAAAGACCAGATAGATGCATTATTTAATAGATATGTCGATAGAACAAATGATAAAGTTAAACCTTTTATATTTAAAAAGGGGAATAGAATTTTGATGTATCTAAAAAAAGATCCAACATATCAAATGAATAATAATCAGGAACTTTATTTAGTAAATGGATTTAATAAGTTTAAAATAATTAAAGATAAATTGATGAGTGATACTGTTGAAATAATAGAAGAAAATTATTCAAACGAAGATTCAAAAGATTATGGAGTTTTTGAAATACTTGAATAGCTTTTGAATTTATCTAGAATTTGTTATAATTAAAATTATGCAAAAGGGGGTAATTCCATGTTTTTGAAGCGAATAGAAATACAGGGTTTTAAATCATTTGCCGATCGCGTCGTTATTAATTTTGACAATAGCGTTACAGGTATTGTAGGCCCCAATGGTTGCGGTAAAAGTAATATCGCCGATGCTATTCGCTGGGTACTTGGTGAACAGAGCATAAAATCATTGCGTGGAGAAAAAATGACTGATGTTATTTTTGCGGGCAGTGAAAATAGAAAAGCTCAAAATATGGCTGAAGTATCACTTGTTTTTGATAATTCTAATCACTTTTTAAATAGTGATTTAGAAGAAATTGAAATTACTAGAAGAATATATAATACTGAGCAAGATGCTGAGTATTTAATCAATAAAAAGAATGTCAGATTAAAAGATGTCATTGATTTAATTTTGGATACTGGCTTAGGCAAAGATTCTCTATCAATGATTTCACAAGGTAATATTTCATCTTTTGCTGAAGCTAAACCTTATGAACGAAGAGCAATTTTTGAAGAAGCGGCTGGTGTAAGCAAATATAAAAAAAGAAAAATCGAATCAATCAATCATCTTGAAAGAACAAAATTAAACCTTGAACGAACACAAGATATTTTGTCGGAATTAGAAAAACAAGTTGGACCTTTGAGAAGACAAGCTAAAAAGGCTGAATTATATAAGGAAAAGAAAGATAGATTGCAAGAAATTGAAATCGCTGTACTCGTTGATAATATTCTATATTATCAAGATGCCAAGAAAAGATTAGAGAAGGAGATATTTGATTTAGAAAATAATATCACACTTCATGATGGCACTATTCAAATCCAAGAAAACTCAAATAATGAAAGTAAAGTTGAGCTTCGTGCTTTAGATAGAGAAATTAACGAATTACAAGACAATCACTTTAAAGTAGTAAACGAAATCCAAACTTTAGAAAAAAGAAAAATTGAAATTGAAGAAAAACAAAAATATAAGATTGAAATAGGTAACGAGAAAGAAAAGCTAGAAGCCATCAAACAACTTTTAAGTGATGCGGAATATGAATACAAAGACCGTTACAACCGTTTAGAAAGTTTAAATTCTCAATTGGAATTAGATAAACACGAACTAGAAGATGTAGCATTAAAATTGACTGATGCTTCATTTAAAAAGGAAGAAACCAGCGCTTTTTTAAGAAGATTAGAAAATAGAATGGAAGTTTTGAATAATTTATTGAAAGATCCATTTTCTTCCCGTTCTGCACTCGGCGTTAAATCAATAATGGATAATAGAATGTCGTTGCCTGGTATCTTAGGTGTTATTGGACAGGAATTACATCCTAACAAGGATTTTGAACAAGCTATTTCTACTGCTTTAGCTTCAAGCACATTTCATATCGTTACTAAAAACGAAGAGAGCGCCAGAAATGCAATTACTTTCTTAAGAAAAAATCAAAGTGGAAAGGCGACTTTTCTACCTTTAACTGTCTTAAAAGAGAGAACTTTAAATCGTGAGCATGAAATAATATGTAATAGTGCCAAGGGATATCTAGGCACTGCAGATCAATTTGTTTCTTGTGGCTATGAATATAATATGGTTGTTAGATCACTCCTTGGCAATGTTATTGTTTGCGATAATTTAGAAAACGCTAATAATTTAAGCACCCTTTTAAAGCATAGCTATAAAATCGTTACACTAGATGGTGATGTTATTCATAAAGGTGGTTCAATGACTGGCGGTTATATAAAAAATGAAACCTCAATCATTACTGCTTCACGTGAACTCGAACAGATTAAAGAACAAATCTTTTCTTATAAGGCTAAGCAAGAATTAGTAATCAAAGAATATAACGACTTGATGAATAGAAAAGAAATAATTGAAAGAGAATTGACTGAAAAGCGAATTTCTATCGCACAACTTGAACCGGTTGTAGATGCAAAAAGATCTAAATTTGAGAAATTGAAAAATGATCATGATGCTTTAATTCCAAAAGTCGATAAAAAAAGTGAAAATCAAAGCAATCAATTCTTCGATTCACTAGTTTCTAAATTATCCGATGCTTATTTAAGACGAGATCAAGCATCAAATAATCTTAAACTAAAAAGAGATTTGCGTTTAAAATTATCTAATGAAATCGAACGCAAAGAACAACAAATTCATCAATTACGCACTAAAGTCAATGAGTTCAATTACAATTTGCGTAAGATTAGTGCTGAAGATGGTGCTGTAAAAGCCAAACTTGAAGGTGATTTGAATAGACTTGCAAGTGAATATCAAATGACATTTGAATACGCCAAGGAACACTATCAAATGGAATTGGGCAACAATGCTAAAGATGAAGTAAATGAGCTTAGAAATGAGATTTCTTCTTTGGGAAGCGTGAATATGAATGCGCCTGAAGAATATGCAGAAGTATCATCGAGATACGAATTTATGAAGAAAAATTACGATGATCTTGTAGCATCGAGAGATAAAATATTAAGTGCAATCGAAGAAATGGATGACATAATGAAGAAACAATTCTTAGATACATTTAATTTAATTAATGGAGAATTAAATACTACTTTTAAGGCGCTGTTTGGTGGTGGAAAAGCCAAACTTGTCCTTGAGGATGAAAATGATATCTTAAACACTGGAATTGACATCGATGTACAACCGCCCGGAAAATCAGTTAAATCAATCAGATTGTTCTCTGGTGGTGAAAAAACTTTAATTGCCATATGTGTTTTATTTACTATTTTGAAAATTAGACCAGTTCCACTGATTGTTTTCGATGAGGTTGAAGCAGCTTTAGACCAAGCAAATGTCGAAAGATTTGCGAAGTATGTTAAAAGTTTTGATAAAGAAAGTCAATTTATCATTATAACTCATCGTCCAGGAACAATGGCACAATGTGATGTGTTATATGGAGTCACAATGCAAAATAGAGGAGTATCTCAAATGTTAAAAGTTAAACTAATAGATGCCATTGAAATGGCTGAAAAGGAGGATGATAATGGGCTTTCTTGATAAAATAAAAAATAAATTTTTTGCCAGTAATGACAAAGATAAATATTTGAGTGGTTTTGCAAAGACCAGCAGTGCACTGGGCAGTAAACTAAAATATATTACAAGTGAAGGAAAGATGAACGCCGATGATTTTTTAGAAAAGCTAATGGTCACTTTGATAGAGTGTGACTTAGGCTATGAAACATCACAAAAAATCGTCGATAAATTCTTCGACTACACTAAAGATTACCCAGTTATTTTAAAAAGAGACCTTATGAATATGCTAAGCGAGACGATGGCTAATATTTATAGGGAAAAGGAAGATGAAAAAATTAAATATGTCGATAATGGGCCAACTGTTATTTTGATGATTGGTGTAAATGGTTCAGGCAAGACATCATCAATTGCTAAACTAGCTAAAATGTATCAAGATGATGGCAAAAAAGTGTGTATGATTGCTGCAGATACATTTAGAGCAGGTGCTGTTGAGCAGCTTCGCCAATGGGCTTTAAAATTAAATGTCGATTTTTATGGCGGGGAAGAAAATAGGGATCCGAGTTCGGTTTTGGTTGATGGCCTAAGATACGTAAAAAAACATGATTTTGATATCGTTTTATGCGATACGGCTGGAAGATTACAGAATAAAGCTAATTTAATGGCTGAATTGGCCAAGATGAGAAGAGTTGTAAGTCGCGAAATAGAAGGTGCTCCACATAACACTTGGCTTGTTTTAGACGCTAATACTGGTCAAAACGGTTTATCTCAAGCTATGTTATTCAACGAGATCACTGATTTAGATGGTATAATATTAACGAAGATGGATGGCACTTCTAAAGGTGGTATAGTTATTGCTATTAAAGATATTATTGGCGTTCCAGTTCGTTTTATTACGTTCGGTGAAACATTAAATGATATCAAGCCATTTGATTTGGATATGTATTTATATAGTATCATCGGAGCATTAGATGAAGATTAATGATAGACTTATAGAAACTAGATTGGTTGATTATTATGGTGTTTTATTAACCGAGCATCAAAAAAGCGTTTTATTTGATTACTATTACAATGATTATTCAATGATTGAGATAGCTGAAAATAACAATGTTTCAAAAAGTGCTATTTCTGATTTGATTAAACGTTCAATCAAACAATTATATGATTATGAGGGTAAATTGCACTTGATTGAAAATAGTCATAAAAGAATGGTGATTATTGATGAATTATCTAATCATACAGATAGTGAAGTGATAGCTTTATCAAAAAAATTAAAAGACTTAGAATAGGAGAATCATTTATGTCAAAAGTTATTTCAGTTAATTCCGGTAGTTCATCTTTGAAATTTCAATTATTTCAAATGCCGGAAGAAAAAGTTTTAGCATCAGGCCAAGCTGAAAGAATTGGGCTACCAATCGGTACATTTTCAATTAAAATAGGTAACGAAAAAACGGTTATAGAAACAGAAATTCCAAATCATAGCATTGCGGTCAATCTTTTACTTGAATCATTAATTTCACATGGTATCGTAAAGAGTTTAGATGAAATTGATGCAGCAGGTCATCGCATTGTGCAGGGTGGTTCATATTTCGATCAATCTGTTAAAGTAGATGATGAAGTTGTCAAAAAAGTGGATGAATTATGCGAATTAGCTCCACTTCATAATCATGCTCATTTAGTTTGTTATGAAGCGTTTAAACGCGATTTACCGCATATTGAACATGTGTTTGTTTTTGACACAGCTTTCCATCAGACAATGACACCTGAATCTTATCTATTTCCTGTACCATATGAATGGTATACAGAGTATAAGATTCGCAGATATGGTGCACACGGTACATCTCATCAATACGTTTCTAGCAAAGTTGCTGAATTAATGAATAGGAATATTGAAGATATGAATATCATTACTTGCCATTTAGGTAATGGTGCTTCAATTTCTGCGATTAAAAACGGTAAGTGCATTAATACTTCTATGGGTTTAACACCTCTGGGAGGTATTATGATGGGTTCTAGATCTGGTGATATCGATCCGACCGTTGTATTCTATATGATGAAAAAGTTAGGATGTTCACCAGATGACATGGATACATATCTCAATAAAAAATCAGGTATGCTAGGTCTGTCAGGAATTTCAAGTGATGCAAGAGATGTCCAAACTGCAAAAAGAAATGGCAATGAAAGAGCTAAACTTACAATTGATTTATATATTAATCGAGTTGTAAATGTTGTAGGTGGATATTATATGCAACTAGGTCATGTAGATGCGCTTGTCTTCACGGCTGGCCTTGGAGAGAATGACGCTAAGATGCGTTATGACATCTTAGAAGGATTAAAAGAAGGTATGGGTATATCCATTAATGAAGAAGCCAATAATAGTGTTGATGGTGAAATGTGCATTACAAATGATGACTCAAAGACATCTGTTTGGGTAATACCAACAAATGAAGAATTAGTTATTGCAAAAGATACAGTTAGAATTTTGGGGTTATAAAGTATGTTTATTAGATTTTCTAAACCAATATTGGAAAATAACAAGATTTGTATTTTCAGACACTGCAATCCGGATGGTGACGCAGTTTGCTCACAATTAGCTTTAAAGGCTTGGATAGAGCGCAATTTTAAAGATAAAGAAGTAAAAGTACTCGGTAATGAGTTAAGTGATATTTTCCCATATCATGATGAAGTTGATGATGAATTCATCAAGGATTCTTTAGCTATTATTTTAGATACTGCCAATACAGCGCGTATTGACGATCAACGATATGCTTTAGCAAAACAAACAATGAAAATTGATCATCATATCGTGGTAGAAGAATTCGGTGATTATCAGATTGTAAATCCAAAAGCAGCAGCTACATGTGAAATATTGACTTTCTTATTCTTAGAAGGCGATGAAATAGCTTATCGAGTAAGTGAAGAATGTGCAAAATATTTATATGCAGGCATTTTAACCGATACTCAATCATTCACGACTTCAAATACTACAAAATGGACAATCAATGCTGCTTCTAATTTGGCAGAAACTGGTATTGATATCTATGAAATATCCAATTCACTTTTTGAAAGAGATATTAATGATTTAAAACTAAAATCATCTCTGTTTAATGTATTTGATCTTGAAAGCGGTGTTGGAAGCGTTGTGCTAAATAAGGAAGCGCTGAATGATTTAAACACAACCGCAAAAAAAGCTAAAGACAGTATTTCATATTTCAATAACATCAAAGGAGTAAATGTTTGGTATATTGCTGTTGAGAACGAAGATGGATTATATGATGTTTCAATTCGTTCAAGAAAGGCTTATCACATAAATGAGATAGCAAATAACTATGGTGGTGGTGGACACCTGAATGCCGTAGGAATTAAAGGATTAGCACAAGATAAGTTAGCATCATTAAAACAGGATTTAATTAAACTTTGTAGTGATTGCAAATAAAAATTAAGTAATATATAATTAAAAAAGGAGGTATTATTTTATGAACGATTTAAATAAAAAAGCTTTAGTTGAAATAATTTCTGAAAAGACTGGCGTTACAAAAAAAGCTGCTACAGAAACTGTTGATTTGGTATTTGATACAATTGCTGAAACTCTAAAAGAAGGTGGCAAAGTCGATTTATATGGATTTGGTAAATTTGAAGTAAAAGTACGTAATGCTCGCACTGGTATCAATCCTGCCACAAAGGAAACAATTGAAATTCCTGAAACAAAAGTTCCAAGTTTCAAAGCAGCAAAAGCTCTTAAAGAATTAGTAAAATAAAATCATTAAAAGCGAGATGTTTCTCGCTTTTTTTGTTTTTTGTATTAAAACACATTTTATGTGCTTTATTTTATAATGTATATAATTTCGCATAATGTATATTATGTAAAGAATATACATTATTTTAGCTCATTACTTTAATTCATTAAAATATGACTCACCTATATTAGTTTTATCTACATCAAAAATTTCAGCTATTGTAGCACCGATATTAGCGAAGCTATGTCCTTGTGGCAATAAGCCTGAACCTTGAAATGATTTTGAATAAACGATGTATGGAATCATTTCTCTTGTATGGTCACTTCCTATCCATGTAGGATCATTTCCATGATCTGCAGTAATCATTAAGATATCATCATCTTTTAAAGCTTCGATTAATACTTCTAATTTTTCATCAAATGCAACTAATTCTTTTGCGTAACCTTCCGGATTTCTTCTATGTCCCCATTTTGCATCAAAATCTACTAAATTTACAAAACATAACCCATTGAATTCTTCTTTAGCCATTTCTATAGTTTGTTCCATGCCTTCAACACTTGACTTTGATTTGATTGCTTTTGTGATTCCTCTAGTATTGAAAATGTCATTAATTTTACCAATACTT
>CAYNZZ010000023.1:0-10427 GCA_964401865.1 uncultured Erysipelotrichaceae bacterium
AAATTGAAAAAAGTTGAAAAAAGTGAAGAAAAGTGAAGAAGTTGGTTTGGGTGGGATTATATTTCTTCATTTTTAGTTAAGTTTGTAACATATTCGAAAGTATATTTATCAATTTCATTTAACATTTTACCCCTGTATTTAATACTGCGACTTTATTTTTAAACTCACATCTTTTTGTTAAAGAATTCCAAATCCAACCTTCTCCTTTTTCCTCATCGCATGTCACGACACCATCACAGTTTTTATCAGTCAAGGGATTGCAAGTTGTTTCAAAAACAGCCTCTAAAGTAATATCTCCTATAATTTCATATGGTTTTATTTCTTTTACAAACTTTCCATTCAATTTCCACCCATTAAATTTATATAAACCTTTTTTAGTTGGCTCTTTCAAAACAAATCCTTCGTCAGTTTTATAGTAAGCAGGATTTTCAACATTATTTATTGCCCCGTTCATTTTGTACTTAATTCTATATTCAATAGCTTCATATTCAGCTTTTAAAGTAATATCGTTTATTCTTCCTTTTGGAATACTTGTTATTGTTTTGCCATCCTCATCAATCCACCCTTTAAATCTAAAACCTTCTTTGGTCGGTTCTTTTAATAAAATTGTATCTTCAATTGTATAAGTACTTGGATTAAATTGATTATTCGTACCGCCGTCAAGCTCATATTTTATATCATAATCTATGATATTCCATTTTGCATTAAATGATTTTGTTCCAATGTTTCCTTTTTCAATAATTGCTATTTCATTCCAACCATCAAAAATATACCCTTTTCTAAGCGGATCTTCGATAATTATCTCATCCTCAATCGTATAATGACTTGGATTTGACAAATTGTTTTCACCTCCATTTAAATTGTAAATAATTGGATACTCAATTGCTTTAAAACCTGACCACAATTCTCTTTTTCCTTCGCTACCAATAGCTATTTCTCTTATTGGATATCCCTCTTTGTCTTCATTATTATACCAACCAATAAATTCATAACCGCTTTTTTCTAGTTCCTTTAAAGAATAAATAGCATTTGTATCATAGTAATCTACTTCGGTAATGTCATTATCGTGAGTGATGACAACATACAATCCCTCAATTTCTTCTAACCATTTTGTTAACTTTGCTTCACAAGATTGCGAACCATGACCAGAACCTCCTCCGCCATAGCAAGATATAAAATTAATTGGTTTTTGATTAATTTCAGCCACCTTATAAGTTCCGCCAGCAACTCCACTTGATGGTCTTCCAACTGCACCTCCATATGAAATTAGTCCGATTTCCTCGTCGTTTGAATATCCTGTCAATCCACCACCCATAGAAGTCGATACTGAGTTCCCTTGATTATAATAGTTATATTTAAAGACCGAATACCCTTCTAATGGTATTACATATTTATCCAAACTCTTTTTGCTAGAACCGAACCAATCGTCGTTGGATGAAACACTAACGTTACCCATACTGCCACTTTTGGTTTGCCATACTTTATCATACAAAATAATGTAGTCGTTACTGTCATTTAACAATTTTGCACTATACCTATATTCATCAATAATTTCTTCACCATTATATAGCTCAAAATCACCAACTTTATAATCGCTAGCTTCAACACGATTTTTAGTTTCGCTAAATTCTTCATCATTTGTTTGACTTAAAGTTTCATTATTAATTCCATTAACCATTAGTAGAGAAGTTAAAAATATTGAAATAAACTTTTGCATAATTACACCTCTTCTGTTTCACATTATTGTTTATTCCAATATTTAAAAATCCTATTTTTCCAAAATTAAAAGACGTCAACCAAAACGCCTTTTAATCTAATATTTTTATTAGCGATTACTTTCACTTACTTTTTTGCTACAAACACAAATCTACCATCTTTTTCATAATACGAGCATGTAGATAGAGTTAATATTTGATCACTATATTTTGCACTAACTCCTGTATCATACAATGAATTATCTTTAACTTTTGAAATATATTCTTCAAAAGTTGCTTGGCCAGACAAATCTAAATAATTATAATATCTAAATCCTTCTTCATCATCTTTATACACTTTTGATTTAAAAACTTCTTGTGTTTTAGCTGCATCGCCATAGGCTTTATTATCACTACTTTGGAATTTACCAGCTCCAGGTACTCTAACCGATCCACAAATATCTTTATTAATAATAGAATCATCAATAGTTAATTCAGTTCCTTCTGGAGCATTAATACCAGAAAGACTTGTTTGAGTGGTATTTAAGAAATTTATTGATCCATCAGCCAAAGTTAAATGCAACTTAGAACCAGCTAATAACTGAATACCATAAATAGCTGTTGCAACAATATTTACACCATCAAGAGTTAAGTCTGCACTAACTCCAGATAATACTCTAATCCCACCATTTATTGAAGTAGAATAATTTGTATTGTCATGTCCAGCAGTCTTAATTGTCAATGGAGTTGATGTTTTAATCTCTAAAACCACACCGTTACATTGGTAATCTGTACCCAATTCTCCGTCAGATACAACGAAGTTGCATACAGAAACATCGTCTGCCAATGGTTCAATTTCATTTTCCAATTGATATTCTTCATCTTCAACAGGTTCAGTTGTTGCTGGAACATCGTTTTCATTATCAACAACCTCATCAATATCTGCAATCGTCTCATCGTCAAAACCTTCTTCTTTTCCGACGATTTCGTTTTCGTTACCGTTTTGTTCACCATCTGTTTCATCAGTTGGTGTTGGTTCAACATCAACTATAGAGTTATCTGATGAACCCCCCCCCGACTCAGCAAATGTAGGTGCAAAATTAAAACAGTGTGTAAGAATTGATGACGGTAGTAATCATAATACATACTGCTTTTTTCAAACAAAGTCTCATATATTATTTGCTATCTCCCTTTCCGATAGCATAATTAACTTTAATATTCCACCTTGGGTGATATTACTTTATTCAAATTTGTGACATATTTTTGGCTGAAAATAGTACATTACTATTGCGCCAGCCATTGCTACATTTAATGAATCGATATTACGCATATCAATCTTTATTATTCCATCGACGATATTCATTATTTCTTCACTGACTCCGCTTCCTTCGTTGCCAAGCACAAAAGCCATTTTTTCTTCAACTTTTACATCATTTAATTCATAATTGTTTTCTTTTAGACCAGTAGCATAGACTTTAAATGCTTTACTCTGCAATTCTGCGATTACAGATTGAAGTTTCACATACTGGATAGACATTTTAAAAATCGCTCCTTCAGACAATAAAACACTTTTTTCATGATAAATATCTGCTGATCCCTTAGATAAATATATCGCATCAAAACCAAACAAATATGCACAATTAATGATTTTCCCGATATTTAAAGGATCTTGTAGATTATCAAGAAGCAAAATTCGATTATTTTCATCTTTAATAGCCAGCTCTTTCTTTTTTCCTATGCCTATATAATCGCAATTCTCGCCTTTGGTAAGTTTATCCATAACTTCTTTCGACACTTCATATGCCTCATCAAAATCAAAAGGCTTATTTCCGATATAAATAAGTGTTTGAAGAAAACCTTGTTCATAAGCAATTTTCGTTATCTTTTCAGATATAATTAAAAAACTATCTTCGCGATATTTCTTAATATATAATTTCATCCACTTTTTTACTTTTTCATTACTTAATGAACTTATCATCTTCTCTTACCTTTATAAACAAGACTTGCCAATACATCAACCGTACTAGCTGCACTAAGTGCCATTTTAAAATCACTACCATAAGGTATATATAATAATTCATCAACTTTATCAATTATTTTTGATGCGATTCCCCTTTTTTCACCGCCAATCAAAAACAAAGATTTGCCCTTAAATCGATAATCAAATATATCTTTAGATTTATCACCACGTTCTAATGCGTATGTTTTATAACCATGCGATCCAAAATACTCAATATCATTCAATAAATCATCAGTCATATAGATATTCATGAAATCATATGCTCCAGCACTGGACTTAAGCAAGGTGCTTTCAAATAAATTGGTATTGCGAGATGGGACAATAATACTTTTAAAGCCAAAAGCAAATAATGTGCGATATACATAGCCTAAATTAAAAGGATCTTCAATTCCATCGATATAAAACAAATCTTCACATTCTAACATTTCATCAATGTTTTGAAAAAGACGCATTGATACATCAGCGACAATGCCGCCATGACTTTTGCCAACAGCCATTGCATCAATTTCTTCTCTACCAGTATCTTTGATATGTATATTATTATCCTTACACAAATGACGAATATAACTAAAGTCTTTGGTCTTTTTGTTTCTATCAATATAGACAGTATTTATTTCTCTTTTCTTGCCTTTAATCGCTGCTTTTATCGCGATAGAACCTTCGATAATCATATTTAAGCCTTTCGAATCATATCGTGTTCACTAACCTTAAATGGTATGTGAATATATAGAAGTTCAGTTGGCTTATTAGCTAGCTCCACTAAATCCCATTCTTCATTGAGCATCAATACATTGTCGATAATTTCATTATCGATATTCGGTCCAAAAACTTCTAATTTATCATGAAGGGAAAATTTATTTTTAACTTCAACCAGTGCCAATTTTCGCATTTCATCATAACTTTTGACATATGCGACATAATCATGGGTTACCCCTGCACCATTAATTCCATATAAGTGTTTACTGTCATCGGGATCCCCTGCAAAAAAACCATCATCACTAGGACGATTTTCAGCCTTAGATAATTCTCTATCATAATAGGCAATGCGCTCTGCATTTAGTTCTCCATCTTTATAAACTTCATCGATCATCTTTCGATATGTCTTTACAACTTGAGCAATATAATAATCCGATTTCATGCGTCCTTCGATTTTCAATGAAGCAACTTTGGCTTTAATCAATTCAGCAATATATGCTGTAGCCCTTAAATCTTTAGATGACATTGAAAGCGGGCAATTAATATCCGACACCATTTTACCATTATCGACAATATGATATTTCCATCGACAGCTTTGTGCGCATCCGCCACGATTAGCATCTCTTAAAGTCATGCGATTGGATAAAGTGCAGCGTCCAGAATAGTTAGAACACATCCCCCCATGAATAAACACCTCTAAAGGAAGATCTACTTTTTCACTAATCATTTTTATTTCTTCCATCGTCGTTTCTCGACCCAAAACGATACGATCAGCACCAAAACTTTTAATTACATCGCAAGCCATACTATTTAAAGTAGATAATTGAGTCGAGATGTGACACTCCATTTTCAAATTCATTGCCTTGACAATACTAACAAGTGAAAGTGATTCGATAATAATAGCATCAACACCGATGTTGTCTAGTCGTAACAAATATTCTTTAATGCCAACCAAATCTTCGTCATGAAAAACAATATTAACAGTTACAAATACTTTTCTATTTCTCACATGAGCAAATTTAACCAGTTCTTCCATATCACTTATTTCAAAATTGGAAGCACGTGAACGCAACGAAAACTGTTTACCACCAACATAAACAGCATCTGCACCATATAAAATGGCAATTTTGGCTTTGTGCAAATCTTTTGCCGGAGCAAGTAATTCTATCTTTTCCATTTATATACCTACTTAGTAATATTGGTCTTTTGATAAAAATAACCTTTATCAAAATCAATCTTTTCATATTTCAAACTTAAATTATTTTCTAAAAGTTTGGCATTTTCTTTAGTTAATATATGATAATCATTTAGCACGGAAATTAATACGCTTTTATCAACAAACATATCATCTATTATTCCAGCATTGATCTTATCTTCTAATTCAACGCTTTCTTCGTAAGCACACAATACATAATCACTATAAATTTTTGTACCGTATTCATTTTCTAAAATTGGCATTTTAAAATTGCGTGTTTCTTCAATGATCGATAACGACAATTTGTTTTTAGCATCAAAACCTTTATTTATAAATTTAAAATAATTTGTTAAAAACTTTCTTTTAGATGAGGACATTTTCTGATGGCCGAATAAATGAACATCAACTTTTCCAGCATTGTTATCAGCGATCTTTTCTATTTCATCAAGAGTCAGTTCTCTGGCTAAAACTACACTTTTTAAACCTTTTTTCAAAAAGAAAGAAACATCTAAAGAATTGGTCATCAATGTATCGCTTTCATATATCAGTTTTTCTTTGATCTTTAATTCTTTAGCTACTTTAATCACTGCCAAATCGCTAAAGTAGATACCATCAACATCTAAATCCTTTAAAAAACCCATATACTCATATAACAATTTTTCATCTTCTTCTTTAATCATCGTATCCATCAAGACATAGAATTCAATGTCTAAAGATCTACACTTTTTTCTAATATCTTTCATATCCGATAAAGAGTAGTAATGGCGATCAGCAAAATATGAACCACATATCACACCATCAATAAGAGGTGCAAATTCTTCCAAATAATTTTTTGAAGATAACGTTATCAATAATTTCATATGTTTATTTTAGCATAAGCATGATAGAATAAACCTATGATGACTAAAAAACTTGCATATTTATCATTATTTTTAGCCCTTCAAGTTTTCTTGAGCTTTTTTTATGTGCAAGTAAGCGACAATCTAAGAATTTATTTTACTTATGTAATCGTTATGTCGGTTGCGATCATATTTGAACCTAAGATCGCTTTGACATATGCCGTTGTAGAAGATTTGATCGCGTTCTTTATTTATCCAACTGGACCTTTCTTTTTCGGTTATACCATCACTGCCTTTATGTCGATGTTAATATATTCGCTATTTTTAAATAAAAAAGTTTCGTTGTTAAGAATTATATTTGCCAAAACATCAGTCAATATCATATGTAATATATTAATCAATAGTATCTGGTCGGCAGTTTTATACTCAAAAGGCTTTATCTATTATGTACTTCGTTCAACGACTAAAAATCTCATTATGTTGCCAATAGAAATAGTTTTGTTTGTTTTGTTTTATAAAATGGTTTATCCATTATTTGTTAAATCTAAGTTAATATCAGAAAATGATAAAAACAAAAAATTGGACTTTCAATCAAAGAAAGCCCAACCGCAATAAATATATATTAAATAGACAATATAGCCATATAAACCGATGCTGTTAAAGAAAGCCTTTAATTCCGGTATCATAATATAGCCTAAATCCCAAACAAGGAAAAAGATAAACACAAACGAAATCAAAACTTTTCTAAACCATTTTTCATTTCTTCGGCGATGAGAAACATTGAGCGTCAAACCAAACCAGAATAATAGCGATGCTCGTAATATAGTTATAATGATGAATCCGATCTGCCCTGTAAGCAACACTTCTAACCATCTAAGCCCTAAAGATAAGATAAGTAGTACCAAGATGGGCATAAAATACTTCTTATACATTTTTAATCACCCTAACTATTATTTTATCATAAATTATTTTTGAAAAATAGACTGGTTAAAAACCTTACATTTGCTAAAATTAAGGTGTAAAGAAAGAGAGGTCAAAGTGAATGACGCCTACTATAGATACTGAGACCTTAGGTCTCAAATAGACAATCAAATATATAATTAAGAAGGCGAAAGCCTGAAAGTAACAATCTGCTAATAGATTGATAGAACGAAAACAGACATAAAGAAAATGCCCATATGGGCATTTTTATTAGTTTTCTTTAGTTACTTCACGCATGTGACGACGACGATCAAGATTTGTTAAATACTTCTTTCTCAATCGGATATCATCAGGTGTAATTTCTACCAGTTCATCATCATTAATGAATTCAAGCGCTTCTTCTAATGACATAATTCTTGGCGGAACCAGCTTCATAGCTTCATCATTACCAGTCGATCTGACGGCAGTCATCTTTTTATTTTTGATTGGATTTACTTCCATATCCATATTCTTAGATGCCATGCCAACAATCATACCTTCATATACTTCAGTTTGTGGTGAGATAAATAGTTGACCTCTTTCTTGAATGTTCCACAATGCATAAGTCATTGCTTTACCATTATCACAAGAAATCAATACACCGTTTTGACGACCAGGAATTTCACCTTTAAATGGTGCATATTCAATAAACTTATGAACCATTACTCCTTCACCCTTAGTATCATTAATAAATTCGCTACGGTATCCTAGAAGACCTCTTGTAGGTACGTGATAGATAATCTTTGTATATGATCCTTCATCGACAATATCAATCATTTGACCCTTACGAAGATTCAATTTATTAATAACTGTGCCGCTATAATCATTAGGTACTGAACACATCACTTCTTCAATCGGTTCACACAATTCATGATCGATGGTTTTCATGATTACTTCAGGTCTAGAAACTGCTAGTTCATAACCTTCACGACGCATATTTTCCAAAAGAATAGAAATATGTAATTCGCCACGACCAGAAACTTTAAATGTATCAGTTGAATCAGTCATTTCGACCTTTAAACCAACATTTACTTCTAATTCTTTTTCTAGTCTTTCTTTAATATTTCTTGAGGTTACATATTTCCCGCTTCTTCCTTGAAATGGCGAAGTATTAACCATAAAATTCATTGATAGCGTTGGTTCTTCGATTTCGATTTGAGGCATTGGTTCACATATACCGTTAGCACAAATTGTATCACCGATTTCAATGTCTTCAATACCACTGACTAAAACGATATCACCGCACTGTGCTTCGTCAATGCTAGTTCTATTCAAACCAAGGTAATTAAATAGGTTAGCAATTTTACAAATTTTATTTTTGCCATAGTTATTGCATACTGTAACATTAGTATTGTTTTTGATAACTCCACTATACACACGTCCAATGCCAATACGACCGATGTAATCATCATAAGCCAGAGCAGATACTTGCATTTTTAATGATTCGTCTAATTTATTTGGATATGATTCGACTCTTGAAACAATCGTTTCAAATAGAGGATCGATATTTTCGTTTGTATCATCAATGTTATATTTAACAATACCCTGTTTAGCTATTCCGTATAGAATAGGGAAATCAATCTGCTCATCATTAGCATTTAAGTCTAAAAACAAATCATATACTTCATCAATTACTTCGTTAGGTCTTGCGTCTTTTTTATCAATCTTATTGATTAATAAAATAGGTTTCAAGTTAGCTTCTAATGACTTCTTAAGCACAAATCTAGTTTGAGGCATCGGCCCTTCAGAAGAATCAACTAATAGAATTACTGTATCGACAGTTTTGATAATTCTTTCCACTTCACTTGAGAAATCGGCATGTCCTGGTGTATCAACGATATTGATCTTGTAGTCCAAATAATTTACACTACAATTTTTAGAATAGATTGTTATTCCCCTTTCTCTTTCCAAATCATTTGAATCCATGACTCTATCAACTACTTCTTCATGTTCTTTAAACACGTGTGATTGAGCTAAAAGAGCATCCACAAGGGTGCTTTTACCAGCATCAACATGGGCTATTACAGCCACATTAATAATCTTTTGAAAATCCATACTAAAATATTATATTCATCTTGACTATTGATTTCAAGATTTATATGATTATTGAAAGCGCATCAGTGGCGGAATTGGTAGACGCGCACGCTTGAGGGGCGTGTGAGGCAACTCGTGCAAGTTCAAGTCTTGTCTGGTGCACCAAAATATGCGGATATGGCGGAATTGGTAGACGCGCTAGATTCAGATTCTAGTGATGTAATATCATGCAGGTTCAAGTCCTGTTATCCGCACCATATTAATATCAAACTTGAACTTTATGTTTCAAGTTTTTAATATGATGATAGAATGTTTATAGAAATTAAATTAATATTGTCAATATAGTAAACACACTCGTGCATTGCACACTACCAATGAACATGTAGGAGGTATATATGAAAGAAAAACCTATAACAACACTTTTTATGTTGGAATCATTAGATGGAAAAATCAGTAGTGGAAATAATGATAATCTTGATGCAGATAAAGATTGGTGTCAAATAGATGGTGTTAAAGAAGGACTTTATCAATATTATGAAATCGAAGCAACTACAGATTTTTATTCACTAAATACAGGCAGAGTCATGGCTAAAATTGGTGTTAACGAAAAAGCAGAATACCATGATAAAATGAATTGTAGATTTATTATTATAGATAACAAACCTCACTTAAATGAAAAAGGTATAGATTATATATGCCATTGGGTCGATAAACTTATACTTGTTACCACCAATAAAAATCATATTGCGTATTCGTTGCGAGAAAAATATGACAATCTGGATATATTATTCTATAACGATTTAGATTTAAAAGCTCTATTAATTGATATGGGCAAAAAGTATGATGCAAAAGCAATCACCATCCAATCCGGTGGAATGTTAAACGGAAAATTTTTAAGAGATAATTTAATCGATTATGTAAATGTAGTAATTGCTCCGTTATTGGTAGGAGGCAAAGATACATCAACTCTTATAGATGGAGAATCAATT
>CAYNZZ010000024.1:0-7101 GCA_964401865.1 uncultured Erysipelotrichaceae bacterium
TCATCTTTGCATCTACTACAAAGTGCATTGAGAAATGTTTTGGGTACACACATTGCTCAGGCTGGTTCATATGTATGTGATAGTTATGCGAGATTTGATTTTACACATTTTGAAAAGATTGCTTATGAGGATTTATTAAAGATTGAAGAATTAGTCAATTCTTATATTAATGCCGAATATGAAGTAAGAACCGATGTTTTATCTATTGATGAAGCAAAGAAAACTGATGCAATTGCTCTGTTTGATGAAAAATACGAAGATGAAGTTCGTGTAGTATCAATGGGAGATGTATCTAAGGAGTTCTGTGGTGGTACGCATGTATCCAATACCTCAAAACTCGGAAGTTTTAAGATTGTTTCTGAAGAATCTGTTGGTTCTGGTATTCGTCGTATTGAATGTGCAACTAAAATGAATGCATATGAATATGCACAGAGTGAAAATCGATTATTAAATAAAATAAAAGATCAATTAAATCTTAAAAATATTAATGCTATTTATGATAAAGTCGTTTCAATATTGAATGAGCAAAGCAATTTGAACAGCGAAATAAGAAAATTAAAAGAAAAATTACTTAATTCTGAAGCAGATGGTGTTATTGGTAACGCCAAAGAAAAAGATGGCAAGAAATATCTAATTATCAAACTAAATAATAGTAATCAGAATTTGAAGGATTATGCGACAACTTTGCAGAACAAATTAAATGGCTTGGTGTTCATTGTTAATGAAAGTGATGATAAGTATTCTTTTGTGGCATCTTGCAACAAAGAGTGGATAGATAGCGGTATTAAAGCTAATAACTTAGTGAAATTTGCAAGTTCATTAGCCGATGGCAAAGGCGGCGGTAAAGATGATTTAGCTCAAGCTGGTGGCAAGAATCTTGGCAACGTTGATGAAATTATTAAAAAGCTAGAAAATGAAGTCCTATAGACTTCATTTTAATTTATTAGTGGTGTAAAATTATTAAAAGGGAGGTGCAAGATATGACCAATGAATCTCATACTGTACTATTTAGTCAGCAAGATATAAGACGTGAAAATCTTAAACAATTATTAAAATCTGTAGAAAATGCACTTAATGAAAGAGGATATAATGCGGTTA
Source organism: uncultured Erysipelotrichaceae bacterium (assembly GCA_964401865.1). Taxonomy (GTDB): domain Bacteria; phylum Bacillota_I; class Bacilli_A; order Erysipelotrichales; family Erysipelotrichaceae; genus CALUZH01. The sequence continues at coordinate 1,099 of CAYNZZ010000024.1, forward strand.
ATCAAATTTCTGGATATTTGATTTCTAATGACCCCGCATATATTTCGAGTCATAAAAATGCCCGCTCAAATATTCAACAAGTTGAACGTTACGAAATTATCGAAGAATTAGTGCGTTTCTATTTGGAGAGTAAATAGATGCGTGTACTTGGCTTAGATTTAGGGAGTCGCACATTAGGGATTGCACTTTCAGATTCAAACGAAAGTATTGCGATGATGAAGGAAACTCATCGCTTTAGTGATGATGATTATGAAAGTGCTCTTTTTAAGACTTTAGAGTATATCGACAAATACAAGATTAAAACGGTTGTATTGGGGTTGCCTAAACATATGAATGGTGATGTCGGAATTCGAGGCGAGATTTCGATTGAATTTAAAAAGATGATAGAAGATGAAAGAGATGTTGAAGTTGTGTTATGGGATGAACGCTTGACAACTTCGATGGCTTTACACACGCTTGCATCTTTGAATAGCTCGAGCAAAAATAGAAAAAATAAAGTTGATCAAATTGCAGCTTTAAATATTTTGCAGTCTTACTTAGACAATAAGAAACGAGGAAATTGAATGGATAATACTATATACATAATCGATGACAATGGACAAGAAGTGGAAATGAAAATCCTTTTTACTTGTGAAATTGAAGAAAAGAAATATGTAATTGTTTATGAAGGTTACAATGATGAGGATTTATATGCTTTTACATATGATAACGATGGCAATTTAATCGCTGTTGATGACCAGGAAATGTCAATGATTGAAGAAGTTATTGCAGCATTTGATGGTGAAGACGATGAAGAAAACTAAAGTTACATTAATATCTTTATTATTAGTTATAATCATCTTTTTAACAGCAGTTTTTTTGTTTACCACTAATGGCATTAAGGTAAATAAGGTTCCTGAAAACACAGTTATAAATATCGAAAAAACTATGGGCTCAAAAGATGTATTTGAAGAACTTGAAAAATTAGGAGTGATTAATAACGGCGATGTAGCTTATTATTATTCACGTTTTATGTATAAATCGGATTTTAAAGCCGGTTCATATTATGTTCCTAATAGTGATGATATCAAAGAGCTAATTGATTATCTGAGTAATGCTAGTAATGCCATTTCCAATACCTGCACTATCACATTTATTGAGGGCGATTGGATGAAAGATTTTGCTAATAAATTTGCACAAAATACTGATTTGTCTGTTGAAGAATTATTTGCATATTGGGATGATGAGGAAGTACTTTTGACTTTGATTGATGAATATGAATTTCTAACTGATGAGATTTTAAATGAGAATATTCGCCATCCTTTAGAAGGTTACTTTTTTCCTGAGACATATGAGTTTTATATCGAAACTACACCAGAGGCGGTTACCAAAAGACTTTTGGATCAAACAGAATTGATTTACAAAAAATACGAGGAACAGATTAAAAACTCAAATTTATCAGTTCACGAAATATTTACTCTCGCTAGTGTCGTCCAATATGAAGCCGGCAATATTGATGATATGAGAGGAGTGGCTGGAGTATTCTTTAACCGTTTAAATGATGGAATGAGACTTCAAAGCTCAGTAACTGTATGTTATGCCATTGACATCGAACCAGATGAGGATTGGGTAGCTTGTGAAATCAATTCCGACTATGATAATCCTTACAATACTTATATGAATGATGGATTACCACCAGGACCAATCTTAAATCCAGGTGAAGAAGCTATTTCGGCTGTCTTAAATCCAGAATCTAATGACTATTATTATTTTATTGGTGATGTTTGTAGTGATGGGACTGTTTATTTTGCCAGCACTTACGAAGAACACTTAGCTAATGTGGATAAATATTTATGGTGTTATTAAATAAACCGATAATTATTGGAGTAGCTGGTGGTAGTGCTAGTGGTAAAACTTCTCTGTCGAAGAAATTATATTCAACATTTGAAAAGACTAGTTCGGTAATAATTATTAATGAAGATGATTATTATAAAGATCAGTCAAATATACCTTTAGAAGAGCGTACCAAAACCAATTACGATCATCCTTTTGCTTTCGATCATGACTTACTTATTGAACATCTAAACATGCTTATTAATGGTTTTGAAATCAAAAAACCGACATATGATTATACAGTTCATAACAGAAGCGATATATACCAAAGAGTAATGCCTAGTGATGTTATAATCTTGGAAGGATTATTTGTTTTAGAAAACAAAACACTTAGAGAGATGATGGATATCAAATTATTTGTTGATACACCGAGCGATGTTAGGTTTATAAGACGTCTTGTAAGAGATTTAAAGGAACGTGGTAGAAGCTTAGACTCTATAATTAATCAATATTTGAAAGTTGTTCGTGTAATGCACGATGAATATGTCGAGCCATCAAAGAAATATGCTGACTTAATTATTCCTGAGGGCGGTCAAAATAAGGTGGCTATTGATATATTGACTACTAAAATCAGTAGTATTATTAGTGAAAAAATGCTATAATTTTAGCGTTGATTTGGAGGAAATAATGGAAGATAAATTATATATAACCGAAGAGGGTTTAGCTGATTTAAAAAATGAACTCGATGAATTGATTCATATAACTCGTAATGAGGTAATTGAAGAACTAAAATCTGCACGTGCACAAGGCGACTTGTCAGAAAACGCTGATTATGATGCTGCCAGAGATCGTCAAGCTCAAGTTGAATCTCGTATTAAAGAACTTGAACATATGATTAGAAATGTCGAAATTATCGAAGGTGGTAAGAATTCTAAGTATGTTCGTTTGGGCTCTACTGTTACATTAGAAGAATTAGATACTCATAATATTTTAACTTACACTATTGTTGGTAGCATTGAATCTGATCCGTTAAATGGTAAGTTATCAAACGAAACGCCTTTAGCTAATGCGATATTTGATCAAAAAGTTGGTTCTGTTGTTTCTGTTGAATCAGAAGTACCATACCAAGTAAAGATTATTTCAGTTAAATAGGATTATTTAAAATAATTGTTAAAAATAAGTGGAGGATATCTACTTATTTTTTTATGAAGAAATTATTTGTTTTTTTAATATTTGTAGTTTGTTGCTCATCTATTTACTTATATAAGGTTATTGATGAAAAGAACTATTATACTTTACCAAGTCATGATGATTTTTTTATAATTCAGATAAAAGATCTAGAAGAGATTGATAAAAATACTTTTAATATAAACAATTATTTTAAAATTATAAGTATTGAAAGTTATTCGCTTAGATATGAATTTATTGACGATATTTTAAAAATAACTATTATCAGTACAAACAAAAAAGAAGATGTGTTTGAATTTAAAGTAAGTTTTATGGCAGAAAAAATAGTGGAAAGAATAATTTATAAGGAAAAAGAAATTCCTATCCACAATGAAGGTTTTAATGAAGACAGAGCCATACCTAATGATTCAAGAATTAAAACGTTCGATGAGTTTTACTTCGAAGGATATAAAGATATCGCAATTCCTTTAAATTCGTCACTCGAAGAATTGGTATACCAGTTATCGAAAGATATTGTAAGCAATGCAAATGTTACGATTTATTATGCTGATGTAAATTTATCAAAAACAGGCATATATACAGTTACTTATTTTGTTAATGAAAGAACATATCAAATAAATGTAAATGTTTACTGATAGGATAATTCAATTTAACCATCAATAATAAATTGGAGGTTAAGAAAATGAGGATTAAATTAATAATAATATTGATTGTGTTGGCATTGCTATCATTTTCAAATAGTATTTTAAGCGAAGAAGAAGAATCGTGTGAATATGATAATGGTTGGAATTATGTTTCTTTGAATAAAAAATTAGATAATAGCGAACTCATAATGGCTAAATTTTATTCAGATAATGGTGATATAGGTTTTTGTATGGAACCTACTGTAAAATTTTTAAAGTGTGGAGAATACTTTAACGAAAACTATAGTAAAGAAAATATTGAAGAAGTGACTAAAGTAATCAGTGCTTATCGTAACTTGCATGGTGATGACAATTTATATATAGCTGCCCAATTAATGATATGGGATATAATTGGTCAAAGACAAAGCGTAGATGGTGATATAGGATATGCTTACGGAAGAGAAGAAATTGAAAAATACATTAAAACCAATTATCAATCATTTAAACCAAAAATGGATAGCTTTCAAGAAATAGAGTTAGGAAAAGAATACGCATTGAATGATGACAATAATCTTATTCAAGAGCACTATAAAGCTGTTGGTAGTGGATTCGATTATCTAGAAATTCAAGACAATCAAGTACACTTTAGTACCAGTGATATTTACCCAATTATTAAAGAAATAAAACTAAATCCCAAGGTTTCAACAAGAGAAATATTGAGCAGAGATTCAATTATATATGTATCTGATACTTCGCAGAATATTATAAAATTTAATAGTTCTTTTCCAATTTCTTATGAACCGATAATCATCAAGGTTAAGCATAAGACCGGTGATTTAATTGTAAATAAAATGGACGAATGGGGTAATTATATCAGTGGTGAAGCAACGTTTCATCTTTATAAAAGTATTAAAGAGGAAGACAGCTTTATATTGGGGGAAGAGATATTTACAGAAAATGGAAATCTATGGACAACTAATGATTCGATTTTAAAAATCGAAGGCATTTTGCCTGCTGGTTATTATTTTTTGCAAGAAGAATCAGCAGAAGGATATAAAACCTTAAAAGATCCAGTTTTGTTTGAAATAGTTAATGATAATATTACGGCATTTAATTTATATAATGAAAATGAAGATGTGAGTATGGAAATACGCAAAACCAATACTAATGGCGAGAAGATATACGGAGCAGAATTTACAATTTACGATATATCCTCGACACTAGATAGCGATGGTTCAGACACAATTATAGGCACAGGCATTGAAGATATTATAGTTGGCGAAAATAACAATCTCCAGTTTCAAGGTGATGAATTATATAAAAAAGAAAACATATATTTAATTAAGAGCGATGCAGAAATCGCAATTAATTCTCTTTTAATCGATAAAACATATGATGGACCAGTTGATATTAGACTATCTAACGATTTAATTGTTCGACAGTTAGATAATGATTACTTAAAAGCACTGAAATGTGGTTATGTTGAATTTGAGATATATAAGGGACAGTATCCAAAGATATATGTCATGCAGTCTTTTGGAAATTATAAAGTTTTTGATGAAGATGACAATGATATAACTGCCGAGTTTTCGATTAGTGAAATAGATGATTACATATCTTTTAAAAATAATAAACTCCCATATTCTTTGAGTTTTAGTATTCCAATGAACGAAAGTGATAGATATCTACATAAAGCTGCTATAAATTTTTCCGTGAATAAAAACGAGCTTTTAAATAAAGGGCGTATTTATGTAATGGATGAATTAGATGTTGATTATAAAATGATTACAGGTTTAAAAATATATCAAAATACTACATTCGATTCTAAAATACAAATTCAAAATATAAAGAATCACAATTTATTTTTAGCTAACTACGATGTAAAAATATATACTGACAAAGATGTGCTTTATAGAACACTTAGATCTGATGAAAATGGTAATATTGATGTCAATGATTTTGAAGTAGGCGAATACTATTATGAAATCAATGGTATAAAAAAGTATTTTACAATTCCTTTATCAAACGAAAGCCTTACATACGATGGTTTGAAATATGCAAGAGATTATATGATATGTGAGACCAAAACGCCAAATGGTTATGATTATGTATCTGACCCCATGTCAATTTATTAGTGAAGATCGACATAATTATTCTTTTTCTTTGGATTTCGTAAACGATATACGAGTAGTTGATATCGTATTATATAAAACTAATACCAATAGAAGTATTTTATTAGATGGTGCAATTTTCGAGGTTACAAAAATTCCATATAAATTGCAAGAACATTTAAAAAATAAGGATGAATTGTTACCGCAAGCGAAAGAAAAATATATTACTGGTGGTTTGATTATCGAAAATAGAGATGACTATAAATACA
>CAYNZZ010000025.1:0-6151 GCA_964401865.1 uncultured Erysipelotrichaceae bacterium
ATATGTTCAAAGTGTTGTGCATTTATATGATGATAATGGAGGATTTAATTCTTATGAGGTCGATGAAACATATGATGCCTTAAATAACGCTTTAGCTAAAGAGAACGATATAAAAGTGTGTGGCGATTTGTCTTTTCATTGGCTTTTAAATACCACCATTAATTCTTAAGATAGTTTTTTAGGCAGGTTAGGGTTATCTAAAACATTTGATATCTTAGATGATGACAATCAGGTTTTCAATAATCTTTCGCATATTGAAAATGGACATTTTGTCAAAAAATGTACCAGAAAAGGACGTCTTATCTCTGTTGCAACAAAACCGATAAGCAGCGATAAGATTTTGCTTAGTAGGTATTCAGCAGTTATTAAGAAAGGCGAATCATTTGACATTCCTATTTATTCCTTACCTTCTGGTTATGAAGAGAAAGATTTAGCATATGAAATAGCTAATCGTGAAATTTGCACTCTGGATGGCAAAACCATTAACGCTATCAAGGCAGGAGTTACAGTAATTAAAATTAAAACGAATGATAATAAATTTGAAGCTAGTTTTAATTTATTAGTTAGTGATGGATAACATGTTTATTGTTTATGTTGATAATATAAAAATTGATTATTTCAATTTGGATGACGTTAAAAAGACAATAGATTATGAAGGGTTGTATATTTATGCAGAAAATGGTAAATGGTTTCTAAATGCAGAAAAATGTACTATAGATGGTGATAAAAAAGATAAGGTTGAACTTATGCATAGACATTATGTAATAAAAAGCGAGGATATTTTCTATGATCGTTACCTATATGTGTATGGCGATAAGAATGGCTTTGATAATTACTCGATAACTGAAAATAAAGATTTTTTAATTTCGAATAATGAAAAATCTAATATCGTTATAAAAAACAACTTATTAAACCAAAAATACTTATTTTTTCATCGCAATGTTCTTCAAACGAACTTAAAACCCATTTTTTTGAATGGGAAGGTTTATAAGCAGGAAATGCTTAATGATTTTGACTGTATTGAATGGTATGGAATTAAGTTCTACTATCATAAAAATTTTATTATCATTAATAATTTTGGTGTTACCAATATAAAAGAAATAACACCACAATTTGATGATTGCATATATCATCAAAAAAGAAATATAAATAGTTTTATTGGCGGTCATAAAAGAAATGTTGAATTTATAGATTTTAAAGTACCGGATGAGAAAGAAATAAAGAAACGCACTTTCCCAAGCCTTATTGAACAGATTGGACCTGGATTTACTATGTCTTTAGCTATGTGCGGCATAGCATTTATTAATGTTTATCTAAGTATTGAAAGAGGTTCAAGTGCATTGGAGGTTGTTCCTATCATATTGTTACCGGTGGTAATGATGATTTCCACGCTTGTTTGGCCACTCGTTATTCGTCTATATGCATCAATCAAATATAATAAAGATGTTGATAAGCAAAGAAACGATTATTTAAAAGCGATCGATGAAGCTATGAACGAGCATAGATTGTATATAAATGACGAAATTAAAAAGGTCAGTAGTTATTTCTTTGATTTTAATTACTATAATCGATTAATTGATAAAAATAGTCTATTTTTTAAAAATAAGAAAGATGATGACTTCTTAACCTTATCAATAGGATACAAGAAATATTATTTTTCTACATCGAAAATCGAAAGGAATTTCATTGAATATCCATTTTTTATAGATATGTATATCCATTCATCGATGATTATTCGTGAAAATATCAAAGATAATTATTATTTCATTAGTAAGATTATTTTAGAATTAACTTCAATTAATGACTATCGTGATTTATTACTTGTGTTATTTAAGAAACCTAAAGATTTTTACTATCTTGATTTCATTCCTCATTTGTTTCATTCTAATAGTCGTTATTTGTTGTGTGATGAGCAAGAATTGGGATTATTAGAAAAAATAAGAGATAAGAAGATTGTATTGATTTCTTTTTCACACATTAATAAGCAGTTTGAAAGCGATAATATTTACACAATCTATTATCAAAACAATAAATATGTTGATGAAAAAGGTGTTGATACAATAGTGAATGTTAATAACGGCAATGGAACTGTTCATATCGACTCAAAAGAGTGTGCGTTTAAGTATTATATTGAAGCATTTGACTTTAAAAAGGCATTTTACGAAGAAAATAAATATTTAGAATTAGATTTTGATGATAATATTTCTTATTCATTTAAAGACACATATCAATTGCCGATAGATAAAATAGATATTATGTTGAACCATCTAACAAATAGGCAAAGATTAAAAGCTAATTTTGCGTGTTTTAATGATGAATTTCATTTTGATTTGCATGAAAAAGGTATAGGCCCTCATGGTTTAATTGGTGGCACAACTGGTTCTGGGAAAAGTGAATTAATTATCAGTCTTTTGTTTTCGCTGTGTATGAATTATAGTCCTGATTATTTAAATATCGTAGTAATTGATTATAAGGGTGGAGGTATTGTTCAAAGCTTGAGCTATAAAAACGAGAAATTACCGCATATTATTGCTGCTATTTCAAATATAGATGACGATTTTCAAAGATTGATTGTCGGTATTAAAAAGGAATGTAAAAATCGACAGATAAAATTTAATGAGTTATCGATTAGATCATCGAGTTCTATTATGAATATTGACGATTACAATATGTGCGATTTAAAAGGTGAAATAATGCCTAGATTGTTGATTGTGATAGATGAATTCGCTGAATTAAAAATGAACCACTATGAAGAGATGAAAGAACTTATATCTTTATCTAGAATTGGTCGAAGTCTAGGTCTTCATTTAATATTAGCTACTCAAAAACCAGGTTCTTCAATTGATGAAGAAATCTGGTCCAATAGTCGTTTTAAAATAGCACTGAAAGTTCAAGACGATAAAGATTCTAGAGAATTGATACACAGCGATTCGGCTGCGTATATTAAAAAAGCTGGTGATTTCTATTTATTATCAGATAAGAGGGTACATTTTGGGCATTGTGTATATTCTAGATCACCACTCAACGATTTAAATCATCAAGTTTCATTGGTTGATGAACGGTTGAACATTATTAGAACTAGCACCGAAGAAGTGAAAACAATTAGTGAATTAGAATACGGTGTAAAAACTATTGTAACGATGTATCGTGAAAGATGCTTTGATAATTATCTTTTCCCTAAAAAGCCTGATTCTTCTTTTGGCTATGATTTAATTCGAAAATATAAATATTTCAAAGATGATTCAGATGTTGTGATGGGTGAGATTGATGATATAGAAAATTTACATCAGAATATTTTGATATATAGCATAAAAGAAGGTCACGCTCTTATTGTGTCTAAAAGAACTGAAGAAATTCTCACTGTTTTGGATGGTTTAGCTAATTTTAAAGATCGAATTATATACATCGGTACCAAAATAATAAGCCATCCATGCATCAGTGATTGTGTAAGATACTGGGATGATGATTTAAAGTTCTTCTTTAAGATTATTAATAGTAAAACAGAAAAACAAAATTTAGTGATTATTTTCGAGGATTTGTCAACTTTTTTAAATTATGAAGAAATTAACAAAACTTATTTTTACCGCTTGTTGTCAATTGCTCAATTGTTAAACATTACGATTATAGCTTTGACTAGGAATATCAATAACTTACCTTATCGAGCGTTGCTTGGTTTTGAAAATATTTTTGCGATAAATATTAAAGATAAAAGTGAACTTACGATGCTATTTAAAACCTCTTTAGATATCAAAGATGGATATTGTTTTATGAAGAAACTGTATAATTATATACCGGTTAAAATCACGAACAAGGACTATCCTGCATGTAAAAAAGAGTCATATATTATCACCATACCTAAAATCATTAAACAAGAATTTAGATTTGATTCGTTTTTAATAGGTTACATTATCGATACAAGAGAAAAAATATATCATAGTAAAACAAAACATTTATGTATTATATCTTACAATGAAGAATTATTAGATAAATATAAAAACATATTTATAACTGAAAAGAACATTGAATTTATTAAGTATAATCGCAATTATGAATTTGATAGAGATAAAGAATTGCTTTGGGTAGGCGATGGTGTTTTAAGGCAACATCTTTTTCACTATTTTCAAAAAGAAGATATCAAAAATGGTGAAGGAATCTATTTTGCTAATGAGATATGTAAGAAAATAAGAGTAGTAGATGAGTAGAATTCTTTTAAAATTAAGTTTTATTCCTATGAATAAAACTATCGAAGTTTTTTTCAATAGTTCAATTTCCTTTAAAGATAATATGAAACTTCTTAAAGACATAATCGATTTTCAATGTTTTGAAGAATATGTTGTTGTTGACTTTTATAACCATAAAGTTATTAATACTGAAATAGAATTGAACAGGCTCTCATTAAATAAACCGACACATTTTTACATTTATTTCATTCATGGTAAAATAGTTCTATGAAATGTAAGATTTTATTTTTTGTTGTAGCTATTTCGATGCTATTTACAGGCATAGTTATATCAGCTGAAGAAGATGTATTTTATTTGGTCGAATATGGAAATAATAAAAAAGAAGTAATTGATGAATTTTCAAGTTTTAGTAGTGCATATCGTTATTTTCGTAATGTTAAGGATGAATACGATAATTTGGCTATTGTAAGTGATGATAATGTACTGCTTATGGAATATGGAGTTGTCGAATTTAAAACCGATGATAGTTGTGCTTATACGGTTGAATACGAAGATATAAACAATGGTAAGCAATCGAATTTAAATGGTTGTTATGCAATTGATGGTGCATATATTTCTACTTCCAGTAATGCTAGAGATGTTACATTTAAAGTTGCGGGCGCCTATGGAAAAACAAGTATTGAAAATGTAATTTTGCATCCGATTGATAGCTTAGATATGCGTTTATCGTCATATATTGTAGTTGATGGAATATTATATCATGAAGTAAAAACACAACTTGTTCAAGATTTTTATTCGACTAGTATATCTTTAGGAGAAGCACCGGAATATCTTGAAGAAAGTATTGGTTATTTTAGCTATGATGGTCATTATTTTTATAATGATTTTAAAGCTATGATAGATGATTATAACAATGAAGAAACCGTTAGAGCAATCAATGCAGATTCTCCGTATTATAATTATTATCAGTATCTTCCTCATCGAACTATTACTAATTATAGTTATGAAGAAATAAGAACATATTTTGACGAGATTTTATGTTTTGATCGTAAGTTACAAAAATATGAGGATTTTAATGTGGATAATGCGAATGATGTTGTAAACCAATCGCAGTATTATGGTGAACTGCAATCTTTTTTTGAATATCAAAATATTTATGGCGCTAATGCGCTAATGATGCTGTCGATATCAATGAATGAATCGTCATACGGAAAATCTTTAAATTCTTTTGTGAATAATAATTTATTTGCTCATGCCGCTTTTGATAACGAAGAAGAAAGAAACGCTTCTAGATATAGCGACTTAGAAAAATCTGTATATTCACATGCAAAGTATTACATCTCTTCCCGTTTTGCTAATCATCTAAGCTCTGTTTACAATGGCTCTTTTTTTGGCAACAAAGCAAGCGGTATGAATATTCAATACTCTAACGATCCTTATTGGGGAGAAAAAGCTGCCAGTAATTATTATACTTTAGATAAAACTCTTGGTTCTAAAGATGACAATGCTTATGCACTTGGGCTGATTTATTATGCTAATTCTTTACCTGTATATCGCGATAGTTCTTTAAGTGAAACAAAGATGACGCTAAGAAATATCAGTGATTTTTCGTTTGTGATATTAGAAGAAAACGATAACTATTACAAAGTTCAATTGGATAGCTCAAATGATAGTGATAATTATACATATAATTTTAATGAATGTGTAGGGTACATAGAGAAAAATGATATTGATGTCATTATTAATAAAGATGAAATATTAAATAGAGAATATGTAACTATTACTATCGATGCCAATGGCGGAAAGATAAACAATTTTGATGAAGTTAGTTTTAATGTTTTGAAGGGGCAAAAACCTTATATCAATTCAATTGATAGAGATGGTTACAAATGGGTAACTTTTGATAGCGAATTAGAAGATGCGAATGCAGATAAAAAATATGTTGCCGAATATATTAAAATAGACTCTGT
>CAYNZZ010000026.1:0-4532 GCA_964401865.1 uncultured Erysipelotrichaceae bacterium
AAGAATAATTGATAGATTTCTATTTTGTCGATAAAAATATAAAGGTGTGACTTTTGTGGTCATGCCTTTTGTTTTATAATGAACATATAAATATTTAAATGATAAACAACAAATTATAGAGTCATTGAAATAAAAATATAAGTAACATTTATGAGGTGCTTGAAATGTCTGAAAAAGTAATTTTTACGAATATGTGTATGATATATGATGACAATAAAGTAGTTGTTATAGATAGAAAAAAGAAAGATTTTCTGGGAATAACTTTTCCAGGAGGATATGTAGAAATAGGTGAATCATTTACTGATGCAGTAATTCGTGAAGTCCTAGAAGAAACAGGATTAACAATACATTCACCTCGTATATGCGGAATAAAGGATTGATACGATAATAGTGAAAGATATGTTGTCTTATTGTACAAGACAAATAAGCTTAAAGGTACTTTAAAATCATCTAAAGAAGGCTGCATATGGTGGGAAGATATAGATAATTTTTCTAATTTAAGCTTGGCTAAAGATATGAGTGATATGATTCGCGTTTTTAAGGAAAGTGATTTAAGTGAATTTTTTTATTACAAGAATAATAATGAGTGGAATTATGATTTAAAATAGTAAATGCAACTTCTAATCATTCGAAAAGGTTATAAGTTTTTATATATGTAATTAAGATATGAATTACTAGTTTAAAGCAAGTGATCAACATTATAAATAAAAAATATTTAAAGGCGAGGTATGAAAATGAATATTGGAATAATTGGATTTGGGAATATGGGGCAAGCGATTGTTCGTGGGTTTAATTATAAACAATGTAAACATAGTTATTTTGTCAGTGCGCGAAACTATGGAAAACTTGAAATGAACGCCGAAAAATATCATGCAACTGCATGTAAGACAAACGAAGAAGTAGTGGCTAATAGTGATTTGGTTATAGTGGCGGTTAAACCTTATCAAGTCGAAGAGGTGATGACACCTTTACGAGATTTACTGTCGAACAAAATTATTGTTAGCATTGTTGCATCATATACTTTTGATAAATTTCAAAAAATATTTGGAAATAATCATTACATCGTAACTGTTCCAAATACTAGTATATCGGTGGCAGAAGGTGTTCTGGTAACGCAAGACAAACATTCGTTAAACGAACAGGAACTATCAACTTTCAAAAGAGTATTTGAACCATTGTGTGACATCTTTTTTGTTGATGAAAATAAATTGGATATTGCCGGTACCATTGCAGGTTGTGGTCCCGCTTTCACGGCAATGTATTTAGAAGCGTTAGGTGATGCTGGAGTCAAATATGGATTAAGTCGTTCAGATGCATATAAATTAGGCGCTAAAATGATTAAGGGAGTTGGGGCGATGTTTCTTGATGACAATAGACATCCCGGTATTATAAAAGATGAAGTATGTTCACCAAATGGCACAACTATCAAGGGGGTTGCGAGTCTAGAAAAAGATGGATTTAGAGGAATTGTGATAAATGCAATTGATGAAATTTGCAATTAGTAAAAGAATGCTCCGTTGTCACTAAAATAAATCAAATTTATCTTCAAACTATAGATTATAAGTTACGTAATATACAGTTAAGAATGTAATGGTTTGGGAAGTATTAGAAGGAGAATAAAATACATATAGAACACATTGCGATGTATGTAAATAACTTGGAAAAAACAAGAGATTTTTATGAAAAATCTATCGTATAAACCGAACAATCAATCATGATGTATAGAAATGTGAATAATAATTATTGGTATGTATAACTTGATTGAGCGAACATATTAATGCTGACAAAAACCATAAAACGAGAGTTAAAAATATCTAAATATATGTTTAACATTTTTTATTGCCAGCTTTTAAGATGATGTTTATAATATATTTATATTTTTTTTAGGGTGTATTTATGGATGCTATTTTTGAATGTATAGCCAGCGTTAATGGTGTAATAAATGAATTTATTTGGGTTAAAGTAGGTTTAATCGCTCTTATAGGGAGTGGTTTGTTTTTAAGTATAAGAACTGGTTTTTTTCAAGTGAGATACATAGGATTATGGTTTAAAACTACTTTGGGCGAAATAATAAAAAAAGAATCAAAAGCTAAAGAACACAAAACGACATATCTAGCCATTTCACAATTTCAGTCGCTATGCACAGCTTTGGCCGCTACGATAGGTATCGGTAATATTGCGGGTATTTCTACTGCGATTGTATTAGGCGGTCCAGGTGCTATTTTCTGGATGTGGGTCGCTGCCTTTTTTGGCATGATTACTAAATTTGCCGAAGAAGTATTAGGGCTTTATTTTAGGCGCAAAAATAATAATGGCGAATGGTCTGGTGGAGCGATGTACTATTTAAAAGATGGTATTGGCAATATGAAATATGGTAAAAAAATAGGGCCGGTATTAGCTACTACTTTCGCCTTTTTCACAATGTTAGCTAGTTTTGGTATCGGCAATATGTCTCAAGTCAATAAAGCAGTTATCAATGTCAAAGATGTTTTCTTAAGCGGATTGGTTGATACTGAGGTTTGGGGGATATCAATGCTGTCATTAATTATAGGCATTGTCATAATGATTATTACGGCAATTATTATATTTGGTGGATTAAAGAGAATAGCCTCTTTTGCTGAAAAGACCGTTCCTTTTATGGCACTATTCTATATATTAGGTTCGCTTGTTTTGCTTGTTATTCATTTTGAGCAAATACCGGCTATCTTTGAATCCATATTTAGATTAGCATTCACTAGTGAGGCACTAGGAGGAGGTATTGCTGGGGCAATAGTTTCTAAAGCTGTCATTCAAGGTTTAAAAAGAGGAGCTTTTTCTAACGAGGCAGGACTTGGATCATCGGTTATGGCACATAGTTCATCGAATGCGACGGAACCGGTTGTTCAGGGAATGTGGGGAATATTTGAAGTATTTGTAGTCACTTTTGTAATATGTACAATGAGTGCTTTGGTGGTTTTGTCATCCGGATATATCGATTTAGTGAGTGGTCAAGTTTTGACAAGTGCTAATGATGCTACGCTTGTATCGTTAGCTTTCAAGGATGTCTTTGGCGAGTTTGGTGCCATTTTCATCGCTATTGCAACTTTCTTATTTGCGTTTAGCACCTTAGTTGGTTGGTCTCAATATGGCTCAAAAGCTACAGAATATGTTTTTGGTGAAAAAGGAATTAAAACTTACAAGATTATATACTGCATTGTGATTGTATTTGGCGCTATCATGACTTCATCACTGGCGTGGGATATATCAGACACATTTAATGGTTTAATGATGATACCTAATCTAGTTGGCTTAATTTGTTTAAGTCCACTACTTGTAAAAATCGTTAAAAACTATCTAGCTCGCACATTAGAAAAAAAAGATGTAAAACCAATGTTGAGCTATATGGATAATCAAAAATAAAAAATATTAATTGAAGGTCGGTATTTGATAAAAAAGGTACTGACTTTTTTAGTTTGCAACCGATTTTATACAAAAAGATAGCGATAATCGGTAGTTGCAACTGCGTTATAATGAGAAAATACAACCGTGAGGTGAAAAAAATGAAATTCTATGAAAAACTATCTAAGCTTAGAAAAACTAATAACTTATCACAAGAACAGTTGGCAGAAAAGATTAACGTGACAAGACAAGCCATTAGTAAATGGGAGTCAGGTGAATCATATCCAGATATGGCGAAAATTATTCAGTTATGTAAAATACTTAACTGTTCATTGAACGATTTGATGGATGATGGCGTTATGGGTGAAATTGTTAAAGAAGAGAAAGAAGATAATAAACGTAATTATTTAAATGATTTTCTTCAATATGTAACTAAAACATACAACATGTTTATTCATATGTCCTTTAGATCAAAAGTGATAATGCTTATGGAAATGTTATTTATTGCATTAGTCATCACTATTATATTAGGGCTTTTATTTGCAGGGATAATGTCGATCGTGGATTTGCTTCTGCAAGTTATACCTTATAATGTTGGATATATCATAAGAACGATTATTGAAGCTATTATATTGACAGTTATAATAATTTTGGGCGTTATAATCTTCCTACATCTATTTAAGATTAGATATTTAGACTATTATGTGACAATCAGTGATGGTAATGTTCAAAAACAAGAAGTTGAAGAACCGATTGAGGATAATACGCAAAAATCAGCATTGATTCAAAACAAAAATCCTAAGATTATTATTAGAGATCCAATTCATTCGTCTAGTCGATTTTTTGCAGGACTGGCTAATGTTGCGATGTTTTTAGTCAATGCCTTAGTGACTCTATGTGTTCTGCCGATTCTTATACTTTTTGTCGCCGGTGTTGTTGCCATGGTGTTCGCGATTAGCCAGGGTGGTACGATATTTTATTTTTTCGCTATAGCAGTGCTTGGTGGTGTACTTATTTGCTATATCATCATCCACCTTGCATATAATTTCATATTTAAGCGTAGTCAGCCATATAAAACATTTTTAATTATTTTGTTGATAGGTTTGACGAGCATTGGTATTGGTGGGGGATTATTCTTTAACTCTTTTCTGACA
>CAYNZZ010000027.1:0-3590 GCA_964401865.1 uncultured Erysipelotrichaceae bacterium
TCTCTCCGGTAAACCTTATCCTAACCCCTAGACTATCTAGGGGATTTATTGACATTAAAAATCGGTATCATTTGATACCGATTACATTTCTAATCCATCATCCTTAGAGTTTTCTTGTTGTAAGTCATTTACTCCCTCTTTAAGATTTCGAACTTCCAAATTTAATTTCTCTATCAATCTGTCTTTTTCATCAGTTATAAAACAAATGTTCATTTTTGGCTACTATCATTCTTCTCTACAAAGCCATAAGCAACAATCTTTTCTCCTGTCGTCGGTTTTGGATAAGAAGTATAAATATAGTTAACCTCTAGTATATAACCTTCCTCTATCTCAATAATTGAAAAAATCAAATCATATTTTTTTGACGTCTTCAAAACATAGGAATCTAATATCTCATAAGTCGGGATTTCATCTATAAATCCAAATTCGTTTCCTCTAAAGTGCGGTCGTAGTTGCGTATATATCGATGGAATCGGGATGACTGTATGATTCTTTAGTAATAAAAAAAATAGCGTATCTTCATAAAATACATTCTCCCCTGTCTCATTTCCACCTTCATCCAAAGTCATAACCATCATTTTTCCATCAACGCATTCAAAAATCTTCGAGATATCGAAATAAGGAAGATTATTTTCTAGAACAGTACAAGAAATTTCATATTGCGATGTAGCTGGATCCTTGCAATATTTACCCATCACTGGCAAAGCTTTTCTTTGCGAAAAATAAGGAATCTCTAAATAATCAAAATCCCCTTCATATACTAAACTTGTTTTAAGTGCACTATCATCAAAATCATAGATATAAGCAAAAGGTTTTACTTCTGACTTCTCTTGTGTTCGTAAAATACTGCAACCGGATAAAAGAAGTATTAAAATCATAGTATATGCCTGTTTTTTCATGATAACAATCCTCCATTATATTAGTTACCAACCTTGATAGATATATAGGATATAATAACCGTAAAAACTGCTTGCATCACCCTATGCGATTTCTTTTTCTGCCTCATCTAGAGGATCGACAACAATTACATAATCGTGGAATGTTGTAGTCTTGTAGCCCACAAGTGTAGTTGCATGTTCTACGCTTGCTAAAACTCCTCCTTCAAACATAACTACTGCTGGATAGTTTCCGTCTATCTTTGCTTTTAAATCACCATATCTCATAGAACTGCCGAAGATACCATAATTTGTAGTAACTTTATTCGCACAAGTGGAACTGGTGATTGTATTAGCCAATCCAGGAGCAACATGACTCGCTTCAATCATATTTGGATACTAGCTACTATACATGTTGTTATACAATGTTTGAGCTAAGGTTCCGATATTCCTCAAAGATGAAGAAGTGATATTAATTTGACCTGAGTTGTGTAAATATTTTAGTGCCATAGCCATAGATGTCGGAATACAAGCGATTCCATTCGGCTGCCGTGTAGTTTCAAAATTCCAACTATATGAAGAAAGATATTTGGTCGTTAGTGTTGCTTTGGTTCTTGGAGAACGCACATAATTCATGGAATTATTATTTAATATTGAGATATTCGTATTTTTCTTGTTTTGAATATCATATACAGTGGTATCGGTTAAATCATCATCAATAAAATAATTCAATGGACCAGTATAAATGTATGTGCTGCCAAACTCTTTATTTTTTTCAAAAGGTGACGAAGTACGAGAAGAGGCTTCTACCACTAAATAACCAACATTATCTTCTATTACTATGCCATAGCCACTTTTATCCCCGTTTTTCAATTCAAATACATAACCAATTTCTTCTGTTTTTCCATTTTTTAAAGAGTGTTCTGAAATGATTTCGAATCCACTCCAATTTTCATTTCCACACATTGTGTATTCTTGCATTGCATCGATCGCTGCGTCTAAAGACTGTCTTTTTGAATTCTCATCCGCAAAAATAGTTGAACCACTTCCGCTTACTATCAAGCACAGTACAAGAATAATAGTAAATAATTTTGAAATATTGTTAAATAATTTCCCTGTGTATTTTACTTCATTTAGTATTATATATTCCGTTCCTTTCATTTTTAAATCATTTCAAATAGAAGCACACCCTTTTAGCTTGTGCCAAAACAGATGTACATTTTTACATCAATAAAACTCACAGATATACAAATACTCCTTTCTTAAATCTTATTCTATCATAAATGTAAGCGATTGCAATCACTTTAAAAGGCAAGAAACATATTGGTAAACACAACCTAGAAAAAAGAAATATTTCAAAATTGAACTAAAAGGTTGTATTAAAAATACACTTTTTATGTAAATATCTCTTTCTGCTCATGATCATTTTAAATAACGGAATTAGAAATCACTTTCGTTTTTACTTTTTTCAATCATTTATCTTTTTCCCCCTATAAAGAAAAAACTGGTATCACTTCATATCAGAACTATATCTCTAATCCATCATCCTTAGAGTTTTCTTGTTGTAAGTCATTTACTCCCTCTTTAAGATTTCGAACTTCCGAATTTAATTTCTCCATCAAAAAGGTTTTCCGTTCATCCATAGTTCTATCTTCCAAGCTAGGCTCATGGTCGTAGATGTATTGAATAACTTTGTCTATTTTATTGAGTTGTTCTTCTAATGCTTTATCACAATGACGATCAATTAGTTTTGAGTTGTATTGTTCTGCTGTATAGTTCGTTATTTTGCCATCTATTTTTTTAAAAGAATATGACTGATAATCGTATATGATTTTTCATTAGCATCTATCTGTTTGTCAACGCAAAAATTAATAAAACCAGAATCATTCAAAATCTGATAAATAACTTACTTATATACCCACCATCATCATAAGAAGGTCTAATTGAGGCTTCAACATAACGCGAGGCTTTATTGGCTAAATCCTTAAATGTCATTTCTCGCTTAGTAGCGTAATAGATTACATTGTCTCTAAACACTTCATATACCTCTACCTCGAGTTGTTTGCTATGTTGAACATCTTTTATTTCTGTTTGTGGCATTTCATTACCTTCCTTTGCGACGAAACATTTTCGTTTCGAGGTGTATAATATGCAAAAAAAGCCCATCAGAACAAGTAGTCTGACGGGCTTTATATCTTTAAAATCTATATTTAAGCCTATATTTATATTTAATGGAGCGGATGATGGGAATCGAACCCACGTAGTCAGCTTGGAAGGCTGAAGTTCTACCATTGAACTACATCCGCAAGGAAATGGTGACTCGGCCGGGAATCGAACCCGGGACCCTCTGATTAAAAGTCAGATGCTCTACCGCCTGAGCTACCGAGTCAAGTCATGGCTGGGATGGCTGGGTTCGAACCAGCGAAATGACGGAGTCAAAGTCCGTTGCCTTACCACTTGGCTACATCCCAACTAAAGTGGTGGAGGGGGGCAGATTCGAACTGCCGAACCCGTAGGGAGCTGATTTACAGTCAGCCGCGTTTAGCCACTTCGCTACCCCTCCAAAATAAAAAAATAAACTAAATGGTGCCGACTATAGGACTTGAACCCACAACCTACTGATTACAAATCAGTTGCTCTACCAATTGAGCTAAGTCGGCAAAATGGTGGAGGTTAACGGGCTCGAACCGCTGACCCTCTGCTTGTAAGGCAGAT
>CAYNZZ010000028.1:0-3588 GCA_964401865.1 uncultured Erysipelotrichaceae bacterium
ACTTGCATAATCAAATACCTCTTCACTCTTTGTTTTTATTGATAAGGATAAATATTCTCCCACTTTTTGCTTTATAGAATAAAATTTAATAATGTAAATCCCTCCATTTTCAAATCCTTTTACTTCTTTTATTTCACCCGAAAAACAAATTGGATGAAATGCTCTTTTACTTTCGATTAATTTGTAAATGTGTTCATATTGTTTCAAATTATAATCAGCATAAAAATCTTTCCATTTAATCTCATCGTACCTTTGTTTATATTCATTATAAAATTGTAAGATTACTAAATCTCTAAGCTCTTTATCATTATCTAATGCTTCTTTCAATTCAACAATTTTTTTAATTGTTTGTAAATATGCAGGTTGTTCATTGTTTTTAATATAATTTTTCTCTGATTTATTCAATTGATGGTTCTTACTTTCCTTTGCTAACACCCCTTGTTTCTCTTTTTCAAAATTTTCTGTAATTATATGCAGTCTTGTAATATACTTATTGTTCTGAAATGTTGCCAATCCCTCATTTGAAATATCAGCAAAAATTTTTTTGACAATATTAGATGTAATATACTCACATCCTCTTTCATGTGGATTTCTTTTTTCATCTACTAATCTAAAATATGGTTTAACATGAATATCTCTATCCCCCATCTTTCTTATATGCCCAGCTACATACGTAATTGGTACATTACAGTAAATGCAACAAAGATTTCCTCTCATAGATTCTTTAAAATTTGAAATCTCTATGTTTTCTCCTTTGAACTTTGCCTCTTTCATCTTTAGTCCCATATTATCTTTCTCCCATAACTTTATTTTCTTCCTTGTAATATTGTTAATTTTTCTAGACTAATAATCATATCGGAACACTTTTCAAAAGTTGTAAAATCGTTGTAATGCACTCTCCTATCGTGAGAAAAATCGCATAAAATAGAAGATCTAGGCAAAAGAGAAACTCCTGCCATGGCATACGAATAATACATTAATCATTTTCACTCCTTTATATACACTGCTTAATAATTATAAGCATCACTTTGCACCTTTATTATTTTGCGACTTTCTTATAATGATTGCCAAAATCTGAAAGTGCATCAATAATCGGCAGCATTTCTTTACCAAGTTTGGTTAAACCATATTCTACTTTTGGAGGAACTTGGTTAAAATCGTGTCGATAAACCAAGCCGTCATCAATCATTTGTCTTAAACTATCGGTTAAAACTTTTTGTGATATGCCATCTAAATCACGCATCAATTCATTAAATCGCCACGGACGATTTTTTAAATTACGCAAAATTAAAAGTTTCCATTTTCCTCCAATTAAAGATACTGCTGTCGCCACTGGACAAAAAGGTAATTCATCTTTTGATTTCATGTTCTTTTACTTCCTTAGCCCAAATATTAACACATCCATTTTTATATGTATAGTTATAAAAAAGTGCGTACTATTTTTTGTATATGTAAACCGATAAACTATATTTAAGCAAAAAATTACTTAAATAAATGGAGGAAATTATGACAAACTATACTAAAACAAGTATCCAAAACGACGCAAGAGAAGAACTTCACGAAAAACTATCCTTAACCGGTGCAGAAATTAGTATCAATCATCTACCCGCTCAAACAAGTGTTCCATTTATTCATTCTCATAAAAATAACGAAGAAATCTACGGAATATTAAAAGGCAAGGCCAAATTTGTAATCGACAATGAAGAAGTAGAACTTTCAAGTGGTGATTGGCTAAAAATAGCACCAGGTGCCAAACGTCAAATATTTGCCAGTGAAGATTCAGGTATTAATTTTGTGTGTATTCAAGTAAAAGAAAATTCGCTTGAAGCTTATACTGCTGATGACGCTATTGTGTATTAAATTACTTTAAAAATATTTAAACCGTTACCATAAATGTGTTATAGTTATACAAACAAAGACGAGAAGAAGTAAGCAAGATACTCATTAAAGCGAGTCTGGTCGGTGTAAGCAGATATGCAAAGATCTTGCCCAATAACATCTCTGAGTGTCATTTTGAAATTAGTAGTAAATTTGACCGGCATTAGCCGTTATCTAATAAAAGCGATCATATAAATGATAACTTAGGTGGTACCGCGGATAACCCATATTCGTCCTTTGATGATATGGGTTTTTATTTTAGGAAGGATTATTTATGAGACAGAAAATACTAGAAATAGCACACTGCAAAAAATGTTTTGAAAATAATTTCGAAAACGCCTTGGATTTGATAAAAGTTCAAGCCCCTCTTTTTGTCACTAAAGAAAGCGGTTTGCAAGATGAACTATCAGGCAGTGAAACTCCTGTTGGTTTTGACGCCTATGGTACAAGATTTGAAGTTGTTCAATCACTTGCAAAATGGAAAAGAATGGCTTTAAAAAGATACGATATTGAAGATGGCAAAGGAATATATACCGATATGAAGGCTATTAGACAAGGTGAAAAAATCGATGCCATCCACTCACTTTTTGTTGAACAATGGGATTGGGAAAAAGCAATTTTAGAAAAAGATCGTAATATTGACTTTTTAACTAAAACTGTCGATAAAATTTATGACGCCATCAAAAAGACTAATAATGATATGAAAATGACTCTTGGTATCGGTCTAAATCTTAAAGAAAACATTACTTTTATAACCAGCCAAGAATTAGAAGATTTATACCCGAAGTATAAGCCCGTGCAAAGAGAATACTTATTCGCCAAGGACAAAAAAGCCATCTTCATCATCGGCATTGGACATGTACTTAAATCTGGACAGGCCCATGATTATCGCAGTCCCGACTATGATGATTGGAATTTAAATGGCGATTTGATTTTATTTGATGATCGCTATGATCGGCATGTCGAACTATCATCAATGGGTATTAGAGTTAATTCAAAAAGTCTTTTAAAACAGCTAGAAATCAGAGGATGGCAAGACCATCTAGAAAAACCATATCATCAAATGATATTAAATGACGAACTGCCTCTTTCAATAGGTGGCGGTATAGGTCAATCTAGACTGCTGATGTATCTGTTAAGGAAAAAGCATATTGCCGAAGTGCAAGCATCCTCATGGCCTCATTCGGTATTCGATCCAACTGACGATAGCATTTTATAAAAACTTATAAACTTTTTTATATTTTTTCAATAAATAAATTTTCTCAAAAAGCGAATAATTACATTCGCTTTTTTTATTCTTTTCTTGACATTGTACTAGTATAGATGATACAAATAATACAGATGATACACATCATACAAATAAGACAGGAGGTACAGTTTTATGATTAAAGAATTACGAGCAATCAAAGAAAAAATTCATAATCGAAACTACTATAAAAAAATAGAAAAACTGCCATATAAAATCGCCAAATCTTTTGATGAAGATATATATGATTATAAACTGAAAGAAAAAAATGAAGTGATGATAAATGAAAAGACTGGTTTTTCAATTGAATACCAATTAAACAAGGTATTCAATCTAAAACTGGCTGCCAAGAAATTAAATAACTTAGTTATATATCCAGATGAAGTATTCTCATTTTGGTATAGCTTAAAAGATGCACAAAAAGAAGAAAAATACAAAGATGGTTTGTGCATCATTAAAGGTGA